>NZ_JBFOKO010000009.1:0-131994 GCF_047246605.1 Aeromicrobium jepli
ACGGCCACCCGCACCACCCCCGCCCACGCCTGACCCCCATCCCCGGAACTGTGGAGCTCCCGGGGAACTCGTGTGGAACTCGTGTGGAGCGCGGCTCCGTAGCGTTGAACCCATGAACCGGAACCAGGAAGCAGGTGCGAAGACGGTGCGTCGCGCTCTCTACGTCCTGGTCCTGCTGGCCGCGGTCATGGTCACCCTGCCGAGCTTCTCGTCGGCCTCCTTCACGTCCTCCTCCACCGCCACCGGCACGGTCAGCGCGGCCGCCGACTGGACGCCCCCGACCGTCACGCTCACGTCCCCCGGCGCCGCCGTCCAGGGCACCGCGACGATCTCCGCCGAGGCGTCCGACTCGGGCCTGGGCGTCAAGGACGTCACGATCGAGTACGCCGTCGCCGGCTCGGGCACCTGGACCGCGCTGTGCACGGACGCCACGGCTCCGTACTCCTGCGCGTGGAACACCACGGCCCTCGCCGACGGCGCGTACGTGCTGCGCGCCCGCGCCACGGACCTGGCCGGCTACAGCACCACCACCGACGCCGTGCGCACCTCGATCGCGAACAAGCTCAGCGTCGTCATGACCGACCCGGGCGACGCGATCCGCGGCACGGTCGCGCTCTCGGCCACCGCGTACGGCACCGGCACCCTCTCCCCCACGGTCCGCCTGCAGTACCGCGCGACGGGGGCGCTCTCGTGGAGCACCGTCTGCTCCGGCGTCGCCGCGCCGTACACGTGCAACTGGAACACGGCCTCGGTCGCGTCGGGCTCGTACGAGTTCCGTGCGCAGCTGACCGCGGGCTCCACCACGGTCACCTCCGAGGTCGTCACGGACGTCGTCGTCGACAACGCCGCCCCGACCGTGACGATGACGGACCCCGGCACGCCCCTGAGCGGCTCGCGCACGTTCGCGGCCACCGCGTCGGACGCGCACTCGGGCGTCGCGTCCGTCGAGGTCCAGTACGCCGCGAGCGGCACCACGACGTGGAAGACGCTCTGCACGCGCACCGAGGAGCCGTGGTCCTGCCGCGTCGACACGACCTCGCTGCCCAACGGCACGTACTCCTTCCGCGCGGTCGCCACCGACCTCGCGGGCAACACGACCACCTCGGCCGCCGTCGCGAACCGCGTCGTCGACAACACGCTCTCGTCGGTCTCGCTGAACGACCCGGGCGAGCTGCTCGCCCGCACGGCCACGCTGTCGGCCACCGCCACCTCGACGGCCGGCGTCTCGTCCGTCCGCCTCCAGTACGCCCGCACCGGCACCACCACGTGGACCGACATCTGCACGATCGCGGCCGCGCCGTGGTCCTGCGCCTGGGACACGACGAAGGTCGCCAGCGCGGTCTACGACCTGCGGGCCGTCATGACCGACGGCCGCGGGCAGACGGTGACCTCGGCGATCGAGACCACCACGGTCGACAACAGCCCCATCGCGGGTGCCGACGTCCAGGCCACCAACGGCGCCGGCTCGGTCGCGGGGACGCTCGACGCGAACGACACGATCTCGTTCACCTACACGACCCAGATCAACCCCGCGTCGGTCCTGTCCGGCTGGAACGGCAGCGCCACGAACGTCCGGGTCCGCCTGCGCGACGGCGCCCTGATGTGGCGCCTCGGCTCGAGCGACGGCGTCGAGGTCTTCAACGCCTCCGGCTCGGCGGCGCTGGGCCTGGGCGAGGTCAACCTCAAGGGCGACTACGTGAAGTTCCGGACGGTGTTCTTCAACGCCACGATGACCGCCGACACCGTCACCGTGAACGGCCTGGACCGCACCGTCGTCACCGTCCGGCTGGGCAACCTCGCGAGCGGCTCGACGAGCGACCTCAAGACCGTGAGCACCGCCAGGACGATGGTCTGGTCGCCCACCAGCGCCGTCACGGACCTGTTCGGCAACCGCTCCTCCACGGCCACGGTCACCGAGTCCGGCCCGGCCGACCGGGACTTCTGATGCCGCGCCTGCGCACCACCGCCTCGCGCTGGGCCGCGGCGGCCATGCTCGCTCTCGGCATCCTGTTCGTGCAGCGGCTGGCGACCTCGACGACCCTCGTGTACTCGATCCTGTCGGGCGTGCTGGCGGTCGCCGCCGTGCTGAGCGGCGTCAAGATGCTGGCGCACAACTGCTTCGAGTCGCACCTGGTCGCCACCCTCGTGGTCGCGGCGACGGCCACGAGCACGCTGCTGGTGCTCACGGTCGGCATGCCCGGCGGCGGCTCGGCCGACCTCTCGGTCGTGCACGTCGGGTTGCTCGCGCTGAGCGCGGTGGTGCCGTTGCTGCTGTTGCAGGACGGTCGTGTGAGACGGGAGCATGCTCGGCGCACGCGTCGGCCCTATGCTCGATGAATCATGTCGACGCACGTGCTGGTCGTCGAGGACGACGACAAGATCGCCCCGCCCCTGGTCCGGACCCTCGAGCGTGAGGGCTACGACGTCGAGTGGGTCACCGAGGGAGGCCCCGCCGTCGAGCGGATCGCGTCCGGTGCCGTCGACCTCGTCCTGCTCGACCTCGGCCTGCCCGACATGGACGGCCTCGAGGTGTGCCGCCAGGCGCGCGACGGCGGGTTCAGCGGCGGCATCATCATCCTGACCGCACGTGGAGGCGAGCTCGATCGCGTCGTCGGCCTGGACGTCGGCGCCGACGACTACCTGGCCAAGCCCTTCGCGCTGGCCGAGCTGCTCGCCCGCGCCCGGGCGCTGCTGCGCCGCAGCACTCCCGTCGAGGTGGCCGCGGCGCCCGCCGCCGCACCTGCTCCCTCCGGCCTGCGCGTCGACGTCGCCGCCCGCCGCATCTGGGTGGGCGACTCCGAGGTCGCCGCCACGACCAAGGAGTTCGAGGTGCTCGCGCTGCTCGACGAGCAGCGCGGCGCCGTGGTGACCCGCGAGCGGCTGACCAACGAGGTCTGGGACGAGAACTGGTTCGGGTCCACCAAGATGGTCGACGCCACCGTCGGACGGCTGCGCCAGAAGCTCGAGGAGGCCGGCGCGCCCGTCCAGATCACGAACGTGCGCGGGGTGGGTTTCCGGCTCGAGGACCACGCCGGTGCGTGACCGCCTGGTCGCGACGCTCGTCGGCATGACGATCGCGATGCTCGCGCTGTACGGCATCCCCCGGGCGTACATGCTGGCCGACCTCGTCACCGGCTTCGAGACCCGCAGCGTCACCCGTGCCGCCGAGAACCTCTCGGTGGCGATCGACGAGCGTCGCAAGACCGGCGACCCGGTCACCGCCGACTACCTGCGGCGCTTCCTGCGCGACGGCGACACGCTCAGTTACCACCCCGCCAACGGTCCCGCCGTCGTGGCCGGCCCGGAGCGCGACGTGAGCAAGGACATCGTCCGGACACGCGACCTGACCGACGGCGGCACCCTGACCCTCTCGCGCTCGCGCGAGGAGATCGACCAGGAGATCTCCGCCGCCCTCACGCCGCTCATCCTCATCGGCCTGTCCCTGACGCTCGTCGCCGCGACGGTCGGCTTCGTGCTGGCTCGGCGCCTGTCGCGACCGTTCAAGGAGCTCGCCGACGAGGCCGACCGGCTCGGGCTGGGACACTTCGACGTCGATCCGCCGCACTACTCGATCCCCGAGGCCGAGGCGATCGCCGAGGCCCTGCGCAGCAGCTCGGACCGGCTCGGCGAGCTGGTCCGGCGCGAGCGCGAGTTCGCCTCGAACGCCTCGCACCAGCTGCGCACCCCGATCACGGCGCTGCGGCTCGAGCTCGAGGACCTCTCGCTGTGGCCGCAGACGCCGCCCGAGGTCGCCGACGAGCTCAACCGCTACCTGCCCGAGCTGGACCGGCTCAGCAGCGCGATCGACGAGCTGCTCGGCCTGGCCCGCGGGAACCGGCTCGGCGACGCGGTCGAGGTCAACCTGTGCGAGCTCGCCGACGACGTCGTCGACCGTTGGCGCCCGCAGGTGCAGGCCGCCGGCCACGAGCTGCGGCACGTCGCCCACGGGGCCGTCATGGCGCGCATCGTCCCCGGCCCGGTGCTGCAGATCCTCGATGTCCTGGTCGAGAACGCGGCCACGCACGGGACCGGCACGATCACGATCGAGGCGCAGGACATCGGCAAGTACGTGCGTCTCGTCGTCCGGGACGAGGGCCGGCGCACGATCGGCAACGAGGTCTTCCAGCGCGGCACGAGCCGCAAGGAGGACGGCGAGGGCGGACTCGGCCTGACCATCGCGGCCGACCTGGCGTCCACGATGGGCGGCTACCTCACGCTCACGGACGACGAGCACACGACGTTCGAGCTGCTGCTGCCCGGCTCCGTCGGCTCCTGACCGCTACGGCGCGAGCCGGTCGCGGCGCCAGCCGTCCGCGGTGCGGGTGTAGCGGAACCGGTCGTGCAGGCGGTTCTCGCGGCCGTGCCAGAACTCGAGCACCTGCGGCTCGATCCGGTAGCCGCCCCACGTCTCGGGCCGGCGCTGCGCGGCGCCCGTCGCCTCGGCTTCGTGCCAGCGGCGCTCCAGCTCGGCGCGGTCGGCGACGACCTGCGACTGCGGCGACGAGGCCGCGCTGATCCGGGCGCCCTCGGGACGCGCCAGGTAGTAGGCGTCGGACTCCTCGGGGTCGAGCCTCGTCACCGGCCCCTCGAGGCGGAGCTGGCGGTGCATCGGGTGCCACAGCATGACGGCCGCGGCACGCGGGTTCTGCGCGAGCTCACGGCCCTTGCGGGACTCGTAGCTGGTGAAGAAGACGGCACCGCGCTCGTCCAGCCCCTTGAGCAGGACGATGCGCACGGACGGCTCGCCGCCGGGGCTCGCGGTGGCCAGCGCCATCGCGTTCGGCTCGGGAACGCGCGCCGCGATCGCGTCGGCGAACCACGTGCTCGCCAGGGCCAGCGGGTCCTGCCCGGCGGCCTCCTCCTCGAGCCCGGTGCGCGCGTACTCGGTCCGCATGCGGGCCAGCTCGTCGCTCATGGGGCCACCGTATCCATCCGAGCGGACGACACCTCGATCAACGACCTCGAGACAGTGGGAGCCACGCCTGTGGACGAGCCGGTCGGCACGGCTCGCACCGACTACAGTGAAATATAAAGAACTAAAAAGAAGTAAAAGAAACGAGAAGGAGTCCCGTGCAGGAGCGCAATCCCTTCCGTCCGTCGTCCGGAAGCACGCCGCCGGTCCTCGCCGGCCGCGCCGAGATCCTCGACGAGCTCGAGCAGTCGCTGCACGAAGGCCCCGGAGCGCTGGGCCGGACGACCATCTTCACCGGTGGGCGCGGCGTGGGCAAGACCGTGCTGCTCACCGAGGTCGAGGACATCGCGCTGCGCGCCGGGTGGCTCACGATCAGCGAGACGGCCACGCCCGGTTTCCTGGTCAAGCTCGAAGAGCAGGTCGACCACCTCCTGGAGGAGCGCCGGCCCCGTCCCAAGCGGATCGTCACCGGCGCACAGGTCGCCGGCGTGGGTCTCACGAGCAGTGCGGTCCCGGAGATCGCCTCCACTCTGCGCCGCAAGGTGTCCGCTCTGCTCGACGTGCTGGAACACCACGGCAGCGGCCTGCTCATCACCCTCGACGAAGTGCACAACGCCGTCCGGGGCGAGATCCGCGAGCTCGCGGCCCTGAGCCAGCACCTCACGCGCGAGGACCGCCAGACCGCCGTGGTCCTGGCAGGCCTTCCCGCCGCCGTCAGCGGACTCCTCGGTGACGACGTCACCACCTTCCTTCGACGCGCGGACCGTCATGACCTCAAGACCGTCGACGAGGCCGATGTCGCGGACGCGATCGAGCGCCCTCTCACCGATGCGGGAGTCCGCATCGAGCCGGAGGCACTCGACCTGGCCGTCGACGCCACCGGCGGCTACCCCTTCATGATCCAGCTGGTCGGCTGGGAGCTGTGGCGCCGACGGGACGACGACGCCATCGACACCACCGCCGCTCGCACCGCCGTCGGACTGGCTCGTCGCCGACTGGGCAACCTCGTCCACGCCACCGCACTGGACGATCTGTCGGACGTCGACCGGACCTTCCTGCTGGCGATGGCGAAGGACGACCGGCCGTCCAGGATGGCGGACATCATCACTCGACTCGGCCCGAAGGTCACCCCTCAGTACGCGAACGTCTACCGCACGCGTCTCCTCGATGCCGGCATGATCCGCCAAGCCGGGCGTGGACGCGTCGACTTCGCCCTGCCGTACCTTCGCGAGTACCTCCGCGAGCACGCCGCGTCGCTCCTCATCGATTGAGCCGACCTGCCGCCTTTCTACGCATTCACGAGGCAGGGCACACTGGTCACATGACTCAAGTGCACCACGGACTGGAAGGCGTCGTAGCGTTCGAGAGCAAGATCGCCGAACCCGACAAGGAAGGCTCGGCACTGCGCTACCGCGGCGTCGACATCGATGATCTCGTCGGCCGGGTGCCGTTCGAGAAGATCTGGGGCCTGTTGGTCGACGGCTCCTACGAGCCGGGCCTGCCGCCCGCCGAGCCGTACCCCATCCCGGTGCACTCCGGTGACATCCGCGCCGACGTGCAGAGCGCGATCGCGCAGATGGCTCCCATCTGGGGCCTGCGCCAGCTGTACGACATCGAGACGCCCGAGCAGGTCCGCGACGACCTCGCCCGCACCGCCGTCATGGTGCTCTCCTACGTCGCCCAGGCCGCCCGCGGCCTCGGCAAGCCGATGGTGCCCCAGGCGCAGATCGACCAGTGCGACACGATCGTCGAGCGCATGCTGATGCGCTGGCGCGGCGAGGTCGACCCCAACCACGCCAAGGCCATCGACGCCTACCTGGTCTCGGCCGCCGAGCACGGCATGAACGCCTCGACCTTCACCGCCCGCGTCATCGCCTCCACCGGCGCCGACGTCGCGGCCGCCCTCTCGGGCGCCGTCGGCGCGATGTCCGGCCCGCTGCACGGCGGCGCCCCGTCGCGCGTCCTGCACATGATCGAGCAGGTCGAGAAGACCGGCGACGCCGAGGCGTACGTCAAGAACCTGCTGGACTCGGGCGAGCGCCTCATGGGCTTCGGCCACCGCGTGTACCGCGCCGAGGACCCCCGCGCCCGCACGCTGCGTCGCACGGCCAAGGAGCTCGCGGCTCCGCGCGCCGAGGTCGCCGAGGCGCTCGAGCAGGCCGCGCTCAAGGAGCTGCGCGAGCGCCGTCCCGACCGCGTCCTGGAGACGAACGTCGAGTTCTGGGCCGCGATCGTCCTGGACTACGCCGAGATCCCCGCGAACATGTTCACCGCGATGTTCACCTCCGCCCGCACCGCCGGCTGGAGCGCGCACATCCTCGAGCAGTACCAGACGGGCCGCCTGATCCGTCCGTCCGCGATCTACACCGGCCCCGCCGAGCGCAAGGCCGACGAGGTCGAGGGCTGGAACCCCGACTGGGCCGTCAAGGCCTGATCCTCACTCCCGTCGAACGGGGCGTCGCCACCGGCGGCGCCCCGTTTCGCGTCCCTGCAGCCCGGTGGTCGATCAGCAGGCGAGGAGCGAGCCGGATGCCTGCACCGCACGTGATCTCGATACACCGTCTCGCTGCGCTCGCCGGCACTCGATCACCGGTGATCGAGTAGCAGGCACGAGCGAGCCGGATGCCTGCACCAAACGTGATCTCGATACACCGTCTCGCTGCGCTCGCCGGCACTCGATCACCGGTGGTCGAGTAGCAGGCGAGGAACGAGCCGCGTATCGAGACCACCCGTGGCTCAGTCGAGGACCGTGCCCCACTCGATCACCGGTGGTCGAGTAGCAGGCGAGGAACGAGCCGCGTATCGAGACCACCGAGCCTCAGTCGGGGATCGTGCCCCGCTCGGCCTCGGTGAAGACGGCGTCGATGACGCGGTCGGCGGCGTGGCCGTCCTCGAGGCTGCCGAAGCGCTCGCGGAACGCGGCGAGCCGGTCGGCGTACTCGACCGCGAGCTCGTCGAGGCGCGCGACCGAGTCGATGACGGCGTCGCTCGTGCGCACCACCGGGCCGGGGGCGATCTCCTCGAGGTCGACGTAGAAGCCGCGCAGGTCGTCGCGGTAGTGCTCCAGGTCGTACACGAACGAGATGATCGGCCGGCCCGTCTGGGCGTAGTCGAACATGATCGACGAGTAGTCCGTCACGAGCGCGTCGGCCACGAGCAGCAGGTCCTGCGTGTCCGGGTACTTCGAGACGTTGACGATGCTCGGATCGAGGTCCTTGGGCCAGGTGAACTTCACGAGCGGGTGCAGCCGCACGAGCAGCGTCGTGTCGTGCCCCAGCTTCTCGGCGAACCGGCCGAGGTCGAGCGCCATGTCGTGCGACCAGGCGCCGGAGGCACCGGCGGCCCGGCCGTCGTCGCGGAAGGTCGGCGCGTAGAGCACGACCTTGCGGTCGGGCGCGAGGCCCAGGCGCAGGCGGGTCTCCTCGGCACGACGGCGGCCCTTCTCGGTGTGGAAGACGTCGTTGCCCGGGTAGCCGGACTCGATGATCGGGCCGTCCCAGCCGAAGGCGCTGCGGAAGCACTCGCTCGCGTACGGGCTCGGCGAGACGAGGCTGGACCAGCGGTCGACCAGCTCCTGCGCCTTCTGGTGGTAGTCGTCGGCGCGGCCGTGCATGACCGGGACGTCGTTCTGCATGCGCTTGAGCGGCGTGCCGTGCCACGTCTGCAGGTAGTGCGTGCCCCGCGGGCGCTTGCACAGGTCGTGCACGTTCTGGTTGAACACCCAGTACTTGGCCCGGGACATCGTCCAGAAGTAGCGCGGCGTGAGGCGGAAGACCTTCTTCGAGCCCGGCGGCACGCGCAGCGTGGAGTTGTTGACGTACACGAGCTCGAGGGGCGTGCCGCGCTCGTGCAGCCGCTCGAACAGCGCGCGGGGGCTGCCGCCGTAGGCGCTGCCGCGATCGCTCTCGAAGACCGCCATGTCGCGGCGCGGCAGGAGGCTGCCGAAGCGGAACAGCCAGCCCATGACGCGGTAGTAGTGCCGGCCCGCACGGAAGCGCCGGTAGGCCTCGCGCACACCGCGGCGGTTGCGCAGGCGCAGCAGCCGCGTCGACAGGCCGTCGGCCTCGCGGACCATGTCGTAGTTGCGCTGGCAGTAGCCGGTGTGAGGCAGCTCGAGGTACTTGCGGGCCCGCGCGGCGTACTGCTCGGTGAGCACGAACCCGCGGTCGGCGGACGCGGCGATCTCGGCGGCCATGTCGGACGCGCGATGCGCGATCGGGCCGGGCAGCTCGGTGACGGCGTCGACGAACGGGACGCGCGCCCCGGTGAGCACGCTGTCGTCGAAGCGGAAGAAGAACACGGGCCGGCCCAGGAACGCGGCGTCCCACGCGACGCTGGAGTAGTCCGTGACGAGCGCGGCGCTCGTGCGGATGAGGTCCTGCACGTCCGCGTCGCGCGGCGCGATGGTGATGCCCTCGAGCGGCAGGTCGTCGACGAGCGCGCGCAGGTTCGGGTGCAGGACCAGAAGGATCTCGACGCCCTGCTCGTCGCGCAGGCGCTGGACCTGCGGGTCGGTCAGGAACTCCTTCCAGTTCGCGAGGTACTTGCTCTCGAGCACCGACTCGCGGCTGGCCAGCCAGTCGCGCCACGTCGGCATGACGAGCAGGCGGCGCTGGACCTTCGGCTCGCCCTCGAAGAGCGCGTCGAAGCGGGCGAAGCCGGTGACCTTGACCTGCGACGGGAAGAAGTCGAGGTCCTCGATGAAGATCTGCCGCTCGGCGGCGGAGTTCACGACGACCCGGTCCGGCGGCATCTCCTGCATGTGGAGGCGGCCGTAGTTGAGCCGCACGTTCTTCATGCCGGTGACGCCGTGCTGCAGGAAGATGCGCAGCCCCTTCGCGTGCCGGGCCAGGCGGGCCGAGCGCGAGGCGTGGAGGTACTCGGCGTGGTGGCTGCCGACGAGGCGCGACGCCAGCACCGAGTACCGGATGTGCTCGCGCGAGCGGGTCGTGACGACGTTGCCGAGCGGCTCGACCTTGGCGCGGTCGGGCGAGTCGGCGTCGATCACGTAGTAGGCGCGGCGCTCGGGGTGCGTGCGGCGGATCCAGCGGAACAGCTGGAAGCCGTTGTCCTGGGCCTTGTACGGCGCCTCCCCCACGAGCCAGATGCCGGTGAACGGCCGGATCGGCGCGAGCAGCCACGCCCAGCGCGTCAGGCGGCGCAGGTACGCGTGGTTCTCGGTGGTGAAGCGCTCGGTCCAGAACGCCAGCCGCTTGCCGCGGAACGTCAGGTACGGCACCCACAGGTCGACGTGGCGGCCCGTCGCGGCGGGGACCGGCAGGTCCTTGAGCCGCGCCTTCGGGAAGTCCTTCTGGAACAGCAGCACGCGCGACGGCACGTCGAACCCGTCGATGTCGACGGCCAGCGTGGGGTCGATGATCCCCTCGCGCTCGTCCTCGCCCGCGCCGGTGGGCCGGATGTCGAACGCGATCCGGTACGAGTACAGCCCGTAGCGCTCGGTGGCGTCGAGCGGCTCGATCGTGACGGGCAGGTCCTCGATCGTGTCTTGAAAGCGTCGTCCCAGCCGGAACGCGATCGAGCGGGCCGGCCGCGAGAACGTGTTCAGGACGAGCTCGCCGCGGATGCCGTGGGGGCCCACCTCGAGGCGGTGACCTTCGACCTCCCAGCGCTTGATCGGCTTGAACGCGTACCGGACCGAGACGTTGCCCTGGTCGGTCACGTGGGTCCAGGCGTGGGCCGGCTCGCCGAACAGCGACGCCGCCCCCTCGACCTCGATGTACTCCATGGCGGCCGTGGTGTCGGTGTGGGCGAAGCGACCCAGCCGCGTCTCACGCCCGGAGTCGAGCTCGAGGAACAGGTCGAAACGGCCCGCCGCGCGGCCGCCGGCCTCCCACAGCTCGGCCGGGTCGAGCGTGAAGGCGAAGCGGCGGTCGGGCGACTGCTCGACGCGCGCGACGATCGTGCCGAGCCGGGTGGCCGGCCGGACGACGAGGGCGACGACGCGGGGCTCGCGCAGCTCCCCGCGGTAGGTGATCAGCCCGTCGGCGTGCTGGACGACCAGCGACAGGTTCGGGCTGGGGGCCGGGCCCCGGCCCAGGGCGCGGCGCGCGCGGTCCTTCAGGCGCTCGGGGACCATCGCCACGACGCGGCGACGCACTCGACCCACGTCAGGCATGCTCTCCTCGACTCCCAGCTCGGCGTTCGGTGCTGCGCGCACGGCGCGATTCTCGAGTCTAGTGGGGCGGTCCCTCCCGGGCTCGCAGCCCCGCGAGCGCAGGCCGTCCCGGGCGCTCTGGGCGGACGCCGGTATCGTGGTGCGGTGCCCGCCAGCCCGCCCCGTGACCGATTCAGGGCCGAGATCGCCGCCCTCCGCGCCGTCGCCGTGCTGTTCGTGGTCCTGTTCCACCTGTGGCCCGGCCGCCTGCCCGGCGGCTACGTCGGCGTCGACGTCTTCTTCGTCATCTCCGGCTTCCTCATCACGGGACACCTGCTGCGCGAGACCGAGCAGACGGGGCGCATCAGCCTGTCGAGGTTCTGGGCCCGCCGCGCCCGCCGCCTGCTGCCCGCCGCGTACCTCGTGCTCGCGACGAGCGCGCTCGCGGTCTGGCTGTGGATGCCGCTCATGGACTGGCGCCAGAACTTCAAGGAGATCATCGCGTCGGCGCTGTACGTCCAGAACTGGGCGCTGGCCGCGGACTCCGTCGACTACCTCGCCGCCGCCGAGGATCCGACCGCCGTCCAGCACTACTGGACCCTGTCGATCGAGGAGCAGTTCTACCTCGTGTGGCCGCTGCTCGTGCTGCTCGCCGTCGTCATCGCGGCGCGCCTGGGCCGCTCGCGCCGGCTCGTCCTGGCGATCGTGCTGGGCACCGCGACGATCGCGAGCCTGGCGTACTCGCTGTGGATCACCCAGGCCAACCCGCCGGCCGCCTACTTCGTCACGCCCGCCCGCGCCTGGCAGTTCGGCTCCGGCGCGCTGCTGGCGCTGTGGATGGGCAGCGCGACCGTCCGGCGCGGCCGGGTCGGCGCGCTCGTGTCGTGGGCCGGCTTCGCCGCCCTGGCCTGGTGCGCGCTCGTCTACGACGGCAGCACGCCGTTCCCCGGCACCGCCGCCCTCGTCCCGGTGCTCGGCACCGTCGCGGTCATCTGGGCCGGCGAGCCCGCCAGCCGGCTGGCGCCCACGCCGCTCATGCGCACGCGCGCGACGCACACCCTCGGCGAGATCTCGTACTCGATGTACCTGTGGCACTGGCCGCCGATCGTGATCCTGCCGTTCATCCTGGGCCACGAGCTGGGCTTCTGGCCGCGCGTCGGCATCCTGGTGTTCACGATCGTCGCGTCGTGGGCCACGAAGCGGTGGGTCGAGGACCCGGTCCGCTTCACGCACCGCTTCGGCCTGCGCCGCCCCGCCATCACCGGCCTGGCCACGCTGGTCGGCGCGGGCCTGCTCGTCGCGGGCTCGCTCGCGGGCCACCAGTCCGCCGTCGCCGCCGAGAACCGCGCGACGCAGGTCGCCGAGGAGCTGACCGAGGACGCGCCGCCGTGCTTCGGCGCCGCCTCGCGCAACCCGGACAAGGAGTGCCACAACCCCGAGCTCGACGGTCAGCTGATCCCCACGCCCGAGGCCGTCACCGAGGACTACGCCAGCGGCTTCCCCGGCTGCTTCGCCGGCGTCCACGACACCGAGCTCAACGACTGCACGTTCGGCGACCTCTCGGACCGGTCCCTGCCCCACGTCGTCCTCGTGGGCGACTCGCACGCCCGGTCGTTCCTGCCGGCGCTGGCCCGCATGGCCGACCAGAAGCTCATCACGCTCTCGGCCCAGCTCAAGAGCAGCTGCGCGTGGACGCGCGACCCGATCGACCACGAGGACCCGCTGCGCGTCAGCAGCTGCCAGGAGTGGAAGAAGGGCCTGCAGGACTGGCTCCTCGAGAAGGCGCCCACCACCGACCTCATCCTCACGACGGGCTACGCCAAGATGCTCGGCGGCTCGGAGTCCGAGCGCGTCGAGAGCATGGAGGCGGCCTGGAAGCCGATCCTGCGCGAGGGCGTCAAGGTCGTCGCCGTCCGCGACAACCCGCGTCACCCCCGCACGCCGCAGAAGTGCCTGTCGCAGCTCGACGAGATCACGCCCGACGCGTGCGGCATCAGCCGCAAGGAGGGCCTGGGCTACTTCGACGCGTTCGCCGCGACGGGCCGCCAGGTCGACGGCGCGCAGGTCCTCGACCTGACGGACTTCTACTGCGACGAGGACGAGTGCCCCTCGATCATCGGCGGCGTGAACGTCTACCGCGACAACTCGCACCTGAGCGTGACGTACGTGCGCACGCTGACGCCGTTCGTGTACCGCCAGCTGGTCGGCATGGGCGCCCTGCCGCGCCAGTCCTGATCGCACCCGGCCCCGGAGACGACGATGCCGCGGCGCCTCATCACCCCCCCGAGGCGATGTGGCGACGCGGCGGTCGCTGTTCCAAACCCTAACCCATGATCTAGTTCTTTGGAACTAGACCGGGCCGCGGTGGGACTGTGGCACCGGCCACGCCGTCGCGGCCTCAGCCCAGCGAGACGAGCTCGCTCGTGTCGTCCCACGGCAGCTCGTCGACCACCGCCGTGACCGTCAGGCGGTTGAGGTTGACCGCCGCATGGTGCTGCGACAGGAACGCCGTCTCGGACGCGTCCAGCCCCGTCGCGATGCGCAGCATCGACTGGCGCGGAGCGAGCGAGGTGCCGTCCACGACGCACCAGCGGTCCTCGATCCACGCCTCGGCGACGGCGTGGAAGTCCATCGGCTGCAGGCCGGGCGCGTAGACGGACACGAGCCGCGCGGGGACGTCGCGCGCCCGCAACAGCGCAACCACGAGGTGGGCGTAGTCGCGGCACACGCCCTGGCGCTTGAGCATCGTCTGCACGGCGCCGTCGGTGTGCTGGCTGCTGCCGGGCACATAGGACAGGTGCCGCCCGACCCATGCCGTCACGGCGTCGAGCAGCTCCTTGCCGGACAGTCCCTCGAACTCGGCGCGGGCGATCGCGTAGAGCGAGTCCGACTCCGCGTAGCGGCTCGGCCGGCGGTACTCGATGATGTCGAGCTCCTCGGTCGCGATGGGCGCGGCGTGGCCCACGACGACGGCCTCGTAGTCGATGGTGACGGGACCGGCGGGCGCGTCGATGCGGTGCAGCCGGGCCTCGTGGCGGCCGGCCACCTCGCGCGCCTCGAGCGCCGTGCCGTTCTGCAGGACGGTCAGCGTCTCGCGCTCGGGGGTCACGTTCCCCGCGACGGCGACCGAGAGGACGAGGTCGGCGCGGTCGAACGCGTAAAGCTCGAGGTGGGAGGTGACGGTGCGCTTCACCGCACCAGCGTGTCACGCGCGTGGTGGGCCCGCGCTCCGGATCAGGCGTCGAAGGCCTGCAGGATCTCGTCGGCCGCGGCGGCCGGCGAGAGGGACCCGCCGAGCACGTCGTCGCGCACCTTCGCGCGGACCGCGGCGACGGTCTCGTCCGTCGCGAGCCGCTGCTCGATCTCGTCGCGCACGAGGGTCCAGGTGAAGTCGAGGCGCTGCTGGGCGCGCTTCTCGTCGACGCCGCGGTGGCCCATGAACTCGCGGTGGCGCAGGATTCGGCTCCAGACGGTGTCGATGCCCGAGCCCTCGAGCGCCGAGCAGGTCAGGACGGGCGGGACCCAGTCCTGCGTACCGGCGTAGACCAGGCGCAGCGCCCCGGCCAGCTCGCGCGCGGTGCTCTCGGCCTCGCGGGCACGCTCGCCGTCCGCCTTGTTGACCGCGATGACGTCGGCGATCTCGAGGATGCCCTTCTTGATGCCCTGCAGCTGGTCGCCGGTGCGGGCGAGGGTGAGAAACAAGAAGGTGTCGACCATGCCGGCGACCGTGATCTCGGACTGGCCCACGCCGACGGTCTCGACCAGCACGACGTCGTACCCGGCGGCCTCGAGGATCGTCAGGGCCTGGCTCGTCGCGCGGGCAACGCCGCCCAGGCTGCCGGCGCTGGGCGACGGCCGGATGTACGCGTTTGGGTCGGTCGAGAGGCGGACCATGCGGGTCTTGTCGCCGAGCACGGAGCCGCGCGTGCGGACGCTGGACGGATCGACGGCGAGCACGCCGACGCGGTGCCCGCGGCCGGTCAGGTGCACGCCGAGCGCTTCGATGAACGTCGACTTGCCGACGCCGGGGACGCCCGAGATGCCGACGCGAACCGCTCCCCCGACCTTCGAGTCGGGCGCCGACGTCAGCTCCGCGAGCAGCTCGCGGGCTGCGGCGCGGTGGTCGGCGCGGCGCGACTCGACCATCGTGATGGCCCGGGAGATCGCGGCTCGCCTGCCCGCACGGATGCCCTCGATCAGCTCGCTCAGGTCCACGCCAGCATCGTAGCCAGCGCTCACCCGGTGGCGACCGCGGCGGTGAGGCCGAGGTCGGCGAGGGCGGCCGCGACGTGCGCGTGCAGGCCTCCGCGGTCGAGCGCGACGCCCACCCGGTGCGCGGCGACCGACAGGTAGACGCGGCCGAGGGCGCGGCCGCTGAGGACGTAGAGCTGACCCCCGATCCGGTCGAGGTCGGCCACGCTCTGGCCGGGCTCGGCGAGGCGGACCCAGAAGTCGTCGGGATCGGCGCCGTCGATGCGCAGCACCGGATGGTCGACGTCGCCGTGGTTGGAGCAGCCGACCGGACGCGACCCGGAGCCCATCGCGAGCCCCTCCCCCGCCCGCACGACGAACCGCGGCGTGAGCGGCACGAGCGGCAGCACGGCGGTCACGTCGTGTGCGCGCCCGGCCCGCCCGGCAAGCGCGGCCTTGGTCGCGGCCCGCAGCCGCGTGAGGTCGCGGTCGAGCCCGGACGGGTCGACGACGACCTGGACCGAGTCGAGCGCGTTGCCGCGGGTGTCGCCCTCGACGCGCGTGCTGACCGGCACGGCGAGCGTCACCCGGCCCTGCGCGTCGGTGCGCCCCAGCCGCTGCGCGAGGGTCGCCGCGAACGCCGCGACGAGCGTGTTGCTCGTGCCGCCGAGCCGCTCCGCCGCCGCGTCCCACGCCGACTGCTCGACCCGCACGCACGCCGCGGGCGCGCGGTACCGCCCGCCCTGTCCGCGAGTGGCGCGAATCCGCCCCCCACTCGCCGAGTGGCGGGCATCCTTGCGCCACTCGCGACCCCGCTTTGCGCCACTCGGCTCGGTCCGCGCCACCCGGACCCCCGCCACCACGGCGCGCACCACCGACGGCAGGCTGCGGACGAGGTCGAAGAGGTCGGACCAGAGCACGTCGCGTCGACGCACCGTGCCGCGGACGGGGTGGTCGGGCCGCCGCCGCACACCGCGCACCGCGTCGGCGATGGCCTGCAGCTTCGCCATCCCGTCACCCAGCGTGTGCCCCGTCGCGAGCGTGACCGCGATGCCGCCGTCGTCCAGCGGCAGCACGCCGAGCCGCCAGCCGGGTCCGTGCTCGGGGTCGAGGCCGCGCTCACCCAGCTCGTCGGTCCAGTCCTGGATCGCGGCGCGCGGGCGCGGCGTCGGCTCGACCTCGATCGGCGGGACGGCGTCGAGCGCCACCCAGCGATGGCGCCCGCCGGGCACCGGGGACGGCTGGACCAGCCGGCCCAGCAGCGTCCCCGCGAGCCGCTCGTTGAACCGCTCGAGCGCGTCGAGGTCGACCGGCCGGTCGTAGACCCACGTCAGGTACGTGCACGGCTGGTGCCCCAGCGCGCGCAGGCCCAGGAACGAGCCCTGGTCCATCAGGTCGAGGCGGTCGTCCACCCCCGCAGGCTAGTGCAACAGCCAGTTACACGTCACGCCTGCGAGGCGCGCAGCTTCTCCAGCAGGTCCAGCGCGGAGTCGGCGATGACCGTGCCCGGGAGGAACACCTCGGCGGCGCCCATCTCCTTGAGCGTCGGCACGTCGTCCGGCGGGATCACGCCACCGATCACGACCATGATGTCGTCGCGACCCTGCTCGGCCAGCGCCTGCTTCAGCGCGGGCAGCAGCGTGAGGTGACCCGCCGCGAGGGAGGAGACGCCCACGACGTGGACGTCGGCGTCCACGGCCTGCTGGGCGACCTCCTCCGGCGTCGAGAACAGCGGGCCCACGTCGACGTCGAAGCCCATGTCGGCGAACGCCGTGACGATGACCTTCTGGCCCCGGTCGTGGCCGTCCTGGCCCATCTTCGCCACGAGGATGCGGGGACGGCGACCCTCGGCGCGCTCGAACTCGTCGGTGGCCTCGATCACGCGGGCGATGTTGCCCGACTGGCCGGCCTCGGTGCGGTACACACCCGAGATCGTACGGATGACGGCCTGGTGGCGCCCGTAGACCTTCTCGAGGGCGTCGCTGATCTCGCCGACGGTCGCCTTGGCGCGCGCGGCGTTGACCGCGAGCTCGAGTAGGTTGCCGTCGAGCGAGCCGTCGCGGCTGGCGCCGCGCTCGGCCGAGTTGGTCAGGGCCTCGAGCGCCGACCGCACGTCGTCGTCGTTGCGCTCGGCGCGCAGGCGCTCGAGCTTGGCGATCTGCGACGCGAGCACGGCCTTGTTGTCGACCTTGAGGACCTCGAAGGGCTCCTCGTCGGGGACGCGGTACGTGTTGACACCCACGACGACCTGCTGGCCTGAGTCGATGCGCGCCTGCGTGCGGGCGGCCGCCTCCTCGATGCGCATCTTCGGGATGCCCTCATCGATCGCCTTGGCCATGCCGCCGGCGGCCTCGACCTCCTGGATGTGCGCCCAGGCGCGGTTCGCCAGGTCGTGCGTCAGCTTCTCGACGTAGTACGAGCCGGCCCACGGGTCGATCGTCTGCGTCGTGCCCGACTCCTGCTGCAGCAGCAGCTGGGTGTTGCGGGCGATGCGGGCGCTGAAGTCGGTCGGCAGGGCGATCGCCTCGTCGAGCGCGTTCGTGTGCAGGCTCTGCGTGTGGCCCTGCGTCGCGGCCATCGCCTCGATCGCGGTGCGCTGGACGTTGTTGTAGACGTCCTGCGCCGTCAGGCTCCAGCCCGAGGTCTGCGAGTGCGTGCGCAGGCTCAGCGACTTGGGGTTCTTCGGGTCGAAGTCGCTCACCAGGCGGGCCCACAGGGCACGCGCGGCGCGCAGCTTCGCGACCTCCATGAAGAAGTTCATGCCGATGGCCCAGAAGAAGCTCAGCCGTGGCGCGAACGCGTCGATGTCCAGGCCCACGTCGAGGCCCGCGCGGATGTACTCGACGCCGTCGGCCAGCGTGTACGCCAGCTCGAGGTCGTTCGTCGCCCCGGCCTCCTGGATGTGGTAGCCTGAGATCGAGATCGAGTTGAACCGCGGCATCTTCGCCGCCGTGTACGCGAAGATGTCGGAGATGATCCGCATCGACGGCGCCGGCGGGTAGATGTACGTGTTCCGGACCATGAACTCCTTGAGGATGTCGTTCTGGATGGTCCCGGCCAGCTGCTCGGGCTTCACGCCCTGCTCCTCGGCCGCCACGATGTAGAGCGCCAGCACCGGCAGCACGGCGCCGTTCATCGTCATCGAGACGCTCATGCGGTCGAGCGGGATGCCCTCGAACAGCGTGCGCGTGTCGTAGATCGAGTCGATCGCGACGCCCGCCATGCCCACGTCGCCGACGACGCGCGGGTTGTCGGAGTCGTAGCCGCGGTGGGTCGCCAGGTCGAACGCGACCGACAGGCCCTTCTGGCCGGCGGCCAGGTTGCGGCGGTAGAACGCGTTGGACTCCTCGGCGGTGGAGAAGCCCGCGTACTGGCGGATCGTCCACGGCTGCGTCGTGTACATCGCGGGGTACGGGCCGCGCAGGAACGGCGTCAGGCCCGGGTACGTGTCGAGCGCGTCGAGGCCCTCGAGGTCGTCCGGCGTGTACAGCCGCTTGACCTCGATGCCCTCGGGGCTCTGCCAGGGCTCCCCCGCGAAGCTCTTCGGAGTACTCACTTCTTCAGCTCCTCTCGCAGGCCGCGCAGGAAGGCCAGCGCATCGAGCCCCATCGCGACCGAGGCGTCCTGGCCCAGGTCGGCCTTGCCCGCCACGACGACGTGGCGGGCGCCGTTCGCGCGCAGCGCGGTGACGACCTCAGCGCCCCACTCCTCGTACGTGGCGTCGGTGCCGGCCACGCACACGACCGGCGGCGCGCCGGCCTCGCGGTAGCCGTCGACGACCTCGTCGACGTTGGCCGTGGCGCCGGCCGCGCCGACGCCGATGCCGCCGGCGGCCAGCAGGTTGGTCGCGAACGTGGCGCGTGCGGTGTGCGCCGCGATCGGGCCGAGCGTGGCGAGGAAGACCGGCTGCGGCGCCGGCTCGTCGCGCATCTGCTCGAACTCGCCCGCGTAGCGGAACACGTCCGGCTCGACGGGGTACGGCGCGCGCTCGGGCAGCTTCTCGGCCAGGTTCGGGAACTCGCTCACGCCCGTGATCGGCCGCTTGCGCTGGGCGATCTGCAGGGCGCGGTCGGAGCGGACCGCCTCGACGAGCGGCGCGATGCGCTCGGCGGCGGCGTCCAGGTCGGCGACGCCCTCGAGCTCGTCGAGGCCGTCGAGCTCGGCGAACAGCTCCCACGACGCCATCGCGAGGTCGTCGGTCAGCTTCTCGACGGCGTACGACCCGCCGGCCGGGTCGACGACCTTGGCGACGTGCGACTCGTGGATGAGCAGGCTCGAGGTGTTGCGCGCGATCCGGCGGCTGAACGGCGTGGGCAGGCCCAGCGGCTCGTCGAACGGCAGGATCGTGATCGCGTCCGCGCCGCCGACGCCCGCGGCGAAGCCGGCGACCGTGGTGCGGAGCATGTTCGTGTAGGAGTCGTAGCGCGCCATCATGGGGCGCGACGTGACGGCGTGCTGGCGCTGCGCGCGCGCCTCCTCGCCGATCCCGCTGATCTCGCCGACCCGGTTCCACAGGGCGCGGGCGGCGCGCAGCTTGGCGATCGTCGTGAACTGCTCGTCGGTGGCGGCGTAGCGGAACTCCAGCTGCTGCGCGGCCTCGTCGGTGGTCAGCCCGGCGGACTCGAGCGCGCGCAGGTACGTGACCGCGAGCATCATCGACCAGGCCAGCTCCTGGACGTCCGAGGCGCCCTGGTCGTGCAGGCCGGACGCGTCGACGACGACACCGCGCACACCGGCGTCCTTCGCCAGCCGGGCGACGCGCACGATCGTGTCGAGGTCCGTGCCGGAGGCGCCGAGGTTGGTCAGGTGGTGCGGCTCCGTGCCCTTGTCGCGACAGACCGCGAGGAACGCCTCGGCCGCGGCGACCGGGTCCTCGGGGCAGTCCAGCACGACGGGCGCGAGGTCGAGGAAGACCGGCTCGAGCAGCTCGGGCAGGCGGTCGACGGCGATGCCGCGCTCGCCGAGCGTGAGCCACAGCGAGTTGCCGCCGTTCTCCAGCTCGGTGACGAGGTGCTCGGCCGTCGTCGCGGGATCGGTGAACCAGCCGCGCACGTCCCAGCCGTCGAGCTCGGGATCGCCCGTGCCGGAGCCGCGCGTGTACGGCGCCTCGCCCGGCAGGCCGGTCTCGGGCAGGTCGGCCACGAGCGCGGGCGTGCCGAGCGGCGTGATGCTCAACCCGTCGAGCGTGGTGGTGGACAGCTTGGTCCACACGTCGGAGTCGGGGGCGTCCTCGGCGAGCCGGCGGGTCTTGCGCAGGACGGCGGCGGTGGCCTTCTCCCACTCCGCCTGGTCGTGCGCGATCCCCTCGGCCAGGGGCACCGTGGGCTGGTCTGCTGCCATGGGTCGCATCGTAACCGCCCGTCTCGGCGGACGGACCAACGCATCAGTCCGTGGTCCTGCGACAATGACGCCGTGCAGATCCCCGACGAATTCCTGCCCGGCGACGGCCGCTTCGGCTCCGGCCCGTCCAAGGTCCGCCCCGAGGCGCTGGCCGCCCTCGCCGCGACGGGGACCTCGCTGCTGGGGACGTCGCACCGGGCCGCGCCGGTGAAGGCGCTCGTCGGCAGCATCCGCGAGGGCCTGTCCTCACTGTTCCGGCTGCCCGACGGGTACGAGGTCGTCCTCGGCGTCGGCGGCTCGCACGCCTTCTTCGACGCCGCCACGTTCGGGTTGGTCGAGCGCCGCGCCCAGCACCTCGTGCACGGCGAGTTCACGGCCAAGTTCGCGCGCGCCGTGGCGGCCGCCCCGTTCCTGGAGGATCCCGAGGTCCTCGAGTCGGACTTCTCGACCCACCCCGATCCGCACGCCACGGCGGGCGTCGACACGTATGCGTGGGCGCACAACGAGACCTCGACCGGCGTCATGGTGCCGGTCCGCCGGCCCGCCGGCATCGACGAGGGCGCGCTCGTGCTGGTCGACGCCACCTCAGGGGCGGGCGGCCTGCCGGTGGACGCCGCCGAGACGGACGTCTACTACTTCGCGCCGCAGAAGGGCTTCGCGTCGGACGGCGGCCTGTGGGTCGCGCTCATGTCGCCGGCGGCGATCGAGCGGGCGCGCCGCATCAAGGACTCCGGCCGGCACATCCCCGGCTTCCTCGACCTGCCCACGGCGATCGACAACTCGCTCAAGGACCAGACCTACAACACGCCTGCCGTCGCGACGCTGTTCCTCATGGACCAGCAGCTGCGCTGGATGAACGAGCAGGGCGGCCTGGACTGGGCCGTCGCGCGGACGACCGACTCGTCCCGGCGGCTGTACGAGTGGGCCGAGGCCAGCGACCACGCGACCCCGTTCGTCACCGACCCGGCCGACCGCTCGCTCGTCGTCGGCACGATCGACCTCGAAGGCGTGGACGCGGCCGCCGTCGTGGCGGCGCTGCGCGAGAACGGCATCGTCGACGTCGCCGGCTACCGGGGCCTGGGCCGCAACCAGCTGCGGATCGCGATGTTCCCGGCCATCGAACCGGACGACGTCACGGCGCTGACGCGCTGCGTCGATCTCGTCGTCGAGCGGCTCGCGCACTGACGGTTTCCCCGGTTAAGCGGGAAAACCGTCACTGAGCGTGGGTTGCGAACCACCCGAAGTGACAGAGAGCCTCGTTCAGTCGGCGCGAGGGCGCGATGGCGGCACTGAACGAGGTTCCCTGTCACTTCGCGAGGATCGCGATCCTCGCGAAGTGCGGGAGAACCTACTGAACCGGGGAAACCGTCAGTCGACGACCGTGGCGACGCGGTGCAGCTCGCGGTGCTCCTCGTAGACCGCGGCGTTCAGGTGCAGGCCGGCGACCTCGTCGTCGGTCAGCTCGCGGCGCACCTTCGCGGGGACGCCGGCCACGAGCGAGCGCGGCGGGATGACGGCGCCCTGCGGCACCATGGCGCCCGCGGCGACGAGCGACTCCGAGCCGATGACGGCGCCGTTGAGGATGATCGCGCCCATGCCCACCAGCACGTGGTCCTCGACGGTCGCGCCGTGGATGACCGCGCCGTGGCCGACCGAGACGCCCTCGCCGAGCGTGAGCGGCTTGCCGCTGTCGACGTGGAAGACGCAGTTGTCCTGCACGTTGCTGCGCGGGCCGATCGTGATGGGCTCGTTGTCGGCCCGCAGCACCGCGCCGTACCAGACGCTGGAGCCCTCGTGCATGACGACCGAGCCCACCAACGTGGCGTTCGCCGCGACGAACGCGGACTCGTGGACCTGCGGGGACCTGTCTCCGAGAGCGATCTTCATGCGGTCACCGTATCGCCCGGCGAGATCCGGCCGACCGGGTGCGCGAGCGCAGCCGCCACGCGGCCAGCGCGCCGACGGCGACCCCGGCGAGACCGACCCCGCCGAGCCTGATCGCGCGCGAGCCGTCGCCCTCGTCCGCCGGTGCCGGCGCCGCCGTCGGCTCCGTGGTGGGCTCGGTGGCCGGCTGGTCCGTCGCGACCGTCGCCGGGCTGCCGAGGGACGCCGGCTCGGGGTCGAGCGTCAGGGTCACCAGCGGCGAGTCCTCGCCCTCGCTGCCGACCACCACGGTGTCGTCGGCGGTGAACGCGACGGTCTCGGCCTGGCGCAGCGGGGGCAGGGACTGGCTGCCGACGATGCTCCAGTCCGCCGGGTCGACCGTCCACAGCGCCCCGTAGGACAGCAGTGCGACGCGCGAGCCGTCGGGCGAGAACGCGCCGTCGGTCACGAGCGCCGGCAGGTCGGTCGCGACCCGCGTGAAGGTGGCGGGCTCGCGGCCGAGCTCGGACTCGCGAACGCTGAGCGCCTCGGCGCCGGCGAGCGCCTTCGTCACCACGACGAGCTCGTCGGAGTCCGGCGCGGCCAGCAGCGCCTCCACGTCGGCGGGACCCCCGGGCAGGCGCACGGGGTGGCGCTCGGCGCCGACCGTCGCGGTCCGGCGGCCCGGCTCGTCGATCGCGTACAGCGCGGTGTCGTCGCGCTCGGCCCGGTTGTCGCCGACGTCGGCGATCCACAGCGTGCCGTCGCGGAGCGCGAGCGCCTCGACGTCACGGAACTGCGCCCGCACGGTCGTGACGCCGACGACGTCGCCCGAGGCGAGGTCGATCGCGAAGACCTCGGCGGCGTTGCCCGAGTCGTTGACGGTGTACGCCAGACCGGGTTCGTCGGTGCTGACGGCGAGCCCGCTGGACTCGGTGACGCGCGGGTCCGAGATCGTCACCCGGGGCTGCGACGGCGTGGCCTCGGCGCGGTCGAGGAGCGCCGCGGCGACCACGACCAGCATGAGCGCGGTGAGCAGGACGAACATCAGCTGCCGGGTGTGGCGGGGGTTCACGCGACCTCCTCGGGGCCGGGCACGCGGGCTATCGTGGTGACATGGCCAGCACCAAGCGCTCCCGCATCCCCGACCTGGGCCGGCCCGAGATCACGGAGCTCGAGTTCGGGCGCACGACCCACCGCGTCGCCGCGGTCGAGCCGATGGACGTCGACGGCGTCCGCACCATGACCGTCGGCACGATCGTGTGGGGCGTCATCGCCGTCGCGCTGCTGCCCTTCTGGGGCAACCTGCAGGACCAGGGCCGCACGTGGTGGCTGTGGACCGCGATCGCGGGACTGGGGCTGGGCCTCATGGGGATCGAGTACTGCAAGCGTCGCCGTGACGCGATGCAGCAGGCGGCCGCCGAGAGCTCCGCCGCGCTGCCGGCCGCCGTCGAGGCGCAGGCCGACGCCGTCGAGCCCGCTGCGGCGCCCCCCGAGCGACCCGCGGCGCCCCCCGAGCGACTCGCGGCCCCCGCCGAGGCGCCGAGCACGCCGCAGCGTCCCGTGGGACGCCGTCGCAAGAACTGACGCCCGGCGCGGGCGCGCCGTCACACCGGACACGGGACGCCTCAGAACTCCTCGACCTCGTCGGTCATGGTGTCCAGCACCGGGTCCGGCAGCGACGCCGCCGAGTTGGAGCGCTTGGGGCGCGTGCCCGAGTGGGCGCCGCAGCCGTGCGTGAGCGCGACGACGCGGCCGTCGGCGTTGGCCATCTTGTTGGCGCACACGCCGAAGCGGTCGGACAGGTCGCCCGCGAGCGAGACCAGGAAGCCGCACGTGCCGCAGATGCCGGGCGCCTGCTTGGCGATCGGCGCGTCCGGGCCGGACTCGCCCTCGTACCAGCGCTCGGCGGCGTCCTCGCGTCCCTCGAGCGACAGGACCCACTCGCGGCCCAGGCCGATCTCGCGCGCGAAGTGCCGGTCGACCACGCCGGTGCCGTCGCCGTCGCCCGCGGACCACGCGGGGACCAGGCGGATGTCGTCCTCCTCGGGCGGCAGCACGTCGCCGGGACCGAGGTCGCCGGGGCGGATCCGCTCGCGGTAGGGGGTCCACTCGGGGGCGACGATCGCCTCGTCGCCGGGCAGCAGCACGATGTCGTTGACGGTCGCCTCGCCGTCGAGGACCGAGAGGCTCACGGCCCAGTACCAGCCGACGTAGCCCGGCAGCAGGCACGCGAATCGCTCGGTGACCAGGCCGAAGCCCTCGTCCGTGGTGCCGACGTGCTCGCCGACCGTGCCGTCGTCGACGCTCTCGTCGAGGGCGGCGCGCGCCGTGGAGATGACCGTGCTCATGACTCCGATTGTCCCTCACGGCCCCACACCGGACCAAGCCCGGTGGCCTACGGCACGAGAAGGGCCGCCAGGACGAGCAGGACCGGCAGCGAGGCCAGGGTCGTCACGGCGACGCAGTCGCGCGCGAGCACCTCGCCCCGGCGGAAGCGCGAGGCGTAGACGAAGACGTTCTGCGCCGTCGGCAGTGCGGCCATGAGGGTGACGCCGGCGACCTCGTGGGCGTCGAGGCCGAGCGCGAACCGCGCGACGAGGTACGCCACGAGCGGCTGCCACGCCAGCTTGAGCACGGCGACGAACGCGACCTCGCGACCGTTCCCGCGACCGATGCCGGGCCCGAACCGCAGCGCCACGCCGTACGCGATGAGCGCCGCCGGGATCGCCATCGCGCCGAGCAGCGAGATCGGCTCGGCGACGACGCGCGGCAGGTCCGCGTGCGCGACCGACAGCACGACGCCGACGACCGCGGCGACCGAGACCGGGTTGCGCAGGCCGGCCCGCACGAACGCCCACGGCGTGACGC
The DNA here is from genome assembly GCF_047246605.1 of Aeromicrobium jepli. Classification (NCBI taxonomy): domain Bacteria; kingdom Bacillati; phylum Actinomycetota; class Actinomycetes; order Propionibacteriales; family Nocardioidaceae; genus Aeromicrobium; species Aeromicrobium jepli. The sequence continues at coordinate 25,293 of NZ_JBFOKO010000009.1, forward strand.
GCATGCCCGCGTCCATGCTGAGGAACGTCAGCGCGAGCGGCGCGTAGATCGTCAGCTGCAGGACCATCGTCGGCAGCGCGAACGCCGCGTCGCCCAGGACGTAGCCCGCGATCGGCAGGCCCAGGTAGCCGCCGTTCGCGTAGGAGGCCGACATGCCGCCCACCACCGCGTGGTCGCGCGAGCGGCCCCGCCACCGCGCCCACGGCAGGTACACGACGAGCACCGCGAGGACGCCCGCGACGGCGACGACGAACCACGGTCCGAACACGGTGCCGAGGTCGGTCGAGCGCAGGACGTCGATCAGCAGCGCGGGCGTCGCGACGAAGTAGACGAGTCGCGAGAGCACGACCTGGCTGGCGGCGTCGAGCACGCCGGTCGCGGCCAGCACGTAGCCGACCGCGATGAGCACCCCGATGACGGCGAAGCCCTCGAGGGCGCCGGTCACGCGGCGCTCAGGCGTCGAGGTCGGCCGCGAGGCGGCGCAGCAGCTGCGCGACCTGGCGGGCGCGCTTGCCCTCGGGGTGGCGTCCGTGGCGGTAGCCCTCGCCCAGCCCGTCCAGCAGGTTCACGAGGTCCTCGACGATCACGACCATCTCCTCGGGCGACTTGCGCCGCGCGTGGGCCTGCGCCTGCGAGACCGAGGGGGTCGGGTCGAGCAAGCGGACCTGGAGGGCCTGGTCGCCGCGGCGGCCGGCCACGATGCCGAACTCGACGCGGGTGCCGGCCTTGAGCGTGGTGACGCCGGCGGGCAGCGCGTCCGAGCGCACGTACACGTCGTCGCCGTCCTCACGGCTGAGGAAACCGAACCCCTTGTCGGAGTCGTACCACTTCACCTTGCCGGTGGGCATGACCTGTCCTTTGCGTTCGCGGAGTGCAACCCCTCCAGTCTAGGGGTCGCTGACCGGTTCGGGTGCCCCGCGGAGCGTGGCGACCGGGTCGCGGCGCCGTGACATGTGTGAAGCGTGCGTCGAGGGGTACAACGCACGCAGGTGCAGAGCAGCGCCGCTCCGTCATGAGGCTGAGAGGCCGCCCGATGACGACGTTCCTTCCTCCGGTGAAGGTCATGGCGCTGAACAACACGACGCTGGCCGCGCTCCCGCCCTCGGTCAGTCCGCCCGGGTACCGGCGCGAGCTCCTCGAGCCCGCCGTCGTGCACATCGGCGTGGGTCACTTCCACCGTGCCCACGAGGCCGTGTACCTCGACGACCTCGCCCGCCTGGGCGAGCGGGGCTGGGGCCTGGTCGGCGTCGGGCTGCACCGGCCCGAGATGGGCGAGGTCCTGTCCCGCCAGGACGACCTGTACCTGCTGCTCGAGCGTCACGAGCGGCGCGACCACGCCCGCGTGGTCGGCGCGATGACCAGGTACCTCTTCGCGCCGGACGACCCCGAGGCCGTCCTGGCGACTCTCGCCGATCCACGCACGCGCCTGGTGACGCTGACGATCACGGGGCCGGGCTACCGCGTGGGGCCGCGCACCGGCGAGTTCGACGCCGGTGACGCCGAGGTCGCCGCCGACCTGGCCGAGCCGTCACGGCCGCGGACCGTCTTCGGCTACGTCGTCGAGGCGCTCGCGCGGCGCCGCCGCCACGGCGACGCGCCGTTCACGGTCCTCTCGTGCGACAACATGCGCGACAACGGCGCCGCGGCCCGCACCGCGATCGTCTCGTTCGCGGCGCTGCGCGATCCCGATCTGGCGGCGTGGATCGACCGGCACGTCGCCTTCCCGAGCTCGATGGTCGACGGCATCACGCCGGCCACCTCGGTCGACGAGCGTCACGCGATCACGGCCGAGTTCGGTGTCGACGACGGCTGGCCGGTGGTCACCGAGCCGTACCGCCAGTGGATCGTCGAGGACCGGTTCTGCAACGGCCGGCCCCCGTGGGAGCAGGTCGGGGTCCAGCTCGTGCCCGACGTGGCGCCGTACCAGGCCATGAAGACGCGCCTGCTCAACGCCAGCCACTGCGCCCTCGGCTTCCTGGGCACGCTCGGCGGCCACACCACGACGTGCGAGACGCTGGCCGACCCCGTCTTCGCCGCGTACCTCGACCACCTCATGGCGGACGAGGTCTCCCCCCTCCTGGCCCCCTCCCCCGGCATCGACGTCGCGGCCTACCGCCGCTCGATCGCGCGCCGCCTGCGCCACCCGCGCATGGGCGACCCGCTCGAGCGCCTGCGACGCCGCGGGGCCTGGAAGGTCGGCGAGTACCTCGTCCCGTCGATCGCCGAGTCGATCGAGCGCGGGCGCTCGCCGGACCTGCTCGTGCTGGCCGTCGCGGGGTGGCTCGTCCTGGAGTCCGCCGCCCGCGGCGTCGAGCGGGCCGCGCTGCTCGCCGACGCCGACGCCTTCGGCCCCCTGTCCCGCGATCCCCGATTCGCGGCGGCCGCCCGGCGGGCGGTCGGCGACCTGCAACGCCTCGGCGCGCACGGCGCCATCACCGCCCGACTCCCCCACACGAGAGGCAGCCGATGACCACGTGGTTCGAGGACCGGCCCGTCCCGCAGATCCGCGCCGTCCTGTGCGACGCCGACGGCACCCTGTTCCCGTCCGAGGAGCCGGCGTACGAGGCCTCCGCCATCGTCACGAACCGGTTCCTGGACCACCTCGGCGTCGACCTCGCGTACGAGCCCGCGGAGCTGCAGCGGCTGACGAACGGGCGCAACTTCCGCTCGTCCGCGGCGCTGCTGGCCGACCTGCACGAGCGGCGGCTCGACGCTGACGATCTCGAGCACTGGGTCGCGGTCGAGCGGGACGTGGTCACGGCGCACCTGCGGACCGTGCTGCGCCCCGACTGCGAGGTCCGCGGGCCGCTCGCCGAGCTGGCCCGGCGGCTGCCGCTCGCGGTCGTCACGTCGAGCGCCGGCCCCCGCCTCGCCGCGTGCCTCGAGGTCACCGGCCTGACCGGCCTGTTCGAGTCGGCGACGCTGTTCAGCGCCGAGAGCTCCCTGCCCCGGCCGGTGAGCAAGCCCGACCCCGCCGTCTACACGTTCGCGTGCGAGCGCCTCGGCGTCTCGCCCGCGGAGGCGGTCGCCGTGGAGGACTCCGTCAACGGAGCCCTGTCGGCCGTCGCCGCCGGCTGCCGGACGATCGGCACCGTGCAGTTCGTCCCACCCGAGCAACGTGCCGACCGGATCGCGGCACTCCGCGAGGCCGGCGCGGACGTCGTGGTCGACAGCTGGTGGGAGATCGTCCGCCTGCTGAACGACCTCGTGCCGATTGGCGCCGCCGCCCCCGTGACCGGAGCGGACGCATGAGGGGCCTCGTCCTAGCGCGGGTCGGCGCCCGATCGCTCCACCGGAGCTGGATCGAGCCCGGCACGCCGCGCGACTGGGACCTGCGGCTCGTCCCGTACCAGCCGATCCCGTCGCAGGACGACGTGGACTGCGTCGTCGAGGAGGTGGTCCCCGGGCCGAAGTGGACCGGCCTGCGCGAGGTCCTGCGCCGATGGGACGGCTGGCGCGAGTACGACCACGTCTGGCTGCCCGACGACGACCTCCTGGTCGACCAGGACGGCATCAGCCGCCTGTTCGCGCTGGCGGACGGCGCGCACCTGGACCTCTTCGCCCCGGCGATGCACGACGCGTCCCACTTCGCGCACTTCTCGGCCATGCGGAACCACAGCTTCTTCGGCCGGCGCACCGGCTTCGTCGAGATCATGATGCCGGGCTTCAGCGTGCGGGCCCTCGAGGAGCTGCTGCCGACGCTCGACCTCACCGAGACCGGATGGGGCTGGGGCCTGGACTCGCTGTGGCCCAAGCTGCTCGACTACCAGGGCGTCGGCATCCTCGACGCGGTGCCGGTCCTGCACACGCGCCCGGTGGGCCAGATGCGCGACGCCGGCCTCGCGCGCCGGGTGCGCGCGGAGTCGGACCGCATCATGGCCGACCACGCGTGCCGGCAGGTGCACACGACGTTCTCGGCCTTCGGGCCGGACCTCACGACCCTAGATCTGGCGCCTGCGCGGTTCTTCGCCGACCTCGTCGCCGGCTGGCAGCACCTGATCGACGCCGACCCGCGGATCCTGACGTGGCTCGTGGACTACCAGCGCGACCGCCTGCCGTCCCTGCCCTACCCCGTCGAGGGAACGCCCTGAGGCGCGCTCACGCCTCGTCGTCGAAGTCGACCGAGATGGTCTGGAAGCCCTTGTGCCGCTGCATCCGGGCGTACTGCGCGTACGCGCGGCGGTCGCCCGCGGTCAGCACGACGTTGTCGGTGAAGGGCGTCAGCAGCGCCCGGGGGTAGAGGTGACGGCGGCGCACGACGTTGATCTCGAGGCCGATCACGATGATCGCCGTGAGCAGGAACAGCAGCGCGATCAGGCCGAGGACGAGCGCGAAGGTCTGGTTCATCGAGGAGGCCCGCACGATGACCCGCTGCACGTACGCGTCCCCGGCGAACTGCAGCACCTGCCACCCGAGCGCGCAGAACAGCGAGCCGGGCAGCACCGACCGCCACGACGCCCGCCGCAGGCTCACGAACTTGAACACGACGATGAAGATGCCCCACGACACCATGAGGCCGACGAAGCGCATGACGAGGCCGAGGTCGGGCAGGTGGTCGATCCCCACCACCTCCGGATTGTCGACGAGCGACTGCAGCACCGCGATGAAGCCGATGCCCAGGCCGCCGATGCCGAGCACGCCGAAGCTGCGCAGCCGCATGACGATCGGGTTGGGGCGGCTGTTGCGCGGCACGCCCCAGGCCACGTTGGCCGCGTTCTGCGTCGACTGGCCCACGCCGAGCGCACCGTAGGCGGCCGCAAGGGAGCCGATCACGATCGCCGACGTGCTGCCGGTGATCCCGTTGGGCCGGCCGAGCTGGTCGCCGACGATCGGGAACTGGCCGAGCGCCGTGTCCAGCAGCCGCTCCTGCAGCTCGAGGTCGCCCTGCAGGATGAAGCCGAGCACCGACGTGGCGATCAGCATGAGCGGGAAGATCGCGATGAACGAGTAGTAGGTCATGATCGCCGCGAGGTACGGGCCCTGGTCGTCGAAGAACTTGTAGACGACGGCGATCGGGAATCCGACGACCGGATGACGACGCTGGAAGCGGTCGATCCGGGCGACGACGTTCATGGCAGGTATTGTCTCGCAGCCGCGACGACGCGTTCGTACACCGCGCGGTCCAGCACGGCGCCTTCTCGGCGGACGTCCTGCTCGCGCACCTCGATGAGCCGGTTGAGCCGGACCTCGCTGGCCCGGCCGCGCGCGTCCCACGCGCCCGAGCCGATGTCCATCCAGTGACGGCCGGCACGCGCCTCCTGGGCGGCGTCGCGGTCGTGGTCCTTCGAGGTCAGCTGGAGTCCCACCAGCGTCGACGCGTCGCGCCGGCCGATGAGCAGGACCGGACGGTCCTTGCCCTGCGCCGGGTCGTCCTCGTAGGGCACCCACGTCCACACGATCTCGCCCGGGTCGGGGCGGCCGTCGGCGTCACCGGCCCACGTCGTGTCCAGCCCGCCGCGCGCGGGTGGCGCGGACGGCGCTGAGGACGCGACGGTTCGCCCGGCCTGCACCAGGCGTCGCAGGACGGAGGTCAGACTCGCACGGGCCACGGGCGACTCAGCCGGCGGTCTCGAACGCCGGCAGCTGGCGCTTCATGACCTTGCCGGTGGGGTTGCGCGGCAGCTGGTCGAGGAACATGATCCCCCGCGGCACGGCGGAGCGGGACACGTTGTCGCGGGCGAACTCGGTCAGCTCGGACACCGTGACGTCGCTGCCCTCCTTGCGCACGACGTACGCGGCCAGGCGCTGGCCCCAGTCGGGGTCGGCGATGCCGGTGACGACCACGTCGACCACCTCGGGGTGCTCGATGAGGCAGTCCTCGAGCTCGCGCGGGAAGACGTTCTCGCCGCCGGAGATGATCATGTCGTCGTCGCGGCCGGCGACGAAGAGGCGGCCCTCCTCGTCGAAGTAGCCCAGGTCGCCCGAGTCCATGAGGCCCGAGTGGAACGACTTGTTGCGCCCGTCGGTGTAGCCGCCGAACGGCATGTCGTTGACGACGTGGATGACGCCGATGTCGCCCTGCGGGACCTCGTTGCCGTCGTGGTCGAGCACCTTGACCTGCGTGCGCCACGGCACCCGGCCGGCGGTGCCGGGGGCGGCGCGCAGGTCCTTGGGGCTGGCGATCGTGATCCAGCTGGTCTCGGTCGCGCCGTAGAAGTTGTAGATCGAGTCGGTGAACATGTCCATGAAGTGCAGGGCCAGGTCACCGGCGAGGGCCGAGCCGCTGGAGGCGGTGATCTTGAGGCTCGACACGTCGGTGTTCTTCACGACGTTCGGGTCGGCCTTGACCATGCGCTGGAGCATGAGCGGGACGACGACGAGCACCTCGACCTTGTACTTCTCGATGTCGCGCAGCGTCTGCTCGGGCGAGAACTTGCGACGCAGCACGAACGTGGGGCACGTCGACAGGCCGAAGCCCAGGTTGATCAGGCCCCACGAGTGGAACAGCGGCGCGGCGATCGAGACGACCGAGTTGCTCTGGTAGGGGATCGAGCCGAAGAAGGCCAGCAGCGGCTTGAGGTCCTCGGGCTCCTTGCGCTTGGCGCCCTTGGGCAGGCCCGTCGTGCCCGACGTGAAGATGATCATCTCGCCGTGCTTCTCCGGGACGGGGTGCTCGTCCTTGGGCTTGCCGACGGTGGCGGACTCGATCGAGGGCAGGTTGGTGGGCGCGTCCGCGTCGGCCCACGCGAGCATGAGGCGGCTGCGGCGGACGTCCTCCACGAGGGGCAGGAACTCCTGGTCGAGGATGAGCAGCTCGGCGCCCTCGCGCTCGGCGAGGTCGGTGAGCTGGGCACGGCTGGACATCGTGTTCAGCAGCAGGATGCGGCCGCCCATCTGGACGACGGCGACCAGCGCGATCACGAGGTAGCGGTGGTTGCGCGACAGGACGGCGACCGAGTCGCCCGCCTTGATGCCGCGCTCCTTGAGCACCTCGGTGAACTGGTTGATCTGCGCGACGAGCTCCTCGTACGTGATCTGGCCGGCGTCGTCGATGATCGCGACCTGCTTGGGGTAGCGCTTCGCGGCGGCGTTGACCCCCGACGGAAGCCCCGGCCCCCACTTCTTCAGCACGCGGGCGGCACCGATGAGCCGGTGCGGCGGCAGGGCCTTGATGACGCCGATGCGTCGCAGGACCTTCAGTTTGTAACCCAGATCACCCATGGCCCGTACCCTAACAGGAGGATTCCCTCACATCTCGCGTTTTCTGCAACCCTCGGACACTACCCGCGACGGGGTCTCAGACGGGCGGCAGGATGCCCTTCTCACGCAGCATCTCGAGCACCGATTCGACGCACTCGCCCACGCCGGTGCGCGACGTGTCGATCGTCAGGTCGGCGTCGTCGGGCACCTCGTAGGGCGAGTCGATCCCGGTGAAGTCGGGGATCAGCCCGGCACGGGCCTTGGCGTACAGGCCCTTGCGGTCGCGTGCCTCGGCGACCGCGAGCGGCGTGGCCACGTGGATGACGAGGAAGGGCGAGCGCGGCTCCACCCGCTCGCGCATGGCCTGGCGGGCCGACGCGAACGGCGCGATCGGCGCGCACACCGCGAGGCCGCCGACCTCGGCGACGCGCGCCGCGACCCACGCGATCCGGGTCAGGTTGCGCTCGCGGTCCTCACGGCCGTAGCCGAGACCGGCCGAGAGCTCCTGACGGACGTCGTCGCCGTCGAGCAGGACGGTGCGGCGCAGGTTCTGCGCCGTGATCGCCTCCACGACGGCACGCGCCACGGTCGACTTGCCGGCGCCGGACAGCCCGGTGAACAGCAGCACGGCACCGGTGTCCGCCTCGGCGCTCGGCCGGCGGAAGTCGAGCGGGTCGCGGACGCTGAGCGACCCCAGCGCGTACTGCAGCACCTCCTCGGCCGACGCGGTCTCGCCCACCGCCGGAGCCGCGAGGTACCAGGCTCGGGCGTTGGGGATCACGTCCGCGCAGCGCCGCAGCTCGTCCATCACCGCGACGTCGCTGCCGGACGCGTCCTGCGCCGCGATGCCGATGAGCGCGAGTGGCTTGCCGTGCGCGACGTTGACGGCGCGCATGACGTCGCCGGCGCTGACCCGGCCGCTGAACAGCGCCACGACGTGGTCGCCGAGGTCCACCGGGACGACGAGCCGCACGGCGCGGGCCGGCGGGTGCTCGGCGGCCTTCGCCGGCCTCAGCCGACCCGCCACCCACGTCGTCTGGTCGTCGCGCGGGCGGGTGTCGGACAGCACGAGCGTCGCGAGCGGGGTGTTGTCGGGGTCGGTCAGCGTCAGCGAGCCCTGGTCGACGGCCTCGACCGCGGCCTTCGCCGGCACCGCGAGGGTCGCCTCGAAGGGCCAGTCGGCGGGGGCGCGGCCCGGCAGGCAGTAGCCGTCGACGGGCGCGAGGAAGCGGCCGAGGATGAGCTCGAGCGCGTCCAGCTGGTGGCCGCGCAGGACGGCGCCGGCGCTCACGGGCGCTCCTTCGCCTCGCGCGCCGCCCTCGCCTGCCGGTGCTCGACGAACGCGAACGCCGGGAAGCCCAGCCGGCGGCGGACCACCATCCACACGAGCGGCGCGGCGACCAGCGTGACGGCCAGGATGAGACCCGTCGTGCCGTTCGGGACGCCGATGAGCTTGAGGCCCGAGGCCAGCAGCACGAACGCCAGCGCGCGGCGGACCCAGCCGCCGGGCAGCCGCGCCGAGAGCCGCGCGCCGATGTAGGCGCCGGGGATCGAGCCGATGATGAGCGGCAGCGAGACGCTCAGGTCGAGGTCGCCGAAGATCGCGTGGCTGATCGCGGCCGACGCGACGAGCGGGACGGCCTGCACGAGGTCGGTGCCGACGAGCTGGCTCGCCTTGAGGCCCGGGTACAGCAGCATCAGGCCGATGATGATGAGAGACCCCGAGCCGACCGACGTCATGCCGACGACGAGGCCGCCCAGGATGCCCAGCAGCAGCGTGGGCACCGGGCGGACGTGACGCTCGGGACGGGCCTGCGGGAGCGGCTCGCCCTTGCCGTCGCGGGTGCGGGCGCGCTCGAGCAGCCGCATGTAGGCGCGCACCAGCAGCAGCGCCGCGCTCAGCAGGATCGCCAGGCCGAGGGCGACCTTGATGCCGTCCTGCATCTGCTGGGAGTCGCCGAGCGCGCGCAGGATCAGCACGCCGCAGAACGCGGCCGGGACCGAGCCCGCGCACAGCCAGCCGACGAGCCGCAGGTTCACCGTCCCCCGCCGCAGGTGGACGGACGCGCCGACCGGCTTCATGACCGCGCTCGCGACCAGGTCGCTCGAGACGGCGGTCAGCGGCGGGACGTTGAAGAAGAACACGAGCATGGGCGTCATGAGGGCGCCGCCGCCCATGCCGGTCAGGCCCACGACGATGCCGACCGCGAAGGCGCCGGCGATGAGCCACAAGTCCATGGCGATCGATTCTGTCACAGCGATCTCACGCCGATCACCGTGGTTCGGAGGCCCTTCTGCCCGGTGTTAGTGTCAAGCCGCACCCGCCGGTGCGGGCGTCTCGGGACCGGACCCGGACGCCGTCCGCGCACCGCGGAACACCGGTCGACCGCGTGGGGAGGAACCCGTCGATGTCCGAAACGAGCGAGTCGCGTCGCTACGGCCTGAGCCAGCTCGACCACCTCGAGGCCGAGGCGATCTACATCATCCGCGAGCTCGTCGCGGAGAACGAGCGACCCGCCCTGCTGTTCTCGGGCGGCAAGGACTCCGTCGTCATGCTCAACCTGGCGGTGCGCGCGTTCGCGCCCGGCCCGGTCCCGTTCCCCGTGGTCCACATCGACACGGGCCACAACTTCGACGAGGTCCTCGAGTTCCGCGACCGCGTCGTCGAGGAGCTGGGCGTGCGGCTCATCGTCGGCTCCGTCCAGGACGCGATCGACGAGGGCTTCGTGCGCGAGGAGCCCAACGGCTCGCGCAACCGCATCCAGACCCCCGTCCTGATCCGCACCGCCGAGCAGCACGGGCTGTCCGCCCTGTTCGGCGGCGCCCGCCGCGACGAGGAGAAGGCCCGCGCCAAGGAGCGCGTCTTCTCCTTCCGCGACGACTTCGGCCAGTGGGACCCCAAGAACCAGCGCCCCGAGCTGTGGTCGCTCTACAACGGCCGCATCCACCCGGGCGAGAGCATCCGCTGCTTCCCCCTGTCGAACTGGACCGAGCTCGACATCTGGCAGTACATCGCCCGCGAGGGCATCGAGCTGCCGGACATCTACTACGCCCGTGAGCGCGAGGTCTTCCTGCGCGACGGCATGTACTTCACGATCAACCAGCACTGCCAGCCGCGCGAGGGCGAGGAGGTGTTCACCGAGTCGGTCCGCTACCGCACCGTCGGCGACGCCACCCTGACCGCCGCGGTCCCCTCCACCGCCACCACGCCCGAGGAGGTCGTGGCCGAGGTCGCCGCCACGCGCATCACCGAGCGTGGCGCCACCCGCGGCGACGACAAGGTCAGCGAGGCCGCGATGGAGGATCGCAAGAAGGAGGGCTACTTCTGATGGACATCCTGCGATTCGCCACGGCCGGCTCGGTCGACGACGGCAAGAGCACGCTCATCGGCCGGCTGCTGTTCGACTCGAAGTCGATCTTCACCGACCAGCTCGAGGCCGTCGAGGCCACGAGCGCCCAGCGCGGCGACGAGTACACCGACCTCGCCCTGCTGACGGACGGCCTGCGCGCCGAGCGTGAGCAGGGCATCACGATCGACGTCGCGTACCGCTACTTCTCCACGCCCAAGCGCAAGTTCATCATCGCGGACACGCCGGGCCACATCCAGTACACGCGCAACATGGTCACGGGCGCCTCCACGGCCGACCTGGCGATCATCCTGGTCGACGCGCGCAAGGGCCTGCAGGAGCAGAGCCGCCGCCACGCGACCCTCGTGTCGCTGCTGCGCGTGCCGCACATCGTGCTGGCCATCAACAAGATGGACCTGGTCGACTGGTCCGAGGACGTCTACCGCCGCATCAGCGACGAGTTCGTCGACTTCGCCGCGCGCCTGGAGTTCACCGACGTCACCACGATCCCGCTCTCGGCGCTGACCGGCGACAACGTCGTGTCCCGCTCCGACGAGATGCCCTGGTACGAGGGCCCCTCGCTGCTGCACCACCTCGAGAACGTCTACATCGCCAGCGACAAGAACCTCGTCGACGTGCGGTTCCCGGTCCAGTACGTCATCCGGCCGCAGAACGGCCAGGGCGACTACCGCGCCTTCGCCGGCCAGGTCATCAGCGGCGTGCTGCGCCCCGGCGACGACGTGATCGTGCTGCCCAGCGGTCTGCCCACCAAGGTCAAGGCGATCGACACGTTCAAGGGCGAGATCCCCGAGGCCTACTCCCCCATGTCGGTGACCGTCCGGCTCGAGGACGAGGTCGACGTGTCGCGCGGCGACATGATCGTGCGCCCCAACAACCAGCCCGCGGTGACGCAGGACCTCGACGCGATGATCTGCTGGATGGACTCCGAGCCGATGCGCCTGGGCGGCAAGTACGCGATCAAGCACACGACCCGCTCGGCCCGGGCGCTGGTCAAGGAGATCAAGTACGAGCTCGACGTGAACACGCTGCACCGCCACCAGGCCCCGCAGGAGCTGGGCCTGAACGCGATCGGCCGCGTCACGCTGCGCACGACGCAGCCGCTCATGGTCGATCCCTACCAGCGCAACCGCCAGGCGGGCTCGTTCATCCTGATCGACGAGTCCACCAACCGCACCGTCGGCGCGGGCACCATCACCGAGCACTGATCGAGAGCCGAGGGCGCTCGATCTGACCGGGTTTCGAGGCTTCGGGCGCTGAGCGCCCTCGCCCTCGGATCACCGGGAGGCGTAGAAGTCCGACTCCGCGCGCTCGATGAACCCGCGGAGCCGGGTGCTGGACGTGTGCAGCGTGTACGGGAAGTACACGACGCGTGCGCCGACCTCGGCCATCGCCTGCTCGAGTCGCTCACCCTTGGGCGAGCCGCGCCAGTCGTCGCCCTTGAAGATGGCGTCGAACGAGCGCTGGCGCCAGGCGACGCGCTTGTCCTCGCTCCGGTCAACGATGACCTCGTCGACGAAGCGCAGCGACGAGACGATCTCGATCCGCTCGGCCAGCGGGACCACGGGCTCGCGACCCTTGAGGGCCAGGACGTACTCGTCGCTGGCGACGCCGACCACGAGCGTCTCGCAGTGCTCGCGCGCGCGGCGCAGCAGGTTCAGGTGCCCGATGTGGAACATGTCGAACACGCCGCTGGCGTAGCCGACGCCGGCCACGTCGGGGGTGCTCACCACGCCCCCTTGCGGTTGAGCACGACGCCGACCGTGCGGAAGAGGATCGCGAAGTCCATGCGCAGGTTCCAGTTGTTGACGTACATCAGGTCCAGCCGGATGGACTCGTCCCACGACAGGTTCGAGCGGCCGCTGACCTGCCACAGGCCGGTCATGCCGGGCTTGACGTGCAGCCGGCGCCAGACCCACTGGCTGTACTGGGACGTCTCGCTCTCCAGGGCCGGTCGCGGTCCCACGAGCGCCATGTCGCCGAGCAGCACGTTGAACAGCTGGGGCAGCTCGTCCAGCGAGGTCTGGCGCAGGATGCGCCCGACGCGGGTGACCCGCGGGTCCTGCGTCATCTTGAACAGCGGGCCGGCGGCCTCGTTGAGCTCGCGCAGCTCGTCGACGCGCTGGTCGGCGTCCTCGACCATCGTGCGGAACTTGTAGATGTTGAACGGGACGCCGTCGCGACCGGTGCGCTCCTGGCGGTAGATCACCGGTCCCTTCGAGTCGAACCGGATCGCCAGCGCGACGAGGGCCATGAGCGGCGCGCCCAGCACGAGGGCGACGGCGGCGAAGCTGCGGTCGAAGAACGACTTGATCGCCTGGCTGACGAGGTGGCTGTTCGGCGGGTCCAGCGCCAGCGCCAGCTGGTCGCCGATGCGGGTGGGCCGCACGAACTCGACGTAGTCGTTCATGTCGGTCAGCACGAGGCACTCGATCTCGGCCCGCTGCAGGCCCCACGCGAGGTGGCGCAGCGACGGGTCGCTGAGCGCCTGGTCGGCCGTGATGACGACGCGGGCGCCGCGGACGGTGCGCAGCAGCTTGGGGACGTCGCGCACGACGGAGTTGACCGTGGCGCTGCCGACGGGCGTGGTGGAGTCCCACGTGCAGCGACCCACGACGACGAGGTCCTGGCGGTCCTCCCAGCGGGCGGCGAGCCGGTTGACGGCGTCGGCGGGGCCGACGAGCAGGGTGGGCACCCGGCGCAGGACGGCGCGGTGCACGACCGCGGAGCCGACGATGAGGACGGCGGTGGCGCTCAGGACCGTGACGGCGTCGCGCAGCTGCGTCGAGACGGCGTCGGTCAGCACGAGGGTGGCCAGCGCGCCGAGGGCGAGGACCCCGACGAGGCGCTTGGCCGGACGCAGCGAGACGGCCCGCTCGTACGCGGGCAGGGCGGCCAGGCTGAAGCCGAGCCACGCGACGACGGCGAGGGCCAGCAGGCTCAGCGCCCCGGGGCTCATGCCCACCACGACGCCGGTGACGATCGTGCCAGCCAGGACGAGCAGGTGGCCGATCAGGCCCTGACGGACCAGGGCGTCCCACGGGGACCGACCCGTGGGGATCGCGGTGAACTCGCGGTGGACCGACGGAGAGCCGACCACCGCCTCCGCCGCGATCGGCTCCACCAGGCGCAGCGGTAGGACGGTGTCGTCGCGCCCGTCGATCGCTGAACTCATTGCCCACTCCCCAATGCAGCCCGTCGGGCGTCATGCTGCGGACCCCTCCGCCTCGCCCCACGGCCCACGTGCCGTCGTGCCTGCATATCCCGCAAGGAGCGTCCCGTGAAGACGGTGATACGCGCGGACCCGCAGGCCCGTTCGTCCGGCTTCTCGCTCTCCGGTGCTCTCCCTCCGCCGGATTCCCCCTCCGACGGCCACCGGCGCTCGCGACGCCCCGTGCTTTCCCTCGAAAGTAGGCCATGCGGAGCGTCCTGTCCGGACGTTTTCCAAAAATACCGTTGTCGTACATGTCACAGGCGATGGCACATGATTTCGTGCATCGACCGGGACGCGAATGACCGATTCCGAGGGTGCGGCTTGCGTAACTCGTCGTTTCCCGGAATCGGACGTCACGGAGTGTCGTCGAAGGACCAGGTCGTGCCCTCGCGGACGACGCGTGCCGGCGACCCCGCCACGACGACGTTCGCGGGGACCTTCTGGCCCCGGACGACGGCCCGCAGCCCGACGCACACGTGGTCGCCGATCTCGACGTGGCCGGACACCACGGACTCGCGGCACAGCCACACGTGGTGACCCAGCCGGATCGTGGCGCCGAAGGGGTTGATCCGCTCTCCCGTGGCGGCGTCCTCGAGGCGGTGCATGTCGTCCGTCGCGATGTAGACGCCGGCCGCCCACAGCTGGTCGCCCGCGGCGACGATGCTGCCGCCGTTGCGCGCGTCGATGACGGGCGAGCGGGTCGCGACGACGGGCCCGTGCAGGACCACGGAGGACCGCGGGCCGCAGTAGATCTCGCCCGCCGTGAGGATGACGCGCTCGTCGAGGAACACCGTCGCGCCGTCGCCGCCCACGAGCAGCGACGTCAGGTGCTCCATCGGGCCACCGACGACGATGAGGGCGTCGTGGAAGTAGAACGTCGTGAGCAGCTCGACGACGCGGTCGGGCAGCATCGCGCCCGGCGCGGCGTAGAGCGCGTTGCCCAGGTCGTTCCACCACGACGGCAGCGGGCCGTCGAGGCGGCGCCACGCGAGCGCGTCGAGCCGGTCGGGGTCGACGCCGGCCTCGACGAGCCGCGCCCGGTGCTCGGGGGTCATCGCCTCGTCCGTGCGGGTCAGCTCCTGCCACGTCGTCACCGCCCCATCCTCCCCTGCCGTCACGCGCCGGGTGGGCGAAGGGTGACAGTTTCCCCGGTTAAGTAGGAAAACTGTCCCTGAACGAGGATTGCGACCCTCGCGAAGTGACAGGAAACCCCGTTCAGTGAGGAAAACCTGCTTAACCGGGGAAACCGTCACTTCGCGAGGTTCTCTGACACGGGGCCCGGACGCACGGAACCCCGGCACCGAGGTGCCGGGGTTCCGTGGGGTGCTGGGTGCGGGAGGCTCAGAAGCCCATGCCGCCCATGCCGCCCATGTCGTCCATGCCGGGGGCGCCGGCCGGGGCCGCGGGCTCCGGCTTGTCGGCGACGACGGCCTCGGTCGTCAGGAACAGCGCCGCGATCGAGGCGGCGTTCTGCAGCGCCGAGCGCGTGACCTTGGCGGGGTCGATGATGCCGGTGGCGATCATGTCGACGTACTCGCCCGTGGCCGCGTTCAGGCCCTGGCCGGGCTCGAGGTTGGCGACCTTCTCCGCCACGACGCCGCCCTCGAGGCCGGCGTTGACGGCGATCTGCTTGAGCGGGGCCGAGGTGGCCAGGCGCACGATGTTCGCGCCGGTGGCCTCGTCGCCCTCGAGCTCGAGCTTCTCGAACGCGGCCTTGCTGGCCTGGACCAGCGCCACGCCGCCGCCGGGGACGATGCCCTCCTCGACGGCCGCCTTCGCGTTGCGGACGGCGTCCTCGATGCGGTGCTTGCGCTCCTTGAGCTCGACCTCGGTGGCCGCGCCGACCTTGATGACGGCCACGCCGCCGGCCAGCTTGGCGAGGCGCTCCTGGAGCTTCTCGCGGTCGTAGTCCGAGTCGCTGTTCTCGATCTCGGCCTTGATCTGGGCCACGCGGCCGGCGATCTGGGCCTCGTCGCCGCCACCCTCGACGATCGTGGTCTCGTCCTTGGACGTGACGACCTTGCGGGCGGTGCCCAGCAGCGTGAGGTCGGCGTTCTCGAGCTTGAGGCCGACCTCCTCGCTGATGACCTCGCCGCCGGTGAGGATCGCGATGTCGGTCAGCATGGCCTTGCGGCGGTCGCCGAAGCCGGGGGCCTTGATGGCGACCGACTTGAACGTGCCCTTGAGCTTGTTGACGATGAGGGTGGCCAGCGCCTCGCCCTCGACGTCCTCGGCGATGATCGCCAACGGCTTGCCGGTCTGCATGACCTTCTCCAGCACCGGGACCATGTCCTTCACGGTGCTGATCTTGCTGTTGACGATGAGGATGTACGGGTCCTCGAGGACCGTCTCCATGCGCTCGGGGTCGGTGACGAAGTAGCCCGACAGGTGACCCTTGTCGAAGCGCATGCCCTCGGTGAGCTCGAGGTCGAGGCCGAACGTGTTCGACTCCTCGACCGTGATCACGCCCTCCTTGCCGACCTTGTCCATGGCCTCGGCGATGATCTCACCGACCGTGGTGTCGGCGGCCGAGATGGACGCGGTGGAGGCGATCTGCTCCTTGGTCTCGACGTCCTTCGCCATGCCGAGCAGCTGGGTGCTGATGGCCTCGACGGCGGTCTCGATGCCCTTCTTCAGGCCCATCGGGTTGGCGCCGGCGGCCACGTTGCGCAGACCCTCGCGCACGAGCGCCTGGGCCAGGACCGTGGCGGTCGTCGTGCCGTCACCGGCGACGTCGTCGGTCTTCTTGGCGACTTCCTTGACGAGCTCGGCGCCGATCTTCTCGTACGGGTCCTCGAGCTCGATCTCCTTGGCGATGGAGACGCCGTCGTTCGTGATCGTGGGGGCTCCCCACTTCTTCTCGAGGACGACGTTGCGGCCCTTGGGGCCGAGCGTGACCTTGACGGCGTCGGCGAGCTGGTTCATGCCGCGCTCGAGCCCACGCCGGGCTTCTTCGTTGAATGCGATGGACTTGGCCATGTGCGTGTCTCCGACAGTGGTGAGAAGGTGGATCTAGCACTCTCACTATACGAGTGCTAATCAACTTCCCTCAACCGCCCCCGCACACGAACGAGACGGCGCTAGCGCAGTGGCTGGACGTTCTCCGCCTCGCGGCCCTTGGGGCCGTCGACGACCTCGAGCTCGACGGTCTGACCGTCCTCGAGGGTCTTGAAGCCGTTGATCGCGATCTTGGACCAATGGACGAAGACGTCGTCCTGGCCGTCGACCGCGATGAAGCCGTAGCCCTTGTCGGAGTTGAACCACTTGACGGTGCCGTGCACCATGCGACCACCTTGTTCTGCGCGAAAGGCCCCCGGCCGGGCCCGAAACCAGCGTAACGGCAGGGCCCGAGCCAGGGAACGGCGGATCGGCTCAGCAGCCGCCGGCGACGGCGGGGATCACCGAGATCTGGGTGCCGTCCGGCGTCTTGGTGTCCAGACCCTGGTCGAACCGGACGTCCTCCTCCGCGACGTAGATGTTGACGAAGCGGCGCAGCTTGCCGTCCTCGTCGAGGATCCGGGCGCGGATCCCGGGGTAGGACGCGTCGAGCGAGTCCAGGACGGCGGCGAGCGTGTCGCCCTCGGCGGTCACCTGCGACTCGTCGTGCGTGTAGCTGCGCAGGATCGTGGGGATGCGGACGGAAACGGCCATGAGTGCTCCTCGGGTGGTGGTGGGACGGCTCAGGCGATGCCGGCCGCGGCGAAGGCGTCGTACGTGGGGGCGATGGTGGTGCGCGGGCCGACCGAGCCGGTCACCGCGTCGAGCGTCTTGAGGCCGTGGCCCGTGTTGATGACGACCGTCTCCAGCGCCGGGTCCAGCTGACCGGTCTCGACGAGTTTGCGCAGGACCGCCACCGTGGTGCCGCCGGCGGTCTCGGTGAAGATGCCCTCGGTGCGGGCGAGCAGCACGATCGCGTCGCGGATCTGGTCGTCGGTGACCTCCTCGACGCCGCCGCCCGTGGCGCGCGCGATGTCGAGGACGTAGATGCCGTCGGCGGGGTTGCCGATCGCGAGGGACTTGGCGATCGTGTCGGGCTTGACGGGGCGGATCGCGTCGACGCCGTCCTTGAACGCCGTGGCGACCGGGTTGCAGCCCTGGGCCTGCGCGCCGAACACGCGGACCGGCTTGTCCTCGACGAGGCCGAGCGCGATGAGTTCGGTGAACGCCTTGTGCACCTTGGTCAGCTGCGAGCCGGACGCGACGGGGATGACGATCTGGTCGGGCAGCCGCCAGCCGAGCTGCTCGGCGATCTCGTAGCCGAGCGTCTTGGAGCCCTCGGCGTAGAAGGGGCGCACGTTGACGTTGACGAACGCCCAGCCGTCCTCCTCTCCCGCGATCTCGCTGGCCAGCTTGTTGACGTCGTCGTAGTTGCCGTCGACGGCCACGAGGCTGTCGGTGAAGACGGCCGAGTTGACCTGCTTGGGCGTCTCGAGGTTGCTCGGGATGAACACGACCGTGCGGATGCCGGCGCGGGCGCCGGCGGCGGCGACCGCGTTGGCGAGGTTGCCGGTGGAGGGGCAGGCGAACACGCGGCTGCCGAACTCGCGGGCCGCGCTCAGGGCGCAGGCGACGACGCGGTCCTTGAAGGAGTTGGTGGGGTTGGTGCTGTCGTCCTTGACCCACAACTTCGACAGGCCGAGCTCGGCGGCGAGGTTGCGGGCGTCGAGCAGCCGGGTGAAGCCGGGCTCGAGGTTGGGGCTGGACTCGATGTCCTCGGGCACCGGCAGCAGCGCCTTGTAGCGCCAGATGTTGGCCGGGCCCGCCTCGATCTGCTCGCGCGTGACGGTGCCGAAGTCGTAGGAGATCTCGAGCGGGCCGAAGCACTCCTGACAGGCGTAGTGGGGGCCGAGCTCGCGGGTGGCGCCGCACTCGCGACACGTCAGCGCGGTGGCGTTGCCGAAGGCTCCCTCGCGGAGCCGGGTGGGGGTGGACAGCGTGATGCTCACGAAGACTCCTTCATCTCTCCGGGGTCGACGTTCGACCGCGGACGGACTTAGCACCTGGCCGGTCGGCTGGTTGCTGGGGCTTCGTCGGGCCGTGTCCCTCTGCCCCTCGTGATGAGTGACTTCAGACTAGGCGGACGTCTCACGATGCGTCCACTCGGTCCGCATCGCGAGACGTCGAGATCAGGAGGCGGCAGGGCGTCCGGGCGCGAACCGGTCCGCGAGCTCGGTGAGCCAGGCGGCGACGGCGTCGGGGCCGTCGAGGACGACGTCCGAGAGCTCGACGAGCGCGTCCTGCTCGGCCGACGCGGAGCACACGAGCGTGACGTCCAGGCCGTCCTCGCGCAGCGCGATCGCCTCGCGGAACGCCGGCAGGTCGCCCAGGTCGTCGCCGGCGAACACGAGCGAGCGCGGCTGGATCGCCTCGACGGCACGGCGCAGGGTCTCGCCCTTGTCGGTGCGGTGCGCGCGGAACTCGAGCACCTGGCGGCCGGGCTCCATGTGCAGGTCGAACTCGGCGGCGAGCGCCGCCAGCTGCGGCGACAGCGTGTCGAGCAGGCCCGGCGCGATGCCGCGCGTGTGCAGCGCGATGGCCAGGCCCTTGTCCTCGATGCGCAGCCGCTCGGCGTCGTGCTCGGCGAGCCACGACGGCAGCCGCTCGGCGAGGTCGTGGACAGCGTCGGGACGGGTGGGGCGGCGGACGTCGCCACTGGCGGCGTCCCAGCGCTCGGCGCCGTACTGTCCGCAGACGACGAGGTCCTCAAGGCCCTCGCCCTCCTCGAACCGGCCCAGGCGGCGTGCCTCGTCGACCGGACGCCCCGTGATGATGACGATCGCGGCGAGCACCGGCCCCAGGCGGCGCAGCGCGGCGAGCGAGTCCGGATGGATGTACGCCGACGCCGGATCCTCGACGATGTGGGCCAAGGTGCCGTCGAAGTCGAGGGCCAAGAGCGTCTGCCCCGGATCGGTCATGCTCACGATTATCACCGCCCCTCAGCGCGGGCTGGCCAGCACGACCGTCAAGGCCGAGGTGGACATGTTCGGCGCGGCCGGCAGGATGCGCGAGATGCCCAGGTCACGGGCCAGCAGCTCGGCCTCGCCCTGGCGCCCGCCGGGGAAGTAGACGGTGTCCTGCGGGACCCCGCCGCGCCAGTCGTCGACCGTGCCGATCGGCCAGCCCAGCGCCTGCAGCTGGCCGGCCACGCGACGGGCGAGGCCGCCGATGCCGACCTGGTTGTACACCGAGACGGTCACCGAACGGGTGGGCGCCGGCGTGCTGGTCGGCGTCGGGGACGGCTTCGGCGTGCGCTTGGGCTTCGGGGTCGCCTTGGTGGCGGGCTTCTTCGTGGGCGCGGCCTTGGTCGGGGCGGCCGTCGGGCCCTTGGTGGTCTCGGCGGCGGGCGGGGCGTCGTCGCCGCCGTTCACGACGGAGATGATGACGAATCCCCCGGCCAGGCCGAGCAGCAGCCAGACGGCGGGCAGGACGATCGCGAGCCACGGGCGCGACGGACGGTCGGCGTCGCGCCGATCGCCGGTGGGCTCGACCGGCGGCTGGCTCACCTCAGCCGTCGGTGCCCGCGCGGCGCGCCTGGCGCTGGCGCTGGCGCTGGGTGCGCAGTCGGCGGAGGCGCTTGACCAGCAGCGGGTCGTGCGCGAGGGCGGCCTCGGAGTCGATCAGGGCGTTGAGGACCTGGTAGTAGCGGGTGGCGGTCATGTCGAACTTGTCGCGGATCGCCTGCTCCTTGGCGCCGGCGTACTTCCACCACAGGCGCTCCAGCTCGAGCATCTCGCGATCGCGGTCGGTCAGCTCACCGACGTGCGTCGCTCCTTCGTGCTTCTCCACCGCAGCCATGCCTCGATCGTAGCGGCGTAATCACACCGTTGTCATTCCCGTTCGGGAAACAAGGCGCGCGGCGTCCCACGGCCGGCGGCGGACCCTCGCGATCTCCTTTAGGGTGGCCCCATGGCCAAGGAGCGGGCAGATTTTCTCGTCATCGCGAATCGACTGCCCGTGGACCGCATGGTCGCCGACGACGGCGAGGTCACCTGGCGCAAGTCGCCCGGCGGCCTGGTCACCGCGCTCGAGCCCGTCATGAAGCTGCGCGGCGGGGCGTGGATCGGCTGGCACGGCGCGTCCGACGAGGAGCTCGACGAGTTCGAGCACGACGGCCTGCGCCTCGTGCCGGTCCCGCTGTCGGAGCAGGAGGTCGAGGAGTACTACGAGGGCTTCTCCAACGCGACGCTGTGGCCGCTCTACCACGACGTGGTCGTCACGCCCGAGTTCCACCGCGAGTGGTGGGACTCCTACGTCGCGGTCAACCTGCGGTTCGCGCGGAAGGCCGCCGAGCTGGCCGCCGACAACGCGGTCGTGTGGGTGCAGGACTACCAGCTCCAGCTCGTCCCGCAGATGCTGCGCGAGCTGCGCCCCGACCTGCTGATCGGCTTCTTCCTGCACATCCCCTTCCCGCCGAAGGAGCTGTTCCAGCAGCTGCCGTGGCGCCGCCAGATCCTCGAGGGGCTGCTGGGCGCGGACCTCGTGGGCTTCCAGATGCCCGGCGGCGCGCAGAACTTCATCCAGCTGGTCCGCCAGCGCGTCGGTCACCGCACGCACCGCGACCGGGTCTCGCTGCCCGACGGCCGCACCGTCCTGGCGCGGGCCTACCCGATCTCGATCGACGCCGCGGGCTTCGAGCAGCTCTCGCGCACGCCCGAGGTGATCGCCCGGGCCCAGGAGATCCGCGACAGCCTCGGCAACCCCCGACACGTCCTCATCGGCATCGACCGGCTCGACTACACGAAGGGCCTGCCCCAGCGCCTGCGCGCGTTCGGCGAGCTGGTCAGCGACGGCGAGCTCGACGTCGACGACGCCGTGTTCGTCCAGGTGGCGACGCCCTCCCGCGAGCGCGTCATGCAGTACCGCAAGCTGCGCGACGACATCAACCAGCTCGTCGGTCGCGTCAACGGCGACCTCGGCCGCATCGGCCAGCAGCCGATCCAGTACCTGCACACGTCCTTCCCGCGCGAGGAGATGGCCGCGATGTACCGCGCGGCCGACGTCATGGTCGTGACGCCGCTGCGCGACGGCATGAACCTCGTCGCCAAGGAGTACGTCGCGACGCGCTGGGACGACCGCGGCGCGCTGGTCCTGAGTGAGTTCGCCGGCGCCTCGGCCGAGCTCAAGCAGGCGTTCCAGGTGAACCCGCACGACATCAACGGCATGAAGTCCGCGATGCTCGAGGCCCTGCGCAGCAGCCCCGCCGACCTGCGCCGCCGGATGAGGGCGCTGCGCAAGCAGGTCATGGAGAACGACATCGACCACTGGGCGGAGTGCTTCCTCGACGACCTCGCCGCCGTGCGCGACCTCGGCCCGTCGGACAGTGACGACTGAGCTTCCCGCGCGGGTCCGGCGCGGCTACGCCCTCGGCAGCGTCGCGACCGGCACGTTCGGCACGGTCCCGGGACTGCTGCTGCTGCCGTACCTCACCGACGAGATCGGCATCGGCGCCGCCCTGGCCGGCGTCCTGGTGTTCGCGCCGAAGGCGTGGGACGTCGTGCTCAACCCCGTCGCGGGACGGATCAGCGACCGCTCGCGCCACCGTGCCGGCCGGCGCCGGCCGTTCCTCGTCCGCGCGGGGCTGGCGCTCGCGGCCCTGTTCGCGCTGATGTTCGCCGGTCCCACCGAGCCGAGTGCCCTCGCCGCGGCGTGGGTCGCGCTCGCGTTTCTGGCGTGTGCGAGCGCCTACGCGTTCTTCCAGGTGCCGTACGTCGCGATGCCCGCCGAGCTGACCCTCGACTACGCCGAGCGCACGCGGCTCATGACGTGGCGCGTCGTCGTGCTGGCCCTGGCGATCCTGCTGTCCGGCGCAACGGCCCCGATCGTGGCCGAGCAGCTGGGCCACACGGCGATGGGCGTCTACGTCGGCGTCGTCATCGCGATCGGCGCCCTCGGCGCGTGGTGGGGCACGCGGGGCGCCCCCGAGCACCCCACCGAGACCGCGCCCGGCACGCTCGTCGACCAGCTGCGCCTCGTGGGCGCGAACCCCGACTTCCGCGCCGTCCTGCTGACCTTCGTGGCGCAGGCCGCCGCGATCGGCACCGTCCTGGCCGGCGTCGCGTACGTGGCCGACGACCTGCTCGACAGCACGGCCGCCAACACCTTCCTGTTCGTGGCCTTCGTCGGTCCGGCCCTGCTCGTCACGCCCGTGTGGGAGCGGTACGCGGCGCGTCGCGGCAAGCGCTCGGGCTACACCGTCGCGACGGGCTTCCTGGTGGTCGGCATGGTGCTGCTGCTCACCGCGCACGAGGGCTGGCTCGTCCCGACCTACGTCGCGGCCGCGCTCGTCGGCATCGGCTACGCGGGGGCGCAGGTCTTCCCGATGGCCATGCTGCCCGACGTCGCGGCGGACGACGCACAGCGCAGCGGCGAGAACCGGATCGGCGTCTTCACCGGCGTGTGGACCGCGGGCGAGACCCTCGGCCTGGCCCTCGGCCCGGGCATCTTCGCGCTCGCGCTGGCGGCCGGCGGCTACGTGTCGTCGACCAGCGACGTCACCGTCGACCAGCCGGACGGGGCGCGGCTCGCCATCGCCGTCGGCTTCTCGCTCGTGCCGGCGGCGCTGACCGTGCTGAGCCTCGTGCTGCTGCGCGGCTACCGACTCGACGAGCGACTGAGGAGTGCCGATGTCCCCCGATGAGATCCTCGCCGAGCTGCGCGCGCGCCGCGCGCGCGACCTGCCCACCCACGGCGGCCGGACGCTCGCGTACGTCTACGACTCCGGCCTCGCGCAGGCCGACGAGATCGCCCGCGAGGCCGTCGCGATGTACGCCTCGACCAACGGCCTCGACCCCACCGCCTTCCCCAGCCTGCTGTCGATGGAGGCCGACCTGATCGCCTTCGCGCGCTCGATCCTGCACGCCGGCGACGAGGTCGTCGGCACGGTGACGTCCGGCGGCACCGAGTCGATCCTCCTCGCGGTCCAGACCGCGCGGGACGCCGCGGGCGTCGAGCGGCCGGCCATGGTCGTGCCCAGCACGATCCACGCGGCGTTCGCCAAGGCCGCCCACTACTTCGGCGTCGAGCTCGCGGCGGTGCCCGTCGGTCCCGGCCACCGCGCCGACGTCGCCGCCATGACCGAGGCGATCGACCGGCTCGGCGACCGCGTCGTCCTCGTCGCCGCCTCCACGCCCTCGTACGCGCACGGCGTGATCGACCCGATCGAGGAGCTCGCGGCCGTCACGCGCGAGCGCGGCCTGCGCCTGCACGTCGACGCGTGCATCGGCGGCTGGGTCCTGCCGTGGGTGCCCGACGCGCCGCCGTGGGATTTCGCGGTCCCGGGCGTGACGAGCATGTCGGTGGACCTGCACAAGTACGCGTACACGCCCAAGGGCGTCTCGCTGCTGCTGCACGCGACGCCGCAGCTGCGTCGGCCGCAGTTCTTCGCGTACGCCGACTGGCCCGGCTACACGATGCTCAACTCGACCATGCAGTCCACGAAGTCCGGCGGGCCGCTCGCCGCCGCCTGGGCGGTCGTCCGGCACATCGGCGCCGACGGCTACCGCGACCTCGTCGCCCGCACCGTCGCCGGCACCCGCGAGCTGGCCGAGGGCGTCGCGGCGATCGACCACCTGCACCTGGTCGAGCAGCCCGAGACCTCGCTCGTCGTGATCGGCACCGACGACGCGGTGGACGTGTTCACGATCAGCGACCTCATGCTCGACCGCGGCTGGTTCGTGCAGCCGCAGATGCGCTTCGGCGACGAGCCCGCGAACCTGCACCTCACGATGAGCGCGGCGACGGCGCCGTCCGTGCCGGAGTTCCTCGACGCGCTCGCCTCAGCCGTGAAGGAGGCAGCTGCTGCCGGACCCGTGCGGATCGACCCGCTGCTGGCCGAGGCCGCCGCGACGCTCGACCCCGACACCCTCGACGACGAGGCGTTCGACGGGCTGCTGGCCCTCGCGGGGCTCGCCGGCGAGGGCGGAGTGGCCGTCCCCGAGCGGCTCGGACCCGTCAACGCGCTGGTGGACGTCGCGCCCCCGCGGGTCCGCGAGGCGCTCATGATCGCGTTCCTCGACCGGCTCTCCCGCTGAGCGGACCGGGTCGGTAGCGTCGCGGCGTGAGCGCGTGGACGACGGCGGTGGAGCTGACCGGATCGATCGTGCGGCTCGAGCCGCTCGGCCCCCAGCACGCGGCGGGACTCGCGGCGGCCGGCGACGACGCGTCGACCTTCGAGCACATCATCGGCTGGGACGTCCTGACGGTCGAGTCCGCTCGCGCGCAGATCGACCGGTACCTCGCGAACCCGGCCGTGGTGCCCTGGGCGCAGGTCGACCTGCGCACCGGCGAGGTGGCCGGCATGACCGCGTTCTACGACGTCGTGCCCGCCCTGCGGACCGTGGCGATCGGGCACACGTGGATCGGGCGGCGGTTCTGGCGCTCGGGGCTCAACACCGAGGCGAAGCTGCTGTTGATGACGCACGCGTTCGAGGACCTCGGCTGCGTCCGCGTCGTGTGGCACACCGACATCCGCAACGAGCGCTCGCAGGCCGCGATCGCTCGGCTCGGCGCCGTGCGTGAGGGCGTGCTGCGCAAGCACAAGCTGCGCGACGACGGCTCGTGGCGCGACACGCTCACGTTCTCGATGCTCGACGACGAGTGGCCCGCGGCGCGCGACCGGCTGTGCGCGGCGCTCGCGGCGCGCTGACCGTCAGGACGAGACGATGCGCGCCGAGCGCAGGATCCGCTGGGTGAGCAGCGAGAGCGCGAAGGCGGCGGCCATCGACGAGATCGTGACGACGAACGCCGACGTGTGGCCGCCCGCGCCGAACGCGCCGTCGGCAGCGCGGCCGGCGATCGACGCGCCCGTGGCGTAGCCCAGGCCCGTGCAGCCGGCGAGGAACGTCATCGCCGTGCCGATGCGGGCCGGCGGCACGATCAGCCCGGCCAACGCGAACGCGCTGATCAGGTACGGCGCGACCGCGAAGCCCATCACCGCGATGACGGCGACCAGCTGCGGGATCGTGTCGACGACCAGCAGCGGCGAGGCCAGCACGATCATCGCGCCCGACGCCCACAGCATGCGGGTCGCGTAGAGGATGCTGGCCGGCACGGCGGCGAGCGAGAGGCCGGCCACGACGCTGCCGATGCCGAGCACGGCGTGGATCAGGCCGGCGACGTCCGGGTGGCCCTGCTGGGTCGCGAGCACCGTGGTGCCGGTCTGGATGCTGCCGAACAGCATGCCCATGAGGAAGACGGCGGTCGCGAGCGACAGGAACGCCGAGGTCCACAGCCGGACGCCGTGCGTGGGCGCGTGCTCGCTGCCGCGGGGCACCAGCGCCGCGGTCTCGTGCACCGCGAACCACGACCCGAACACGAGCAGCAGCACCGCCGCCGCGACGAGCGCACCGTCGGCGCCCACGAGCACGCCGAGGATGCCGACGAGCGCCGGGCCGAGCACGAAGGAGGCCTCGTCGCCCGCGCCCTCGTAGGAGAACGCGAGGTCGACGAAGCGGTCGAGCTCCTCCTCGCGGATCCGGCCCTCGTTCACACGGCGCCGCAGGACGGGGCGCCAGCGCACGCGAGCGAGGGGGCCGACCTGCGGCATCACGAGGCCGGTCAGCGCCGCGACGACGACGAGGACGGCCGAGGAGACTTCGAGGTGGGCGAAGACCACGATGGACAGCAGGCCCACGGCCCCGGCCAGCGACTGGCCGAGCACGACAGCGCGCTGGCCGATGCGGTCGGCGAGGCCGCCGAAGAGCGGCGAGCCGACGGCGTTGGCGACGGCCAGGGCACCCGCGGTGGCGCCGGCGATGCCGTAGCGGCCGGTCGCCTGGGCCACGAGGAGCAGGACGCCCATCTGGCTCATCGCCAGCGGGATGCGCCCCAGGTAGGCCACCGCGACGAACGAGAGTCCAGCTGCGCCCCAGAGGCGGCGGTAGTCGGCGATGGCGGAAGACACAACCGACCCAGTCTAGGTGGTCGGCGTCTGCCAGGACGCGGCCGCCTCGTCCGAGCCGTACACGGCCTCGGCGGCGGACCGGTCGCGCCGGCAGCGCAGCAGGAGCACGCCCAGGACGACGGCGACCAGCGCCTGGCCCAGCCCCGCCAGCAGCGCCAGGACCGTGGACAGCTGCATGCCGAGGCTGCCGTACGCGAGCTCGTCCGGCAGCCGCAACGCGGACCTGGCCACGAGGACGAGCAGCAGCGCGCCGGAGAGGAGCGTGAGGACCGCGACCGGGAGCGCGGGGACCCGGCCGGCGAGGGCGCCCATCGCGAGGACCGCGGCGAGCACGAGCAGTCCACCCGCGGCGAGCTGGACGAACGCGAAGGTCCGCTCCGTCCCGGGGGACACCAACTCCAGGGCCGCGGCGAGCTCGGCGATGCCGGGAAGCGTCGTGAGCGCCGTCCCGACCACCGCACCGAGCGCCACGTCCGCACCGGCGACAGGGCTCGTCCAGGGGCGGGCCCAGACGAGGGCGACGGCCACGATCGCCAAGGTGAGGAGGGCATGACACGCGAGCCGGGCCAGGCTCGAGCCGTCGGGGACGACCACGAGCGACTGCGTGGCCCACACCGCCGCCCCGGCGACCCCGACGGCGGACACCAGCGCGAGCGCCGTCGCGAGGCGCCCGTGGCGCGGTGCCCGCCAGGCGACCAGGCCCGCGCCCCCGAACAGCAGCAGGGCCGCGGCACTCGTCCACCGCGGCAGTCCCCAGTCCGCGACCGCCAGCGAGTCGAAGTGCGCCAGCAACAGCACGACGCCGGACGTGCTGACCACGTCGATCAGGCCCGCGACCGCCACCGCGAGCGCGAGGCCGATGGCGCCGGCCCGCAGCCGGGCCTCCCCTGGGATGAGCACGGCGCTCATCCTGCCCCAGCCGCACCGGCTCGGTGGGGACCTCGCGACCTCGGCCCGGTCGGCGAGGGCCCGGCGATTAGGCTCGACGCGTGGTGGAAGCGACCCTGACCCGGGCACGGGTGGCGACCTCGAGCCTGCTGTTCACCAACGGCTTCCTGATCGGCGCGTGGGTCGTGCAGATCCCCGCCATCATGGACCGCACCGGCATCGACCCCGCGACCCTCGGCACGCTGCTGCTGTGGATGGGCGCCTGGGCGTGGCTCGGCATGCAGGCGGCGGGGTTCTTCGTCGACCGCATCGGCAGCGCCCGTGCCGTGACGGTCGCGCTCGTCGTGATGAGCCTCGTCCTGCCCTTCCCCGGCCTGTCGACCAACTGGGTCGCGCTCGGCGCGTCCCTCGCGGCGCTCGGCGCGGCGAACGGCGTCGTCGACGTGGCGCAGAACGCCCAGGCCGTCACGGTCGAGCGCGCGTTCGGCCGTCCCGTCATGTCCTCGTTCCACGCGTGGTTCTCCGCGGGCGGGTTCGGCGCCTCGGCGCTGGGCGGCGCGCTGCTCGCGGTCTCGTCCCCCGTGCCGCTGAACTTCCTCGTGTTCGCCGCGATCGGCCTCGTCCTGGCGCTCGTCGTGCGACCGCACCTGCTCGGCGACGACGTCCAGGACCCCGAACTGCACGGCGTCCGGCCGCCGTGGACGGGGCGCATCCTGCTGCTCGGCGCGCTGGCCTTCGCGCTCATGCTCGCGGAGGGCGTCGCCTACGACTGGAGCACGGTCCACCTGCGCGACGAGCTCGGCACGACCGACGCCCTGGCCGCCGTCGCCTACGGCGCGTTCAGCCTCACGATGTTCGGCACGCGACTCGTGGCGGACGGCATCGTCGCCCGGGTCGGCCCCGGCCGGTTCGTGCGCTTCGCGTCGCTCGTCGGCGCCGTTGGCCTGGCGACGGCGTCCCTCGCCCCGAACGCGGCCGTAGCCATCGTGGGCTGGGCGATCGTCGGCCTGGGCCTGGCCGGCTGCGTGCCCCAGTTCTTCAGCGCCGCCGGCAACGTCGACCCGCGTCACGGCGCCGCGATCATCGCCCGGGTCACCGGCATGGGCTACGTCGCCCTGCTGAGCGGCCCGTCGATCATCGGCCTGCTGACGCACTGGGTCCCGCTCACCACGGCGTTCGTCGTGCCGCTGGCGCTGTGCCTCGTGGCGAGCGCCCTGGCGCCCCGCGCCCTGCGGAGGCACCCGTGAGCCTCGAGCACCTCATGGCCCCGGACTGGGCCGAGGCGATGGCGCCCGTCGAGGTGCAGGTCCACGCGATGGGCGACTTCCTGCGGGCCGAGGTGGCCGCCGGCCGGACCTACCTGCCCGAGCCGGACGCGATCTTCCGCGCCTTCCGCACGCCGCTGGCCGACGTCCGCGTCCTCATCACCGGACAGGACCCGTACCCGACTCCCGGCCACGCCATGGGCCTGTCGTTCTCGGTGCGCCCGGACGTCCGGCCCCTCCCCCGCAGCCTCGTGAACATCTACACCGAGCTGCAGGCGGACCTCGGGATCTCGCCCGCCGCGCACGGCGACCTCTCGGCCTGGGCCGACCGCGGCGTCATGCTGCTCAACCGCTGCCTCACCGTGCGGCCCGGCGAGGCCGCGAGCCACCGCGGGAAGGGCTGGGAGGCCGTCACCGACCGCGCGATCGCCGCCCTCGTCGAGCGCGGCGGCCCGCTCGTGGCGATCCTGTGGGGCCGCGACGCGCAGTCCCTCGCACCACGCCTGGGCGACGTGCCCCGCATCGAGTCCGCGCACCCCAGCCCGCTGTCGGCATCGCGCGGCTTCTTCGGCTCGCGTCCCTTCAGCCGCGCGAACGACGCGCTGCGGGCGCTCGGCGCTCGCCCCGTCGAGTGGGAGCTGCCCGGATAGGGTGGCGACGTGAGCCAGACACGCATTCGCGACCGCGCCGTCGTCATCGACCAGGGGTTCGTGGTGGCCCAGCGCTGGGGCATCCGCATCGTCGTGATCGCGGCGGCCCTGTGGGTCCTGGGCTGGGTCGTCGGCCGCACCTGGATGGTCTGGTTCCCCGTGTCGCTGGCGATCTTGTTCTCCACCGTCCTGGGCCCGCCGGCCAAGCGCCTGCGCGAGCTCGGCGTGCCCGCCTCGGCCGCCGCCGGCGTCGTCATGCTCGGCTTCCTGGCCGCGCTCGGCTTCCTGTTCTCGATCCTCGTCCCGCAGCTGGTCGACGAGGCGCCCGAGATCGCCGACCGCGCCGCGAAGGGCGTCGGCGAGGTCCAGGACTGGCTCATCAACGGTCCGCTGTCGCTCGAGGCCGGCCAGATCACCAACGCGCTCAACTCGGTCGAGGACTGGCTGCGCGACAGCGCCGGCGACATCAGCAGCGGCGTGCTGTCCACGATCGGCGTCGCCACGAACGTCGTCCTCAACACCGTCATCGTGCTGATCCTGACGTTCCTGTTCATCAAGGACGGCCACCGCTTCCCGCCGTTCGTCGAGCGGCTCGGCGGCCACCGCGTCGGCGGCCACCTGCGCGAGCTCATGCGCCGCGGCTGGGAGACGCTCGGCGGCTTCATCCGCACGCAGGCGCTCGTGTCGTTCATCGACGCCGTGCTCATCGGCATCGCGCTCGCCCTCGTCGGGCAGCCGCTGTGGGTCCCGCTCGCCGTCATCACCTTCATCGGCGGGTTCATCCCGATCGTGGGTGCGTTCGCCAGCGGCGCGATCGCCGTCCTCGTGACGCTCGTGACCAACTCGCCGCAGGACGCGCTCATCATCCTGGCCGTGATCGTCGTCGTGCAGCAGCTCGAGGGCAACGTGCTCTCGCCGATGCTGCAGGGCAAGAGCATGAACCTGCACCCGGCCGTCGTGCTGCTGGCGGTGACCGCCGGCGGCTCGCTGTTCGGCATCACGGGCGCGTTCCTCGCCGTCCCGGTCACCGCCACGGTGGCCGAGATCCTGCGCTACGCGAACGACCGCATCGACGCGGCGCTCATCACCTCGGAGTCCACCTTCGAGCCGACGCCCGAGGACGCCGCGGCCGACGTCCGCTCGGCGGCCGAGTCCTCCGGGGACGACGACCGGGCCTGAGCCTCAGTCGAAGACGACGGTCTTCATGCCGTTGAGCAGCACGCGGTTCTCGGCGTGCGCGCGCACGGCGCTGACCAGCGCGCGCGCCTCGAGGTCCTGGCCCATCGCCGCGAGCTCGGCCGCCGACTTGCGGTGGTCGACCCGGCGGAAGTCCTGCTCGATGATCGGCCCCTCGTCGAGGTCGGCCGTCACGTAGTGCGCCGTGGCGCCGATGACCTTGACGCCGTGGCGGTGGGCCTGCTCGTACGGGCGGGCGCCCTTGAAGCTGGGCAGCAGCGAGTGGTGGATGTTGATCGCACGGCCGTGGACGTCGCGGCACATCTGGTCGCTGAGGATCTGCATGTAGCGCGCCAGGATGAGTGCCTCGGCGCCCTTCTCGCGCATGAGGCCGAGGACGAACTCCTCGGACTCGCGCTTCGTCTCGGGCGTGACGGTGACCTGGTGGAACTCGATGCCGTGCCACTCGACGACGTCGCGCCAGTCCGGGTGGTTGGAGACGACCGCGGCGATCTCGATCGGCAGCTGGCCCTGGCGCGTGTGGAACAGCAGGCTGTTGAGGACGTGGCCCTGCTTGGACACCATCACGACGACGCGCAGCGGCGCCGTGGCGTCGTGGAGGTCCCAGTCCATCTCGAACGGCTCGAGGGCGGGAGCCAGCGTCCCGCGGACCTCGTCGAGGCTCGTGGCGCGCTCGGCGCCGAAGCGCACGCGCATGAAGAAGCGGCGCGTGTCGGGGTCGGCGTACTGCTGGCTCTCGGTGATCGTCCAGCCGTCCTGCGCGAGCGCGCCGGCCACCGCCGCGACGATGCCCACCCGGTCGGGGCAGGCGAAGGTCAGGATGAAGTCGCTGTGCGGCTGGGGGCTCTCCATGGATGCATGGTCTCAGGTCGGCGCGGGCGCGCTGCGAGGTGGGCGCTGCGTCAGCCGCCCTCCTTCAGCCGGTCCCGCAGCAGCAGCGCCTGGTTGTGCTCCTCGTCCCGCGCCGCGTACACGAGCGTGACGACGTCGTTCCCGGCGACGAGCTCGCGCAGCTCGTCCAGCGCCGGGTTGTCGTCGAGCTCGGCGGCGTACTGCTCGGCGAACGTCTCGAAGTCGACCTGCCCGCCGTGGAACCGCTTGCGCAGGTCGTTGCTCGGCGCGACCTCCTTGAGCCAGACGTCCACCGCGGCGCGCTCCTTCGACACGCCCCGCGGCCACAGGCGGTCGACCTGCACCCGGAGGCCGTCGTCCGGCGACGGCTCCTCCTGGACGCGGCGGACCCGGATCATGGCCCGGCGGGGACGTACGTGGTCAGCAGGACGGCGGCGTCCTCCAGCGCCAGCAGGTCGTGGCGGCGGTCCGGGATGACGAGCACCTCGCCGGACGAGCCGTCCCAGGTCTCGTCGCCGGCGGTGAGCCGGACCGAGCCGGACAGGACCTGCAACGTGGCCTCGGGCGGCGCCTCGTGCTCGTCGAGTCGCTGGTCGGCCAGGATCGCGATCACGGTCTGGCGCAGGTGGTGGTGGCGACCCGGATGGAGGTTGACGGCGCTGCGACCCGCACGGGCCTCGCGCGCCTCGCCGAACAGGTCGCGGATCAAGGGCTCGAGCTGCGTGGACTCCATGCTCCCGACCGTAGCGGCTCCGCGCCGACTCGTCCGGTCGAGCGTCAGCCGACGAGGCGGCGCGCGACCCGGCGCAGCCGGCCCGGGTTGGCCCGGCGCTCCTTCGCCCGGCGGCGCTCCTCGACCTGCTCGGGCGTGAGCTTCGTGTACTGCACCATCTGCTGCTTGGCCGGGTGTCCCCAGTCGCCGATGTACCGGTACGACCAGTCGCCCCACTTCGCGGCCCAGCGCAGGTCCTGGCGGTAGTAGACGAAGTTGTTCTTCTCGGTGAAGTAGCCCTTGTTGCGGCGCTTGATCGGCTTGACCGCGTCGATCGGGACGGAGTCCTTGCGCACGAAGAACGTCGCGTAGAACGAGCCGCCCGGCGCCATCACCTTGTCCAGGCGGTACATGCACAGCCGGATGTGGTTGAGCGAGACGTGCGTGAACACCGAGTTCGCGATGGCGAAGTCGAACTGCACGCCGAAGTCGGTGTCGAAGCGGTCGTTCGCGCGCAGGTTCTCGATCGGCACCCGCGCCCGTTGCTCGTCCGTCAGCTCGGTGTCGTAGCCGGCCTGCATGACCGAGTGATTCGCGTCGATGCCGTAGTAGTTCCCCGGCTCGAGGTAGTCGATGAAGTGGCGGCCGGCCCGGAAGGCGCCGCAGCCGATGTCCATCAGCCGGTGGTGCGGCTGCAGGCCCTGCGCCTTCAGGAACTCCAGCTGGTGCTGGCCGTGCGTGTCCCACACGCCGCCGACGAAGCGGCGGTGCTCGCCGGCCTCGATCTCCTCGGGCGTCAGCACGATCCCGGAGTAGTCGGGATTGGTCAGGTTCGCGTCCAGCTCCACGCGATGCTCGATCTGCGGCACGGTGCCCCCCATGGCTCGGCGTGCGCCCACCCTAATGACGCATCGCGTCCCTGCCCAGCCCTTGCGCGGCGGTCCGAGCCGCTGTCGGCGCGTCGCCCTAGGGTGCGGACATGCGCCTCAAGCCCGGTCGACCCGACCTGTCCGCTCACGCCGGCCTCTTCGACGTGCCCGCCGCGGCACCTGGCACACCGTCGGTGACGTTCGCGGGCGTCTCGACGCTCGCGTTCGACGACGGCGCGTCGGCGCTGCTGGTCGACGGCTTCTTCTCACGCCCGTCGCTGCTCAAGGTCGCGCTCGGCCGCATCGCGCCCGTGCCCGAGCGCATCGACGAGGCGCTCGGCCGGCTCGGCCTGTCCGGGCCGCAGGCCTCACGCGTCGAGGCGGTCGTGCCGGTCCACAGCCACTTCGACCACGTGATGGACGCGCCCGAGGTCGCGCGGCGCACCGGTGCGCTCCTGGTCGGCGGGTCGTCCACGCTGCACGTGGGCCGCGGGGCGGGCCTCGATCCCGAGCGGACCCGCGTGCTGGCCCCGTTCACGCCCACGGCGTGCGGCCCGTGGACCGTCACGGCCGTCCCGTCGGAGCACTGCCCGCCCGACCGCTACCCGGGCACGATCGACGAGCCGCTGCGGCCGCCGGCGAAGGCCGCCGCCTATCGCTGTGGCGAGGCCTGGTCCCTGCTGGTCGAGCATCCCGGCACCGGGCCCACGCTCGTGCAGGGCAGCGCGGGGTTCGTGCCCGGCGCCCTGGACGGCAGGCGCGCGGACGTGGCGTACCTGGGCGTCGGCCAGCTCGGGGTGCTGGGCGACGACTACATCGCGCGCTACTGGCAGCACACGGTCGCGGCGGTCGGCGCCCGGCGGGTGGTGCTCACCCACTGGGACGACTTCTTCCGCCCGCTGAGCGCACCGCTGCGGGCGCTGCCCTACGCCGGCGACGACCTCGACGTGACGATCGGCGTCCTGCGGACGCTGGCCGCGCGCGACGGGGTGCGGCTGCACCTGCCGACGCTGTGGCGGCGCGAGGACCCGTGGGCGGGCTGAGGCGGAGCCCCCGACAGGATTCGAACCCGCGACATCTTCTTTACAAGAGAAGCGCTCTACCGACTGAGCTACAGGGGCGCGGCGGTGGTGCCGACCGGCTCATCCTAACGACGATCAGACCCGGCCGGACCGGCACGCCTGCGCGAAGTCCTCGTCCACGTACTCGTTCTCGGGCAGCTTCGGCGTGACCGCCTCGGAGCCCTTCCCGATCTCGGCGAAGACGGTCAGGTCCGACTCCTGGTCGTCCGGGTCGCCGCCCGGGGTGAGGAACTCGTCGAGCACGATCGCGCAGTCGGCGGCGCCGAACTCCTGCCAGCCCATGATCGTGCCCCACTGCTCGGTGCCGGGGACCGCGACGACGCCTTGGGTCCGCAGGACGCCGATGACGCGGGTCTGGCCGCCGGGCGCGCGGACCTCGTACGCCGTCCGGGTCTGCAGCGAGAGGTTGACGGCGCCGTCCTCCTCGGCGACGCGCCACGCCCCGGTCATCCGGGCGGCGTTCACGTCGAGGTCGGGGTCGAGCACCGTCGCCCGCGCCAGCGCGGGCACGGTCTGGGCGCCGACGGCGTCGTCGATGGCCTCGACGAGGTCCTTCGGCAGGCCCTCGCCGACCGCGTCGGGGTCGGTGGCGGCCTGCACGGCCCACGTCTCGACGGCCTCGACCATGCGGTCGTACTCGGCGGCCGGGATGCTCGCGGGACGCGTGGGCGCGTCGGGCAGCTCGGGCTCGTCGGCGACGGGCCACCCGGCCAGGCCGAGGTCGGCCAAGGTCATCCGCTCGGTCGGCGTGGGCTGCGCCGTGGGGCCGGCGGGCGCGTCGTCGTCCTCGCCCGGGAGCCACGAGCAGGACGCCAGCCAGAAGGTCGCCAACACGAGCAGCAGGATCGGACGGCGCACCTGCCCAGTATGCATACTGGGCCTCGTGGCACCCGAGACCCCGACTCCCCCGTACCCCCGCCTGCTGCGTGCCACCGAGCTCCTCGATCCGCCCTTCGCGATGATCGACGAGGAGGCCCTGTGGGCCAACGCGGCCGACCTGGTCCGGCGCGCCGGCGGCGTCCCGATCCGGCTCGCCACGAAGTCGGTGCGGGTGCGCTCGATCATCAAGAACATCCTCACGCTGCCGGGCTTCCGCGGCGTCATGACGTACTCGCTGGCGGAGTCCGTGTGGCTCGCCGACCAGGGCGTCAACGACATCCTGCTGGCCTACCCGAGCGTCGACCGGGTCGCCTACGCCGACCTCGTCGCGGACGACCGGCGCCGGGCCGCGATCACGGTCATGGTCGACTCGCTCGAGGCGCTCGACCTCATCGACGCCACCCTGGGAGCCGACCACCCGCCGATCCGCGTGTGCCTCGACGTGGACTCCTCGCTGCGCGTCCTCGGCGCCCACCTCGGCGCGCACCGCTCCCCCGTCCACTCGACGCGCGATGCCAAGCGCATCGCCGCCGCGATCGCCGAGCGGCCGGGCTTCGACCTCGTGGGCCTGATGTTCTACGACGCCCAGATCGCCGGCATGCCCGACAGCGGGCCCGCGATCCGCGCCGTCAAGCGGCGCTCGGCCAAGGAGCTGCGCCGCCGTCGCCGCCGGATCGTCAAGGCCGTCCGCCAGCTGACGGACCTGCAGATCGTCAACGCGGGCGGCACGGGCAGCCTCGACGTCTGGCGCGACGACCCGACGGTCACCGAGCTGGCCGCCGGATCCGGCCTGTTCGTGCCGACCCTGTTCGACGGCTACCGCTCGTTCACCCCGCGTCCGGCCGCGTTCTTCGCGCTGCCGGTCGTGCGCAAGCCCACGAAGGACGCCGTCACCTGCTTCGGCGGCGGCTACATCGCCTCCGGTCCCGCGGGAGACACCCGCGTGCCCCGGCCCGTCTGGCCCGAGGGCCTCGAGCTCTATCCGGCCGAGGGCGCCGGGGAGGTCCAGACGCCGCTGCGCGGCAAGATCGCCAGGACCCTGGACATCGGCGACCGGGTCGTGTTCCGGCACGCCAAGGCCGGCGAGATGTGCGAGCGCTTCGATCAGGTCGCGCTCGTCGACGCGGCCGGCCAGGCCACGCTCGTGCCCACCTACCGCGGCGAGGGGAAGAACTTCGGATGAGCAGCTGGAGCAACTGGGCGGGCAACGTCACGACAGCCCCCGACCTGATCGCGCACCCGGCGTCGACCGACGAGGTCGTCGCCCTCGTGGGCGCGCACCCGCGGCTCAAGGCCGTCGGCGCCGGCCACTCGTTCACGCCCATCGCCGCCACCGACGCGACGCTGCTGCGCCTCGACCGCATGAACCGCATCCTGCACGCCGACACCACCACCGGGCTGGTCCGCGTGCAGGCGGGGATCTCGCTGCACGAGCTCAACCCGCGGCTGGCGGCGCTCGGGCTCGCGCTGCCGAACCTGGGCGACGTCGACCCGCAGTCCGTCGCGGGCGCCACCTCGACCGGCACGCACGGCACGGGCGCCCGGCTGTTCGGCATCGCCAAGGCCATCGCCGCGCTGCAGCTCGTGACGGCCGACGGGGAGGTCCTCGAGATCGACGCCGGCCACGAGCTGTTCGACGCCGCGCGCGTCGGCCTGGGCGCCCTGGGCATCGTCACCGAGGTCACGCTGCAGTGCGTCCCGGCGTTCCTGCTCAACGCCCGCGAGGAGCCCATGGCCCTCTCCGCCGTCCTGCGCGAGCTCGACGACCTCGTCGACGGCAACGACCACTTCGAGTTCTACTTCTTCCCGCACACGGACAAGGCGCTCACCAAGCGCAACAACCGCGTGCCCGAGGGGACGGCGCCGGCCCCGCTGCCGCGCTGGCGTCACCTGCTCGACGACGAGCTGCTGTCGAACACGCTCTACGAGCAGGTCCAGCGACTGGGCACCAGGCGGCCCGCGCTCATCCCGCGGATCAACGCGCTGTCGGGCTCGCTGCTCGGCGCGCGCGAGTACATCGACGCCTCGCACGAGGTGTTCGTCTCGCCGCGGCGCGTGCGCTTCCGCGAGTCCGAGTTCGCCCTGCCCCGCGCGGCCGCCGCCGAGGCGATCGGCGAGATGCAGCGCTGGTACGCGAAGGCCGACGAGTCGATCTCGTTCCCCGTCGAAGTGCGGTTCACGGCGGCCGACGACATCTGGCTGTCGACCGGTCACGAGCGCGACAACGTCTACATCGCCGTGCACCAGTTCCACCGCACCGACCCCACGCGCTACTTCGCCGCGATGCAGGACATCTTCACGGCGCACGAGGGCCGTCCGCACTGGGGCAAGATGCACACCCTCGGCGCCGACTACTTCCGCACGGTCTACCCGCGCTTCGACGACTTCGTCGCCGTCCGCGACCGGCTCGACCCCGAACGCAAGTTCACCAATGCCTACCTGCAGCAGGTCCTGGGCTCCTGAGCCGCGCCGTCAGCACGTGATCTCGATACACCGTCTCGCTCCGCTCGCCGGCACTCGATCACCGGAACGGACCCGGTGGTCGAGTAGCTCGCGACGAACGAGCGGCGTCTCGAGACCACCGTCGATCGTGAGTGATCTCGATACACCGCTCGTTCCTCGCGGCACTCGATCATCGGGCCGGCGCGGACGCGGCGACGGTCAGGCGCGGACCTGGCTGATCGCGTAGAGGGTGATGCCGGCGGCGACGCCCGCGTTGAGCGACTCGAGCGAGGACGACATCGGGATCGACACGAGCTGGTCGCAGTTCTCGCCGACGAGCCGGGAGAGGCCCTTGCCCTCGCTGCCGATGACGACCGCGAGCGGCCCGTCGGCGAGGTCGAGGTCGGGCAGCGCGACGTCGCCGTCCGCCGCCAGGCCGATCACCATGAGGCCGGCCTCCTGGTACGCCTGGATCTGGCGCGTCAGGTTGGTCGCGCGGGCGACCGGCACGCGCGCGGCGGCGCCGGCCGAGGTCTTCCACGCGGCCGCGGTCATCTGCGCCGCGCGCCGCTCGGGGATGACGACGCCGTGCACGCCGAAGCCCGAGGCCGAGCGGACGATCGCGCCGAGGTTCCGCGGGTCGGTGATGCCGTCGAGGATGACGATCAGCGCCGGCTCACCACGCTCGGCCGCGAGGTCGAGCAGGTCGGACGGGTCGGCGTAGTCGTACGCCTCGAGCTTGGCCGCGATGCCCTGGTGGACGGCGCCGGACGTGATCCGGTCGAGCTCGGGCCGGGCGACCTCGAGCAGCGGCACGTGCAGGTCGGCGGCGAGCTGGAAGATCTCGCGGACGCGCTCGTCGCGGTCGATGCCCTCGGCCACCTGGATCGAGACCACCGGCACGTGCGCGCGCAGCAGCTCGACGACGGAGTTCCGGCCGACGACGAGCTCGGGTCCGTCGTCGCTGCGGCGCTTCGGTCGGCCCGACTGACGCTTCTCGGCGGCCTTGGCCATCTTGTACTTCTTGTGGTTGGGACGGTCCTCGGCGCGCGGCGTCGGCCCCTTGCCCTCGAGCCCGCGGCGGCGACGGCCGCCGGACCCCGCCGTGGGGTTGCCCTTCCCGGTCTTCTTGATCGCGCCCTTGCGCTGGCTGTTGCCGGCCATCAGCGGCCACCCTTCAGGTTCCAGCGGGTGCCCGAGGCGGTGTCCTCGAGCTCGATGCCCGCAGTCGTCAGTTGATCGCGCAGCGCATCCGCGCGCGCCCAGTCCTTCGCGGCCTTCGCCTCGGCCCGCTCGGCCACGAGCGCGTCGACCAGCTGGCCCAGCGCGTCGGAGGCGGCGGAGCCGCTGTCGCCCGTCCCCCACGTGACGGGGTCCAGGCCCAGCACGTCGAGCATCCCTCGCACGGACGCGAGCGTCTCGGCCAGCTCGGCCGAGGCGCCGCCGGCCAGCAGCCGGTTGCCCTCGCCGATCGTGGACTGCAGCACCGCCAGCGCGGCGGGCACGGACAGGTCGTCGTCCATCGCGGCGGCGAACGCCTCGGGGACGTCGCCGGGCTCACCCGCCCCCACCAGCTCGGCGGCGCGCGTCACGAAGCCCTCGATGCGCTCGAACGCGGTCGCGGCCTCGGCGAGCGACTGCTCGCTGTACTCGATGATCGAGCGGTAGTGCGCGGCGACGAGGTAGTACCGCAGCGCGATCGCCGGGACGCGCTTGACGACCTCGCTGACCGAGAGCGTGTTGCCGACGCTCTTGCTCATCTTGGAGTTGCCCAGGTTGAGCATCGCGTTGTGCATCCAGACGCGCGCGAAGCGCTGTCCGGCGGCGCGCGACTGCGCGAGCTCGTTCTCGTGGTGCGGGAAGCGCAGGTCGAGGCCGCCGCCGTGGATGTCGAACTCCTCGCCGAGGTACTTCGCGGCCATCGCCGAGCACTCCAGGTGCCAGCCGGGCCGGCCGCGTCCCCACGGCGTGGGCCACGAGGCCGACTCGGGGTCACCCTCCTTGTGGCCCTTCCACAGGGCGAAGTCCCGCGGGTCGCGCTTGCCCTCGGGCGGCGCGTCGGGCGCGGCCTGCATGTCGTCGATGCGCTGGTTCGACAGCTCGCCGTACGCCGGCCAGGAGCGGACGTCGAAGTACACGTCGCCCGAGCCGTCGGTGGCCGGGTACGCGTGGCCGCGCTCGATGAGGGTGGAGATCATCTCGATCATCTCGGGGACGTGGCCCGTCGCCCGCGGCTCGTACGTGGGCGGGCGGCAGTTGAGGACCTCGTAGGCGGCGTGCAGGGCGCGCTCGTTCTCGTACGCGACCGCGAACCACGGCTTCCCGGTCTCGGCGCCCTTGGCGAGGATCTTGTCGTCGATGTCGGTGACGTTGGCGATGATCGTGACCTCGAGGCCCTGGCGCTCCAGCCAGCGGCGCAGCACGTCGAAGACCAGCTCCTTGCGGATGTGGCCGATGTGCGGAGGGCCCTGGACCGTCAGGCCGCAGTGGTAGATGCCGACCTTGCCGGGCACGACCGGATCGAGGGGGCGCAACTCGCGGGAGGCGGAGTCGAAGAGGCACAGCGTCACCGGGCCAGCCTATCGGCCCGGGCGGCGTGTTCCCGCCGCTGCGGCGGCCGGGCGTCCTGCAGAAGCGTGACGTCCCACTCGTGAATTCGCGTCACATCGTTCCCAAGGGCCTCGTCTCTCACTTACGCTGGAACGATGCGTCGCTCCTTCCCCACAGCGGCCGCCCTGGTGGCCCTGTTCGCGTCCCTGCTCGTCCCCGCGTTCCTCGCGCCCGCCCAGGCGTCGGCCACCCACCCGACCCCCCAGGCGAAGCACTGGACCCCGAACCTCAAGATCCCCGCCGGCAAGAAGACCGCGAGGTGGCGGTCCGGCTGGGTCTCGACCCGCCCGAGCACCACGCTGCTGCCCTCGTGGAACGTCACCCAGATGCCGACCGGCACGTGGCTGCGCGTCTATGCCCGCGTCGCCAGCGGCTCGAAGGTCTCCGGCTGGAAGCGCGTCGCCGACTGGCGCTACGCGCTGGCCGGTGGCGAGCGCCGCACGTGGGGCGCGCAGTCCGACAGCCTCGCCCGGCTCGACACCGACACGATCCGCTCCGCCTCGGGCCGGACGTTCGACCGCTGGCAGGTGCAGGTGACGGTCGTGCGACCGAAGACCTCCACGAAGACCCCGGTCGTCAGCCGCGTGGCGGGCGTCGCCTCGTCCTACTCGACCAAGGCGGCGCGCACCTCGAAGACCTCGATGACCAGGACGGTCGACCTCGCGGTGCCGGCGTACTCGCAGATGATCCACACCGGCCACTTCCCGCAGTACGGCGGTGGCGGCGAGGCGTGGTGCTCGCCGACCTCGACCTCCATGGTCCTGGCGTACTGGGGCCTAGGCCCGAAGGCGAGCCAGTACACGTGGGCCAAGGGCCCCGACGGCCGCGTCGACCACGCCGCACGCTTCTCGTACGACTCGGCGTACCGCGGCACGGGCACGTGGCCGTTCAACACGGCGTACGCCTCGCTGTTCGGCGCCGAGGCGCGCGTGCACCGCGTCGTGAACCTGCGCGCGATGGAGGCCTACATCAAGAAGGGCGTCCCGGTCGTCGCGTCCGTCGCGTTCGGCCGCGGCCAGCTGACGGGCTCGCCGATCAGCTCGACGCCGGGCCACCTCATGGTCGTGCGCGGCTTCACCAAGACCGGCGACGTCATCGTCAACGACCCGGCCGGCCGCACCAACGCCCAGGTCCGCCGCGTCTACCAGCGCGCGCAGTTCGAGAAGGCCTGGCTCGGCGGCAGCGGCGGCGTGGTCTACCTCATCGCCCCGCGCGGCAAGGGCCTCGTCTTCTGACGCACCCTCCCGTGGCCGCCGGTTCGCCGAGTGGCGCAAAGGTGCCCGCCACTCGGCGAGTGGCGGGCACCTTCGCGCCACTCGCGACCCCGGTTCGCGCCACTCGGCGGCTGCGCCGCACGCCGCGGCTAGCCTTGCCAGCGTGAACGCACCCCGCGTCGGCATCGGCACCGACGTCCACCAGCTCGTCGAGGGCCGTCCGCTCTGGGTGGCCGGGCTGCACTGGCCCGACGCCCCGCGCGGGCTCGAGGGCCACTCCGACGGCGACTGCGTCGCGCACGCCATGGTCGACGCCGTCCTCTCGGCCGCGGGCCTGGGCGACATCGGCACTCACTTCGGCACGGCCGACCCCGAGTACGCGGGCACGTCGGGCGTCGACTTCCTGCGCGCGACGGCCCAGATGGTGCGTGACGCCGGGCTCACGATCGGCAACGTGAGCGTGCAGCTGATCGGCAACGAGCCGCGGCTGTCGAAGCGCCGCGACGAGGCCACCGCGGTCCTGGCCGAGGCGATCGGCGCCCCCGTCTCGCTCTCGGGCACCACCACCGACGGCCTCGGCCTCACCGGCCGCGGCGAGGGCATCGCGGCGATCGCCGTCGCCCTCGTCCACTGACGCCGGCCCGCCGCCCGCGCACCCGCGGCCCCCGGCGACTTCTGGAACGCGTTCCACGCCTCCCGCGCGTGGAACGGTGGAACCCGTTCCACAAGTCGGGCAGGGAGCGAGCCGAGGACCGACACTCAGGCCGGCAGGTCCGCGACGGCGCGGTCGTCGCTGCCGTAGTACTCGGCGAGGATCCGCTGCGCCACGCGCCCGCCCGCCACGTCCAGCCGGTCACGGCCGCCGGGCAGCCGTCCCAGCACGCGGTGCCGTGCCGAGTTCGCGGCCCACAGCATCGCCGGCGCCCACGGCGGCCGCCACGGCAGGCCGAGCTCGCGCATGCTCTCGCGCCCGAGGAACGCGCTGAGCATGCTGAGGTTCCGCTCGGTCTTCCAGCGCCCGTGCGGGAGCGTCCCGAGGACCTCGACGATGTCCTGCGCGAGTCGCGGGCCGGCCTCGGTGATCCCGCCCTGGGCGAGCACGACGTGGTAGTTGATCCGGTGACGCTCGCGTTCGGAGTCGACCAGCCAGCGCTCGTCCACGCCCATCAGCCAGCCCACGTACTTCCACAGGTGCATCACGGCGCGCGACTCCCGGCGGCTCACCGGGACGCCGAGCGCCTTCACGCCGATCAGCACCGTCCCGTCGAACAGCCCGAGCGTCCCGGCCTGGTCCGCCTGGTTGATCGGCAGCCCCCACCGTTCGACGTCCCAGCGTGGCGCGAACGCCTGGTTCACGAGGGCGTGCATCGCGCGGACGTGCAGGGTCGTGCGCCAGCCCGGCGCGTACTGCTCGAGGCCGCCGGGCGTCGTCACCGCCACCGCCCACGACTGCGTCTCGGCCAGCCGCCGCCGCGTGCTGTCACCCGTGAGGCCACCGGTCGCCACGAGCAGGTCCGGCGGTCCGCCGAACCGGTAGCCACCGATGAGCGAGAGCTGCAGCAGCACGTCGGCGGCGGTGCGGCCGAACCGCCGGAACGCCCGCGCTCCCTCGTCGACGAGGTCGCGGTCGAGCCACGGCGGGTCCTGCTCCGCGGTCCGCAGGAACGCCGCCAGCGCCGGGCCGGCGTCGGGGACCGCGCCGGGTCCGTGCTCGAGCGCGGTGCGGAACTGCAGCATCGTCACGCGGTGCGGGTCGCCCGCACGCAGGCGCATCGCGGCGGCCAAGTCGGCGCCGAGCTCGTCCTGCTCGGTGAACGCCGCACCGAGCCGCGCCAGCAGCTCCTCGTCGACCTCGCGCACGCCTCCGGCGTACTTGAGCACGCGACCGAGGCGGCGGCCGCGCTCCTCGGCGGACCGGAACCGGGTGGGGTACGAGGCGACCTGCGTCATGCCGGAACCCTGACACGAGCATTTGCTCGCATACAATTCGCAACATGGCACTGCGCAAGGTCCCTCGTCAGCAGCGCTCGCGCGCGATGGTCGACCGCATCGTCGAGGCCGCTCGCGAGGTGCTCGTGACGGACGGCTACGACCGCCTCACCACGAACCGGGTCGCCGATCGCGCGAAGGTCAGCCCGGGCTCGCTGTACCAGTACTTCCCGGACAAGGCGACGATCGTCGAGGAGGTCACCGAGCGCTACGTCGGCCGGCTCGCGGAGGACGTCGTGGCGGCCCTCGTCGACCACGTCCACGACGACCCCGGCGCGATGGCCCGGGCGACGGCGGAGGCCCTGCTGACGGCGCTCGAGCGCGACCCGACGCTGCTGCGCGTCGTGTGGGAGGAGCTGCCGGTTGCGCGGCACCTGGACGACCGGCTCGGGCTGGAGCGGCGCGTCCGCGACGTGCTGCGCGCCTACCTGGGCGGTCGGCTGCCGGCCACCCAGCGGCGGCGCGACCCGGCGCACGCCTCATGGCTCATCGTGCTGGCGGTCGAGTCGCTCGCGGTCCGGTTCGTCCTCGACGAGGACCCGCCGATGACCCGCGAGCAGTTCGTCGAGGACCTCGCGGCCCTGGGCCTGGCCTGGCTG
This sequence comes from Aeromicrobium jepli, assembly GCF_047246605.1. Classification (NCBI taxonomy): domain Bacteria; kingdom Bacillati; phylum Actinomycetota; class Actinomycetes; order Propionibacteriales; family Nocardioidaceae; genus Aeromicrobium; species Aeromicrobium jepli. The sequence continues at coordinate 69,161 of NZ_JBFOKO010000009.1, forward strand.
TAGTCCCCCGGACATGACGAACGCCCGGCCGTGGCCGGGCGTTCGTCGGGGTGGATCAGGAGGCGAGGACCTCGTCGAGACGGGTCTCGGCCTTGTCCTCGTTCGTGTTCTCGGCGAGCGCGAGCTCGGAGACGAGGATCTGGCGAGCCTTCGCCAGCATCCGCTTCTCGCCGGCCGAGAGGCCACGCTCGTGGTCGCGGCGCCACAGGTCGCGCACGACCTCGGCCACCTTCAGGACATCGCCGGAGTGCAGCTTCTCCAGGTTCGCCTTGTAGCGTCGGGACCAGTTGGTGGGCTCTTCGACGTGCTCGGCACGCAGGACGCTGAAGACCCGCTCGAGTCCCGCCTCGTCGACCACGTCGCGCACCCCCACCAGGTCGACGTTGTCGGCCGGCACGCGTACGACCAAATCGTTCTGGGCGATGATCCGGAGGACGAGGTACGTGCGGTCCTCACCCTTGATGGTCCGGATCTCGATGTCTTCGATGACCGCAGCACCGTGGTTGGGGTACACGACGGTTTCGCCGACAGTGAAAGCCATGGAGAAAGCACCTTTCCTAGGTGACCAGAATAACAGAACGGAACGACTGCCCTTTCCGCTCGATCCACCGGGGTTCGTCCACGCTCGGCGCCCCGGCTACGATGCGACCGTGAGCACACGTCGCAAACTCGCCGCCATCGTCCTGGCCGCCTCCGCCCCGTTCGCGCTCTCTGCCTGCGGCACGAGCTTCGGCGCGCAGACCAACCAGCAGTACCAAGCCGGCATCGGCGCGAACCTGCGCACGGGCCCGATCGGCGTCTACAACGGCGTCTTCGTGGACAACGGCAACGGCACGCTCACCTTCTCCGGCGCGCTGCTCAGCGAGGAGAAGCAGACGATCGACTCGGTCTCGGTCGACGGCACCTCCAAGGAGCTCGCGCAGCCCATCACGCTCGACCCCGAGCTGCTGCTCACGCTCGGCCCCAAGGGCGAGATCATCATCAAGAGCGACGAGATCTCCGCGGGCGACTACGTGACGATCACCTTCGCGGCGCAGCCCGGCGGCGACGTCGAGATCGAGGTCCCGGTCGTCGCGCGCACCGAGACCTACGAGAGCGTCGCCAAGCGCCCCGGCGCCGAGGCCACGCCCGCGCAGGAGGCCGAGACCGACCCGGCGAAGCCCGAGACGGACGAGCAGGGCGCCCGCGAGCAGTCCGACACCTCGCCGGGCAGCAACTGACCTCTCCCCCAGCGACACACGAACGGCCCCGGGCAGCGCCCGGGGCCGTTCGTCGTCCGTGGGGTCAGGCGACCGGCAGCTCGCCGGTCACGAGGTAGACGACGCGACGCGCCATGTTCACCGCGTGGTCGCCGACGCGCTCGTAGTAGCGGCCCAGCAGCGCGAGGTCGATCGCCGTGTCCACGCCGTGCTCCCACTCCCCGTCGAGCAGCACGCGGAACAGCTCCTGGCGCAGGCGGTCCATCTCGTCGTCCTCGACCTCGAGCCGGGCGGCCGCGCCGAGGTCCCGCTCGGACACGATGCGGGCGGCCGACGCGATCATCGAGTCTGCCACCTTCGCCATGTCGCGGATGAGCGGCTGCACCGGCAGCGGCACGGCGGACTCGGGCGCCCGGCGGCGGGCGATCTTGGAGACGTGCACGGCGAGCGCGCTCATGCGCTGCAGGTCGGCCACCATGCGCAGCGTCGAGACGAGCTGGCGCAGGTCCGTGGCGACGGGCTGCTGGGTGGCCAGCAGGACGAGGGCACGCTCCTCGACCTCGTCGATGGCCTCGTCGATGAAGCCGTTGCCGCCGATGACGCGCTCGGCGGTCACGATGTCGGTCTCGAGCAGGGCGGTGGTGGCGTCGGCGACGGCGGCCCGCACCCGGTCGGTGATGAGGACGAGCTCGTCGACGATCTGGTCGAGCTGCTCGTAGTACTGGTCACGCATGCTCCGACCGTAGGCGCGCCGCGTGAATGGGCGGCGACCTGCGGTGAACGCCCGGTGAACGGCGGCGGAAAGGGTGGTCGCCGAGGGTCCCGCGGTGCGGTTGGGGCCGCTGGGTCGGCCTACGATCGGGGCGTGGAGGTCTCAGAGATCCTGGTCGGCGCCGCCGGCATCGTGCTCGGCGCGATCATCACCTACGTGTGGCGCTTCTCCGAGCGCGCACAGGAGACCGTCCCCACCGCTCCCGCTCCGGCCGTGCCGCCGGACATCCGCACCGTCCTGTCGGTGCTGCGCTCGTCCGCCCTCGTGATGGGCGAGGACGAGAAGGTGCTGCGCGCCTCCGCTCCCGCGATCGCCCTCGGCCTGGTCTCGGACGACCGCCTGCGCAGCGACCAGCTGCTCGAGCTCGTCCGGCGCGTCCGCCGTGACGGCGAGGTGCGCGAGGAGGAGCTCGAGATCCACCTGCGCCGCCGCCCGCCGATCTTCGTGCGCGCCCGCGTCGCGCCGCTGTCGCACGGGCTCATCCTCGTCCTCGTCGAGGACCGCACGGCCGAGCAGAAGGTCGAGACGCTGCGGCGCGACTTCGTGGCCAACGTCAGCCACGAGCTCAAGACGCCGATCGGCGCGATCCAGCTGCTCGCCGAGGCTGTCGGCGAGGCCCGCGACGACCCCGAGGCGGTCGAGCGCTTCGCCGGCCGGATGCGCACCGAGAGCGAGCGCCTGACGCGCCTCGTGCAGCAGATCATCGACCTGTCGCGCCTGCAGGCGGACGTGGCCAGCGAGCACTCGGTCGTCATCAAGGTGGGCGAGCTCGTCGCCGAGGCGGTCGAGCACTCGCACACGGACGCCGAGGCGAAGGCCATCACGATCACGCAGGACATCCAGCCCGACCTGTACGTCCTGGGCGACCGGGCCCAGCTGCACGCGGCGGTCAGCAACCTCGTCGAGAACGCCGTCACCTACTCCCCCGACGACTCGACCGTCGCGGTCTCGGCGACGGGCGACGGGGACGAGGTGCGCATCATGGTCTCGGACCACGGCATCGGCATCTCGCCCGAGGAGCAGGAGCGGATCTTCGAGCGGTTCTACCGGGTCGACCCGGCCCGCGCCCGCACCACCGGCGGCACCGGCCTGGGGCTGTCGATCGTCAAGCACGTCGCCGCCAGCAACGGCGGCTCGGTCGAGGTCTGGAGCGAGCCCGACCTCGGATCGTCCTTCACGCTGGTGCTGCCGGCGTGGGACGTCGATGAAGGAGAGTACGAGTGACCAAGGTCCTGATCGTCGAGGACGAGGCCAGCTACAGCGAGGCCCTGTCCTACGTCCTGCGCAAGGAGGGCTACGACGTGGCGGTGGCCGAGACCGGCCCCGACGCGCTGACCGCCTTCGAGCGCGGCGGCGCCGACATCATCCTGCTGGACCTCATGCTCCCGGGCCTGTCGGGCACCGAGGTGTGCCGCACGATCCGCCAGACCTCGAGCGTCCCGATCATCATGGTCAGCGCGAAGGACACCGAGGTCGACAAGGTCGTCGGCCTCGAGTTGGGCGCGGACGACTACGTGACCAAGCCGTACTCCCCGCGCGAGCTCGTGGCGCGCATCCGGGCGGTGCTGCGCCGCGGCGTGCCCGAGGAGGTCGAGGACGACGGCGTCATCGAGGTCGGCGCGGTCCGCATGGACGTCGACCGCCACCTCGTGACGGTCGACGGCAGCGAGGTCCGGCTGCCGCTGAAGGAGTTCGAGCTGCTCGAGTTCTTCCTGCGCAACTGCGGTCGCGTGCTGACGCGGGGGCAGCTGATCGACCGTGTGTGGGGCTCGGACTACGTCGGCGACACCAAGACGCTCGACGTCCACGTCAAGCGCCTGCGCGCCAAGATCGAGGACGACCCGGCCCACCCGACGATCCTCACGACCGTCCGCGGCCTGGGCTACAAGTACGCCTGACGAGCCGCCGGCGGCGACGTTCGGGGAACGTCACCGCCGGCGGCCGGGTCAGCGGCCCTGGCTCGCGACGGCGGCGATCGCGTCGGCGGCGGCCTCGGGATCGAGGTAGCGGCCGCCGCGCTCGAGCGGCTTCATGTCGTCGTCGAGCTCGTAGACCAGCGGGATGCCGGTGGGGATGTTGAGGCCCACGACGGCGTCCTCGTCCATGTCGTCGAGGTGCTTCACGAGCGCGCGCAGCGAGTTGCCGTGCGCGGTCACCAGGACCGTCCTGCCGGCGCGCAGGTCCGGCACGATCTCGTCGTACCAGTACGGCAGCATCCGCACGACGACGTCGGCCAGGCACTCGGTGCGCGGCATGAGCTCGCTGGGCAGGTGCGCGTAGCGGGCGTCGCCGACCTGGCTGAACTCCGAGTCGTCGGCCAGCGGCGGCGGCGGGGTGGCGTACGAGCGGCGCCACGTCATGAACTGCTCCTCGCCGAACTCCTCGAGCGTGGCCTTCTTGTCCTTGCCCTGCAGCGCGCCGTAGTGGCGCTCGTTGAGGCGCCACGAGCGCTTGACGGGGATCCAGTGGCGGTCGATGCCGTCGAGCGTGATCTGCGCGGTGCGGATGGCGCGGCGCAGCAGCGACGTGTGCGAGACGTCGGGCAGCAGGCCGGCTTCGCGCAGCAGCTGCGGGGCCCGCGTGGCCTCCTGCACGCCCTGCTCGTTGAGGTCGACGTCGACCCATCCGGTGAAGAGGTTCTTGGCGTTCCACTCGCTGTGACCGTGACGCAGCAGGATCAAGGTGCTCATGGCGACCACCCTAGTGCTGGGCCGCGATGTGCTGCAGGGCCCGGAGGTAGTCGTCCTGCGAGTGCACGCCGGCGAGCGTGTGGCGGGCGTCCACGACCACGAACGGTGACGCGCTCGCGCCGATCAGGGCGGCGGTCTCGCGCTGCTGCTCGACCTCGGTGCGGTACTCGTCGCTGGCCAGCAGCGCCTCGGCCGTCTCGAGCCCGAGCCCGGCGAGGGCGGCCCGGCTGGCCAGCACGAACCCGTCCGCGACGTCGGCGCCCTCGAGCAGGTGGGCGCGCCACAGCTGGTGCAGCAGCTCACGCTGGACGTCGGGACCGACCGACTCGGCCCACGTGAGCAGGCGCCACGCGTCGGTCGAGTCGGCCGGCACGACCTCGTCGACGTTGAGGTCGATCCCCGTGATGCGCGCGGCCGCGACGACCTCGCTGGTCGGCACGGGCGCGTCGAACGAGGCGGCGCGGTAGGAGATCTCGACCGGCTCGCCGGTCAGGATGCTGTGCAGCGCGGCCGCGCGCTCGAAGCGCACCGCCCCCACGTACGACCAGGCATCGACGACGTCCGCGAACACGATGGCCTTCACGGCGTCAAGGCTACGGGCCCGGCGGCGGTCAGTCCTTCGGGCGCAGGTGGCGGAAGGCGTCGAGGTTGCGCGTGGACTCGCCGCGCGACTCGCGCCAGCGCCACTCCTTGCGGATGCTCTCGGCGAAGCCCAGCTCGAGGATCGTGTTGAACGACTCGTCGGCGTAGGACAGCACGGAGCCGAAGAGGCGGTCCAGCTCGGCGGGCGTCACGGCTTCCAGCGGCAGGCGGCCGTCGAGGTAGATGTCACCGGCCGAGTCCACCGCGAAGGCGACGCCGAACATCTTGAGGTTCCGCTCGAGCATCCAGCGGTAGACGGCCTCGTGGTTCTCGTCGGGGTTGCGCGCGACGAAGGCGTGGACGCCGAGCGCGTGGCGGCCGACCTCGAGGCGGCACGTCGTCTTGAGCTTGCGCTCGCCGGGCAGGTCGACCTCGAACACGTCGTCGCCGTGGCGCACGTACTCCAGCCCCGCCTCGTCGAGGGTCGTGGCGATCACGTCACGGACGTCGGTCATCGGTCCACCTCCAGGGTTGCTGCGCGGTCACGGACGGCGCCCTCGTAGACGTCGAGGGTGCGCTCGGCGGTCACGTCCCAGCCGAAGGACTCGGCGTGGCGGACCGCCTTGGCACCGGCCTCGGCCCGGAAGCCGGGGTCGGTCAGGTAGGGACGGATCGCGGCGGCGTAGTCGGCCGGGTCGTGCCCGTCCACGAGCGTGCCGGTCACGCCGTCGGTGACCGCCGTCGTGAGGCCGCCGACGGCCGCCGCGACGACGGGCGTCCCGCAGGCCTGGGCCTCGATCGCGACCAGGCCGAAGGACTCGTTGTGCGAGGGCACGCACACGACCGCGGCCCGCGAGTACCAGCGCGCCAGCTCGGGCTGGCCGACCGTGGGCACGAAGTCCACGCGGTCGGCGATGCCGAGGTCGCGCGCCAGGTCGGTGAGCTCACTGGGGCGGTCGAGGCCGCTGCCGGAGGCGCCGCCGATGATCGCGACGCGGTGCGGGACGTCGAGCTGGGCCGAGGCGCGCAGCACGACGTCGGGGGCCTTGAGCGGCTGGATGCGGCCGGCGAAGACGATGAGCGGCGGCTCCTGGTCCGGCTCGGACTTGCTGAACACCTCGAGGTCGACACCCGGGTGGACGACCTCGACGGCGGCGGGGTCGGCGCCGTACAGGTCGATGAGCTCGCGGCGCTCCTCGGCGGTGTTGGCGATGAGCCGGTCGGCCCAGCGCACGATCTCCTCCTCGCCGGCCACGCGCCCGATCGGCTCGGGCCGGTCGCCGGCGGCCAGCGCCGCGTTCTTGACCTTGGCCATCGTGTGCATCGAGTGGACGAGCGGGACGCCCCAGCGCTCGCGCAGGACCGTGCCGACCTGGCCCGAGAGCCAGTAGTGCGAGTGCACGAGGTCGAAGTAGCCCGGGTCGTGCGACGCCTCGACCCGCAGCACGTCGCGCACGAACGAGCACATCTGGCTGGGCAGGTCGCCCTTCGTGAGCCCCTCGAACGGGCCCGCGGCGACGTGGTGGACGCGGATGCCGTCCTCGGCCTCGACGACCGGCGGCAGGTGACGGGAGGTGGCGCGGGTGAAGACCTCGACCTCGATGCCGCGCGCGGCGAGCCGGCGCGAGAGCTCGAGCACGTAGACGTTCATCCCGCCCGCGTCCCCGGTGCCCGGCTGGTCGAGCGGGGAGGTGTGCGCCGAGAGCATCGCGACGCGCCTCACCCTCTGAGCAGCCATGGGTTCCATTCTGGCACGCTGGCCCCATGCCCACAGCCGTCGTGACCGGAGCCAGCAGCGGTATCGGAGAGGCGACGGCGCGCGCGCTGAGCGCCGCGGGGTACACCGTCCTGGCGGCCGCCCGCCGCCGCGACCGCATCGAGCGCCTCGCCGAGGAGATCGGTGGGATCGCCCTGACGTGCGACATCACGAGCGCCGAGGACGTCGCCCGCCTGGCCGAGACCGTGGGCGACCGCCTCGACCTGCTGGTCAACAACGCCGGCGGCGCGAAGGGCCTCGAGGACGTCACCGACGCCGACCTCGACGACTGGCGCTGGATGTACGAGACGAACGTGCTGGGAACGGTCGCCGTCACGAAGGCGCTCGCGCCCGCGCTCATCGCCTCGGGCGCCGGCACGATCATCAACGTCGGGTCCACCGCCGGTCGCGTCACCTACGAGGGCGGCGGCGGCTACACCGCGGCCAAGCACGCGCTGGCCGCCGTGACCGAGACGCTGCGCCTCGAGCTCAACGGCCAGCCGGTCCGCATCACGGAGATCGCGCCGGGCATGGTGAAGACCGAGGAGTTCAGCCTGACCCGCTTCGGCGGCGACAGCGCGAGGGCCGACTCGGTCTACGCGGGCGTCGACGAGCCGCTCGTCGCGGAGGACATCGCCGACGCCATCACGTGGGTCGCCACGCGCCCGCGCCACGTCGACGTGGACCTCATGGTCATCAAGCCGGTCGCGCAGGCCGCGCAGTGGAAGGTGCACCGCCGGCTCGACTGAGCCGAGCCGGCGGCACGGATCCTCAGTCGGTCGCGGGACGATCCGCGGCGGCCGGGCTGTCCGGCGTCGGAGCGGGCGGGGTGCTGCGCGTCGTGCTGGACCCCGTGGCCTTCTGCGCCTTGCGGGCCGTCGTGCGCTGACCGCCGGAGCCACCGCGCGTGGCCGTGGACTTCGCCCCCGGGGTCTTCGCCGGCGCCTTCTTCGCGGCCGCCTTCTTCGTCGTCCTGGCGGCAGGAGCCTTCTTGGCGGCGGCCTTCTTCGCCGTGACATCGGCCGGCGGCTTGCTCTTCGTGGTCGCCTCGGCGGCGTTCTTCCGCGCGGACCCGCCCGTGCTGGCCGCGCGGGTCTTGGCCGTCTGGGTGGCCGGCGTGGAGGCGGGCTCGCCCGTCACGGGCGACACGCTGTCCTCGTCGGCGGTGGGCGCGGCGCCGGCGGGACCGCTGGCCGGCGTGGTGGGCGTGCCACCGGTCGCCCCGCCGCCGTCCGGCGTGACCTCGGACGTCGGGGCGGTGCCCGGGGCGTCCTCGTCGATCGCGCTGACGCCCTCGGACGCGGCCAGCGCCTCGCCCTTGAGCGTGAGCCGCTCGTCGGTCGTGTCCGTGGAGACGGCCTTCTTCGCGGGCGCCTTCTTCGCCGTGGACTTCCGGGCGGCCGTCTTCTTCGCCGGGGTCGCCGCGCCGCCGTCCGGCGTGACCTCGGACGTCGGAGCGGTGCCCGGAGCGTCCTCGTCGATCGCGCTGACGCCCTCGGACGCGGCCAGCGCCTCGCCCTTGAGCGTGAGCCGCTCGTCGGTGGTGTCGGTCGGGACGGCCTTGGCCGGCGCCTTCTTCGCGGCCGGGGCCTTCTTCGCCGGCGTCTTCTTGACCGGGGCCTTCTTGGCGGCCTTCTTGACGGCGGGCGACTCCGCCGGATTGGGCGTGGCCTCCGCCGCGGCCTCGCGGAGCGGATCGCCGTGCGGACGGTCCGAGGCCGGCTCGGCCGGGCCGTCGGCGGCCGGGGCGGGCGACGCGGCGGGCGCGTCCGGCTCCGCGCCGCGGGAGGACTTCACGAGGTCCGGGGCGAGCCGGGCGACCATCGCGGAGAGATCGGCGATCTGCTGGGCGGTCGTCTCGCGCACGCGGTCCAGCTCCTCGCGGAGCTTCTTGATCTCCGAGGCGGACGACGACGTGGCCTTCTCGAACTGCTGGGCCACCGCGTGCTCGCCGGCCTTGCGGACCTTCTTCAGCTCGCGGCGCAGGTCGTTGATCGTCGACAGCGAGTCGCGGAGCGTCTTCTCGACCTTGCTCTTGGCCATGCGGGGGCTTCCTCTCGGTCGGGCGGAGTCGATTGCTCCTCAGCCTAGGAGGGATGGGCGACGCCCGCCTGCCGCATCTCACGGCCTCGACGTCAGCGCGTGCCCACTCCGCTGCGGCCGTCGATCGTGTCGCGCGGCTGCCACCCGGGCGGGCCGAGGACGTAGCCGACCTTGTCGCGCCACCGCCGCGCCTCGCGGACCTGCTGCGCCATGCGGCGGTAGTCGCCGTACTGCAGCTCGAGCAGGTTGTACGTCTCGACCGGGTGCGTCAGCCCGTAGCGGGGCCGGTGCAGCTCGCGCTGGAACGTGCCGAACATCCGGTCCCAGATGATGAGGATGCCGCCGTAGTTCTTGTCGAGGTACTCCGGGTCCGAGCCGTGGTGGACGCGGTGGTGCGAGGGCGTGTTGAACACGAACTCGATGGGCCGCGGCAGCCGCCCGACCAGCTCGGTGTGGACGAAGAACTGGTAGATCAGGTTGACCGCGAAGGCCGCGAAGAGGCTCCACGGCGCGAAGCCCAGCAGCGGCAGGGGCAGCCAGAAGAAGAACTCGAACCAGGGGTTCCACTTCTGGCGCAGCGCCGTGCCGAAGTTCATGAACTCGCTGGAGTGGTGCGCCTGGTGCCCGGCCCAGCCGATGCGCACGCGGTGGCTGAAGCGGTGGTGCCAGTAGTAGCAGAAGTCGAGCCCCAGGATGAGCGCCGGCCAGTACCACCACGCGTCGGTCGGCAGCTCGAACGGCGCCAGGTGCGCGAAGACGAACACGAAGCCGAAGAACGTCACGACCTTGAAGACCGTGAGGAACAGGATCGACCCCACGCCCATCGAGATCGACGTCCGCGCGTCGCGGAACGCATAGCCGCTGACGTTGTCGTCGTGGTCCAGCCAGCGCAGCGCCGCCAGCTCGACGGCGATGCTGAGCACGAAGAACGGCACCGCGTAGGTGAGCGGGTTCTTCATCGGGTCGAGCAGGTCCTCCAGCACGCCGACACGATACCTCTCACCCGTGACGTGCATCACAACATCCCGGAGTAGCATCGTGCCCGCGGCCACCACCCCCGGCCGCGCACCCGTCCCGACCGGTCCGGCACCACCTCCGCCGCACCAGGAAGCAGGAAGCATGAGTGACCCCAGCAGCTTCGGCACGCACCACGAGCAAGTGGTCTTCTGTCACGACGAGGCGTCCGGCCTCCGCGCGATCATCGCCCTCTACTCCACGGCCCTCGGCCCGGCCCTGGGCGGCACGCGCTTCTACCCCTACGCCAGCGAGACCGAGGCGCTCGCCGACGTCCTCAACCTCAGCCAGGGCATGGCCTACAAGAACGCCCTCGCCGGACTCGACCTCGGCGGCGGCAAGGCCGTCATCATCGGCGACCCGCGCACCGACAAGTCCGAGGCCCTGCTGCGCGCGTACGGCCGGTTCGTCCAGACGCTCCACGGTCGCTACCTCACCGCGTGCGACGTCGGCACCTACTCGACGGACATGGACGTCGTGGCGCGCGAGTGCGACTTCGTGACGGGCCGCACCGTCGAGCACGGCGGCGCGGGCGACTCCAGCGTCCTGACCGCGTTCGGCGTGCACCAGGGCATGCGGGCCGCCGCGCAGTTCACGTGGGGCGACGCGTCGCTCGCCGGCCGGCGCGTCGGCATCGCCGGCGTCGGCAAGGTCGGTCGCCACCTCGCGCGCCACCTCGTCGAGGAGGACGCGCGGGTCGTCGTCACCGACATCGACGCCGAGGCCGTCTCGCGCCTGGTCGACCAGTACCCCTCGATCGAGACCGTCGGCTCCACCGAGGAGCTCATCGCGGCCGACCTCGACGTGTACGCCCCGTGCGCCCTCGGTGGTGCGCTCGACGAGCACAGCGTCGAGGCGCTGACGGCGCGGATCGTCGCCGGGGCCGCCAACAACCAGCTCGCGCACGAGGGCATCGGCAAGCTGGTCGCCGACCGCGGCATCGTCTACGCGCCGGACTACTGCGTGAACTCCGGCGGCGTCATCCAGGTCGCCGACGAGCTCGACCCGCGCGGCTTCAGCTTCGACCGCACGAAGGCCCGCGCCACGGGCATCTTCGACACGACGCTCGCCGTCCTCGAGCGCGCCGCCTCCGACGGCGTCACCACGGTCGAGGCGGCCGACCGGCAGGCCGAGCAGCGCATCCGCGAGATCGGCCGGCTGGGCCAGATCCACCTGCCCTGAGCGCGCCGCCCCCGCGCCCGCCCCGTCGCCGCGCCCCCGTCGCCGCGCCCCGGCGACTTTTGGACTCCGTTCCACGTTCTCGCGTCGGAGATGCGTGGATCTTGCTCCAAAAGTCGAACAGGGGCGGCCGGGCGGGGGCGGCCGGGCGGGGCGGTCAGGCGCCGACGAGCAGGGCCACTCCCCCGATGGCCGAGACCAGCAGGATCGCCGTGCGTGCGGTGGCCGCCGACAGCCGGGGCGCGAGCGCGAGGCCCAGCACGGTGCCGCCCGCGAGCGCGAGGAGCGCCGGCCAGGACGGCAGCACCAGCCCGACCACGGTTGCCGTCGTGAGGTTCTGCACGAGCAGGAACGCGTGCAGCGTCGCACGGGTCTGCGCGGGGGTCCACGTCGCGTTCGCGGCCCACAGGCCGACCGGCGGGCCGCCGACCCCGCCGACCACGTTGAGGCCCGCGCTCGCCAAGCCGGTCGCGACCGTCCCGGCCGGCCGTCGCAGCCACGCCGACCGCCAGCCGGACGCGAGCATCACCACGCCGATCACGACCCCCATCCCTCCCGCGACCGCCAGCAGCGAGCGGTCGGCGGACGCCAGCACCCAGGCGAACACCGGCGTCGCCGCCAGCGTCGGCACGAGCAGCCGCGCCGCCTCGCCCAGGCGAGCGTGACGCCCCTCGCGCGCCAGCGGCACCACTGACGAGCACGCCGCGAGCAGGACGACCACGGCGACTCCCTCGGCCTGGCCGTGCACCGCGATCAGCACGGGCGCGGCAACGAGCGAGAAGCCCATGCCGGTCGCCGCCTGCGCGAACGCGCCGACGACGACGGCTGCGAGGACGAGGACCTCCGGGGACGGACCCGCGATCACCCGCGGACCGGGTCGAGGCGGTAGCGGCGCTGGAACACGATCGCGACGACCATGAGCGCCGCCGGGAGCACCGTGAACCCGAGCAGCAGCGCCGTCAGGGCCGAGTCCGGCTGCGCGACGTCGACGTCCGCCGTGCTGGACACGAACCCGCCGAGGGCGAGCGCCGCGGAGTACAGGTACGGGCCGGCCGCCGTGCCGAGCGCCTCGGTCGCGGTCCACACGCCCGTGTAGGCGCCGGCCTGCGAGTCGCCCTTCTCCTCGGCGGCCGCGACGGCGTCGGGCACCATCGAGAACGCGAACAGCTGCAGGCCCGCGAACGCGAAGCCCATTGCCGCCACCACCACGACCGAGACGGCCACGGTGTCGAGCCAGGCGCCGAGCGCGACGGCGAGCGAGCCGACGACGAAGATGAGCTGCGACAGCAGCAGGCCGCGCTGCTTGCCGATCCGGCGCGAGACCTTCAGCCAGATGGGTCCGGCCAGCACGGCCGGGCCGAGGAAGCAGCCCATGAACACCGCGGTCAGGCCGGCGCTGTCGAAGACGTACCGCGTGAAGTACGGCAGCGCCGCCATGAACAGGTGGGTCGTGGTGCCGGTGAACAGGTACGACAGGACCAGCATCCGGAAGTCCCGGTCCGCCCACGCGACCTTGATGTCCTCGCGCGTCGAGTGCCCGGCGGCCTCCGCCGGCGTCCGGAAGCCGCACGCCTCGGTCAGCCGGCGCACGCCCCGGATCGCGACGACCGCGGACACGATCATCACGACCGCCAGGACGGCGGCCATCGTCGTGTAGTCGCCGCGCCGCTCGCTCGCGACGAGGGCCGGGGCGGCGACGCCCGCACCGAGCAGCCCGACGGTCAGGAACAGCATCCGGAACATGAAGACCCGGGTGCGCTCGTGGTAGCCGATCCGCAGGTCCGAGGGCGTCGTCAGGTACGGGACCTGGAACATCGCGAACAACAGGTTGCCGACGATGTACCAGGCGCCGACCCAGGCCGCGGCCGGCGCACCCTCGAGGCCCGGCGGGACGGTGAACATCGCGACCATCGCGACGCCCAGCGCGATGCCGCCGGCCATCATCCGGCGCCGGTGCCCGAGGGCTCGGGCCTGGCGGTCCGACCGCGAGCCGATCAGCGGGTGCACGACGACGTCGATGATCTTGGGGACGAACAGCGTCAGGCCGGCCAGCGCCGCCGCGACGCCGAGGATGTCGGTGAGGAAGTAGAGCAGCAGCAGCCCGGGCACGGTCACCCAGACGCCCATGCCGAAGGATCCCGAGGCGTACGCCGACAGGGCTCCCGCCGGGGCGCGGGTGCCGGTCTCGACGGTCTCGTCGCGGGCGCTCATCGCGCGCCCGCCGTCTCGCGGTGGCGGCTCACGACGCCCGCGGCCAGCTCGGCACCGTCGAACGCCCCGGCCAGCGCGCGGCCGGCGAGCGTCCGGCGCACGATCCGGTCCGTGACCTGCGGCAGGTGCCGCGACAGGAAGAACTCGACGGCGCCCTTGCCGGTCGTGGTGACGTCGCGGCGCGCGCGGGACGACAGCGCGGCGAGGTGGATCGCGTCGACGACGCCCTCGAGCGACTCGTAGCTGCTCATGCCCTCGAGCGAGAGCCCCGCCGCGGCGGTGGAGTCGTGGATCGGGCTGCGCACGGCCGAGGGGTACACGCACGTGACGCCCACGTGCGTGCCGAGCTCGAGCCGGAGCGCGTCGGCGTACGCCACCATCGCGCGCTTCGACGCGCCGTACGCGGCGGCCAGCGGCAGCTGCATGACGGCCATGCGCGAGGTCACCATGACGACGCGACCGCGCGACGCGACGAGCGCGTCGACGCAGGCCGCCGTGATGCGCCACGTGCCGACGAGATTGATCTCGAGCTGGCGGTGGACCTCGTCGCCCGGCGCCAGCTCGGCGGGGGCGGGGCCGCCGATCCCCGCGTTGTTCACGAGCACGTCCAGCCCGCCGAGCAGGGCGAGCGCCTGTGCGACCCCCTCCGCGGCGGAGCGGTCATCGGTGATGTCGCACGCCACGACCTCGAACGGCTCGTCCCCGCCGGGCGCGATGTCGAGGCCGACGACGATCGCGCCCTCGGACACGAGCCGGCGGCCCAGCGCCCGGCCGAGCGTGCCGGACGCCCCGGTGATGAGGACGCGCCGGCCCTCGGCGGGACGCCGGGGCGTCAGGATCGAGAGCTTCATGCGGAGACCTCCTGGGGGACGGGGCGGAACGTGTCGGCGCCGCGGTGGGCCCGGGCGACGCCGGCGGCGATCTCCTTGGGCACGGCGGTGACGTACTGGTCGAAGTCGATGCGCATCATCGGGCGCTTGCGGCCCCATCGCGCCACGGCCGCGGTGTGCGCCGCGACGACGGCGGCGCGCTGCTCGGCCGGCGTCGGCAGCGCGTAGCGGCCGGCCAGGTGCGCCGCGACGAGCTTGGCCTGTGCCTCCACGACGGGCAGGGCCGCGCCCGTCGACTGCATGAGCCCGACGAACGCCAGGCCGGGATCGTCGAGGTGGAAGACGCGCTGGTAGAGCGGCAGCGCCTCGGGGTCGGCACCGAGCCACCGCTGCGACAGGAACGGGATCGTGACGCGGTAGCCCGTCGCCCACACGATGACGTCGACCTCGTCGCACGTGCCGTCGGTGAAGTGCACGCGCGCGCCGTCGAAGCGCTCGATGCCCGGCCGCGCGACGACCTCGCCGTGCGTGAGCCGGTGCAGGATCGTGTCGCTGATCGTGGGGTGGTTCTGGAACAGCCCGCCGGCGGGGGCGGGGAGGCCGTAGGACTGCGGCGTGCCGACCGCGATGCGCAGCATCGTCTCGGCGATCCGCTGCCGCACGCGCCACGGCAGGGCGGCCAGCAGGGCGCCGGTCGCGTCCGCCGGGCGGCCGAACAGGTACTTCGGGACGATGTGCACGCCGTGCCGTGCCGACAGCAGGACCGGGCCCCGGCTGACGTACGAGGCGTCGACCGCGATGTCCATGGCCGAGTTGCCCATCCCGACCACCATGACGCGCTTCCCCGAGAAGCGGTCCGCGCCGCGGTGGTCGTGCGCGTGCATCTGCTCCCCGTCGAACGTGCCGGGGTACTGCGGCTCGGGCCAGCGCGGGTCCCAGTTGTGCCCGTTCGCCACGACGACCGCCGCGAACCGCTCGGTCGTCTCCGTCTCACCCTGACGCGACGTGACGGTCCAGCCGTCCTCGTCGCGGTCGACCGAGGTGACCTCGGTCCCGAAGCGGATGTGGTCGGTGACGCCGAACCGGTCGGCGTAGCCGGCGAGGTAGTCCGCGATCATCGCCGCCGACGGGTAGTCCGGCCACGAGTCGGGCATGGGGTGGTCGGCGAACTCGGTGCGGCCCTTGCTGGTGTTGAGGTGCAGCGAGTCGTAGGCCGGCGACAGGCCGCTGGCGTTGCCCTGCACCCACAGGCCGCCGGGGCGGTCCCCCAGCTCGAGGACCGTCACCTCCAGCCCCTCGTCCAGCAGCGACTTGGCGGCCGCGAGGCCGGCGGCACCGGCGCCGACGACGGCGACGTGAATGGGCATGACGTTCCTTCGGGGTGTGACCTGGGTCTCGTATCGGCTCATTCAATCGCATGATGGAGAGAAGCGCAAGGACTTCTGACCTGCACAAACGCGTTCCATCAGGCGATGGGGACATGCCGTAGGGTGACAGCCATGACCGCCCCGTCGAGCCGTGAACGCATCCTGGACGCCGCGTCGCGGCTGTTCGCCGAGCGCGGCTACGACGCCACCAGCACGCGGGCGATCGCCGACGCCGTCGGCCTCAACATCGCCACGGTCGCCTACCACGTGGGCGGCAAGAGCGACCTGTACCGCGAGGTCATGCGCGCGGCCCACGAGGCGCAGCGCGCCTCGGTCGAGCAGGCCCTGGCGACCCTGCCGGCCACCGAGGCCACGCCCGAGGTCGCACGGGCCGGACTGCACGCCTTCGTCGACGCCTACCTCGGCTTCTGCGTGACCCATCCCGACGTGCCGGCCCTGTGGATGCGGCGCTGGCTGGCCGAGGGAGTGCTGTTGTCGGAGCTGGAGGCCGAGTTCACCGGCCCCCTCGTCGAGCGGGTGGCGGGCCGGGTCCGCGAGCTGCTCGAGCGCGCCGGCGTGGCGACCGACGCCGACCTCGACCTGCTCGTCTACACGATCGTGTGGACGACCCACGCGTTCAGCCGCGCCGGCGTCGTCGACCCGTCGGGTCGCCGGGCGGACCCCGCGGACCGGGACACGTTCGAGCGGTTCCGGCGGCACCTGCACGCGCTCGTCGATGGCGCGCTGTCCCTGCCGACCGGGTGAGCGGGCGTCCGAGACCAGCGCAATTTCGCTAGACAGTTTAACCTTCTAGGCGTGAATCGCCGCGCCCCACGCACCTTCCCCCTCGCCCATCTCGTTGGTCCCAAGCGATCCATCGCGGTGGTCCTGCTCGGACTCGTGCTGGCGGGGTTGGTCATGGCCTTCGCGCCCGAGCCGACCACCGGCTCCGAGGCCGGCTCCAACCTGCCGGACTCGTCGGAGTCGGCACGCGCCGAGGCCGCCCTGAAGAAGCTGCCGCGGGCCGACGAGGCGCCCGCGATCGTCGTCTACTCCAAGGACGGCGGCCTGCAGGGCGAGGACCTCGCCGCGCTCGCCGAGCGCTCGCGCGCCATCGCGTCCGAGCTCGGCGTCGAGGTCAGCCCGCCGGTGCCGGCGCAGGACCGGTCCGCCGCACTCGTCGCCGTGCCGTTCGAGACCGGGCTGGAGTCCGACGAGAACAAGGAGCGCGTCAAGGAGCTGCGCAGCCTCGCGAAGGAGGACCTGCCGGACGGCGTGACCGCGCAGGTCACCGGCGCCCCGGCGGTGCAGGCCGACCTCGGCGCGGTGTTCGAGGGTGCCGACGTGCGCCTGCTCGCCGTCACCGCGGGCGTCGTCGCGATCCTGCTGATCGTCACGTACCGCAGCCCGTGGCTGTGGCTCGTCCCCCTGACCGTCATCGGCATCGGCGACCGGGTCGCGGCACGCGCCCTCGAGGGCGTCTCGGGCGCCTTCGACGTCGGCATCGACGGCTCGATCACGGGCATCACCTCGGTCCTGGTCTTCGGCGCGGGCACGAACTACGCCCTGCTGCTGATCGCCCGCTACCGCGAGGAGCTGCGCCGTCACTCGTCCCGTCACGACGCGATGCGCACGGCCCTGGGCGGTGCGGCCCCGGCCATCCTGTCGAGCTCGGGAACCGTCGTCCTCGCGCTGCTGTCGCTGCTGGTCGCCGACTCCCCGTTCGTGAGCGCGATCGGCTGGTCCGGCGCGCTGGGCATCGTCGTCGCCGTCGCGTTCGCGCTGCTCGTGCTGCCCTCCGCCATGGTGATCCCGGGCCGCTGGCTGTTCTGGCCGTTCGTCCCGCGCGAGGGCGACGCCGACCCGTCCGAGAAGGGCTGGTGGTACCGCGTCGGCCGCTCGGTCACGGCGCGCCCGGTCCCCGTCACGATCGCCGCCGTCGCCGCGCTGGCCGCCATGGCCGCCGGCCTGATCACGCTCAACACGGGCCTGGGCCAGAGCGAGCAGTTCCTCGACACCCCGGAGTCGATCACGGCGCAGGAGACGCTCCAGGAGGCCTTCCCGGCCGGCATCTCCTCCCCCACCACCGTCGTCACGTCCCCCGGCAAGGTCGAGTCCGTCGTGGCCGCGGCGAACGAGGTCGAGGGCGTCGAGAGCGCCCGGCCGGCGAACTCCGAGGGCGACGTCGCCGAGGTGCAGGTCGTGCTGTCCGTCGAGCCCGAGAGCGAGCGGGCCCTGACCACCGTCGAGGACCTGCGCACGGCCGTGCACGACGCCGACCCGGACTCCCTCGTGGGCGGCACGGACGCCCAGGCGCTCGACGAGAGCCGGACCGCGGCCGACGACCGCTGGCGCGTCATCCCGATCGTCCTGGCGATCGTCCTGGTCATGCTGCTCGTGCTGCTGCGCTCGGTCGTGGCCGCGCTGCTGCTGTGCGCGACCACCGTGCTGTCCTACCTGTCGGCGCTCGGCGTCGGCTGGCTCGTGTTCGACCACCTGCTCGGGTGGTCGGCGATGGACGTCAGCACGCCGCTGCTCGCGTTCATCTTCCTGGTCGCGCTGGGCGTCGACTACAACATCTTCCTGACGGCCCGGGCGCGCGAGGAGATGGCCGCGACGGGCGACCCGACGGGGTCGATCGTCAAGGCACTGGCCGTCACCGGCGGCGTCATCACGAGCGCCGGCATCCTGCTGGCGGCCGTGTTCGCCGTCCTGGGCGTGCTGCCCCTCGTGCTGCTGGCGCAGCTGGGCGTCATCGTCGGCTTCGGCGTGCTGCTCGACACGGTGCTGGTGCGCGGTGTCGCGACGCCCGCCATCGTGGCGCTGTGCGGCCGCTGGTTCTGGTGGCCCAGCGCCCTGTCCCGCTGAGCGCAAGCGCGACCACCGCGCCGTCCCGCTGCCCCGAGGGGGTGCGCGACGGCGCGGTGGTGAAGACGCTGGTGACGGGTGCCCGCCGCTCAGCTGGCGGCTGGGTCTTCCCTCGACCTGACGAGGTCCGCGTACTGGTCGGGGATCGGGTCCCCGGACTCTCCGTGGAGTTCTCGCTCCAGATCACCGAAATCGGTGTCGAAGGTACGGTACTTGAGATCGCGAGCGACCTTGGTCTGCTTCGCTTTGGCACGGCCGCGGCCCATCAGGCTCGACCCCCTCGCACTCAGTGGATCAGTATGTCGTGCCCCCCAGCCTACCCAAAGGCCGGGAGAACGCATGCATCACCCCCGGCTCGACGCGTCCGCGAGCCGGGATTGCAGCGTTTTCACGTCAGACGAGAGTGACCGTTCCGCCCGAACCGTGGACACCGGCGGCCGCGACCTCACCGAGGGCCCACGCCTCGACGCCCTGCGAGGCCAGCAGCGCGAGGGCGGGATCGGCGGCGTCGGCCGCGACGATCGCGACCATCCCGACGCCCATGTTGAGCGCCTGGTCCAGGTCGGCCTGCGCCACCTGGCCGAGCTCGCCGACGAGCGTGAACACCGGGGCCGGCGTCCACGAGGACCGGTCGAGCCGCACGGAGACGGTGTCGGGCAGGACGCGCTCGAGGTTGGCCGCCAGTCCGCCGCCGGTGACGTGGGACATGGCGTGGACCTCGACCGCGTCGGCCAGCGCGAGGCACGGCTTGGTGTACAGCCGCGTGGGCGTCAGCAGCTCCTCGCCGAGGGTGCGGCCGAACTCGGGCACCTCCCGGTCGAGCTGCCAGCCGGCGATGTCGAAGAAGACGTGGCGCACGAGCGAGTAGCCGTTGGAGTGCAGGCCCGACGACGCCATGGCGATCACGACGTCACCCTCGCGCACGAGCTCGGCGCCCAGCAGGCGATCCGCCTCGACGACGCCCGTGGTGGACCCGGCGATGTCGTACTCGTCCGGGCCCAGCAGGCCCGGGTGCTCGGCGGTCTCGCCGCCCAGCAGCGCCGTGCCCGTCTCGGCGCAGGCCGCCGCGATGCCCTTGACGATGTCGGCGATGCGCTCGGGGACGACCTTGCCGGTGGCGATGTAGTCCGTGAGGAACAGCGGCTCGGCGCCGCACACCACGAGGTCGTCGACGAGCATGCCGACGAGGTCGAAGCCGATCGTGTCGTGGCGGTCCATGGCCTGCGCGATGGCGACCTTGGTGCCGACGCCGTCGGCGCTCGTGGCCAGCAGCGGGCGCGTGTAGCCCTTGAGGGCCGAGGCGTCGAACAGCCCGGCGAAGCCGCCGATGCCGCCCACGACCTCGGGACGGGTCGCCTTGGCGACCCACTGCTTCATGAGCTCGACGGCGCGGTCGCCCTCCTCGATGGAGACTCCGGCGGAGGCGTAGGAGGTCACTGGATCACCTTCAGGGGCTCGGTCCCGTTGGCCGGCAGCTCCAGCAGGTGCTTGCCGATCAGGTCGTCGTCCGGCAGCTCGACGGGGTAGATCCCGTCGAAGCACGCGCGGCACAGGTTGTCGGCCGGGACGTTGGTGGCCTCGACGAGGTCGTCGAGCTCGACGTAGGAGAGGCTGTCCGCGCCGATCGACCGGCAGATCTCGTCGATGGAGAGGCCGTTGGCGATGAGCTCGGCGCGCGAGGCGAAGTCGATGCCGTAGAAGCACGGCCACTTCACCGGCGGGCTCGAGATGCGCACGTGGACCTCGGCGGCACCGAACTCGCGCAGCATCCGCACCAGCGCGCGCTGGGTGTTGCCGCGGACGATCGAGTCGTCGACGACCACGAGGCGCTTGCCCGCGATCACGTCGCGCAGCGGGTTGAGCTTGAGCCGGATGCCGAGCTGGCGGATCGTCTGCGACGGCTGGATGAACGTGCGGCCGACGTAGGAGTTCTTGACCAGGCCGTGGCCGAACGGGATGCCGCTCTCCTCGGCGTAGCCGATCGCGGCCGGCGTGCCCGACTCGGGCACCGGGATGACGAGGTCGGCCTCGACGGGCGCCGTGCGGGCGAGCTTGCGGCCGATGCGCTCACGCACGCTGAACACGCGCTGCTCGTTGATCGTGGTGTCGGGCCGCGCGAGGTAGACGTACTCGAAGATGCAGCCCTTGGGCTCGGGCTCGGCGAAGCGGCTGCTGCGCAGGCCGTCCTCGTCGACGGCGACGAACTCGCCCGGCTCGATCTCGCGGATGTACGAGGCGCCGACGATGTCGAGGGCGGCGGTCTCGCTGGCGATGACCCAACCGCGCTCCAGCCGGCCCAGCACGAGCGGTCGGATCCCCTGCGGGTCGCGGGCGGCGTAGAGCGTGCCCTCGTCCATGAACACGAGCGAGAAGGCGCCGCGCAGCTGCGGCAGCACGTCGAGCGCGGCGTCCTCGACCGAGCGGTCCTGGTACGACGCCAGCAGCGAGGCCATGACCGAGGTGTCGGTGGTGGCGGTCTCGCCCTTGCCGGTCTTGGGGTCGCCCTCGGTGCGCGCCCGCAGCAGCTGGACGAGCTCGTGGGTGTTGGTCAGGTTGCCGTTGTGCGCCAGCGCGACCGAGCCCTGCGCCGTGGGGCGGAACGTGGGCTGCGCGTTCTGCCACACGCTCGCGCCGGTCGTGGAGTAGCGCGCGTGGCCGATCGCGATCTCGCCGGCGAGCGACTCCAGGGTCGCCTCGTCGAAGACCTGCGAGACCAGGCCCATGTCCTTGTAGACCAGGATCTGGCGGCCGTTGCTGACGGCGATGCCGGCCGACTCCTGCCCGCGGTGCTGCAGGGCGTAGAGGCCGAAGTAGGTGAGCTTGGCGACTTCCTCGCCGGGAGCCCACACGCCGAACACGCCACAGGCGTCCTGGGGTCCGGCGTCGCTGGGGTCGAGCTCGTGGGTCAGGAGACCATCTCCGCGGGGCACGTCCTCAGTCTAGCGGCCGCCGCAGGGATCCCGGACCGGCACCGGAACGGCGGAACCACCATTAACAAGCAAGCTTGACTGGAAGTCTTCCCCTTGGCGGGTCGGGGCCACTAGCGTGTGAGCCACATCACAGCCCGTGCCCGGGAGCCCCCATGCCCGCTGTCACCGACATCGCCGACCACGCCCGGCGCGCCGCGCAGGAGGCGCCGCACGACACCGCCTGGGTCTACGAGGGGCGCGAGTGGACGTGGGCGCAGGCCTGGGAGTCGATCCAGCGCACGGCCGGGGCGCTGCGCGCGGACGGCGTGGGCCGCGGTGACCGCATCGCCGTGGTCGACAAGAACAACCCCGCGATCCTGCAGCTCGTCCTCGGGGCGAGCCTCATCGGCGCGGCGACCGCGATCGTCAACTGGCGCCTCGCGGGCGACGAGCTCGACTACACGATCAACGACGCCGGGGCCAAGGTGCTGTTCGTCGGCCAGGACCTGCTCGAGCAGGTCGACGTGATCCGCGACCGGCTCACCACGGTGGAGCGCCAGGTCGTCCTCGGCGGCGAGAACGACGAGTTCGAGGCCTGGCAGGGCGCCGGCGAGCCCCTCGAGCAGGCGGAGGACTCGAGCGTCGAAGACCCGATCGTCATCATGTACAGCTCGGGCACCACCGGCCGTCCCAAGGGCGTCGTACTGACGCAGCGCAACCTCGTGGCCCACACCGAGAACGCCGACACCGGCATCGAGTACGGCGCGGACGCGAGGATGCTCATCGCCATGCCGATGTTCCACGTCGGCGGCACGTCGTACGCGATGTTCGGCATCAAGAACCGCGTTCCCGGCCACATCATCCGCGAAGTGGAGCCCGGCGCCCTGGCCGGGGCGATGATGGCCGGCGTCACCCACGCGTTCCTCGTCCCGGCGGTCGTCGCGATGCTGCTGCAGGCGGGCCCCGACGCGATGAGGCTGTTCAGCGGACTGCGCGCCTTCTCGTACGGCGCGGCCCCCATGCCGCTGACGATCCTGCGCGGCGCCCAGGAGCACTGGCCCGACACGGCGTTCTACCAGGTCTACGGGCTCACCGAGTTCTGCGGCGTCGTCACGATGCTGCACGACGACGAGCACCGCGACCTCGAGCACCCCGAGCGCCTCGTCTCGGCCGGCAAGCCGATCCCCGGCGTGGAGGCGCGCGTCGTCGACCCCGCGACCCTGCGCGACGTCGAGACGGGTCAACCCGGCGAACTGTGGTTCCGCACCGAGCAGGCCACGCCGGGCTACCACGGCAGGCCCGAGGCGACCGCCGAGATCTACGCCGAGGACGGCTGGGTCCGCACGGGCGACATCGGCCGCATGGACGCCGACGGCTACGTCTACGTCGAGGACCGGATCAAGGACATGATCATCACCGGCGGCGAGAACGTGTACTCGCCAGAGGTCGAGCGGGTGCTGTCCGAGCACCCCGCGCTGCTGGAGGTCGCCGTCATCGGCGTGCCCGACGAGACGTGGGGCGAGTCGGTCAAGGCCGTCGTCGCGCTCAAGCCCGGCGCGCAGGCCACCGAGGCCGAGATCATCGAGTGGGCGCGCGAGCACCTCGCGCACTACAAGGTGCCGCGCTCGATCGACGTCGTGGAGCTCCTGCCGCGCAATCCCTCCGGCAAGATCCTCAAGCGCGACCTGCGCAAGCCCTACTGGGCGCAGGCCACGCGGCAGGTCTGAGCGTCAGGAGACGGACTCGATGACGACGTCGCGGGCGGGGTTGACCCCGTCCGCGGCGTTGCCCTCCTTCTCGATCTCGCGCGCGACGGCGAGGCCGGCGTCGTCGACCCGCCCGAAGACCGTGTAGGACGGCGGCAGGTCGGCGTCGGACAGGACGATGAAGAACTGCGAGCCGTTCGTGTCCGGGCCGGCGTTCGCCATCGCCAGCGTGCCGGCCGGGTAGGTCTCGTCGCCCTCGAGCTCGTCCGCGAACGAGTAGCCGGGGCCGCCGGTGCCCGTGGCCGACGGGTCGCCGCACTGGAGCACGAAGCCCGGCACGAGGCGGTGGCACTTCGTGCCGTCGAAGTAGTCCTGCTCGGCGAGCGAGACGAAGGAGCCGACCGTGCACGGCGCCGCGTCGGGCGTCAGCTCCGCCTTGATCTCGCCGCGGTTCGTCGTGATGGTCACCGCGTCCGCGGACTTCGGCTCGGCCGGAGGCCGCTTCGCCTCCTTCGCGGCCGTGCCGTCCTCGACGTACTCGCATCCGCCGGAGGCCGGGTCGTCGTCGGAGCCGCACGCGGCCAGGGCCGGGACGAGCAGGACCAGCAGGATCAGCAGACGCGCACGCATGCGCCGAACTCTAGCCAGCCGGATCGGCGACGAGCGGCAGCAGCGGCGACAGGTCGGAGCGCTCGCCGCTCGCCCGCACGGGCGCGCCCTCCCACTCCAGGCGGCCGCGGGCCAGCGCGATCCACGTCTCGGCATCGGTCTCGACGACGGCCGGCGGGGTGCCGCGCGTGTGGCTCGCGCCCTCAATGCACTGGATCGCCGCGAACGGCGGGATCCGGACCTCGACGCTGTGGCCCGGGGCCTTGCGCTGCAGCAGCGCGAGCAGGTGCTTCGTCGCCGCCTTGAGGTCCGCGCGGTCGGCCGTCCCGGCGTCGATCCGCCCGCAGATCGCGGCGAACTCGGCGGGGTCCAACGGGGTCAGCATGCGGGCCACGGGCACACCCTAGCCCGCCGGGACCGGCATGATGGAGGCCATGAGCCATGAGCGTGCGGGCCAGCCGGCCCAGTCGGGGGACCTCATCGATCTCGCCCACCTGGTGACGGCGTACTACACGCTGCGGCCCGATCCGGAGGCCGTCGAGCAGCAGGTCGCGTTCGGCACCAGCGGGCACCGGGGCTCGAGCCTGTCGGCCTCGTTCAACGAGGACCACATCGCCGCGACGACGCAGGCCATCTGCGAGTACCGCGCCCAGCAGGGCATCGACGGGCCCCTGTTCATCGGCCGCGACACGCACGCGCTGTCCGAGCCGGCCTGGTCCACGGCGCTCGAGGTGCTGATCGGCAACGAGGTCGACGTGCTGGTCGACGACCGCGACGGCTGGACGCCGACCCCCGCGGTGTCCCACGCGATCGTGCGGGCCAACCGGGGCCGCAGCACGGGCCTCGCCGACGGCATCGTCGTCACGCCGTCGCACAACCCGCCCGCGGACGGCGGCTTCAAGTACAACCCGCCGCACGGCGGCCCCGCGGACAGCGACGCGACCTCCGCGATCGCGGCCCGCGCGAACGAGCTCATCGCGGCGGGCCTCGACGGCGTGCGGCGAGTGCCGTTCCGCAGGGCCCGCGCGGCGTGCCGCCCCTACGACTTCCTCGGGACGTACGTCGACGACCTGCCGAACGTGGTGGACCTCGACGCGATCCGGTCGGCCGGCGTCCGCATCGGCGCCGACCCGCTCGGCGGCGCCAGCGTCGACTACTGGGGCGCCATCGCCGAGCGCCACGGCCTCGACCTCACCGTCGTCAACCCGCGCGTCGACGGCACGTTCGGCTTCATGTCGCTGGACTGGGACGGCAAGATCCGCATGGACTGCTCGTCGCCGCACGCGATGGCCTCGCTCATCGAGCAGCGCGACCGCTTCGACGTCGCGACCGGCAACGACGCCGACTCCGACCGCCACGGCATCGTCACGCCCGACGGCGGGCTGATGAACCCGAACCACTTCCTCGCCGTCGCGATCGCGCACCTGTTCGGCGGCGCCCGCCCCGACTGGCCGGCGAGCGCCCGCATCGGCAAGACCCTCGTGTCGTCCTCGATGATCGACCGCGTCGCCGAGCAGCTCGGCCGGCCGCTCGTGGAGGTGCCCGTCGGCTTCAAGTGGTTCGTCCCGGGTCTCATCGACGGCACCCTCGGCTTCGGCGGCGAGGAGTCGGCCGGCGCGTCGTTCCTGCGCCGCGACGGTGGCGTGTGGTCGACCGACAAGGACGGCATCATCCTGGCGCTGCTGGCCTCGGAGATCATCGCCACGACGGGCTCGACGCCGAGCGAGCTGTACGGGCGGCTGGCCGAGCGCCACGGCGCCCCGGCCTACGCCCGCATCGACGCGCCCGCCGACCGTGAGCAGAAGGCCCGGCTCGGCGCGCTGACGGCCGACGACGTGGAGGCCACCGAGCTGGCGGGCGAGCCGATCACCGCCGTGCTGACCGAGGCACCCGGCAACGGCGCCTCCATCGGCGGCGTCAAGGTCACGACCGAGTCGGCCTGGTTCGCCGCCCGGCCCTCGGGCACCGAGGACGTCTACAAGATCTACGCCGAGTCGTTCCGCGGCCCCGAGCACCTCGAGCAGGTGCAGGAGGCCGCCCGGAACCTCGTCGACGGGGTGCTGACGACCCGCTGAGTTGCACGTTCCGCCACGTCGAGACGGCGTGTCGCTGGCCGAACGTGCAACTCAGCGAGCCGGTGGGTCAGCCGAAGGGCCAGCGGTTGTCCGGGATCGTGAGGCCGCGGCCGAGCTCGTGGGCGCGACGGTTCCAGTCCATCGTCCGCGCGGCGATCCAGTAGCGCTGCTGCGCCATCAGCATCGGCAGGCTCGAGGCCACCACCTGCGGGAACGACGTGCCCATGGTGACCGCCAGCTCGCGCGCGGCGCGGGCGTCGTGCGCGGCGTCGTGGGCCTTGTCCAGGCGCACGCCGTAGTGCGCGGCGACGTCGCTGAGGCGACGCTGGCCGCGGCGGTCGCGGTCGACGCCCCAGTCGATGACGAACGGGTCGACGACGAGCAGCGCGTCCCAGTCGGGCTGGTCGAGCTGGTGCCGCTCGGCCTCGGCGCGCAGCAGCGTGAGGTCGAACGAGGCGTTGTAGACGACCAGGCCGATGCGGCGCTGGACCAGGTCGTGGACCCACGCGAGCACCGGGCGCAGCGCCTGCGCCGACATCGGCGAGGACGCCAGGTCGGACGCCGTGATGCCGTGGATGTCCGCGGAGGACTCCGGGATCGGGACGCCGGGGTTGACCATGCCCATGAGGTCGCCGCCCACGTCGGACAGGGCGGCGAAGCTCAGGATGCGGTCCCGGCGCGGGTCGATGCCCGTCGTCTCGAAGTCGAGCGACGCGAGCGGCCGCCGGTACCAGGCGTTGGGGTCGTCTAGCGGGGGCAGGACGTTCTTGGCGCGCCTGCCGGTGCCGGTGCGGGCCGGCTCCTCGGCTGGTCTGGCGGACGCGTCAGGCATGGGGTTCCTCTCGGTGGTGATCCGTCGTCTTCTCTCCCGCCGAGGGTGGCGCGTCCTGCTGCGCCAACCGTCCCTTGAGGCTGTTCACCTCGCGCTTGCGTCGTCGTGCCGCGGCCAGGACGGCGATCAGGGCGACCGCCGCCAGCACGCCGGCGACGAACCCGAAGAACGTCGCCCACTGGAAGCCCGGCGCCTCGTTCACCAGCGTGATCCAGCCGGCGTCCGACGCGCTGTTGTCGCCCCAGCTGATCGACAGCGTGAGCCAGTTCGGCGCGGCGAGCGCCACGGCCACGACGACCACGGCGATCCGCCACGGCCAGCGCAGGAACGAGCGCCTGACCTGCCACAGCAGCAGCACCGGCACGAAGCTGAAGACGAATCCGTAGAACAGTCCCCAGAAGATGCCGACGCTCATCCGCCCGTCCACCTGGGCCCCGACGCGCTGGGCCCACCAGCGCGGCAGGGCGGCCGCCAGGATGCCGTAGACGATCGCGGCGACGACGACGAGTCCGAGCACGACGACGATGCGCCGCACCCAGATCTCGGACCCGGTCCGAGCACCGGGTCCTTCAGCTGGCAGACCCGCGTCGCGGGAGCTCACGGGGTCGGCCATGGCTCCATTCTGACACTCACCGCGGACACTGGACAGGGACCACTCCGCTAGGCTTTGCCGCAAGCCCATGCTCCTCCTCGTCGCGCTGCACTTTCTCGCCGCGGCGACCTCCCCTGTGCTGGTCCGCATGCTGGATCGACGGGCGTTCCTGATCCTCGCGCTGGTCCCGGCCGCCTCGTTCGCCTACCTGCTCGGGCCCGTCGGACGCGCCACGGACGGCGAGGTCACCCACGAGCGCTGGGCGTGGATCTCGACGATCGGGCTGGACGTCGACTTCACGGTGAACGCCCTCAGCGGCATCGTCGCGCTGCTCGTCACGGGCGTCGGCGCGCTCGTCCTCGTCTACTGCGCCTGGTACTTCCGGCCGAACGACACCGAGATCTGGCGATTCTCGGGCGTCCTGACCGGATTCGCCGGTGCGATGCTCGGCCTCGTCCTGGCGGACAACGTCTACCTGCT
This sequence comes from Aeromicrobium jepli, assembly GCF_047246605.1. NCBI lineage: Bacteria > Bacillati > Actinomycetota > Actinomycetes > Propionibacteriales > Nocardioidaceae > Aeromicrobium > Aeromicrobium jepli. The sequence goes on from NZ_JBFOKO010000009.1 coordinate 96,875, forward strand.
CTACGTGTTCTGGGAGCTCACGACCGTCCTGTCGTTCCTGCTCATCGGCCACAACCCCGAGCGTCGCGCCAACCGCCGCGCCGCCGTCGAGGCCCTGATCGTCACGACGTTCGGCGGACTGGCGATGCTCGTCGGCCTCGTGGGCCTGCACCTGCTGAGCGGCACGGCGCGCCTCAGCGAGATCCTGGTCGACCCGCCCGACGCGGGCGCCGCGCTCACCGCCTCGATCGCGCTGGTCCTGGTGGGCGCCCTGTCGAAGTCGGCGCTCGTCCCCTTCCACTTCTGGCTCCCCGGCGCCATGGCCGCTCCCACGCCCGTCAGCGCGTACCTGCACGCCGCGGCGATGGTGAAGGCCGGCGTCTACCTCGTCGCCCTGCTGGCCCCGGCCTTCGCCGCGACGCCCGGCTGGCGTCCCGTGCTGGTCGGCTTCGGCATCACCACGATGATCCTCGGCGGCCTGCGCGCCCTGCGCCAGTACGACATCAAGCTGCTGCTGGCCTACGGCACCGTCAGCCAGCTCGGCTTCCTCGTCGCGGTCGTCGGCGTCGGCACCCGCGCGGCGGCCTTCGCCGGCCTCGCCCTGCTGTGCGCCCACGCCCTGTTCAAGTCGGCGCTGTTCCTCGTGGTCGGCATCATCGACCGCTCGGTCGGCACGCGTGACCTGCGCGACCTGTCCGGCATGCGCGCCGCGCGTCCCGCGCTGTTCGTCATCACCCTCACGGCTGCCGCGTCGATGGCGGGCCTGCCCATCCTGTTCGGGTTCACGGCGAAGGAGGCCGCCTTCGCGGCGTTCGTCGACCTCGGCGAGGACCTCGGCCACCCGGGCTGGGGCCTGGTCGCGCTCGCCGGCATCGTGGTCGGCTCCATCCTGACGGTGGCCTACTCGGCGCGGTTCGTGTGGGGCGCCTTCGCGGACAAGCCCGGCACCGAGCCGTGCCGCCCGCGCGCGTTCTCGCCCATGTTCACCGCGGTCCCGGGCGTGCTGGCCGCACTGAGCGTCGTGACCGGCCTCGCCGGCCCGTTCCTGACCCCGCGCATCGCGAGCTACGCGGAGGCGTTCCCGGCCGGCGCCCACGAGGCGGTGCTGACCCTGTGGCACGGCTTCACGCCCGCGCTGTGGCTCTCGGTCGTCGCCGTGGCCACCGGCATCGCGCTGTTCGTGTGGCGGCGCCCCGTCGCCGCGGCCCAGCACGCCGTCGTCGACCGCCTGCCGATGCCCGACGCCGAGCGCGCCTACCAGGGCGTCATGCGCGGCGTGGACCGCCTGGCCGTCGAGGTCACCGGCACGACGCAGCGTGGCTCCCTGCCGGTCTACCTCGGCATCATCCTGGTCACTCTCGTCGTCGTGCCGGGCACGGCGCTCGTGCGCGCGTGGCGCACGCCCGACGTGCTCCTGGCGGACAACTCGCTGCAGATCGTCGCCGGCCTGATCATCGTGGCCGCCGCCGTCTTCACGGTGCGGTCGCGCCGCCGCCTGCGCGCCGTCCTGCTGCTCGGCGTGACGGGCTACGGCACCGCGATCCTGTTCGTGGCGCACGGCGCGCCGGACCTCGCGCTGACGCAGGCGCTCGTCGAGACGTTCCTGCTGGTCACGTTCGTGCTGGTCATGCGCCGGCTCCCCCCGTTCTTCAGCGACCGGCCGTTCAACATCGCGCGCTGGTGGCGCGTCGGCGTCGGCACCGCGACCGGCCTCGCCGTCGCGGGCTTCGCGTTCGTGGCCACCAACGCGCGCACGGCCGACCCCATCTCGGACGGCTGGGCCAAGCCCGCCTACGAGTACGGCGGCGGCAAGAACATCGTCAACGTCGCGCTCGTCGACATCCGCGCGTGGGACACGATCGGCGAGCTCAGCGTGCTCGTCGTCGCGGCCACGGGCATCGCGAGCCTCATCTTCCTGTTGACCGACCGCTCCGGCCGCCGCCCGCGCCCCGGACCGCCCCCGGCCACCAGCACGCGCAACTCGTGGCTCTCCGCCACGCCCCAGGAGCAGCGCCGCTCGATCGTCTTCGAGATCGTGACGCGGCTGATCTTCCACACCGTCGTGATCTTCTCGGTGTACCTGATGATCTCGGGCCACAACTCCCCCGGCGGCGGCTTCGCCGGCGGCCTCATCGCCGGCCTCGCGCTGATGATCCGGTACCTCGCCGGCGGACGGCGCGAGCTCGACGCGGCGGCGCCCGTCGACGCCGGCCTCGTGCTGGGCACGGGCCTGGCCACCGCGGCGCTGTCCGGCCTGCTGCCGACCCTCCTCGGCGGCGGCGTGCTGCAGAGCGCCACGGTCGACATCGCCATCCCCGTCCTCGGCGAGCTGCACCTGGTCACGTCCGTCTTCTTCGACATCGGCGTGTACCTCGTGGTCGTCGGCCTGGCCCTCGACGTGCTGCGCAGCCTCGGCAACGGCATCGACGCCCACATCGAGGACGAGGGCAGCACCGACCCCACCAGCGAGGTGACGGCATGACCGCCAATCTGGTCCTGATCATCGTGGTGGGCGTCCTCGTCGGCTGCGGGACGACCCTCATCCTGGAGCGCAGCCTGACCCGTGTCCTCGTGGGCTTCGTGCTCGTCGGCAACGGCGTCAACGTGCTGTTCCTCGTCTCCTCCGGTCCCGCCGGCTCGGCGCCGATCCTCGGGCTGAGCTCCGAGCGCATGGCCGACCCGCTGCCGCAGGCCATGGCCCTGACCGCCATCGTCATCACGCTGGGCACCACGGCGTTCGGCCTCGCATTGGCGTACCGCGCGTGGCAGCTCACCGGCACCGACGACGTCCAGGACGACGTCGAGGACGACCTGATCCGGCGCCGCGCCGAGCGCGACCAGGTCTCGGCGACCTTCGTCGACGCCGACGACTCCGAGCTGCCCGACGAGGCCTACCTCGGGGACGACCCCGTCGTCGTGCCGCTCAAGGAAGGCGAGTCCGCATGAGCGACACCCTCCTCGACCAGCTCGTCCTGGCGCCCGTCCTGCTGCCGCTGCTCGGCGCCGGCCTGTGCCTGGCGTTCGGCCGCTTCGCCGTGCCGCAGCGCGTCATCAGCATCGTCACCCTGATCCTCGTCGTGGCGTCGGCGTCGATTCTGCTCGTGCGCGCCGACCGGGACGGACCCCAGTCCTTCGCCGTGGGCGGCTGGCCCGCCGAGATCGGCATCAGCCTCGTCGCCGACCGGCTCAGCTCGCTGCTGCTGCTGATCTCGACGATCGTCACGCTGTGCGTCCTGCTGTACTCGATCGGCCAGGGCATCGTCGAGTTCGGCCGCGACAGCCCGCTGTCGGTCTTCTACCCGACGTTCCTCGTCCTGAGCGCCGGCGTCTCCAACGCGTTCCTCTCGGCCGACCTGTTCAACCTCTTCGTCGGGTTCGAGATCCTGCTGGCCTCGTCCTACGTGCTCATCACGCTCGGCGGCACCGAGGCGCGTGTCCGGTCGGGCACGATCTACATCATCGTGAGCCTGGCGTCCTCGGCGCTGTTCCTCACCGCGCTGGCGTGCGTCTACGCCGCGACCGGCACGGTCAACATGGCGCAGCTGGCCCAGCGGATCCCCGAGCTGCCCGAGCCCGTCGGCACGCTGCTGCAGCTCATGCTGCTGCTGACGTTCGCGGTGAAGGCGGCCGTGTTCCCGCTGTCGGCCTGGCTGCCCGACTCCTACCCCACCGCCCCCGCACCGGTCACGGCCGTGTTCGCCGGCCTGCTGACCAAGGTCGGCGTCTACGCGATGCTGCGCACCCAGACCCTGCTGTTCCCCACGCACGAGCTGCGCACGCTGCTGCTGTGGGCGGCGATCCTGACGATGGTGGTCGGCATCCTGGGCGCCGTCGCGCAGTCGGACATCAAGCGTGTCCTGTCGTTCACGCTGGTCAGCCACATCGGCTACATGCTCTTCGGCATCGCCATCGCGACCGAGCTGGGCTTCGCCGGGGCGATCTTCTACATCGTCCACCACATCACGGTGCAGACCACGCTGTTCCTCGTCGCGGGCCTCGTCGAGTACCGCGCCGGGACCACCAACCTGGACCGGATCGGCGGCCTCGCCCGGCACGCCCCGGCCCTGTCCGTGCTGTTCTTCGTCCCGGCGATGAACCTGGCCGGCATCCCGCCGTTCTCCGGCTTCCTGGGCAAGCTCGCCCTGCTCGAGGCCGGTGCCGAGGTCGGCGACTGGCTGGCGCTCGCCGGCGTCGCGGCCGCCGTCGTCACGAGCCTGCTGACGCTCTACGCGATCGCCAAGATCTGGAACCGCGCCTTCTGGCAGCCCGCCGAGGAGTCCGAGGGCGACACCCCCGTGCCGTTCGACCCGATCGCGTTCGGTGGCTCGCTGCACGGGCGCCGCGGGGTCTCCACGGCCACCCAGCGGGGCACCACTTGGGAGGTCGACACGACGCAGGAGCGGCTGCCCCTGCGGATGGCGCTGCCCACGCTGGCCCTGGGCCTCGTGACCGTCGCGCTCACGGTCTTCGCGGCACCGCTGTTCTCGCTCTCGGAGCGCGCGGCCGACGAGCTGCACGACCGCACCCCGTACATCGAGGCGGTGCTGGGCGATGGGTGACCGCACGCGTGCCGGCCTGCAGCTGTGGCAGCTGCCGGTCATCGCCTGGCTGACGATCGTCTGGCTCCTGCTGTGGGGCGAGGTCACGCCGATCACGCTCCTGGGCGGCCTGCTCGTGAGCGCGCTCATCATGGTGGTCTTCCCGTTCCCGCGGGTCTCGGTCGACGGCACGATCCGGCCGTGGCGCACCCTCGTGCTGCTCGCCCGGTTCCTGTACGACCTCACGGTCGCCAGCTTCATCGTCGCGTGGCTCGCGATCCGGCCCGGCCGCCCGCCGGGCAGCGCGGTGATCCTCGTCGAGCTGGTCAGCGACTCCGACCTGCGCCAGACGCTGACCGGCGAGCTCATCTCGCTCGTCCCGGGCTCGCTGCTGATCGAGCTCGACTCGCGCGGCCGCCGCATGTGGCTGCACGTCCTCGACGCGGACACCCCCGAGAAGGTCGCCTCCGCCCGCCGCAAGGCCCGCATGCAGGAGCACCGCCTGCTGCAGGCCATCGGCCCGGCCGACGAGGTGGCCGAGAGCGAACGACGACTGCGGGAGGACGCATGACCTTCGTCGGCTACGTGTGCGCCGTGTTCCTGGGACTGACCGGGATCATGTGCCTCATCCGGATCGTGCGCGGTCCGACGATGCTCGACCGCACGATCGCCGCCGACGTCTTCGTCGCGGCGTGCGTCGGCGCGATCGGCGTGGAGGCCGCGATCGGGCGGCACAGCACGACGCTGCCGATCCTCGTCGCGCTCGCGCTCATCGCCTTCCTGGGCTCGGTCAGCATCGCGCGGTACGCCGCGCACGGCGGCGGGAGCGTCCGCTCATGAGCCTCGACACCGTGCGCGACGTCGTCGCCGGGACGTTCCTCATCCTGGGCGCGGGATTCGCGTTCGTCGCCGCGGTGGGCGTCGTCCGCTTCCCGGACCTGCTGCGCCGCATGCACGCCGCCACCAAGCCCCAGACGTTCGGCCTGCTGCTGATCCTGGCGGGCCTAGCGCTGCGCATCGACAGCCTCAGCGACCTGACGCTCGTGGCGGTCGTGGCGCTTTTCCAGCTGCTCACCGCGCCGGTCTCGGCCCACATGGTGGGCCGCGCCGCGTTCCGCGCCGGTCAGGTCGACCGCGACGAGCTGACGGTCGACGAGGCCGACTGACCCTGCGGCGTCAGTCGGCGAGGTCGACGACGACGGGCGCGTGGTCGCTCGCGCCCTTGCCCTTGCGCTCCTCGCGGTCGATCCAGGCACCCTGGACCCGCTCGGCGAGCGCCGGCGAGCCGAGCACGAAGTCGATCCGCATGCCCTTCTTCTTGGGGAAGCTGAGCTGCGTGTAGTCCCAGTACGTGTAGACGCCGGGGCCGGGCGTGTGCGGGCGCACGACGTCGGCGTAGCCGGTGTCGACGATCGCGGAGAACGCGGCGCGCTCGGCCGGCGAGACGTGCGTCTTGCCCTCGAACACGGCCATGTCCCACACGTCCTCGTCCTGCGGCGCGATGTTCCAGTCGCCGGTGAGCGCGATCTGCGCGGCCGGGTCCTTCGCGAGCCACTGCTCGCCGGACTCGCGCAGGCGCGCCAGCCACTCGAGCTTGTACGCGTAGTGCTCGTGGTCGAGCGTGCGGCCGTTGGGCACGTAGAGGCTCCACATCCGCACGCCGCCGCACGTGGCGCCGATCGCGCGGGGCTCGAGCAGGTCCTCGAACTGGGGCTGGTCGACGCTGAACGAGCGCTCGACGTCCTCGAGGCCGACGCGCGAGATGATCGCGACGCCGTTCCACTGGTTGACGCCGACGTGGGCGAACTCGTAGCCGAGCGACGCCAGCTCCAGTCCCGGGAACTGGTCCTCGCGGCACTTCGTCTCCTGGATGGCCAGGACGTCGACGTCGTTGCGGTCGATCCAGCTGACGACGCGGTCGATGCGGCTGCGGATGGAGTTGACGTTCCAGGTGGCGATCCGCATCAGAAGTCGACCCGCAGCGGGTAGGAGGACCGGCCGTCCGCCGGGGTGTTCACGCCGAGCACGTGGGTCAACTGGATCTCATTCCTCTCGAAGGCCAGCCTCGAGCCTGCCATGTACAGGCCCCAGACCTTCGCCCGGCCCACGCTGACCTCCTCGAGAGCCTCATCCCAGTGGTCGACGAGGTTCTGGCACCACGCGGTGAGCGTGAGGGCGTAGTGGTCGCGCAGGTTCTCGGCGTGCCGGACCTCGAAGCCGGCGTCCTGCATCGCCGTGACGATCGTGCCGGAGCCGGCGAGCTCGCCGTCGGGGAAGACGTAGCGGTCGATGAACTGGCCCGCCGTGGCCTTGCCCCGGTTGTCGCGCCGCGTGATGCAGTGGTTGAGCATGCGGCCGTCGGGCTTGACCTTGCTGCGCGCGAACGCGAAGTAGTCGCCGTAGTTCCGCACGCCGATGTGCTCGGTCATGCCGATCGAGCTGATGGCGTCGAAGCCGGACTCGGCGACGTCGCGGTAGTCGCTGAAGCGGACCTCGGCGAGGTCGGACAGGCCCTCGCGCTCGATCGCCGCCTGCGCCCACTGCGCCTGCTCGCGCGAGAGCGTGACGCCGAGCGCGCGCACGCCGTAGTGCCGCGCCGCGTGGCGCACCATGCCGCCCCAGCCGCAGCCCATGTCGAGCAGCCGGTCGCCCGGCTTGAGGTCGAGCTTGCGGCAGACGAGGTCGTACTTCTCGGCCTGCGCCTCCTCGAGGCTGGCATCGGCCTTGGGGAAGACGGCACACGTGTACGTCATCGACGGGCCCAGCACGAGCTCGTAGAACCGGTTGGACACGTCGTAGTGGTGCTCGATGGCGCCGGCGTCGCGGTCCTTGCTGTGCCGCAGGCCCTCGAGCGCGCGACGCCACTTGGGCAGGTGCTCCTCGGCCGGCGGCGTGGGCGGCTTGAGGTTGCCGAAGCCGAGGCTGCGGACGATCTGCAGCATCTCGGGCGCGCTGGGCACGCGGAAGCGCAGCCGGCTCATGAGCGCCTGCATGATGTCGTACGGGTCGCCCGGGTGGACGCCCTCGACCTCGAGGTCGCCCGAGACGTACGCCCGCGCGAAGCCGAGGTCGCCCGGTGCCGTCATCAGGTAGGACAGGCCGCGCTCGTTCAGCAGCCGCAGGCGCAGGCGCGAGTCCTCGGGCCCGAGCGCGCTGCCGTCGAAGGCCTCGAAGCGGATGGGCATGCCGTCGCGCAGCAGCCGGTCGAACGCCTCCGCGATGGTGAGCCGGGGTTCCGATGCGATGCTCATGAGTTCCTCACTGCCTTGTCGTAGAGAGTGGTGAGACGAGCGCCGGGGTCGTACCGGTCACGCAACCGGTCCAGGCCTGCGGTGTCGTAGAGGGAGTCGAAGGTCGCGCGGTCGTAGAAGGCCTCGGAGTACAGCGACTTGTGGCCGCCGAGCCGGTGCACCTCGGCCTCGACGCGGCGGTTGACGGTGCCGGGCTCGGCGTCCGCCGGCACGACGACCGTGCCCCAGAAGCCGACGTTCACGTAGACCTCGCCCGGCGTCAGGGGGTAGGTGGGCCAGGCGCGCCGCGTCCGCAGCGGGCACAGCCACACGGGCCGCATCCCGATCTCGCGGTCGAACCAGGCCAGGAACTCGTCGAGCCGGTCGAGCGGCACCTCGATGTCCTGGATGACGCGCTCGCGGCCGGGCACCCCCTTGACCCGGTCGAGGACGCGGCTGAGGCCGACCTTGGCGTCGAGGCCGATGAGGCGGTGGTAGACGTCGCTGCGCCGCCAGCGTCGCGGCCAGACCCGCCGCACCCGCGGGTTCTGCGCGCCGAACGCGCCGGAGCACCAGAACCAGTCGGTGTCCCAGCGCCACAGGTAGTCGGCGATCGTGAGCACGTCCTCGCGGCGGCGCTGGATCGAGCGGTAGTAGATGTCCTGGCCGGTGTAGTCGCTCGTGGGCAGGTCGCTGTCGGCGAAGTGCGCGAGCGTCAGGTAGACCTCGTCCGGGCTGAAGGCCGTGCCGTCGACCGCGTCCACGGCGATGCCGTCCCACGTGCCCGACTCGGCGATGTGGGCGATCGCCTTCGCGGCCTCGGCGCCGCCGTCGAAGCGGACGTGGCGCAGGCGCACCTGGCGGGGCGCCTCCTCGAGCGAGATCCGCAGGCGGACGGCGTAGCCGAGGCTGCCGTAGGAGTTGGGGAACGCGGCGAACAGCTCGGCGTGCTCGTTGTCGGGGGCGGCCGTCACGATCTCGCCCGAGCCGGTGAGCACGTCCATCTCGAGGACGGCCTCGTGCGGCAGGCCCAGGCGCAGCGACGTGGACTCGATGCCCAGGCCGGTGACCGCGCCGCCGAGCGTGATGGTGCGCAGCTGCGGGACGACCGTGGGCATCAGGCCGTGGGCGAGGGTCTCGTCGACGAGCCGCTCGTACGTGCACATGCCCTGCACGTCGGCCGTGCGCGCGACCGGGTCGATCGCGATGACGCCGTCGAGGCCGGAGACGTCCAGGCCGGGAGCGTCGTGCGCCGTGCGCGGGCGGAACAGGTTGGAGGTCGTCTTGGCGAGCCGGACGGGCGCCCCGTCCGGGATGGCGTGCCAGGAGGCGCGGAGGGCTTCGACTGCGCGTTCGTGCTTCGTCCACCCCTGCATGATTCGCAGGCTATCCCCGTGGACCGACAACCAGCCAGACCAGGGTCTCGGCGTCCCGGTCGCCGGTCAGCACGAGGCGGGCCGGATCGGCGATCCGCAGCTCGTCGCCGGGGCCGAGGCGGGATCCGGCGACCGTCACCGTCCCGCGGGTCACGTGGAGCAGGACGCCGTGGGGCGCGTCCACCACGATCGGCTCGGCGGGCCGGGCCACGAGCAGCCGCGCGCCGGCGTGCACCGGCACCGTCTCGTGCAGTCCGGGCCCGTCCGGGACCTCGACCTGCGCGTACTCCGGGGCGCCCCAGTTCGTGCTGCGCAGCATCATCTGGACGAAGCGAAGCGGCTCGGTGTCGCTGCCGTTGCGCTCGGCGTGTGTCACGCCCTCGCCGGCGCTGAGCCGCTGGGCGAGGCCGGGCCGGACGAGGCCGCGCTGGCCGGTCGAGTCCTCGTGCGCCAGGACGCCCTCGAGCACCCACGTGACGATGTCGGCGTCGCTGTGGTGGTGCTCGTCGTAGCCGGCGCCCGGCGCGATCCGCTCCTCGTTGATCGCCACGACCGGCCCGAAGCCGACGTTCGCGGCGTCGTAGTGCCGCCCGTACGAGAACGAGTGCAGCGTCTCGGTCCCCTCCCCCACCGTGCGGTAGCGCTCGGCGGAGCGACGCGGCTCAGGCATAGCCGAGCTCGTGCAGGCGCGCGTCGTCGATGCCGAAGAAGTGGGCGATCTCGTGGACCACGGTGATGCGGACCTCCTCGACCACGTCCTCCTCGGTCTCGCAGATCGCGAGCGTGGGGTTGCGGTAGACGAAGATCCGGTCGGGGACGACGCCCGCGTAGGTCGAGTCGCGCTCGGTGAGCGGGATGCCGTCGTAGAGGCCCAGCAGGTGCGGGTCGTGCGGCGGGGCGTCGTCCTCGATGAACAGCACCACGTTGTCGAGCAGGTCCGACAGCTCGGTCGGCACGTCGGCCAGGGCCGCGGTCACCAGCTCCTCGAACCGGTCCGGGTCGACGTCGATCACGCGCCCGAGTCTAGGCGGCTCCCCGAGGCGGCGGCAGTGACGTTCGCAGGGCCGACACGCCCGTGCGGACCGCGCGAACGTCACCGTCACCGCTTCGGGGCGGCCCTCGCGAGTGCCCTATGCTGGACGGGCTGCTCGGCCCCCTTCGTCTAGCGGCCTAGGACGCCGCCCTTTCAAGGCGGTAGCGCGGGTTCGAATCCCGTAGGGGGTACCACCGCGCGTCAGGACGAGGGGCCGAAGAACTCCTCCATCAGCACGCGCACGAGCCGCTCCACGACGGCCTCGGCCGGCTCGCGGCCCGGCTCGTCCGCCCGGAGCCAGTCCATGAGGAACCAGACCATCCCGGCGTGGACGACCGTCACGCGCGTGCCGGCGAAGTCGACCGCGTCGCGCAGCGGGGACTTCTCGGCGGTCTGCTCGCGCAGCAGGTCGACGAGCGCCCCCTGTAGCTCCAGGGTGGGAGCGCCGTCGAGGACCCGCAGGTAGAACGCTCGGTGCCGGTCGAGGTGCGAGACGAGGTCCGCGAGCAGCGCCCGCGCCTCGGCCCGCACGACGGCCGGCGAGTCGTCGCGGCCGGCGGGCTCGGGCGGGAACACCGCCCGGAGCCGCACCAGCGCGGACTCGGCCGCGAGCGTCCCGATGCTGCCGCCGCAGTGCTGGTAGAACGTGGGGCGGCTGACCCCGGACCGCGCGACCAGCTCGGTGACCGTGACCTCGTGCAGGGGCCGCTCGTCGAGCAGCGCCGTCATGCCGGCGACGAGCGCGTCGTGAGCCCGCGCGAACCGGGGGTCGGGGGTGCCCATGACCGGTCAGGGCACCAGCACGAGCCGGATCGGGTTGCCGACCTTCTCCTCGAGCTGCTGCACGCCCTTCTCGGCGTCGGTGAGCGGCATCGTGCCGCTGATCGACTCCGAGAAGTCGAGCCGGCCCAGCTCCACGAGGCGGACGAGGTCCACGACGTGGCGCGACTCCGAGCCGTAGTGGCCCAGGACCTGGCGGCGCGTGTACTGGAAGGTGGCGTCGTTCTCGATCGTCAGCGGACCGCCGCTGATGCCCACGAGGACGAGCCGGCCGCCGACGCGCAGGGTCGCGAGCGCCTGCTTGCGCACCGGGGCGACGCCGGCGAAGTCGAGCGCGACGTCGAGCCCCTGGCCGCGAGTGGCCTCGGCGATCCTGGTGGCGAACTCGGGATCGGCGGGGTCGAGCGCGAGGTCCGCGCCGAAGGCCAGGGCGCGCTCCCGGGCCGCCTCGACCGGATCGACCGCGATGATCGGCGCAGCGCCGGCGAAGCGCAGCAGCTGGACGCCGTGCGCACCGAGGCCACCGATGCCCCACACGCCGACGGCCTCGCCCTGACGGACCTGGCCCGTCCACTCGATCGCGCCCCACGGCGTCGAGACCGCGTCGGGGATGATCGCGGCCTGCTCGAACGGCAGGGAGTCCGGGATCGGCACGAGCACGTCGGCCGGCGCGACCACGTACTCGGCCCAGCCGCCGTCGTAGTCGACGCCCATCGTCCAGACCTGGCCGTCGACCTCCTTGCCGGCGCCGACGATGACCCGCTGGCCGATCTCGACGCCGTCCACGCCCTCGCCCAGGGCCTCGACCTCGCCGGCCACCTCGTGGCCCAGCGTGACCTCGTCGCCCTGCAGCAGCAGCGGGTTCAGCAGTCCTTGGATCAGGTGGACGTCCGACAGGCAGATGCCCGCCGCTCGCACGCGCACCCGCACCTCGCCGGCTCCGGGCGTCGGCACCGGCACCTCCTTGATCGCGAAGGTCTTGTCCGCGAAGTTCATCCGTCCTGCCAGCATCGTGTCGGCCACGACTCCTCATCCCTTTCCGGAGAGCGGACCGGGCGCCCCATGCGTCCGTGATCCTGCATCTATTTTACAGATGTAATGCAAATGTCGACGCCACGCGTCGGCCCGTTCGGGACGTTCCCGCCCGCCGATAGACTGGGGCCGCCCGCGTGCGACCCGCACGAGATCCCGACAGAAGCCGAACGTCCCCCGATGCTGCCCCGAATCCTCTCCTCCGCCACCGACGCCGAGGACGAGGTCCCCCGCCTGCCCTGGCCCGTCGCCACCTTCACCCTGCTGACGATGATGGGCGCGCTGGCCGTCGCGCTGACCGCCTCGGACCTGTTCACCGTCGTGACGATGGCCGCCGGCGTGCTCGCCTGCATCGCGGTCTGGCAGACGGTCCGCGATCCGCTCGTGATCGTGTGCCTGACGACGCTGGTGCTGGGCGCCGTGCTGGGCTGGGGACTGGCGTTCTACGACCGCATCTGGTGGTACGACGACCTCATCCACTTCCTGTTCTCGTTCGTGGGCGTCATGGGCGTCGCCCGCGTCGCGCTGCACCGCTTCCGTGCCGAATCGGCCGCGCTGTTGCTGGGCGCCCTCTGGCTGTCGTGGCTCGGCATCGGCGCGCTGTGGGAGATCGCCGAGTGGACCTCGGACCAGCTGCAGTCGACGCACCACTCGCGCGGGTACACCGACACGATGATGGACATGATCCTGAACTCGGCCGGCTCGGCGCTCGGCGCGTGGCTCTACTGGGCGCGCCTGCGCACCCCGGCCGACCGCGCGACCGTCACCGCGTAGGCCGCCTCCGCGACCCCGGCGCGTCCTACGCTGGAGGCGACACGACGGGAGCCGCCATGAGCTTCGACATCCCCACCGGGACCCGCGGGCGCAAGCACACGAGCAATCCGCTCGTACGCCTGGGCAACCGGTTCATGATCCGCCGGGCGCGCCGATCGGACTCCGCCTCCCTCGGCCCGATGCGGCTCCTCGTGCTGACGACGGTCGGCGCGCGCAGCGGCCAGCGCCGCGAGACCCCGCTGGCCTGGTTCCCGGACGCCGGCGGCGGATGGCTCGTGGTCGCCTCCGCGAACGGCGCCGCGCGCAACCCGGCCTGGTACCACAACCTCGCCGCCCACCCCGAGGCGACGATCGAGGTGGGTGGCCGAACCGTTCCTGTCACGGCCGAGCAGCTGCACGGCAGCGAGCGCGAGGAGGCGCTGGCCCGCATCGTCGCCGCCGCGCCGAACTTCGCGGCGTACAACGACAAGACCGACCGCCGGATCCCCGTGATCCGGTTCCGGGAGCGCCCCGCCCCCGCATGACCGCCGGCCCGCTGGGTACCTGCTGGCGAGTCGACAGGAGGCGCGCATGGGCATCAGCCAGGTCACGACGGGGATCCTGCGGATCGAGGACGCCGGCACCAACTGCTACGTCCTCGAGCACGACGACGCGCTGGTGTTCGTGGATGCCGGACTGCCCCGCACGTGGCGCTTCACGCACGAGGCGCTGCGCCGCATCGGGCGCGAGTGGGCTGACGTCACCGACATCGTCGTGACGCATGCGCACTTCGACCACATCGGCTTCGCCGCCAAGGCCCAGCGCGAGTTCGGCGTGCGGGTCTGGGTCCATCCCGAGGACCACCGCATCGCCGCCCACCCGTACCGGTACCAGCCCGGGCGGCCGCGGCTGCTCTACCCGCTGCTGCACCCCGGCTCGATCCCGGTGCTCGGCTCGATGGTCCGGGCGGGCGCCCTGCGGGTGCCGGGCGTCGACGCGATCGAGGACCTCGCCGCCGAGCAGCCCCCGGCCGGACTGCGCGTGATCCACACACCCGGGCACACCGACGGGCACTGCATCCTGCACCTGCCGGACCGCGGCGTCGTGTTCACCGGCGACGCGCTCGTGACCCTCGACCCGTACACGGGGCGCACCGGCCCGCGGGTCGTCGCCCGCGCCGGCACGAAGGACGCGCCCGTTGCGCGGGACTCGCTCGACCTCGTCGCCGCGACGGACGCCGACCTCGTCCTCACCGGTCACGGCGAACCGTGGACCCACGGCGCGGCCGCGGCGGCCCAGCTGGCGCGCAGCCGCGAGATCGCCTGACGCGGTCACTAGGGTCGAAGGCATGTCCGCCGGCCGCTTCGCCCCGTCCCCGTCCGGCGACCTGCACCTGGGCAACCTGCGCACGGCGATCCTGGCGTGGCTCTTCGCCCGCTCGAGCGGCCGCGCGTTCCTCGTGCGCGTCGAGGACCTCGACCGGCAGCGCTCACGTCCGGAGTTCGAGCGGACGCAGCTGGAGGACCTCGCCGCGATGGGACTCACGTGGGACCCGCCGGTCGTGCGCCAGTCCGAGCGCGACGACCTGTACGCGGCGGCGCTGGGCCGGCTCACGACAGCCGGCCTGACGTTCGAGTGCTTCTGCACGCGGCGCGAGATCGCCGAGGCCGTCCGCGCTCCGCACGCGCAGCCGGGGCACTACCCCGGCACGTGCCGGGACCTGACGCCCGAGCAGCGGGACGAGCGGCGCGCCGAGCGCTCCCCCGCCATCCGGCTGCGCGCCGACGCCCCGACCTGGACGGTGCGCGACGAGCTCCACGGCGAGGTGGCCGGCCCTGTCGACGACCTCGTCCTGCGGCGCAACGACGGCGCCCACGCGTACAACCTCGCGGTCGTGGTGGACGACGGCGCCCAGGACGTCGACCAGGTCGTGCGCGGCGAGGACCTGTTCGAGGCCGCCCCGGCCCAGGCCTACCTCGCGCACGCCCTGGGACTGCCCGAGCCGACGTACGCCCACGTCCCCCTCGCGCTCAACGCCGAGGGCCGCCGGCTCGCGAAGCGCGACGGCGCCGTCACCCTGCGCGACCTCTCCCCCGCCGCCGCGTGGGACCTGATCGGGGCCTCGCTGGGCGTCGCGGCACGGTCCCCCGAGGAGCTCCTGGCCGAGCTCGACCCCGCCGACATCCCCCGGAATCCGTGGGTGATCGGGTCATGACCGACCCCGTTTTGGTGACCCGCAGGACCGTCGGGTAGAGTTGCGGTCGCGGTTGATCCGCAAGGTTGCAACAAGGCCCCGTGGCGCAGTTGGTTAGCGCGCCGCCCTGTCACGGCGGAGGTCGCGGGTTCGAGTCCCGTCGGGGTCGCAACAGTGTCGAAGCCCCGCCCATCCGGGCGGGGCTTCGTCGTTCCCCCACCGGCGACGACCGCCGCCGCCACGTCGTCGCACTGAGGCCCCCACCGATTTCGGACCCGGGACGGACGTGCGGTAGGGTGAACGTCGCTCGTGAGAGCACGGCCAGGTAGCTCAGTTGGTACGAGCGTCCGCCTGAAAAGCGGAAGGTCGCCGGTTCGACCCCGGCCCTGGCCACCACCGAAGAGCCCCGGCCCCAGGCCGGGGCTCTTCTCGTTCCCGAAGGCGGTTGGAACCGGGGCCGCACCCGCTTACGCTGGCGTGATGCACGCCGCTCCGATCGCCCGCCGCCTCGCCGTGGTCCTGGGCCTGATGCTGGTCGCCTCGCTCGCCGCCGCGCCGGCGCAGGCCGCCAGGCCCAGCTCGCCCACGCGCTTCACCGGCTACGCGTTCGACACGTGCGTGGCGCCGTCGAACGACGTCATGGACGCCTGGAACGTCGCCTCGCCGTACGCCGTCGTCGGCATCTACACGTCCGGCAACTCGCGGTACTGCGACGACGCCAAGCAGCCGTACCTGAGCCCGGCCTGGGTGCAGCGCCAGGCCAACCGCGGCTGGCGCTTCCTGCCGATCCACGTCGGCTACCAGGCGCCGTGCTTCGACAGCCGCTCCGCCAAGCACCGCATGTCCTCCGACGCCGCCACGGCTCGGCGCCAGGCCCGCGCCGACGCCGACGAGGCCACCAACCGCGCCAACCGCTTCGGGTTCGGCCGCGGCAACACCGTGTACCTCGACATCGAGTGGTACGACCGCTCCGACCGCGCGTGCGACGCGATCGTGCTGACGTTCATCGACGCGTTCGTCGAGCGCGCCCACGCGGCGAAGTACAAGGTCGGTCTGTACTCGAGCGGCTCGGCCGCCATCCAGTCCGTCGACCTGGCCCGCCAGCAGCAGCGCGCGGGCTTCGACTTCCCCGACCAGATGTGGTTCGCCTGGACCAACCGCAAGGCCAACGTCGACGGCCGGCCGTACCTCTCGCCGGCGCTGTGGCCCACGAACCGGATCCACCAGTACCACAACAACGTGGCCGTCTCCTTCCTCGGCCGGAAGGTCACGATCGACAAGAACGTCATGGTCGTGGGCGGCGGCTCGCGCGCCGCGAAGGAGCGCAAGGTCTGCCGGATGTCGCCGACGCTCGACCGCTACCGCACCCTGCGGGCCGGCTCGAAGGGCAAGGACGTGAAGCTGCTGCAGTGCCTGCTGCGCCGTGCCGGCCACGGGGCCACCATCACGGGCCGCTGGAACGCGCGGACGACCCGGGCCGTCAAGAGCTACCGCGCCTCGCTGGGCTGGAGCCGGACGCCGGTCGCGTCGCGTCCGGTGTGGACCGCGCTGCTGTCCCGAGGCTCCACGCCGATCGCGCTCAAGCGCGGCAAGACCGGCGAGCCCGTCCACCGCCTGCAGCGCTCGCTGCGCGCCGCCGGCCAGAAGGTGACGGTCTCGGGCATCTTCGACGCCCGCACCGTGACCGCCGTGCGGGCGTACCGCAAGCGGGTGGGGCTGCCGACCTACCAGACCGCGGACCAGCGCGTCTGGGCCGCGCTGCAGCGCGGGCGCCGCTGACCTAGTGGCGGTTGCCGGCGAGCAGCAGGGTGCCGCCCAGGCCCACCAGCATGGTGCCGCCCGCACGCCGCATCGCGACGAGCCGGCCCGAGCGGGCGAACCACCCGCGGGCCGTGCCGGCGGCCAGCGCCCAGCCCGAGTCGCACACCAGCGCCAGCAGCAGGAACGTCATGCCGAGCACGACCATCTGCCCCGCGACCGCGCCGGCGCGGACATCGACGAACTGCGGCAGCACGGCCGCGAAGAACACGATCGTCTTGGGGTTCGTGATCCCGACCGTGAAGCCCTCGACGAGCGTGCGCCGGGCCGACGTGACGGGTCCGAGGTCCCGCGCCGGGACCTCTCCGGCCTCGCCCGCCGACCGGAACGCCTTGACCCCGAGGTACACCAGGTAGGCCGCGCCGAGCACCTTCACCACCGTGAACGCGACGACCGACCCGGCCACGACGGCACCCAGTCCGAGTGCCACGGCCAGCACGATCGGCAGGCCGCCGAGGGCGTTGCCGACGACGCTGAGGATCCCGTCGCGACGCCCGTGCGCCAGGGACCGCCCCACGACGAACAGCACGCTGGGGCCCGGCACGAGGATGAGCACGAGCGAGGCGAGCGCGAAGGACGCCCAGGCGTCGAGGGAGGGCATGGCCGCACTGTAACGCCGCGTCGTTGCCCGGGGGAACGACGAACGGCCCACCCGGAGTCCGGGTGGGCCGTTCGGTCAGGCGGTGCTCAGTGCAGGACGACGGGCGGCTGGCCCTGGTCGTCGAGCAGGTGCGCGGCCTCCTTCTTGCGGGGCAGGAAGGCGACGGGGATCAGCGTCACGACCAGGACGGCGAACGCGACCCAGTAGGACTGCTCGAACGCGTGCGCCAGGTCGCTGAAGCCCTGCTGCAGCTGCTGGGGCGTCACGCCGAGCATCTGGGCGAGCTGCGAGCCCTCGTCGGTGTGCGACGCGGCGGCGAGCTGGGCCCCCGTGAGGCCCTCCTCCGCACCCGGGATCCGGTCCGAGCCCGGGATGATCGAGCCCTTCTGCATGCTGTTGGTCAGCACGACCGAGATCACGGCGATGCCGGACGCGCTGGCGACCTGCTGGACGACGTTGAGCAGCGTCGACCCGCGGGCCACCTCGTGCGACGTGAGCGTCTTGAGCGCGGACGTGAAGATCGGCATCATCGTGCCGCCCATGCCCAGGCCCATGATGAACAGGAAGACGATGATCTGCCAGTACGGCGTGCTGGGCTCGGTGCTCTGCGCCAGGCCGAACATGCCGACCAGGATGCCGGCGAAGCCGAACGGCACGATCCGGCCGACCGGGATCCGGTCCACGAGCGCACCGGCGATCGGCATCGTCAGCATCGCGCCGATGCCCTGCGGGGCCACGAGGATGCCGGCCATCTTGACCGACTCGCCGTGGACCTGCTGGAAGTACGTGGGCACCAGCAGCAGCGCGCCGAAGAAGGCGCCGGCGAACAGGAACATCACGATGAGCGAGACGCGCAGGTTGCGGTTCGCGAGCAGGCGCAGGTCGAGCAGCGGGTGCTTCGGCCGGAACGAGTACACGACGAACGCGCCGATCAGCAGCACGCCGACGACCGTGGGGACGATGACCTTGGCGGCGAGCGCCGTGCCCTCGCCCGGGATGGACGAGATGCCGTAGAGCAGCAGGGCGAGGCCCGGCGACATCAGCAGCATGCCGATCACGTCGAGCGACTCGCTCGGCTCGGGGGCGTCCTTCGGCAGCACGCGCGAGGCGTAGACCAGGGCGATGAGGCCGATCGGCAGGTTGATCAGGAACACCCAGTGCCACGAGGCGGCGTCGATCAGGATGCCGCCGAGGATCGGGCCCATGATCGGGCCGAGCAGCATCGGGATGCCCAGGATCGCCATGAGGCGGCCCATGCGGTGCGGGCCCGCGGCGCGGGTCATGATCGTCATGCCCAGCGGCATGAGCATGCCGCCGCCGAGCCCCTGCAGGACCCGGAACGCGATGAGCGACTCGATGTTCCAGGCGGCGGCGCACAGCGCCGAGCCGAGCGTGAACAGCGCGATCGCGGTCATGTAGAGGCGCTTGGTGCCGAAGCGGTCGGCGGCCCAGCCGGTCAGCGGGATGACGGCCGCGAGCGCGAGCATGTACGCCGTGGCCGTCCAGGCGACGGTCGCGTACTTCAGCGGCTCGCCATCGGTGGACAGCTCGGTCTGGAAGGTGGGCAGGGCGACGTTGACGACGGTGACGTCCAGGATCGACATGATCGCGCCGAGCACGACCACGCCGGCGACCTTCAGGATCTCCGGAGTGATCCTGTCGTCGTCGACGGCTCCTTCAGGAGGACTTGCTGACATCGGGTTCTTCCTTCGTGAGTGGCTTGAGGGCCTCGACGAGTGCGAGGCATTCTGCGGTGTCGAGGTCGCCGAGCAGGGTGCGCACGGCGTCCTCCTTCGACTTGAGGTGGGCCCGCGCGAGTTCGCGCCCACGTTCGGTCAGGGCGACGAGCTTGACCCGTCGGTCCTCGGGGTTCTCGGTGCGCTCGATGAGTCTCTTGCGCACGAGGTGCTCGATGTTGCGTCCCGTCGCGGCCGCCGAGAGCCCGACGGCGTCGGCCACGTCGCCGATCGCCACCGGGTGGTCGTGATGGGCCAGCCAGAACGCCAGCCGGGCCTGCGTGAAGGACAGGTTGAGCCCGGCGACGCTCTCGAGCGACTCGCCCTCGGCCGTCGTGAAGACCCGCCCGAGGAACTCTCGGACGGCGTCGAAGGCACAGGTGCGGGGGTCGTCGCTCATGACCGAAGAATACTAACGCTCTCGCAACTATTGCGTCTACGGAAATTCTGTAGCGCGCGTCACGTCCTTCGCTCCCGCCGCATGGACGGAGCACTGGGATTCCTGCCGTAGAATCGAGCGAGTGTCCACACGCTCTGATCTGCGCAATGTCGCCATCGTCGCCCACGTCGACCACGGCAAGACCACTCTCGTCGACGCGATGCTCCAGCAGCAGGGCGCCTACGCCGAGCACCAGGAAGTGACCGAACGGGTCATGGACTCCGGTGACCTCGAGCGCGAGAAGGGCATCACGATCCTCGCGAAGAACACCGCGGTCAAGTACTCGGGCCCCGGCACCGAGGACATCCCGGGCAAGGTCGTCACGATCAACATCATCGACACCCCCGGCCACGCCGACTTCGGCGGCGAGGTCGAGCGCGGCCTGTCGATGGTCGACGCCGTCGTGCTCCTCGTGGACGCCTCCGAGGGCCCGCTGCCCCAGACCCGCTTCGTGCTGCGCAAGGCGCTGCTGGCGAAGATGCCGGTCATCCTCGTGGTCAACAAGGTCGACCGCCCCGACGCCCGCATCGCCGAGGTCGTCGACGAGACCTACGACCTGTTCATGGACCTGCTGCCCGAGGACGCCGCCGACGACGCGCTGGACTTCCCCGTCGTCTACGCCTCCGGCAAGGCCGGCGTCGCCTCGCTCACGAAGCCCGAGGACGGCACGCTGCCCGAGGGCGACAACCTGATCCCGCTGTTCCAGACGATCATGGAGCACGTCCCGGCGCCCGAGTACACCGAGGGCGCGCCGCTGCAGGCGCACGTCACGAACCTCGACTCCTCGCCGTTCCTGGGCCGCCTGGCGCTCGTGCGCGTCGAGGAGGGCGAGCTCAAGAAGGGCCAGCAGGTCGCGTGGATGAAGCGCGACGGCTCGGTCGAGAAGGTCAAGATCACCGAGCTCCTCGTCACCGAGGCGCTCGACCGCAAGCCCGGCGAGTACGCCGGCCCCGGCGACATCGTCGCCATCGCCGGCATCGCGGACATCAACATCGGCGAGACGCTGGCCGATCCCGAGAACCCGGTCGCGCTGCCGCTCATCCACGTCGACGAGCCGGCGATCTCGATGACGATCGGCACCAACACGTCGCCGCTGGCCGGCCGCGAGAAGGGCACCAAGGTCACCGCCCGCCTCGTCAAGGACCGCCTCGACAGCGAGCTGATCGGCAACGTGTCGATCCGCGTCCTGCCCACCGACCGTCCCGACGCGTGGGAGGTCCAGGGCCGCGGCGAGCTGGCGCTGGCGATCCTCGTCGAGCAGATGCGCCGCGAGGGCTACGAGCTCACGGTCGGCAAGCCGCAGGTCGTCACGAAGGAGATCGACGGCAAGCTGCACGAGCCCGTCGAGCGCCTCACGATCGACGCGCCCGAGGAGTACCTGGGCACGATCACGCAGCTGCTGGCCGTCCGCAAGGGCCGCATGGAGCAGATGGTCAACCACGGCACCGGCTGGGTCCGCATGGAGTTCCTGGTCCCGGCGCGCGGCCTGATCGGCTTCCGCACCGAGTTCCTCACCGACACCCGCGGCACGGGCATCGCCCACCACATCTCCGAGGGCTACGAGCCCTGGTTCGGCGAGATCTCGACGCGTCCCTCGGGCTCGCTCGTCGCCGACCGCGCCGGCGCCGTGACCTCCTTCGCGATGACCAACCTGCAGGAGCGCGGCACGCTGTTCGTCGAGCCCGGCACCGAGGTCTACGAGGGCATGATCGTCGGCGAGAACTCCCGTGACGACGACATGGACGTCAACATCACCAAGGAGAAGAAGCAGACCAACATCCGCTCGGCGACGTCGGACAACTTCGAGAAGGTCATCCCGCCGAAGAAGCTGTCGCTCGAGCAGTGCCTGGAGTTCTGCCGCGAGGACGAGTGCGTCGAGGTCACGCCCGCCAACGTGCGCATCCGCAAGGTGACGCTCGACGCGGGCGAGCGCGCCCGCACGGCGCGCAAGCGCAAGTGAGCTGACCGAACTCTTCTCGAACCCCTCTCCGGCCTCGGCCGGGGAGGGGTTCGTCGGTTTCCCCGGTTAAGTAGGAAATCTCGCACTGAGCGTGGGTCGCGAACCACGTTCAGTGACAGGAACCGACTTAACCGGGGAAACTTCCTCCCTCCTCGACACTGTGCGTCTTGCGCATAGTGTGTGGCGCACACTATGGTGTGACGCATGGACGACCTTACCCAGCAGCACCTGCAGGAGCTGCGCCGCGGCACCGTGGTGCTCGCCTCCCTGCTCTCCCTGCGCGAGCCCGGCTACGGCTACGGCCTGCTGGAGTCACTCGGCGAGGCGGGGATCGCGGTGGACGGCAACACGCTCTACCCGCTGCTGCGGCGCCTCGAGAAGCAGGGCCTGCTCACGAGCGAGTGGAACACCGACGAGGCCCGGCCCCGGAAGTTCTACCGCACCAGCGCCGCGGGCCGGAAGCTCGCCGAGGCGCTCCTGGCCGACTGGCACGACATCCACGCCGCACTGGGGCGGCTGACCGACGGAGGTACCCGATGACCGCCACCTTGACCGACCGCTACGTCTACGCCGCCACGCGCTGGCTGCCCGGGCGCATGCGCACCGAGGTCGACGCCGAGCTGCGCGAGCGCATCGGTGACACCGTCGCCGCGAACGGCGGCACCCCCGAGGCCGAGCGCGCCGCGCTCGAGGAGCTCGGCGACCCGCTGCGCGTCGCCGTCGACTACACCGGCAGGGAGCCCGCGCTGATCGGCCCGCGCCTGTTCTTCCCGTGGCTGCGGCTGACGACGCTGCTGGCGCTCATCGTGGCACCGATCGTCGTCGCGATCTCGGTCGTCACGAGCGCCATCGACGGCGACCCCGTCGGCCAGGTCATCACCGGCGGGCTCGGCTCGCTCGTCGAGATCACGGTGCACGTCGTGTTCTGGACGACGCTCGTGTTCGCCGTGCTGGACTGGACCGGCACGAAGGCCGACTTCGACACGTGGTCGATCGACCAGCTGCCCGAGCCGGACTCGAGCGGCCGCCTGCCCGAGCTCATCGGCGGTGTCGCGGTCAGCGCCGCGCTGGCGGCGGGCGTGCTGTGGCAGCACTTCGGCTCGCCGTTCGTCGAGGACGGCGAGCGCATCCCGCTCGCCGACCCCGACCTGTGGACCTGGTACCTGCCCCTCGTGCTGATGGTGCTCGTGCTCGAGGTGGCGCACCTGGTCTGGATCCAGCGCAGCGGCTGGACCTGGGCGGTGGCACACGCCAACACCGTGATCGGACTGCTGTTCACCGTCCCGACCGTCATCGTGCTGGCGAACGACGCGCTGGTGAACCCCGAGCTCATCGCGCACCTGGACTGGAACCGGGCGGTGGAGGCCGACGTCACGCACTGGGCCGCGGTCGGCGTCGCGGTGATCGGCGCCTGGGAGATCCTGGACGGCTACCGGCGGGCGCTGGTGCGGTCGCGCACTCAGTAGCCCGAGCCGCGGGTCTGCGCGAGGTAGACCAGCGCGCCGACCGTGCCCAGCAGCGGCAGCAGGCCCAGCGGGCTGCGCCAGACGATGTCGACGAGGATCGCCAGGGGCAGGATCAGCAGCCAGACGTTCTTGGGCAGCGTCCCGGCCATCTCGAAGTCGTAGGGCTTGCGCCGCACGCAGTCGACGAGGGCGAAGACCTTGGTGCACAGCAGCAGCCACCAGATCACCGAGGTCACGACGAACATGAGGTGAAGACTACGGTGGGCACCCTCCTGCGAGGGTGCCCACCGCTGAATTGGTCCGCCGCTGCGGTCAGGACGCCGACTTCTTCGCCGCCGTCGAGCTGCTCGAGCCGGCCTTCTTGGCCGTCGTCTTCTTGGCCGGGGCCTTCTTGGCAGCCGTCGTCTTCTTCGCGGCCGTCGTCTTCTTGGCGGTCGACGCGGGCGAGCCGGTCTTCTTGGCAGCCGTCGACTTCGAGGCCGTCGACTTCGAGGCGGTCGACTTCGACGCCGTGGAGCCCGACTTCTTCGCCGGCGCCTTCTTCGTCGTGGTGGACTTCGACGCGGTCGACTTCGGGGCGGCGGCCGCGGTGGCGGCGGTGGCCGTGCCGGCAGCGGCGCCCGTGGCGTCCTCGACGACCTCGGCGGCCTTGCCGGTGAGGTCCTCGGCCTTGGAGGTCAGCTCGTCGATGAGCTGGTCGGCCTTGTCCTTGAGGTCGCCCACGAGGTCGTCGGCCTTGGCGCGGAAGTCCTCGACGGCGTCCTTGAGGTCGTCGACCTTGACGTCCTCGACCTTGCCGCGCAGCTCGTTGACGATCGTCTCGGCGCGGCCGGCGAAGTCCTCGGCGGCGGCGCGCACGTCGTCGACGGTCAGGCCCTTGGCGAGGGTGACGAGGTCGTCGCCCTTCTTGGTCAGGTCGGCGTAGGCGGCGGTGACCGAGCCGAGGGCGGTCTGCGCCAGTGTCTCGGCCTTCCTCTGCAGGCCGGCCACGTCGAAGCCCTTGACGCTCGTGGGCAGGGCGCGGATGTCGTCGAGGACGGACTTGATCTGGGCGTTGATGGTGTCGGTGATGCTCATGGGCTCTCCTCTGGGTCGGCGGTGCCGACGAACGATCGGTAGATGTCGCGCAGGGCGGTCTTCTGGCGCGCGGTCAGCCGCGGGTCGCGGTCGATCGCGTCCTCGACCGAGCCCGCCCCCTCGTGCTCGGCCTCGAGGAAGCCGGCCCGGACGTACAGCGACTCGGCCGAGATCCTCAGTGCCTTCGCGATCTGCGCGAGCACCTCGGCGGACGGCTTGCGCAGGCCCCGCTCGATCTGGCTGAGGTACGGATTCGACACGTCCGCGAGCTCGGCCAGCTGTCGCAGGGACATCTGCGCCTGGGTCCGCTGGTCGCGCAGGTACTCACCGAGCGAGCCGACGGCCGAGCCGACCGCGGACCCGACGGCCTCCTGCATGTTCAACTTCCCCATGACTCCATGGTGCTTGCAATAGTTAGCGATTGCAAGCAACTGTGATGCACGGGACAGATGAGTCCGCATTCTTTTCACTGTGGGGCCATCCTCGGTTAGCCTGTGGGCGCTGTAAGTGCTCTCGGGCGGCGCGCTCTCCTTCCCATGCCCGCTGACATGCTCCGTCGCCTCCTGCTGGCCCTGGCCGTCTGCGCCTCCCTGGTGCTGGCCCCCGGGATCACCCCCTCTGCCGAAGCCGCCCCCAAGAAGCCCGCCAAGGTCACCAAGGTCCGCGCGACCACCAACACGACCTCCCTGCGCATCCGCTGGAAGCGCCCCAAGGGCGTCAAGGTCGTCTCGGTCTGCGTCGCCACCTCGCCGAAGGCCAAGCGCTGCGTGCGCTCGGTGCGCACGCGCAAGACCGTGATCACGTTCCGCAAGCTGCGCGCGAGCGCCGGGACCGACTACTACTACCGGCTGCGCGCGCACCGCGGCGGCAGGTCCAGCGTCACGCCCTGGCGCCGCGCCAACCTCAAGGTCGGCAAGGGCCCGGCCAACCAGCCCGCCACCCGCGCCGGCGCGATCCTGCACTACTCGTGGGGCCGCGCCACCAACGCGACGAGCTACCAGCTGCAGGTCTCGCCGAGCCGCTCCTTCCGCGCCGGCGTGCGCACCGAGGGACGCACCGGGCGGACCGCGAGGCTCACCGGCCTCAACGGCGGCATGGCCTACTTCGCCCGCGTCCGCGGCGTGAACGGCTCGGTCAAGGGCCCGTGGGGCCCGGTCACCCGGATCAAGGTCGTCACGGCGCCCGCCCGGATCGCGGTCGCGACGTACAACCTGTGCGGCGACAACAAGTGCCGCACGTCCGACAGCGGCGCCTGGTTCCTGCGCAACGTGCCCGCGTGGTCCGTGCGCAAGCCGCTCGCCGGCGCCCTCGCGCGCGCCGCGAAGCCCGACATCGTCGTCGCGCAGGAGGCCAGCACGAAGGCCGCGTTCCACACCGAGCTGTCCGGCTTCTCGCGCGGCGCGTACAAGTCGGCGCGCTCGATCTACTACAAGCGCTCGCGCTACACCTCGCTCGACGGCGGCTGGATGACGCTGGACGACCGCGGCAAGCGGTTCGCCACGTGGAACCTGCTGCGCGACCGCCGCACCGGGACCGCCTTCTACATCGTCAACGCGCACCTCGAGCCGTACAAGGGCGCGAAGCTCGACCGGCTGCGCAGCACGCAGACCGGCCGGCTGATCCGCCGGATCCAGGCGCTCAACACCCACGGCCTGCCGGTCGTGTGGGCGGGCGACTGGAACTCCAACAAGTCGAACGCCAACCAGGACGCCTACCCCGGCGGCTACGACGCCCCGCGCAAGCGGTTCGCCGCGATCGACGTCGTGAACTCGGTGGAGCAGACGGCCAACCGGACCAACGCCGACCTCAACAGCGCCAACGCCGGGATCAAGGCGCCGCGGCGCAGCGGCGACCACGTCGACGCGATCTACGTCCCGAAGCGCGGCGTGACCGTCGAGTCGTGGTCGATGCTGGCCAACTTCCTCGAGGGTCCCGAGGGCCGCGAGTACGCCACGCCGTTCCCGTCGGACCACAATCCGCTCGTCGCGAGGCTGGTCGTCTCCAGCGGCTAGGATGCACCCGTGCTCGGTCGGCTCCGCTCCTCGCTCCTCGTGGGTGCGGGCCTTGCCCTGACCGTCTCCGCCGGCGTCCTGGCCGCCACCACCGATCGCGACGGCAACGGTCCCGTCGTCGCCTTCGCCGGCCTCGAGACCCCGTACCTCAAGCTGGTCTCGGTGGACGTCGCGCCGGCCGAGGTCTCGCTGGCATGGTCGGGCAACGGCGAGACGTACCGCGTCAGCCTCGGCAGCGACCTCGACCGCCCCGACCGCACGATCGTCACGACGCAGCCGCGC
This sequence comes from Aeromicrobium jepli, assembly GCF_047246605.1. Taxonomy (NCBI): domain Bacteria; kingdom Bacillati; phylum Actinomycetota; class Actinomycetes; order Propionibacteriales; family Nocardioidaceae; genus Aeromicrobium; species Aeromicrobium jepli. The sequence continues at coordinate 123,181 of NZ_JBFOKO010000009.1, forward strand.
GTCGTCCTGCCCGCCCCCGAGGCGCGCGACCCCAAGGGCCGGGTCAGCTACCGGGTCGAGCAGGTCGACGACGGTCCCCGCGGGCTGGCCGTCGAGGGCACGGTGACGCTGCTGCCCGACGTGCCGCCGCGGCCCAAGGTCAAGCGCACGGCCCCCGACGGCGCGGTCGTGAAGTGGAAGGCGGCCGACTACGCCACCACGTACGACGTCGCGGTCTCGCGCTCGAAGAAGAAGCTGCCGCGCCAGGTCAAGCGGCTCAAGCGCGGCGGCACCTCCTTCGCGACCGACCGGCTCAAGCCCGAGACCACGTACTGGGTGCGCGTGCGCGCCGTCGGCGAGGCCGGCGTGAGCGAGTTCGGGCCCGCCACGAAGGTCGTCACGCCTCCCGGCACGTCCGACCTGCGCATCGGCTCGTGGAACATCTGCTCCGAGGCGTGCGACGGCTACGGCGGCCGCGTCGGCGGGCAGGCCGCGCAGGTCCATGCCGCCGAGGTCGACATCATGGCGCTGCAGGAGGCCGGCGGCGAGCGCGTCGGGCCGACCACGCGCGCCCGCTTCAGCGGCGGGCCTCGCGGCCTCGTCATGGCGTCGGGCGGCGGCAACTCGCGCTACCTGCTCTACTCCCCCGACAAGCTCGAGCAGCTCGGTGGCGGACGCTGGTCGCTCGGCCATGGCCGCTGGGCCACGTGGGCGCGCTTCCAGGATCTCAAGACCGAGCGGCCGTTCATCGCGGTGAGCGTGCACCTGCTCAGCGGCCACAACAAGACCGGACAGCGCGCGTCCGAGATGCGCACGCTCATGGGCGCCCTGCGGTCGGTGAACCCCGACGGTGTCCCGGTGGTGCTGGCGGGCGACTTCAACTCCGGCACGCACCGCCGCGGCGACACGGTCGGCCCGATCGTGCGCGGCGCCGGCTTCCGCGACTCGGTCGAGGTCGCCGACAGCACGCAGAACGCACAGGTCAACACCGGAAGCCGCCGCGGCGACAAGGCGATCATGTCCGCCGACCACGTCGACCACATCTACGTCTCGTCCGAGTGGGGCGTGCCCGCATGGAAGCAGTGGGCCAGCCTGTCCGGCACCACGTACGTGGGCCCGTGGCTGTCCGACCACAACATGATCGGTGCCGTGCTGCGCCTGCAGCGCGACCCCGAGGAGGACGTCAGCAAGCCCAGCCCGGTCGTGCCCGTCCCGGCCGACCTGCCCGACCGGCCGGACCCCGGCACGGTGAACTGAGGCGTCCAGCCCGCGAAACCCGTGACGGGTGTTGCAGGTGAGGTTTACGCTGGAAAGCATGCGCCTTCGCCTGCTCGCCTGTGCCCTGGTCGCCGTCCTCGCGGCGGCGCTGCTGGGCACCCCTGCGCATGCCGCGCGCAAGCCCGCCCAGGTCGGCCTGGTCTCGTTCACGGCCGCGGCGCTGCACACGTCCGGCGGCAAGACCTACGCCAAGCTGCGCCTGTCGTGGCCCAAGGCGAAGTACGCGACGCGCTACCAGGTGTTCGTCGCCACGACGAAGGCCGGCGTGCAGAGGGCGAAGAAGCCGCGCGTGACCGTCCGTGGCACGCAGGCCGTCGTGACCAAGCTGGGCCGCAACCGCACCTACTGGTTCCAGGTCCGCGGCACGAACGGCAAGGTCGCCGGCAGCCGCTCCGCCCGCGTCGCGCGCGTGACCCCGCTCAGCACCGCGTCGCTGTCGACCGCGACGCACCCGATCCACTCGATGATGAGCTACAACGTGTGCTCCAACGCGTGCACGAGCCGCGCGTGGTCGGGTCGCCAGCCGCTCGTCGTCAACCAGATCCTGGCCGTCCGCCCCGGCGTCGTGGCGATCCAGGAGGCCAGCCGCTGGTCCACGACCGTCCCGGGCTACACCGAGGTCGAGGGCGGCAAGGACAACCGCATCCTCTACCGCGACGACCTGTACGAGCCCGTCACGCAGGACCTCACGCCCGCGCAGCAGTCCTCGAAGTGCCCGCTGCAGCGCACCGCGAAGGGCGCGCTCGTCCGTGACGAGGACGGCGAGCCCGTCCGCGTCGAGCCGTGCACGCTCCCCGTTCTCGGCGTCGCGCAGCCGCAGGGCAAGGACGCGCCGTGGGTCATGCTGCGGCACAAGGCCAGCGGCCAGCAGGTCGTGTTCGTCGGCGTCCACCTGCTGACCGGCGACAGCGACGCGAACGCCCGCTACCGGGCCGTGCAGACCGACGAGATCTTCGCCGACCTCAAGGCCCACCTGGCGTGGTGGGGACGCAGCTTCCCCAGCACCCCGGTGGCGCTGATCGGCGACTTCAACACGAACCGCAGCCGCTCGAACCACGCGATCGTCGAGTCGGCCTTCAAGCGGCAGGGCTTCTACGACAGCTACGAGCAGGCCCGCTCGCTGTCGCGCCAGCACCAGAACACCGCCAACCCGAACTGGCAGTGGAAGACGCCCACGATCGGCGTGACGTGGGGCGACCACGTCGACAAGGTCTGGGTGCGTCCCGCGCGCAGCATCGTGAAGTCATGGGCCAACGTGGGCCTCATGCGCGGCGGTTCCTACGTGTCGCCCCTGCCCTCGGACCACCACCCGCTCCTGGTCCGCGCGCAGCTGAGCTGAGCCCCCGCGCGGTGTCAGCTCGGCGGCTCAGCCCTTCTTGTGGCGGGGCTTCTTGTCCTTGCCGCCCTGCGGCTTGTCGTACTTGCGGCCCGCGCCGTTGCGCGGCGCGTGGGCGCGCTCGCCGCCGGGGCGGCCCGTGTCGGGCTGGATGTCGATCCGCTTGCCCGAGATCCGGGTCCCCGCGAGCTGCTCGAAGACCTCGTCGGGCAGGTCGGCCGGCAGCTCGACGAGCGTGTGCTCCAGGCCGATCGTGATCTTGCCGAAGTCCGAGCGCTTGAGGCCGCCCTCGTTGGCCAGCGCGCCGACCACCATGGCGGGGCGGATCTTGTGGCGCTTGCCCACGGCGAGGCGGTACGAGGCCATGCCCTCCGAGGTGGGCCGCGGCGTCCGCTCGCCCTTCTCGCGGACGGGGCGCTCGCGCTTGGTCTGCGGCGGGTCGGGACGCAGGAAGAACTCCTTGTCGTCCTGGCCCATGGCGGCCAGGGCCGCGGCGACGTCGGTCATGTCGACGTCGTGCTGCTGGGCGTACTGCTCGACCAGGCCCTTGTAGACGTGGAACTGCGGGTCGCCCATGGCGGTCGTGATCGAGCTGGCGAAGCGGTCGACGCGGCGGGCGTTGACCTCGTCCGGCGTCGGGACGGCCATCTGCTCGACGGCGCGGCCCGAGACCCGCTCGAGGGACTCCAGCATGCGGCGCTCGCGCGGGGTCACGAAGACGATCGCGTCGCCCGAGCGGCCGGCGCGGCCCGTGCGGCCGATGCGGTGCACGTAGGCCTCGGGGTCGTGCGGGATGTCGTAGTTCACGACGTGCGTGATGCGGTCGACGTCCAGGCCGCGGGCCGCGACGTCGGTGGCCACGACGATGTCGATGGCACCGCTCTTGAGCGCGTTGACGGTGCGCTCGCGCTGTGCCTGCACGAGATCGCCGTTGAGCGCGGCCACCTGGTAGCCGCGGCTGCGCAGCTTGTCGGCGAGCTCCTCGGTGGCGGACTTCGTGCGGACGAAGATGATCATCGCGTCGCCCTGCTCGACCTCGAGCACGCGCGTCAGGGCGTCGAGCTTGTTGTGGTGCGAGACGGGCATCCAGCGCTGCCGCACGTTGGTGGTGCTGCGCGTGGCCTCGGGCGTGGAGATGTCCTGCGGGTCGTGCAGGTAGCGCTTGGCGAGGCGGCGGATCGCGGGCGGCATCGTGGCCGAGAACAGCGCGACCTGCTTGTACTCGGGGGTGTCGGCCAGGATGCGCTCGACGTCCTCCGCGAAGCCCATGTTGAGCATCTCGTCGGCCTCGTCCAGGACGAGCATCTCCAGGTGCGACAGGTCGAGCGAGCCGCGGTCGAGGTGGTCGATGACGCGTCCGGGCGTGCCGACGACGATGTGCGCGCCGCGCTTGAGGCCCTGCAGCTGGGCGCCGTAGCTCTGGCCGCCGTAGACGGGCAGGACGCGCAGGTCCGAGCCGGCCGAGTAGCTCGTGATGGCCTCGCTGACCTGCAGCGCGAGCTCGCGCGTGGGCGCGAGCACGAGCGCCTGGGTCTTGGGGTTCGTGGGCTCGAGCCGCTGGATCATCGGCAGGGCGAACGCGGCGGTCTTGCCGGTGCCGGTCTGCGCGAGGCCGACGACGTCGCCGCCCTTGAGCAGCGCCGGGATGGCCTGGCCCTGGATGGGGCTGGGCGTCTCGTAGCCGAGCTTGCGGACGGCGGCGACGAGCGAGTCGTCGAGGCCGAGGTCGTCGAAGGTGGGGGCGTCAGTCATCACAGGTTCAATCCGGCCCGCACGTGCAGGCCTGCGTCGGGGTCGACGACGACCTCCTGCGCGGCGGCGACGCCGTCGGCCAGGAGGGTCGCGTCGACCGGGGTGTTGCGCTTGAGGACGGCCAGGGCGATGGGCCCCAGCTCGTGGTGGCGGGCGGCACTGCCGACCTGGCCGACGACCTTGTCGCCGAGCAGGACGTCCGCGCCGTGCGGGGGCAGGTGGTCGACGGAGCCGTCGAGGTGCAGCAGGGTGAGGCGACGCGGCGGCCGGCCCAGGTTGTACACCCGGGCGACCGTCTCCTGGCCGCGGTAGCAGCCCTTGTCGAGGTGGACGGCCGAGCCGAGCAGCCCGACCTCGTTGGGGATCGTGCGGTCGTCGGTGTCGAGGCCCAGGCGCGGCTGCCCGGCGGCGATCCGCAGGGCCTCCCACGCGTACAGCCCGACCGGCGTGCCCTCGACCGCGGCGACGTCGCCGACGAGCTCGGTGACCAGGCCGTCGGCCCAGCGCCCGATCACGAACCGGTCGTCGACCCGGACGACCTCGACGCGCGACATGAAGCGCATCCGGTCGAGGAACTCGATGAGCGCGGCACCGGCACCGGGCTCGGTGTGCGCCCAGAACGTCTCGCCGTCGTCGACACCGGTGAAGGCGTGCTCGATGCGGCCCTGCGGCGACAGCAGCAGGACGTCGGTGCGGACGCCGGGCGCGAGGCCCTCGAGGAACTGGGTGGTCAGCGAGTGCAGCCACGTCAGCCGGTCCGGGCCGGTGACGCGCAGGACGTCGCGGTGCGAGAGGTCGACGAAGCCCTCGCCGGTCAGCAGCGTGCGCTGCTCGGCGGCGAAGGACGAGCCGTAGTGGGCCGCGACCCCGGCGTCGGGGGCCTCGGCCTCGACCGCACCGGGCCGCTGCAGCAGCGGGCTAGACACGCTCGAGCTTCCCCCACAGGTGCGACTGCATGGGCTGGCCCTCGGCGGCCATGTCGTGGGCGTACATCAGCGCGCCCTCGACGAGCCCGTACATCCGCTGACCCGCGGTGTACTCCTTGGCGGTGACGGTCCGGGCGACGACGTCGGTGGCGAGCGTCAGCCGCGCGCCGTCGATCTCGCCGTACCAGATCTCGGCGTAGCCGGTGGGGTGCGCGAGGACGAGCTCGACCTTGCCCTCGCCGGAGGGGCGCAGGAAGCCGGTCTCGAGGGCGCCGGGGCGCACGCGCTCACCGGCCTCGTCGGTCACCCAGGTGCGGCTGAAGTAGTGCAGGAACGGCCGGCCGTCGTGCGCGAAGGCGACGTCCTGCTCGTAGGAGAACGCCTCGATCGTGGGGTAGTCGCCGCGACCGTTGCCGTGCCAGGTCCCGAGCAGCCACGCGATCGGCATCAGATCGGGGTGCAGGTCGCTGGGAATCTGGAAGGCCATGGGTTCCATGCTATCGGCCGCTCGCGAAGTGGCCGCCCCGCAGTTACGCTCCTCGGGTGCGGGCAGTGGTGCAGCGGGTGAGCCGGGCCGAGGTCAGCGTCGACGGAGCCGTCGTGGGACGTCTCGACGAGCCCGGGCTGGTGGTCCTGCTGGGGGTGACCCACGAGGACACCCCCGAGGACGCGCAGCAGCTCGCCGCCAAGATCGTCCGCCTGCGGATCATGCGCGGCGAGCAGTCCGTCGACGAGACCGGCGGCGGCGTGCTGGCCATCAGCCAGTTCACCCTGTTCGCCGACACGCGCAAGGGCCGTCGCCCGTCGTGGGGCGCCGCCGCCCCCGGCCCCGTGGCCGAGCCGCTCTACGACGCCTTCTGCGAGGCCGTGGAGTCCGCCGGGGTCACGGTGGCGCGCGGCGTGTTCGGCGCCGACATGGCCGTCGACCTCGTGAACGACGGTCCCGTGACGCTCGTCATGGACTCACGCGCCGGTTCGTGAAGGTTCCTCTCAGCATCGTTCGCCATACTGGGAAGGTTCGACGACGACAGGAGAGACCCCGGTGAGCGACGCCCCCCAACCGGTCCGGAAGCCCGGATCGCGTGCGTCGAACCGTCGTTCCTTCCGCCAGCGCCATCCCGCGATCGTCTGGGCCCTCGTACTGGTGATCCTGCTGCCCCTCGTGGGCGGCGCGGCCTACGCGTGGAACCTCAAGCGCCAGCTCGACGACGTCGAGAAGGTCGACGTCATCAAGGACGAGCCCGATCCCGACGAAGGTCGCGCGCTCAACATCCTGCTGCTCGGCTCGGACAAGGGAGAGCCCAAGGAGGGCCAGCCCAAGAACACCTCCATCGCCGAGGACGCGGCGTCCGGCGACTGGCCCACGGGCAAGTACCGCAGCGACACCCTGATGGTCGTGCACATCCCCGCCGACCGGAAGAAGGTCTACCTCGTCTCCATCCCGCGCGACTCGTTCGTGCCGATCTACGACGCCGAGGGCAGGACCGACCACTCCGAGAAGATCAACGCGGCGTTCAGCATGGGCGGTCCGATGGCCACCATCAACACGGTCGAGAAGCTCACCGGCCTGAAGATGGACCACCTCACGATCATCGACTGGGCGGGCTTCAAGGACCTGTCCACCGCCGTGGGCGGCGTCGAGGTCACGATCCCGAAGTCGTTCTACGACCCGCAGCAGAAGGTCCAGTGGGACGCGGGCACCCAGACGCTCGAGGGCAACAAGGCGCTGCAGTACGTGCGCACGCGCTACGGCCTGATCGGCGGCGACTTCGACCGGATCAAGCGGCAGCAAAACTTCATGCGCTCGCTCATGGGCAAGATGCTGGACTCCGGCGTCACCAACAACCCGCGCAAGCTGAGCAACACGGTCGGCGCCCTCACGAAGAACCTCACCGTCGACGAGGGCTGGTCGGGCACCGCGATGGCCAAGCTCGCCCTGTCGCTGCGTGGCGTCGGCACCGACGACGTCACGTTCCTGACCGCGCCGGTGCAGGGCACCCAGACCGACCCGACCTACGGCAGCGTGGTCGTGCTGCAGCAGGACAAGATGACCGAGCTGTTCACCGCGGTCGAGAACGACCGGATGGCGGCCTACCTCAAGAAGTACCCCGACGACGTCCTCCCGGACGCCGAGGAGGTCTCCTGACGGTCAGCGAGCGCGGCGGTTCCACTCGATCGCCGGGCACGTGTCCATGACCATCGGCACGCCGGCGGCGATCGTCCGCTCGAACGCCGCCTCGTCGATGACGCCCAGCTGGAACCACACCGCCTTCGCGCCGACCTCGACGGCCTGGTCCGCGAACGGGCCGGCGTCCTCGGAGCGGCGGAAGACGTCCACCACGTCGATCGGGAACGGCACGTCGGCGAGCGTGGCGTAGCCCTGCTCCCCCAGCACGGTCGGCGCGTCCGGGTGGATCGGCACGATGCGCTTGCCGCGGCTCTGCAGCAGCTGGGCGATCGAGTACGCGGTGCGGGACGGGTTGTTCGAGAGGCCCACGACGGCCCAGGTCTCGAGGTCGTCGAGCATCAGCGAGACGGACGCGGGGTCCTGCCAGTCGGTCATGTCCTCGACCGTAGCGCCGCCCGCCATGCCTCGCCCGGCACGACGGCGGCCCCGCGGTCCGTATCCTGAGCGGGTGACGACCGTCCTGACCTACGGCACCTTCGACCTGTTCCACATCGGCCACCTGCGGCTTCTGGAGCGCCTCTCCGCGATGGGCGACCGCCTGATCGTGGGGGTCTCGACCGACGAGTTCAACGCCGGCAAGGGCAAGAGCACCGTGGTCCCCTACGACGATCGCGCGGCGATCGTCGGGGCCATCAAGGGCGTGGACCTGGTGCTGCCCGAGGAGTCGTGGGAGCAGAAGCGCCGCGACATCGTCGAGCACGAGGTCGACGTATTCGTCATGGGCGACGACTGGGCCGGCAAGTTCGACGACCTGTCCGACCTGTGCCGGGTCGAGTACCTGCCGCGCACCAAGGGGATCTCGACGACGGGCCTCAAGGAGATGCTGCGCGTCCTCGACCCGAACCACATCGAGGAGATGCAGGACGCGCTGCGGGTGGTCTCACGCCTGCTGGACCACTACCGCGACCTGACCTGAGACCTGGCGGCAGCCGCCGGCAGCGAGCGCCCGCCGGGTGCGGGCGTCGCGCTCGAGCAGCAGCGGCACCGCGACGGCCAGGGCCAGCAGGACGACCCCCGCGGGCGTGACGGGGGACGTGCCCCGCCCGGGAGGACCGGCGATGGCCGCCAGCAGGACGCCGCCGGCCGTGGCGGCGCAGACGAGCGTCGCGGCGAGGTGCGACTCGAAGCAGTTGTGCAACCACATCTTCACGCCGGCGAACAGGGCCAGGGCGACGAGGGAGGCCTCGAGCAGCGCCTCGACCGCCGACGGCGCGGCGGGGATGCGTGTCGCGAGCAGCAGCCCGAGGACCAGGCACGCGGCCGCGGTCCAGCGGGACGCGGTGGTGGCGAGACGTCGCATGGAGGCTCCTCGTCGGTGGGGTTCAGGCGTGGGCGGGGGTGGTGCGGGGGGCCGG
>NZ_JBFOKO010000010.1:0-114033 GCF_047246605.1 Aeromicrobium jepli
TAACCCACATCGTTCCCGGAGGTCTTCGCTACGTCACCTGTTCACAACGTCCCGGGGAACTACAGCTAGCGCTCGCCCGACCCGGTGGTTGAGTAGCTGGCGAGGAACGAGCCGCGTATCGAAACCACCACTCTCAGACGTGATCTCGATACACCGTCTCGCTGCGCTCGCCGGCACTCGATCACCGGAGAATCCCGGTGGTTGAGTAGCTGGCGAGGAACGAGCCGCGTATCGAAACCACCGCCCGTCGCCGACCTCAGGAGATCTTCGTGCCTGCCTGGGGCCAGAGCTCGTCGATGAGCGTCGCGGTGGTCGGGTCCAGCGGCTCGCCCTGCAGGGCCTCCTCGAGCTGCTGCACGGCGACCGCCACGGCCGAGGTGCCGCCCGTCGCGTGACGGGCGCGCAGCACGATGCGCCACGCCTCGTCGTGCGTCGGGTAGACCCGCAGGATCGCGCCCGCGGCGGCGGCGGCACCGGCCGGGTCGCCGCCGTCCTGCAGCAGCGTGGCCAGGCGCAGCGCGGCGTCGATGACCAGCTCGCCGATCGTGCGCGGCAGGTCCAACGTGGCCACCCACGCGTAGCGGCCGCGCGGGGCGTCCTCGAACGCCGGACCGCGGATCAGCTTGAGCGCGCGACGCAGCAGGTCGATCTCGTCGCGCGGGAACTCGGCACGACGGCTCGCGATCACCAGGTGGCGGAACGCGTCCCAGTCGCAGACCACGTCCGGACCGAGCGACAGCCGGCCGTCGAGGCTCTCGCGCAGGCGGTGTCCGCCCTCGCGATCCGAGCCCAGCCACACCCGGGCACGCTCGATGTTCGCGTCACGGACCTCGGGGGTCACGCCCAGCGGCCACACCGCACCGGCGAGCACCGTGGGGTGGACGCCCTCGGGGTGCAGCGCCAGGAACGTGACGATCTCGGTCATCACCGAGGCACGACGGTCGTCCGCATCGCCCGGACCCTCCACCGCGACCGGGCCGAGCACGCCGACCCGCGCGGTCGCGGTGAGCCAGGCGGCATCGTCGGCGTCGCGGCGCGGCAGCGCGATGGCCACCCGCTCGCCGTCGCCCGGACGCGTCGTCAGGCCGGCCGACGCGAACAGCGCCGCCACCGCCTCCGCGTGGTGCGCGCCGATCCGGTTGGCCGTGACCGCCAGGCCCAGCTGGGGCACGTGCAGCGTGCCGTTCTCGTCCACGTGCAGGCGCCAGCGCGCCGCCTCGTGCTCGCCGATGGCGACGGCGGCCAGACCGGGACGGCCCGCCGCGATCGACGCGACCCGCTGCATGGCGTACGACGGGATGGTCGAGCCCACGGCGAGCACCGTGACCTCGTCGTCACGCAGGCGTCCCGTGAGGACGTCGGTGCCGCGCCCCTCCTCCAGCTCGCTGGCGGCGCTGTCGACGTCGGCGACGAGCGAGATCCGCTCGGCGACGGACGCGATGGACGCCGGCAGGCCCGTCGCGAGCACCCGCACCGAGCGCGACCACGGGCTGACCGCGGCCTGCAGGGCGAGCGACGTGACGACCTCGCTGCTGACGTGCAGGTCGCCGCCGATCGTGATGAGGCCGCCGGACGAGGCCAGGTCGACGAGGACGTCGCGGCCCTGGTTGTCGACGCCGAGGCTCACCAGCGACGGGTAGGCGGGGTCGGCGTCGGGCGCCTCGAGGGCGGCCAGGTCCTCGGTGGAGCGCCAGATCGCGCCGTCGTCGACGGCCTCCCAGCCGGGGACGGCCTCGGGGACGGCGGGCGCGAGGTGCAGCTCGACCGTGTCGCTGCCGACGACGGCCGCGTACGCCGCGGGCACGTCCACACCGGTCTGCGCGCAGGCGAACGCCAGCTGGCGCAGGACCGTCTCGAGCATCCCGGCGCGCTCGGGGTCGGCGGCGAGCCGCAGGTCCGCCTCGGTCTCACGAGCGGCGTCGTCGGGGGCGCCGCCGGGACGCCGGCGGCGGGCGACGGCGAGCGCCGCGAGCAGGCTGCTGGCGAGCAGGCCGGCGCCCATCCACCACGCCGTGGTCTCGGACTCGGACTGCGACGAGGCCGTCTCGACGTCACCCGATCCCGCGCCGGAGCCGGCCTGCGAGCTGCCGAAGGAGCCGGCGGGCGCCGGGGTGGCAGGGGCCTGCTGGACCGGCATGCGCTCGATGCCCACGGCATCGGACGGCATGACCAGCTGCCAGCCCGGCTGGATCAGGCGCGCGAGCTCGAGCTTGCGCCCGTCCAACTGGACCTTGTCCTTGTTGAGCTCGTAGATCTCCTTGTAGCGGAAGCCGTCGCCCAGGTGGCGCTCGGCGATGTCCCAGAGGTTGTCGTGGTAGCCGTTCTTGGGCGCCTTGACGATGTAGACCAGCTCGCCCTCGATGCGCTGCTCGACGCGCTCGGCGCGCGTCGGCTTGTCCTCGGGAGTCGCCGCCGGGGCCTCCACGACGGCCGTCGCGACGGGCTCGGAGACCGGAGCCAGGTCCGTGGCGGCGGGCCCGGTGGCCGCGGTCGCGGCGGGGCCGGCCACGAGGCCGGTCACGAGCAGGCCGCCGATCAGCGCGCGGGCGAGGTGCTGCAGAGGGCCGGCGAGCGGCACGGTGCGCGCCAGTCCGCCACGGCGCGTGGCGATGACCTCGAGCACGACGCACACGACGAAGACCAGCCACAGCAGCCAGACGATGCCCACCAGGACGGTCACGAGATCCTCGGGACCGAGCTGGCGGGCCAGGTCGCGCAGGCCGGGCACCTCGGTCGGGATCGGCGGGGCACCGCCCAGCATCACGAGGGCGACCGGCAGGCCGACGAGCAGCGCCAGCAGCGCCAGCGCGGACCCGATGCGCGAGGCCGTGGACGACGGCTCCTCGGGCGGCCGGGGCGCCAGCGACTCGAAGCGCGAGGCGTCCGGAGCGGTGGTGGGTTCGGTCATGGGGTCTCCTCGTCGTCAGGACGTCGCCGCGGTCGCCGTGGCGCGCGCCGAGACCGGGTACTGGTTGATGCCGATGAGCTTGAGCATCGTCGTCTCGCTGGTGTCGCGGAGCCGGACCGAGACCGAGTCCACGTTCACCGTCACGGTGAACTGGCCGCCGTCGTAGCCGCGGGCGCTCAGGAACTGCGCCGCCATGGAGCGCGCAAGGCCCGGGTCGATCGCCAGGGCGCCGCCGCTGCGCAGTTGGGCCACGTCGACCGCGTTGGCGCCCGCACGGGCCGCCTGCTCGGCGTCGTCGGCCACGCGCATGCGCGTGTTGATGCCGATGCCGCCGTCGACCACGAGGCCGGCGCACAGCATGAGCACGAGCGACATGCCGAGGACGAAGATCGTGGCGCCGCCGCGCTCGCGCTGGCGCCTCGCACGGATCGTCATCCGAACCTCCTGTACTGGTCGATCGGGGCACTGCTGCTGGACTCGAACTCGCGACTGCCGGTGAGCCCGATGAGGCCCAGGCCGGAGTTGGTGACGGTGCAGCTCACGGTCACGTCCACCACTCCCCCGGCCGCGAAGTCGCCGCTGATGGAGGCGATGCGGCAGGACGAGAAGCTGTCGTTCACGTCGCTGGCATTCGCCGCCGCCTGCGCGGCCGCGCGGGCCGCCGCCTCGCTGCGCTCGAAGGACGCCGCTCGCGCCGCGTCGCGAGCGGCCGCGTCGATGTCAGCCCGCACAGCGACGTAGCGGCCGCCGGCCAGCACGAGCAACGTGAACATCACCAGGATCGGCACCATGAGCACGACCTCGACCGACATCGAGCCGCGCTCGTCGCGCACACGTCTCGTCACGGGCCCACGTCCTGCACGTACTCCTCGATGCGGCCCTGGACGACCTCGCTCACGCGCGGCGAGTCGAAGAACGGCAGCAGCTGGTTCGCCCGGCCGGAGACCTCGGCGCGCATGTTGTCGCCGACCTGCGCGACCTGCACCTGCGGGTCCATCAGCAGGCCCCGGCCCAGCGTGTGCGCCGAGCTCACACCCTTGGCGCGCCCCTTGTCCGCGTCACCGGTGACGCGGGCGACACGTGCCGCCTCGCGGGCCGCGGCGCTCGCGGACTGCTTGGCCAGGTAGGTCAGCGAGAACTGGATCGTCAGGATCATCGCGACCATGAGCAGGGGCGTGTAGAGGACCAGCTCGATCGCGCTGGCCCCCCGCTCGTCCCGTGCCCGAGAGCGCATGGGTCAGGCGCCCTCGATCTGGCTGCCGATGTCACCGGCCTTGCCCTCGAGCGCGCCCATGAGGATGGCGGCGACGGTGCCGCAGATGGCGACGAGGACGGCCGCGATGACGACCCACTCGACGGCGGACGCGCCCTCCTCGCTGCGGGCCTTGTCCAGGCGGGCGCCCAGCACGGTGGCGAGGAATCCGAGTGCGGGATGGAACATGGTTCTTCTCCTTCGATGGGTGGAAGCGTCAGAGCCCGACGATGCCTGCCAGCGCCGGGTAGATCAGGAAGACGAGGAAGCCGGCGGCGAGCAGCAGCTGTGCCACCAGCATGGACTGGGACCGCTCCTGCGCGCGAGTCTCGGAGTCGGCCAGCTCGCGCTGGCGCATCGAGGCGGCACGCGCGGTGAGCGAGTCGCGGACCTTGGCGCCGTCCTCGGCGACGAGGGCCAGGGCGGCCGCGAGGTCGCGGAGCTCCTCGACCTTCATCTCGTCGCCGAGCCGGCCCAGGGCGCTCCACGGGGTGATGCCCTGCAGCCGCGCGTTCTCGATGGTCTCGCGCAGGCGGACCATGCCCCAGCCCTGGCTGACGCCCGCCGCGGCGGACAGCCCCTCGGGGACGCCGCGGCCGCCGGCGAGGTTCATCGACACCAGGTCGAGGAACGCGCTCACGACGTGACGGAAGTCGCGACGGCGGTCGTTGGCCTCCGAGCGCAGCTGGAGCTGGCCGATGGCCGCGCCGCCGAGGGCGCCGACGATCGCGAGCCACATCGGCAGCACGGGGCTGACGTAGCCCATGAGCATGAGCGGGGCGAGCGCGAGGGCCGGGGCGAACGCGCCGACGATCGCCACGATGAGCGTGTTGCCCAGGTGGCTCTCGACCGAGCGGTTCATGACGGCGAGGTCGGAGCGAATGCCGATCGGCAGCTCGATGCCGCGGTCCGCGAGGGCGGTGGCGACGCGCGTGCCGAGCTTGAGCGAGCGGGACTCGCCCTCGTCAGCGGCGACGGGACGCGGGAGCCCACGGCGGCGCTCGGCGTCGAGGCGGGCCAGCTCGGACGCGGCCGTGGCGCCGAACGCGGGCGACCGGCCGATCAGCAGCCAGACGCCGGTGCCGGCGATCGCGCCGGCGAGCAGGATCCAGATCATTGCGCCTCCTGCTTGCCCAGGAGGAACCGCTCGGGCATCTCGAACTCCGACAGGCGGCGCATCCACACGAACCCGGCGGCGAACAGCCCGATCACGAGGATGAGGACGACCTGACCGACCGGCGAGGAGTAGGGCGCGACATACGAGCGGTTGAAGATCGCCAGGCCGAGCACGAACGCGACGGTCACGCCGATGACGATCTGGACGCTGCGGCGGGTGCTGGAGCGGCTGGCGGCGACCCGGCGACGCATGTCGAGGTCGGCGCGGGCCGACCGGGCCAGCGACGACAGGACGTCGCGCAGGCCGGGACCGCGCAGGCGCGCGTTGAGGATCAAGGTGGCGACGATGAGGTCGGCGCTGGGGTCGTCGATGTCGTCGGCGAAGCCCTGCAGCGCGGTCGGCAGCGGGGTGCGGACGCGCAGCCGGTCGGTGAGACGGATGAGCGCCGGGCGGATCGCGGGCGACGCGGCGTAGGCCGTGGCCGGGATCGCCTGCTCGAGGCCGACGGCGCCCGCGATCGTGTCGCGCAGGGACTCGGTCCAGGCGGCGAGGCCCTCGAGTCGTGCCATCGCGCGCTTCTCGCTGGCGACGCCGCCGAACAGCATGGGCGCGAACCACACGAACAGGCCGATCGCGATGCCCAGGACCGGCCAGCCGGTCAGCAGCAGGACGATCAGGCCGGCGCCCACGCCGAGCAGCGCGCGCCGGGCGCTGCCCTGGATGCGGTCGCGCAGGGAGCGCGAGGCCCGCACGGGCGCGTCCTCGTCGCGCTCGGACATGCCGATCACGACGAGCAGCACCCCGGCGCCGACGAGGGCGCCGAGGAGCATGATGAGTGGGGTCTGCGATCCCATCAGTACGCCTGGCCCTCGTACGCGGTGGGACGGTAGCCGTGCATCTCGAGGTCCTCGATGCAGCTGACGGCCGCGGCGGCGTGCGCCATGCCGTCGGGACCCTCGGCGAAGACCTCGCTGGACAGCACGCGGCCGTCGACGCCGTTGACCTCGCGCACCGACGTGATGACGCGGCGCAGGCCGCCGCCGCTCTGGTACTCGTTGCGGCGTTCGACGAAGATCACGAAGTCGATGGCGCCGGCGATGAGCATCATCGTGGCGTCGGCGGGCAGCCGCTCGGCCGACTGGATCGCGTAGGTGCAGATGCGGTTGAACACCTCGAGCGAGGAGTTCGCGTGGATCGTCGACAGCGAGCCGTCGTTGCCCTGGCTCATCGCGTTGAGCATCGTGACGATCTCGTCGCCGAGCACCTCGCCGACGATGACGCGGCTGGGGTTCATGCGCAACGAGCGGCGCACGAGCTCGGCCATGTGGATCGCGCCCTGGCCCTCGGAGTTCGGCAGCCGCTCCTCGAACGCCACCACGTTGGGGTGCAGGTCGGGGAACTCGCCCAGGCCGAGCTCGAGGGCACGCTCGACGGTGATGAGGCGCTCCTGCGGGCCGATCTCGTTGGCCAGCGCGCGCAGCAGCGTCGTCTTTCCGGCGTTCGTGGCGCCCGCGATCATGATGTTCTTGCGCGCTGCGACGGCGGCGGACAGGAACGAGGCCAGCTCGGGCGTCATCGTGCCACTCTCGACGAGCATGTCGAGCGACACGCGACTCAGGCGCGAACGGCGGATGGACAGCGCGGGACGCTGCGTGACGCCCATGACGGCCGACAGGCGGCTGCCGTCCGGCAGGCGGAGGTCGAGCTGCGGATTGGCGGTGTCGAACGGACGGCTGGTCAGGCCCGAGTAGGCGCCCAGCACCTGGACCAGCTCGACGAGCTCGTCGTCGCTGTCGGCGACGGGAGGCATGCGCTTCTCCTCGCCGTTGGCGTAGCCGACGAAGACGTTGTCGCAGCCGTTGATGTCGATGTTCTCGACGTCGGGGTCGTCCAGCAGGGGCTGGAGCCGGCCGACGCCGTAGAGCGCGGCGTGGATGCCGTCGGCGAGCTCGGCCTCCTCGGCGCCCGTGAGCGGCGGGCGGCCCGCGGCGATCTCACGGCGGGCGTGCGCCTCGAGCACGCGAGCGATGACGGCACGCGCGTACTGCCGCTCGTCCTCGGTGGACATCTGCGGCAGTCCGGCCGCGGCGTCCTCGCGACGCTGGCGGGCCAGGGTGTCGGCGACCTCTTCGCGCAGGGCACGGAGCAGCTGCTGGTCCATCAGGCCTCCTGGGCGACGTGGGCGGGAACGGCGAGCGCACGCACGCGCGGCACGAGGTCGACCAGCGAGCGGGCGAACAGCGACCGGGCCATCGCGCGCGAGCTCGAGGCGGGACCGCGCACGACGTTCTTGGGGTCGTGGGCGACCGTGCCGAGCATCGTGACGTCGACCTCGGAGGCGGCCAGCAGCCGGCCGATGTCGTCGACCGCCCGCTGGTCGCGGGGGTCGCCGACCACGAGCACGCCGACGCGCATGCCGCCGGGGCGACCGACCGACCAGGGCTCGCGGACCGTGCTGAGCCGGTCGCGCAGGTGGGCGACCGCGGCGATCTCGGAGCGGACGACGAAGACGACGGCGTCGGAGCCCTCGACGACGGGCGCCACGGGCGAGCCCGCCACGAAGCGCCCGGCATCGACGAGCACGTCGCCGTCGTGCGCGCGCAGCGTGCGCTGCAGGTGCGGCCAGGCCGGGCCGAGGCTCTGCGCCTGCCGCGGGCCCGAGGCGCCGACGAGCACGTCGATGCCCTCGCGCGTCTGCTGCAGGTGGTCGGTGAGCGAGACCTCGTCGCCGGCGCGGACGGCCGCGCCGAGCGAGACCAGGCCGCGGTGCTCGACGAGCGCACGATCGTCGGCGTCGCGCTCGCGGATCGCGAGGTCGCCGCCGACGGGATCGAGGTCGGCCACGACGGCGTCGGTGGGCCAGCGCGCGGCCAGGCCCATGACGGCGGTGCTGACGCCCGGCGAGCCCTTCGCCGAGACGAAGCTGATGACGGTCATCGAGCCACCGCCAGGCTGCGGAGCCGGTCGGTGTCGGTCACCGCCACCCCACGGTCGACCAGGGACATGCCGATGCGGTTGTTGCCCGCGGCGTCGACGATCGCGTCGGCGACCTCGAGCGGCACGAGCAGGGTCGCGGCGGACGAGTCGCTCTCGCCGCCGCCGCCGAGGACGCCGCCGCCACCGGACTCGACCGGCGGGCGCGTGACGAGCGCGAGGGCCAGCGGCTGGCCGGCCGTGTCGCCCTCGCCGATGCGCACGACGCGCACGAGGTCGCCGGAGTCCAGGCCGTCGGGGACGCGGCCCTCGACGAGCGGCACGCCGACCTCGGCGATGCGACCGCCCTCGAGCGGGTTGTCGCGCACGAGCATCGTCGTGTCGAGCAGCTGGCCCTTGTTGAGCGGGACGCGCGCGTAGGTGCCGACGATCGAGGCGAGCGAGTCGACGGGCACGACGATGTCGGAGTCGATCGCGGCGTTGGTCTGGCCGAGCATGTCGCGGGTGATCTCGGTGCCGGCGGGCACGTCGGTGTTGACGACGATGACGGCGTCACGCGAGTCCATGCGCAGCGCGAGCAGGCCGGCCAGGGCGGCACCGCCGACGATCAGCAGCACGCCGAGCAGCGCGACCGCGGGGCGGCGTCGACGCGGCGGGGCGGGGCGGGCGGCCGACGGGGCGGCACGTCCGCCGACCCCACGAGCGGTGCGTGCGCGCTGGCGGTCCTGGACCGCGTCGCTGACCGACTCCGTGCTGGTGCGAATCGCCATGGATGAGGCTCCCCCTTGCAGACGTGGTGTGCGTACCGGTGGAGAGCCCCGCCGCGCCCCCGTTGCACGGCCCCCCGCTGGAACCAGCACAGCCTAGCCCAAAACGGCCATGTGTTCGCGCCGGGGAGCAAGCCTGCCGCCACCCTTTACGCTGAGGCGCATGCGCTTGCTCGTGACGGCTGAGGCGGCATCGTCGGGAGAGAGCCGCGATGTCATCGTCGGCTACTCCCCCTCCAGCACGGTCGCCGATCTCGAGGCCGTGCTCGCCGAGCAGCTCGGGCAGCGTCGCCCCCACGCGGGCGTCGCCGACGTCATCGACCTCGACTCGCGGCGCGGCGGCGACCCCACGGGTCCGGGCGTCTTCCTGGGCACGCAGCGACTCGACCCGTCCGCCACGCTCGCGACGGCCGGCATCCACCACGGCGCGATCGTGGGCCTGGGTGGCCCCAGCCGTCACCGCGGTCGCGAGCCGCAGGGCCTCGTCGAGGTCCGGGTCAGCTCGGGGCGCGGCGCGGGCCGCGTGCACCGCCTGGGCATCGGCACGTGGACGATCGGCTCCGCCGAGCACTGCGCGATCCGCGTCGACGGCGCTCCCGAGATCGCCGCCCGCCTCGAGGTCAACGCGCACGGCGCGGTCTCGGTCACGGCCGACCCGGCCGCCGAGAGCATGACGCTCGAGGTCCCGGTCCGGCGTGAGCCGCCCACCGAGCCCATCGTGCTGGAGGCCAGCGTCGCCACCCGCAAGCGCCGCCGGTTCCGCCGCAAGCGCCCCGGCGTCAGCGCGCTCGAGCAGGGCCGCCAGATCGATCCCGGCGCGCCCGTGCCGCTCGTCCGGCTCGACCGCGAGGCGGTCACGGCGCCGCGCGAGTGGACCGAGGGCATGGTCCTCGGCGTCGCCGACGTGCTGTTCGAGCTCGGTGCGGTCCGGGCGCCGGACGCCTCGCTCTCCCCCTCGCCGAACGGTCCCGAGCTGGACTACAACCGGCCTCCACGCCTGCACCCGCCCGAGCGCCTCCGCGAGTTCTCGCTGCCGAGCGAGCCGAAGCGGCCGGACAAGTCGCCCATCCCGATCGTCATGATGCTCTCGCCGATGGTCATGAGCGGCTTCATGTACTGGCGGACCGGCTCGATCTTCTCGCTCATGTTCATGATCCTGATGCCGGTCATGATGATCCTGAACGCGACGGGCACGCGACGCCAGCAGAAGGTCCGCTACCAGGAGCAGCTCGCCGAGTTCCACCGCCGGCGCGCCGACATCGAGAAGGCCGCGGTCGCCTCGATCACCGACGAGCGCGGCCACCGCCGCTCGGTCTACCCCGACCCCGCGTCGGTCCTGCTGTTCGCGACCGGCCCGCGCTCGCGGCTGTGGGAGCGTCGCCGGTGGGATCCGGACTTCCTCGAGCTGCGCCTCGGCACGAGCGACCTGCAGTCCGACGTCGTCGTGAAGGACCCCACGCGCGAGCAGCACGAGGGACCGCTCCGTTGGACCGCCCCGGACGTGCCCGTCATCGTGCCGCTCGCCCCGACCGCCGTCCTGGGCGTGTGCGGCTCGGCGGAGGACTGCCTGTCCACGACGTCGTGGCTCGTCGCGCAGGTCGCGGCGCTGCACTCTCCCACCGACGCCTCACTGTGGGTCTTCACCGACCGCACGCACGCCGACGCGTGGGAGTGGACCAAGTGGCTGCCGCACGCGCGCACCGACGAGGACCACCCGCGCGCCGCGCGCCTCGCGATCACCGAGGACGACCGGTCGAGCATGATCTCCGAGCTCACCGCGCTGGTCGACCGGCGCAAGGAGCTCGACACCAACGAGCGGGACGCGCTGCCCTCGGTCGTCGTCGTGCTCGACGGCGCCCGCGAGCTGCGCATGGCGCCGGGCATGACCTCGCTGCTCAAGTCCGGGGCGTTCGTCCACGTCTACTTCGTCTGCCTCGACCGCACGCGGCGCGAGCTGCCCGAGGAGTGCCGCGCCGTCGTCGAGCTCGACGGCGACCGCCTCGACCTCGAGACCACGGCGCAGAAGCACCTCGACGGTGTGCGCCGCGACGTCGTGGAGGACGCCTGGCTGGAGCGGCTCGGCCGCGCCCTCGCGCCGATCCGCGACGTCAGCACCGAGGACCTCAGCTCGAGCCTGCCCGGCTCGAGCCGCCTGCTCGACGTGCTCGGCCTCGACGTGCCCACCGGCGAGCTGCTGGTCCGGCGCTGGAGCGGCGGCGGCCGCACGACGCAGGCCGTCATCGGCGAGGGGCTCGACGGCCCCTTCCGCATCGATGTCCGCGCCGACGGCCCGCACGGCCTCGTGGCGGGCACCACCGGCTCGGGCAAGTCCGAGCTGCTGCAGACGATCATCGCCTCGCTCGCAGTGGGCAACCGGCCGGACGAGTTCAACTTCGTGCTGATCGACTACAAGGGCGGCGCCGCCTTCAAGGACTGCCAGCACCTGCCGCACACGGTCGGCATGGTCACGGACCTCGACGGGCACCTCACCACGCGCGCCCTGGAGTCCCTCGGCGCCGAGCTGCGCCGTCGCGAGCACCAGCTGGCCGACGCGGACGCGAAGGACATCGAGGACTACCTCGCCGCCCGGCAGCCCGGCGACGAGCCGATGCCACGGCTGCTCATCATCATCGACGAGTTCGCGGCACTCGTGGCCGAGCTGCCGGACTTCGTCACGGGCCTGGTCGACGTGGCCCGCCGCGGCCGCTCGCTCGGCGTCCACCTGATCCTGGCCACGCAGCGCCCCGCGGGCGTCGTCAACGCCGAGATCAAGTCCAACACCAACCTGCGCATCGCCCTGCGCGTGACGGACGCGAACGACTCCGACGACGTCATCGAGTCGAAGGTCGCCGCCGAGATCCCCAAGTCGTTCCCCGGCCGCGCCTACGCCCGGCTGGGTCACTCCTCGCTCGTGCCGTTCCAGAGCTCGCGCGTGGGCGGCCGTCCCGCCGGCACCGAGCGCGCCGAGCTGCGCTCGCGGGGCTTCGGCGTCGACGAGCTCGTCGCTCCCCCGGTGGCGTCGGCGCAGGAGGAGGACGTGTCGATCCCGACCGACCTCGCCACGCTCGTCGGCGCCGTGCGCGAGGCCAACGACCTCATCGGCCTGCCGCCCATGCGCAAGCCGTGGCTCCCGCCGCTGCCCCAGACGCTCACGCTGGACGACCTCGAGGTGCCGCCCGCGCCGGCCGTCGGCGAGCAGGCCGAGATCGCCCCGATCGTCTTCGGCCGTGGCGACCTGCCCCACCTGCAGCAGCAGGAGCCCGCGTCGTGGGACCTGCAGCGGGCCGGTCACCTCGTCATCGCCGGCCAGTCCCGCTCCGGTCGCTCGTGGTCGCTCCGGACGATCGCGGCCGCCATCGCCCGGCAGACGGCACCGTCGGACGTGCACCTGTTCGGCATCGACGCCGGCAACAACGCCCTGCTGCCGCTCGTCTCGCTGCCGCACGTCGGCGCCGTGGTCACGCGCACCCAGACCGACCGCATCTTCCGCCTGTTCGACCACCTCGGCCGCGAGCTCACCCGCCGCCAGCAGCTGCTGGCCGAGCAGGGCTTCGCCGACATCGCCGAGCAGCGCGCCGCCGTGGCCGGGCCCGACCGACTGCCGTACCTCGTGGTGCTGCTCGACCGGCTCGAGGGCTTCACGACCGCGTTCGAGTCCGTCGACGGCGGCGTCCTGCTCGAGCGCCTCGTCGGCCTGCTGCAGGAGGGCGTCGGCGCGGGCATCCGCATCGTCATCGGCGCGGACCGCTCGGGCATCCTGGGGCGCTACTCGCTGCTCGTGGACGACCGGATCGTGCTGTCGATGAGCGACCCCTCGGACTTCGCCGTGGTGGGCCTGCCCGCCAAGCAGGTGCCGGCGGTCATCCCGCCCGGTCGCGGCTTCCGCGCCGGCGAGCGGCCGCAGGAGATCCAGTTCGCGATGCTCGACGCTTCCGCCGAGGGCACGGCGCAGGTCCGCGCGATCCACGAGCTGGGTCGCGCCGTCACCGAGCGCTACGGCGACCTGCCGCGGGGGCTGCGCCCGCACCGCATCGACGAGCTGCCCGTCGCGATCAGCCTCGACGAGGCGCTGTCGTTCGAGCCGTCCGAGGCCGCGCTCAGCCCCACGTTCGTGCCCGTGGGCGTCGGCGGCGACACGC
The DNA here is from genome assembly GCF_047246605.1 of Aeromicrobium jepli. Taxonomy (NCBI): domain Bacteria; kingdom Bacillati; phylum Actinomycetota; class Actinomycetes; order Propionibacteriales; family Nocardioidaceae; genus Aeromicrobium; species Aeromicrobium jepli. Next base: position 13,118 of record NZ_JBFOKO010000010.1, read on the forward strand.
TCTCGCTGCAGGGCTTCGACCCGCTCGTCACGGGGCCGGGCTTCCTCGTGGCGGGCCCGCCGCGCTCGGGGCGCAGCTCGACGCTGCTCGTCCCGGTCGGCGAGCACCTGGCGCACCGCCACGACGTCCTCGTCATCGCGCCGCGTCGCTCGCCGCTGCGCGACCTCCAGGGTCGTGGCCTGCGCATCTTCACCGGCACCGAGCCGATCGACGAGATCCGCACCGCGATCGGCGAGCTGCGCAGGCAGCACCTCATCGTCGTCGACGACTTCGAGGTGCTCGGCGGGGACTCCCCCGTCGGCCAGCTGCTGGGCGAGACGCTTGCGGCCATGCGCGACACCCCCAACGCGATGATCGTCGCGGGTGGCACGGACGAGATCGGCGGCATGTACCGCGGCCTGACCGCCGACCTCAAGCGCGGCCGCACGGGCCTGGTCCTGGCGCCCCGCGCGTCCAACGACGGCGACGTGCTCAACGCGCGCCTGCCGCGCTCGGTCGGCGCGGCCGTCCCGCCCGGACGCGGCCTGCTCATCACGCCCACCGGCTTCCAGTGGGTCCAGGTCCCGAAGGCCTGAGCGCGCGCCGAGTGGCGCAGAGCGGGGTCGCGAGTGGCGCAGAAGTGCCCGCCACTCGGCGAGTGGCGGGCATCTTTGCGCCACTCGGCGTCCAGGCCGGGCGGTCGCCCACGCATGACGAACGCCCCGGACCGAGTGGTCCGGGGCGTTCGTCGTACGGGCTGGGGTCAGTCGACCTCGGTGACGACCGACTGGATCTCGCCGACCTCGAGCGCCTGCGGCGCCGCGGTGCGGGTGATCGGCGTCGGGATCTCGAGCGGGCCGCCCGGAAGGTTGATGCGCACGGCGTACGCGACCGAGAGGGACACGTCGTACTCGCCCGAGCGGGCGTAGGAGTGCTCGACCGCGCCGGCCTGGCCGACGTCGGCGTTGCGCACGCCGAGGCCCGATCCGGTGCCGCCGTCGCCGAAGCGCCACGTGACGTCGCCGGGCGTGAACTCGACCGGGATCGTGAAGCCGAGCACCGTCACGTTGACGGTCACCGCCTCCGCCTGCGCGGCGAAGTTCGTCGGGATGTTGACGTACGTCGCGCCGGCGGGCTCGATGACGAACGTCGGCGTCGGCGCGAGCGCGCGGGCACGGTCGACGATCTCGGCCACGGAGATCGTGGGCGGCTGGGACTCGTCGGGCTCGTTGGGACCGCGGCACGCCGTGCCCTCGTTGCGGAAGCCGTCCTCCAGCGCACGACCGTTCGCGCCGATCCGGCGCTCGAAGACTATGAAGCGGTTCTCGTCCTCGGCCGGGCACGACTCGCCGAACCGCATGCACAGCACGTCGTTCACGGTCTCGTAGTCGTCGATGCCCGGACCCGTCGCGGTGACGGAGTTGATGTCGCACGCCGGCACGTAGATCCGCTGGGTCCAAGGACCGGGGACGGTGATGGAGCCGCCTCCGCCACCCCCGCCCGAGCCCGGGTTGCCACCGGTGCCGGGCTGGCTGCCGCCGACGTCGGCGCCGCCGTCGTCCACGCCAGTGTCCCAGTCGGGATCGGCGTGCGCGACGGCGCTCGCGCCCAGCAGCAGCGCGGCCGTGAGTGCGGTGACGCTCGCTCCACGACGGAGCGCGCTCAGCCCATGTCGAAGCGCATCAAGAGCCACTTGTCGTCCTTCCACTGCAGGTCGGCCACGAACGGCAGGTCGCGGGCCGCCTTCACCTTCTCGGGCTTGGTCTTGTTGTCGCGGCGCACGGACTTGCCCGGAGGGATGTCCATCGCCAGCTTCACGTTGTAGAACACGTCGTCGGTCACGGTGGGCCGTCCGACGGTCGTGTAGGTGGGAGCGCCCGTGCCGATCATGAGCTTCACGATCTTGCCGCTGTCGTGGTTGTCGGCCCACAGCTTGCAGGTGGCGCACGTGGCGAGGTCCGAGATCGCGGTCAGCGCCGGCGCGTCACCCGTGGCCATCATGTACAGCACGGTGTCGGCGGCGAACCGGGTGAACGCCTCGGCGCCCTCGGGACTGCGCTCGTCCTGGGGCCGCTCGGGCTTGGCCGTGGCCGACCAGGACGGGGTCGCCGAGGCGCTGGGCGAGGCGCTCGGGGTCGAGCCGGCCTCGGGCAGCACGTTCTCGTCGCCGCTGCCGCAGGCGGCGGTCGACAGGGCCACCGACAGCGCGAGCGCGACGGTGGCGATGGTCTTGCGCATCACAAGGCTCCTCGTGAGGAGAACGCCCGGTCCCGCGCCGGGACCGGGCGTCTCGTCAGGTCAGCGGGGCGACTGCAGGGGCGACAGCACGGGGTGCTGGTCGGCCTCCTTGGCGCCCTCCGCGAACTTGTTGTGCTGGAAGGCCACGTCGGTGCCGGCGTTGGCGAACGCCTGGCACAGCTGCGTGAGCGCCTGCTTGAACTGCACCCAGGCCTCGTTGAACTCCTTGGCGCCGGTCGACTGCCACTCCTCGTTGGCCTGGTTGAGGGAACCGTCGACGTTCGAGATCATCGTGTCGGTTTCCTGCATCGACTTGTTCAGCGTGTTGTACAGCGCGTAGAGATCTTCGATCCGAGCTTGCACCATGGGTGTGTCTCCTTAATGGGTTCGTCCCCCGACTTCGAACGCAGGGACCAGGATGCTTGCGTCGAGCGTATAGGACGCGGGCGGAACAAGCAGTACCGACCGACCACTTCCTCATGGTCCGTTCGAGCCATCCCCGCCTGACGGAACGCGTCGATGCGGTTAGGCTGGCCCCGCTCACACGTTCATCTGCTGGGGGGAGAGACGATGGCACCCGAGGACTCCGAGGACACCACCGAGCCCAACAACTTCCGCACCACGCTGGTGTCGGCGAAGTCGACGGTCGCGACCTGCGGGGACAACGTGTACTCCGGATACGGCTCCCCGCTGGACAAGATCGCCAACCCGCTCGCCAACGGCGGCTGGGTGTGCCGCGAGGCCGACGAGTGGATCGCCGAGATGAAGGACCAGTGCTCGGGCATCACCGAGGCGTTCGACGACGCGATCACCACGATCCAGTCCCGCATCGGCTCCGAGCCCGACCGCGTCCCCGAGAACGACTACCGCGGCCACTCGTGGCCGAAGCAGTGGTCGATGCAGCAGAACATGTACTGAGGTCGCCCCATGACGACCGTCGAGATCGACATCGAGCTGATCGGCTCGGCCATCACCGAGCTGACGGACCTGGCCGGCACGATCGACACCCAGAAGGCCCACGCCACCCGGGTCACCCCCATCTCGCTGCCCTCGCTGAGCGACGGCTCCCTCGACAAGACGGTGCGCTGGCTGCGCGACCACCTCGAGGACCTCGAGTCGCGCCGCGACCTGGCGATCCTGCTCGACACCGAGGGCACCGGCAGCGCCTCGTACACCGTCGCCGCCGACACCCTGCGCAACGTGCAGGACCTGCTGGGCACCGAGCTGTCCCACGCGGTCGACGGGCTCGGCCCGGACGCCGACGACGAGACGATCGAGCGGGTCTCGACCCTGCTCCAGCGCTGGCAGCGCGATCCCGAGGTCATGTCGGCGATGTTCACCGAGCTCGGCCCCGACGGCACGGTCGGCGCGATGAGCAACATCTCCGCCGCGATGGGCTACGGCGGCGCCAGCGATCCCGAGGCCCTGCAGGCGCTCGCCGAGCAGCTGCGCACCGGACTGTCCACGGCGTCGAACGCGCCCGGCTTCCCCGCTGACTCGTTCGGTCGCGAGATCGTCCGCTACAGCGTCGCTCCCCTGCTCACCCAGGACGAGCAGCAGGCCTTCGGCGAGAAGTACCCCATGGGGATGAACGGCGCCAACATCCTCACCTTCCTCATGCAGGACACGGGCTACTCGGACGACTTCCTGCTCGGCGCCGCGCGCACCCTCGACGACTTCGAGCGGATGGCCTCGGACGGCCCGCTCGACGCGCAGACCTGGTACGGCCACAACGGGCACGGGCCGCTCGACACGGGCCGCGACGACCTCGGGTACGACGACCCGATGGCCGCGATCATGCACAACTTCGGCGAGAACCCGCAGGCGGGCCTGACGTTCTTCACCGAGTCCACCGAGGACGGCTGGAACCGCCAGAGCCACTACTTCGGCGACCGCACGTGGGAGTCGGACGACTACGCGGGGATCGCGCACGCGATGGAGGGCATCGGCACCGACCCCACCAACCTCGAGCGGCACGGTGAGGACACGACCGCGCTGGTCTCCACGTTCTTCCACGAGATCGCCGGCAACGAGGGCTTCTCGCCCGAGGACGCGAAGGGCGCCTCGCCGTACCTGGCCGACCTGATGAAGTTCTACATGCCGGCCGTCGACACCGCGCTGAACTACGGCGACGACACGGGCACGCCCACCAGCCTGGCCGACTTCGAGGTCGAGCACCTCGGGACGTTCGAGCACTACCCGCTGCTGTTCAAGGGCGACCTCGAGTCGCTCATGCAGGTCGCGATGAGCACGCAGGGCGGCACCGAGCGGATCGCCGAGGGCATCGCCGCGTACCAGCAGACGCAGGTCAACAACATCGCCGCCGAGCTGGCGCGCGACCCGGGGAACATCGACCTGCGCAACGAGCTGACGGACACGCTGGCCGGGCGCGCGTCGCTGCAGGGCTTCGCCGAGCACACGGTGGGGCGCGTCGACATCGACGGCGCCGCCAGCCGCGACGCGCAGCGCCAGGCGTTCCTCGACGCGCTCTCCAGCGCCACGAGCCTCGTCCCGCTGCCGGGGGCCGACGCGGTCGGCGACGCGACCAGCAAACTCATCAAGTACGGGTTCAGCGAGTCGGTCCGGCTGGGCAAGGACGAGGTCGCGGACGCGTGGACGAACGAGGCCGCCTCCGTGGCCGACGACCGGGCGGTCCGCGCCGAGGAAGGCCTGCGCCAGGTCAAGATCGACACCTTCCTGTCGCTCGTCGAGTCCGGGGTGATCCCTCCCGAGGACGTGCCCTCGGCCTGGCTCGACGACCGGGGCCGGCTCATCGACACCGCCGACATCCCCGAGGGCCAGATGCCGCGCTACACGCAGTCGGCGATGGACGCGGTCGACCAGTACATCTCGGACTCGGCCCTCGACACGACGTACAAGGACCAGTTCCTGAAGTTCTACCCCGAGGAGTCCTGATGCGCGGGCTCGTGACCGCCGCGTGCGCGGCGGTCCTGCTGCTCGGCGCGTGCGGCGAGAAGCAGGACGACTCCGATCCCCTCGCGCAGCACCCCGAGCTGCTGCAGCGCGCCGACCTGCCCGAGGCCGAGGACGTCGAGGTCAGCGACCAGACGAACGTCTCCAAGACGAACTGCGCCGCGATGGACTCCGAGTGGAACCTCGCGGCGTCCGACGACTTCGTCTACGCCAGCTTCCGGCTGGCGGACGGCGACTCGGTGGTCCGCTCCGCGGTCCAGGGCCCGCCCACCGGGAGCGACTCGATCGACGTCACGTTCGACCGGCTCACCTCGATGATCGACGAGTGCGTCGCCGACGAGCGGAGCTCGGGCAGCTTCGAGCGACTCGACGGGCTGCCGGACGGCGCCGTCGGCTTCCGTGCGGTGCAGGAGACCTCGAACGGGCCGCAGACCACCGAGCGCGCCTACGCCCCGGCCGGCGACGAGCGCGCCGTGGTCGTCACGGTGGTCCACACCGGCGACGGCGAGCCGGCCGCCGACGTGGCGAGCCTGCTGCCGAAGGCGCTCGAGCGCGCCGAGGGCTGACTCAGCCCGCCGTCGCGCGGACGATCTCGTCGGCGGTCCGCTCGAGCACCTCGTCGGTCGCCGAGCCGTCGAACGTGAAGCGGACGGCCGACTGCGCCACCATGCGCTCGATCCCCATCGCGGTCAGCACGTGGCTCGGCTCGTCACTGCCCGCCGCGCACGCCGACCCGCTCGAGCAGACGATCCCACGCGCCTCGAGGTCGACCAGCAGGGACTCCCCCGAACGGCCCGGGAACACGAACGAGGCGTGACCGGGCAGTCGCCGGCTGGGGTGGCCCGTGAGCCGTGCGCCGGGGACGCGCTCGAGCACCGCGGCGACGAACCGATCACGCCGGGCGGCGGTGACCGACGGGTCGCCATGACCGAGCTCGAGCGCCGTCGCGAGGCCGACCGCGCCCGCGACGTCCTCGGTGCCCGAGCGCCGGCCGTCCTGCTGGCCGCCGCCGTGAACGAGCGGCTCCCACGACCGGCGCCGGTCGACCCACAGCACGCCGACGCCCTTGGGCGTGCCGAGCTTGTGGCCACTCAGGCTCAACGCGGCCACGCCGAGCGCGCGGACGTCGAGGTCGAGCCAGCCCGCGGCCTGCACCGCGTCCGTGTGGAACGGCACGCCCCGGCCGTCGGCGACCGCGGCCAGCTCGGCGATCGGCTGGATCGTGCCGACCTCATTGTTGGCGTACTGCACGCTCACGAGCGTCGTGTCGTCGCGCAGGACGCCCGCGAGCGTCTCGGGCAGGACGGTGCCGTGCTCGTCGACCGGCAGGGTCGTGACCTCGAAGCCGAGCCGGCCCAGCCACTGGGCCGACTCGAGCACCGCCGGGTGCTCGACCGCGCTCACCACCACGTGCCGCCCGCGCGGGTCGGCCAGCGCGATCCCCTTGATCGCGGTGTTGTCGGACTCGGTGCCGCCACTGCAGAACGTGACCTCGCCGGGTCGGGCGTTCAGGTGGGCAGCGACGCGCACACGGGCGTCGTCGAGACCGCGCCGCGCGTCCGCGCCGGGCTCGTGGTGGCTCGCGGGGTTGCCGAAGTCGCGCGTCAGGTACGGCCACATCGCCTCGAGCACCTCGCGGCGCACGGGCGCGGTGGCGGCGTGGTCGAGGTAGATCACGACAGTCGCACGTCCAGGCCGAGGTCGAGGTTGCGGACCGAGTGGGTCAGCGCGCCGACGCTGATGACGTCGACGCCCGTCGCGGCGATGTCGCCGATCGTCGTGAGATCGACGCCGCCGGAGGCCTCCACGAGGGCGCGGCCGTCGACGATCTCGACGCCCTTGCGCAGGTCCTCGAGGTCGAAGTTGTCCAGCATGATCGTGTCGACTCCCCCGGCCAGGACCGGCTCGATCTGGTCGATCCGGTCGACCTCCACCTCGAGGTGCGTCGTGTGCGGCAGGCGCGCCCGAGCCGCGCGGATCGCGACCGTGACGTCGTCGACGAGGGCGAGGTGGTTGTCCTTCGCCATGACGGCGTCCGACAGGCTGAAGCGGTGGTTGTGGCCGCCGCCGCAGCGCACGGCGTGCCGCTCGAGGGCCCGCAGGCCCGGAGTCGTCTTGCGGGTGTCCGTGACGCGCACCCGCGGTCCGGCCGCCTCGACGTACGCGGCGGTGAGCGTCGCGATGCCGCACATGCGCTGGACGAGGTTGAGCGCGATGCGCTCGCCGCGCAGCACGGCGCGTCCGGGTCCGCGCACGGTCGCGAGCCGCGCCCCGGCCGCGAACCGGTCGCCGTCGGCCACGAGCACCGCCACCTCGACCGTCGGGTCGACCGTGGTCATCGCGATGCGGAACACGTCGCCACCGGAGAACACGCCGGGCTCGCGCGCCACGAGGTCGGCCGTGGCGATCGCGTCGGCGGGGACGAAGACCTCGGAGGTCAGGTCGCCGTGGGGGGCGTCCTCGTCGAGCGCGAGGTCGACGACACGACGGATCTGGCGGGTCTCAAGCATGGTCCACCCCTACGGCGGTCGAGTGGATCGCGCGAGCGGGATCCGGGTGCGGGAAGTCGGTGCGGAAGTGGCCGCCGCGGGACTCGCGCCGGGCGAGCGCGCCGGCCACGACGGCCCGGGCGACGAGCAGCAGGTTGGCGTCCTCGGCGGACTTGCCGTCCGTGACGGCGGGCGGGTTCCAGCGCGCCAGCGTGGCGGCGGCCGCCCGCAGCCCCTCGTCGTCGCGCGCGAGCCCGGCGGCGTCCCACACGAGGTGCTGCAGGTCCGCGCGCACGAAGTCCTCGTCCCCGGCGGCCAGCGAGACCTCCAGCGGCGCCGCCCACTCGTCGCCGAACGCGACCTCGGGCACCGCGCCGGTGATCGCCCGGGCGACCCGGCGGCCGAAGACGGCGCCCTCGAGCAGCGAGTTGGACGCCAGCCGGTTGGCGCCGTGCAGGCCCGTGCACGCGACCTCGCCCACGGCGTACAGGCCCGGGAGGCTGGTGCGGCCCCACACGTCGGTGCGGACGCCGCCCATCGCGTAGTGCGCGGCGGGGGCGACGGGGATCGGCTCGCGCGCCCAGTCGAATCCGTGCGCGCGGACCGAGGCGTCAATCGTGGGGAACCGCTCGGCCAGGAAGTCCGCGCCGAGCGCGGTGGCGTCGAGGCGGACGGGCGTGCCGGGCTGGCGTGCCATCTGCGCCGCGATGCCGCGGGCGACGACGTCACGCGGCGCCAGCTCCGCGTCCGGGTGAACCTCGGGCATGAAGCGGCGGCCGTCGGCGTCGACCAGCACGGCGCCCTCGCCGCGGACCGCCTCGGAGATGAGCGGGGTGCCGGGCACCGCGAGCGCCGTGGGGTGGAACTGGACGAACTCGAGGTCGGCCACGACGGCGCCGGCGCGCAGGGCGATCGCGACGCCGTCGGCCGTCGCGACGGCCGGGTTGGTCGTGTGCGGGAAGAGCTGGCCCGCTCCCCCGGTGGCGAGCACGACGGCGTCGGCCGCCAGCTCCTCGCCGTCGAGCTGCCGCACGCCGACGGCGCGGCCGTCCCGGACGAGGACGTCCACGACGGTCGTGTCCTCGCGGACCGCGACCTCGCTGGACCGGAGCCGGGCGATGAGCGCGTCCGCGATCGCCGCGCCGGTGGCGTCGCCGCCGGCGTGGAGGATCCGCGCGTGCGAGTGCGCCGCCTCGAGCCCGCGCGCGAGCTCGCCCTCGTGACGGTCGAACCGCACGCCACGGTCGATCAGCGCGGCGACCGCGCCGGGGCCGTCGCCGCACAGCGCCTCGACCGCGCCCGGCTCGCTCAGCTCGGCCCCCGCGACGAGTGTGTCGCGCACGTGGGACTGCACCGAGTCGTGGGCGGCCGTCACCACGGCGACGCCGCCCTGCGCGACGCGGGTGTTGGACACGCCGAGGCGCGCCTTGGCCACGAGGGTCACCGCGACCCCGTCACGACCCGCCAGGTCGAGCGCGGTGGTCAGCCCCGCGACGCCGCTGCCGACCACGACGACGTGCGACATGTCAGTCGGCCTTCGGCAGCGCCGCGAGCATCCGCTCCAGCGCGACCTTCGCGTGCACGGCGACGTCGTCGTCCACGACGATCTCGTTGCGGACCTCGCCCTCGACCAGGCCGTCCAGCACCCAGGCGAGGTAGCCGGGGTGGATCCGGTACATCGTGGAGCACGGGCACACGACCGGGTCGAGGCAGAAGATCGTCTTGTCCGGGTTCTGCGCGGCCAGGCGGTTCACGAGGTTGATCTCGGTGCCGATCGCGATGACCGAGCCGGCCGGGGCGGCCGCCACGAACTTCTTGATCGCGTCCGTGGAGCCCGCCGCGTCGGCCGCGTCGACGACCGCCATGGGGCTCTCGGGGTGCACGATCACCCGCACGTCCGGGTACTGCGCCCGGGCCTGCTCGATCTGGGCGACCGTGAAGCGCTTGTGCACCGAGCAGAACCCCGGCCACAGCAGCACGCGCGCGTCGCGGAGCACGTCGGGCTCGACGCCGAGGCCGGGACGGCGCGGGTTGATCATCGGCATCTGCTCGAGCGGGACGCCCATGGCCTTGCCGGTGTTGCGGCCCAGGTGCTGGTCGGGGAAGAACAGCACCCGGCGGCCCTGCTCGAACGCCCACTCCAGGACGGTCGAGGCGTTCGACGAGGTGCACACGATGCCGCCGTGACGCCCGCAGAACGCCTTGAGCGCCGCGGACGAGTTCATGTAGGTGACCGGGACCGTCTCGTCGTCACCGTAGAACTCCGTGAGGGCCTCCCACGCCGCCTCGACGGCGTCCTCGTCGGCCATGTCGGCCATCGAGCAGCCCGCCGCGAGGTTGGGCAGGATCACGCGCTGCTCGGGACGGGCGAGGATGTCGGCGGTCTCGGCCATGAAGTGCACGCCGCAGAACACGATCGCCTCGGCGTCGGGCCGAGTCAGTGCGGCGTTGGCCAGCTGGAACGAGTCGCCCACGAAGTCGGCGTACTGGACCACCTCGTCACGCTGGTAGAAGTGGCCGAGGATCACGAGCCGGTCACCCAGCGCCGCCTTGGCCGCGCGGATCCGCGCGTGCAGCTCGGCCTCGGGCATCCGCTGGTACGCCGCCGGCAACTGGCCCGGGCGCGTGACGGGCTGCGGGATCGCGTCCTGCTCGGACGCACCGGGGCCGTAGCCGGGGAAGCCGTCGAACTCCCACGGCGACTTCGCCAGGTCGGCGTCGCACGTGCTGCCCGGCGCCGCCACGATGAGGTCGTTGATCGAGATGGTCATGCTGTCTCCAGTCGGTAGAGGGCCGGGGGTCGGTGGCTGGTGCCGGTGACGTGACGGCCCGTGGCGACGATGCGCGGGTGCGCGAGGGTCTGGCGTCGGAAGTTGGCGGGGTCGAGGCGGACCTGGCGGACGGCCTCGTGGACCTCGCGCAGCTGGGCGATCGTGAACTCCTCGCCCGTGAACGCGTGCGCGATGTCGGAGTAGGTGATCTTGGCGCGCAGGCGGTCGAGCGCGTACGTGACGATCACGTTGTGGTCGAAGGCCAGCTCGGGCACCTCGTCGGCGACGAACCACTCGACGTTCTCGCCGTCGATCGCGCGAGCGTCCTCGTCGGGTCGCACGAGCGCCCAGTAGACGATCGAGACGACGCGGTCGGGCGAGCGGTCGATGCCGCCGAAGCTGTAGAGCTGCTCGAGGTGCGCGGGCTCGAGCCCGGTCGTGCGCAGCAGGGTGCGGCGGGCGGAGGTGTCGAGGTCCTCGGCCGGCTGCAGCGGGCCGCCGGGCAGCGCCCACCGGCCCAGGAACGGCTCGCGGATGCGCTTGACGAGCGGCAGCCACAGGGTGAGGCGCTGCGTGCGCGGGTGCGGGCGCAGGGCGAAGCTCACCGTGGACACGGCCAGCTCGATGCGCTGCTCCACGACGCCACCTCCTTAGGGTCAAAGCGACACTAAGGGGGTGCTTAAGGTCATGTCAACCCTAAGATCGGGACCGTCTCAGAAGTAGTCCCGGATGAGCACCGGTCCCGCCGGCGGCCGGAACGCCCCAGGGTCCAGCACGAGCAGGTCGTAGGGGCGGTGCTCGCGCACGTGGTGCTCGGTCAGCATGGACGTCAGCTCGGTGCCGGACGTGTCGAACCGGACCGCCGGCGTCACGCTCGAGAACGTGCCCAGCATCCACAGCAGCGAGTCGCGGGCGGCGTCGTCGTTCCACACGAGGTCCTCGACGTCGACGTACGCGTCGCGGCCGTAGCCGGGCGAGCGCACCCACGAGGCGTAGGCCAGCGCGGTGCCGTCCTCCCCCAGCGCGAGCGTCACGCCCGTCGCGTCGTGCAGCCAGGCGGCGTCGTCGAACTCGGGCGCCTCGCGCGTGAGCGGTCCGTCGTGCCGGCGCGCCCAGTCGGCGTAGACGCGCTTGAGCTCGCCGATGTCGTCGGCGGTCGCTCGTCGCAGCTCGTGCCGGCGCAAGAACCGGTGCAGCGACGTGGCCGGCACCTCGATCGTGTCGAGCGCGCCGACCGTCCGGTAGCCGAGGCTGCCGTAGATGCCCGGCGCGCTGGCGAACAGGGTCGCGACGACCTCGCCCTGCGCGCGGGCCTCCTCGTGGATGCGCTCCAGCAGCGGGCGCAGCAGGCCGCGGCCGCGCATCTCGGGCGCGACGGCGACCCCCGCGATGCCGCACGTCGGCACCTGCTGTCCGCCGAACCACGAGGCGTAGGGCTTGCGCGCGGCACACGCGGCGAGCACGCCGTCGCGGAACAGGCCCCACCGGTCGTAGGACGGGTGCTCGACGCGATCCCCGCCGAGCCGGGACGAGCCGAACGCCGGGAGCCGGACGGCGACGAGCGCGTCGCGGTCGTCCTCGGTCAGTCTGCGGATCTGCATGGCTCGACGGTAGCCCTCCGACGCGTCGGTCCGCGGTGACCGATTCCCCGGTTCACTAGGTTCTCTGGCACTGAGCGTGGGTTGCGAACCTCGTGAAGTGGGAGTTCTCCACGCTCGGTCGCGCCCGGAACGGCCAGCTCCGACTGAACGAGGTTCTCCCTCACTTCACGAGGATCGCGATCCTCGTGAAGTGAGGGAGAACCTACTCAACCGGGGAAACCGTCAGCGGAAGTCGCGGGCGCGATGGCCCTGCGGCACGGCGGGATCGAGGAGTCGCTCCACGACCTCGGCCACGAGGTTCACCGCGCCCTGCTGGTGCTCGAGCCGGCCCCGGATCACGACCGCCGCGCTGGTGCGGGCGGCGATCCGGTGGCGCTGCCACACCGCGTCGAACACGACCACGTTGAGCATCCCGGTCTCGTCCTCGAGGTTGAGGAACGTGACCCCGCCCGCGGTGTACGGCCGCTGGCGGTGCGTGATGAGTCCGGCCACCCGCACGCGCCGCTCGGGCTCGTGGTGCCACAGCGAGGCCACCGAGAGGATGCCCTGCGCGGTCAGCGACGGCCGCAGGTGGGCGAAGGGGTGCTCCCCCGGCGAGATCCGCGTGGCCTCGAGGTCGGCGAGCGTCAGCTCGATGTCGCTCATGCCCGGCAGCATGGGCGGCGGCGCGACGATCGCGGTGCCGGGCAGCCGGTCCTGGCTGTCGCTGTAGCCCGCGTTCCACAGGGCCTGGCGGCGCGTCAGGCCGAAGTCGTCGAAGGCGCCCGCGGTGGCCAGCTGCTCCTGCTGGGCCCGGCTGAGGCCGCAGCGGCGCACGACGTCGGCCATGTCGGCGAACGGGCGCTCCTGCCGCGCCGCGACGATCCGCTCGGCATCGGCGCGGCCGATCCCCTGCACCGAGGTCAGGCCCAGCCGCACGGCGTGGTTCCCGTCGCGGCGGTGCTCGGCGAAGTCGGGCGGCGCGGTGCGGTCGAACTCCCCCACCGGGGGCTGGTCGTGCTCGGCGCACGCGGCGCGGCCCGTGGGCCCCGTGGCCGCCCCGAGCGGCTCAAGGTCGGAGTCGATGCCCGAGCGCGTGATCGACGGCCTGCGCACCTCGACCCCGTGCCGGCGCGCGTCGGCCACGAGCGACTGCGGCGAGTAGAAGCCCATCGGCTGCGCCCGCAGCAGCCCCGCCAGGAACGCCGCCGGGTGGTGCAGCTTGAGCCAGCTGCTGGCGTAGACCAGCAGTGCGAAGCTGATCGCGTGGCTCTCGGCGAAGCCGAAGTTGGCGAACGCCTGGATGCGCGCGTAGATGTCGTCGGCCGCCTCGCCCGTGATGCCCTTCTGCGCCATCCCCCGGTACAGCTGGTCGCGCAGGCTGTCGATCCTCTCGACACCGCGCTTGGAGCCCATCGCGCGCCGCAGCAGGTCGGCCTCGTCGCCCGTGCAGCCGCCCAGGACCATCGCGATCTGCATGAGCTGCTCCTGGAACAGCGGCACGCCCAGGGTGCGCTCCAGGACGGGCTCGAGCAGCGGGTGCGGGTAGGTGATGGGCTCCTCCCCCAGCTTGCGCCGGATGTACGGGTGGATCGCGCCGCCCTGGATCGGGCCGGGGCGGATCAGCGCGATCTCGATGACGAGCTCGTAGAACCGGCGCGGCCGCAGCCGGGGCAGCGTGCCGACCTGGGCGCGGCTCTCGACCTGGAACACGCCGATCGAGTCGGCGCGGCACAGCATGTCGTAGACGCCCTGCTCCTCCTTGGGCATCGTGGCCAGCGTCCACTCCTCGCCGACGCGCTCGCGCACGATGTCGAAGGTGTGCTGGATCGCGCCGAGCATGCCCAGCCCGAGCAGGTCGAACTTGACCAGGCCCATGTAGGCGCAGTCGTCCTTGTCCCACTGCAGCACCGTGCGCCCGGGCATGCGGGCACGCTCGATCGGCACGACCTCGCCGACGGGGCGCTCGGTCAGCACCATGCCGCCGGAGTGGATGCCCAGGTGCCGCGGCGACTTCATCGCCTGCTCGGCGAGCGCGACGACGGGCGCGGGGATCTCGTCGGGCTCGTCCGTGCGGATCGAGGACCACGAGTCGACGCGCTTGCTCCACGCGTCCTGCTGGCCCACCGAGTAGCCGAGCGCCCGCGCCATGTCGCGCACCGCCGACTTGGGCCGGTAGCTGATGACGTTGCAGACCTGCGCGGCGTTGCGGCGGCCGTACTTGTCGTAGACCCACTGGATGACCTCCTCGCGGCGGTCGGAGTCGAAGTCCACGTCGATGTCGGGCTCCTCGTCGCGCGTGGCGGACAGGAAGCGCTCGAACGGCAGGCCGTACTTGATCGAGTCGACCGCGGTGATCTCGAGGGCGTAGCAGACCGCGGAGTTCGCGGCCGAGCCCCGGCCCTGGCACAGGATCCCGCGGCTGCGCGCGAACGCGACGATGTCGTGGACGATGAGGAAGTAGCCGGCGAAGTCCTTCTCCTCGATGACCGCCAGCTCGCGCTGGAGGCGGTGCTCGGCGCCCGCGCGGTCGTGCGCGTAGAGCCGGTCGGCGCCGCGGCGCACCAGCTCGCGCAGCCACGTCATCGGCGTGTGGCCCGGCGGCACCTGCTGCTTGGGCAGCTTGGGCGAGGCCTTGCGCAGGTCGAACGCGCACGCGTCGGCGATCTCGACCGAGCGCGCGACCGCGCCGGGCCAGCGGGCGAACCGCTGCGCCATCTCGGCGCCGGACCGCAGGAACGCCGGCGGGGCGAGCCAGCCGTCGAGCTCGGCCAGGCTGCGGCGCGCGCGGACGGCGGCGAAGGCCTGCGCGAGCCGCGCGTCGGCAGGGCGGGCGGCGTGCACGTTCCCGGTCGCGACGTACGGCAGGCCCAGCTGGGCCGCCCAGCCCGCGAGCGCGTCGTTGGCCGGGCCGTCGCCGGGGCCGCCGTGGTCGGTCAGCTCGACGACCACGTTGTCCCGGCCGAACAGGTCGACGAGGCGGCGGACGCCCGTCATGCCCTCGCGGCGGGCCCAGCCCTTGCGGCAGCCGGTCAGCACGACCCACTTCCCGCGACCGAGGTCGGCCAGGTCGGCGAGGTCGTAGACGGGGCGGCCCTTCTCGTCGCCGGCCAGGTTCGCCTCGGTGATCGCGGTGGCCAGCGCGTGGTACCCCTCGACGCCGCGGGCCAGCACGAGCAGGTGGTCGCCCTCGGGGTCGGCGACGCCGTTCTGCGGGCCGGGCAGGTTGAGCGACAGCTCGGCGCCGTGGACCGTGCGCATCCCGTGCTGCTGGGCCGCCTCGGCGAACCGGGGCGCGCCGCTGAAGCCGTCGTGGTCGGTCAGCGCGAGCGCCGACAGGCCGAGTCGCACGCCCTCGCGCACGAGCGCCTCGGGATGGCTGGCGCCGTCGAGGAAGCTGTAGTTGCTGTGGCAGTGCAGCTCGGCGTACGGGACGGCCTCGGCGGGACGCTCGGGCTCCTCGGGCGCGGTGTAGGCGCCGCGCTTGCGCGAGAACGCCGGCCCGTCGCCGCCGTCGGGCGGGCCGGACGGCTCCTTCCACCGCCCCGAAAGCCGCGCCTCGAGCTCGCGCCACGAGATGTCCGGGTTGTTCCACCCCATCAGGGCCACCCCCACGCGCTGAGTTGCACGTTCGGCCGGCGACACGCCGTGTTTCGGTGGCCGAACGTGCAACTCAGCGGGGAGTCAGTCATAGCGGGCCTCGGTCCACCAGCGGCCGTTCTCGACGACCATGAGCCAGGCGCTGCCGTCCACGCCGACGACCTGGAAGCGGGCGACGCGGCGGGCCGCGGCCTCGTCCCACCAGTGCTCGTCGACCGGCCACGGCCCGGCCCACGCCGCGACGGGCTGCCAGCCGGCGTCGGCCTGGGCGCGGAACCGCGCGGGCGGGCCCGAGAGCGCCCCCCGGCCGCTGACGCTGACGGGCATCCCCTCGGCGCCCACGACCTGCGCGGGAGCCGGCTCGGGGAACACGGTGGCCGGCGCCGGCGGCGGGATGCTGCCGGGCCACGGGCGGTCGGCGGGGCGCGTGACGGTGGGCCGCTCGCCCCACGCCGTCGACAGCCGCCGGTCGGCCGGGCCGCGACCGCCCTGGACGCCCACCGAGCGCACGCCCTCGGGGCCGACGAGCGCCTGCACGCGGGCCACCGAGCGCTCGACCTGCTCGTCGGGCCCGCCGCCGAAGAGCCCCTCGGCGTGGTCGCCGAGCGGCTCGACCTCGACCGGGATGCAGCGCACCGCCACGACCGGGCCGCCGGGCGGGTCGGCCGAGAGCTGCCAGCGCAGCCGGTCGAGGACGTCGGCCGAGCCGAACCAGCGCGGGTGGCGCCACAGCCGGCTGGAGACATGCGGGTGGCCGGCGACCTCGGCGTCGACCTCGATCCGCAGCGTGGCGCACACCAGTCCGCCGCGGTCGAGGCGGCGGACGAACTCCTCGACGCGCTGGCGCACGCTGAACACGACGGCCTCGGCCCGCTCGAGGGCCGGCTCGAAGGCGACGGTCGCCACGAGCTCGGGCGGCGGCGTCCGTCGCGAGACCTGGCGGACCTCCTCGCCGCGGGCCCAGCGGTGCAGCAGCGCGCCGTGGGTGCCGAAGCGCGCCAGCACGTCGGCCGGCGCGAGCGCGGCGAACTGCGCGACCCGGCGCACGCCCAGCCGGCGCAGCACCGTGACCAGGTCCAGCCCCGGCTCGGTCGTGCCGGCCGGCGTGGGGATCTCGAGGACATCGATCGGCAGGTCGGCCAGGAAGTCGATGTTGCCGCCGGGCGCCACGACGACGCAGTCCTGGGCCGGGGCCCGGCGGGCGGCCAGCTCGGCGACGAACACCCCGTCGGCGATGCCGCAGCGGACGTCCCACACCCCCAGCTCGACGAGCCGCTCGGTGATGACGGCGGCCGCCTCGGGCTCGCCGCCGTAGTACCGCTCGGGCACGGTCAGCGCGCACAGTCCCGGGCGCAGCGGCGCGACGCCGGGACCGAGCTCCTCGAGCGCGGTCAGCACCTGGTCGAACGCGCGCGCGTCGGCCTCGGGACGGTGGTCGCAGACCACGAGGTCGGGACAGCGCGACTGCGCGTCGCGACGGCGCATCCCACGGCGGACGCCCTGCGCGCGGGCCGCCGGCGTGCACGCCAGGACGGCGCCCTTCTCGAGGACGGCCAGCGCCTGCGGCTCGCCGTGCTCGGCCTGCTGGACCAGCGCCGGCCAGTCCGGCACCCACACCACCATCGTGCGCATCAGCCGGCCTCCCGATCCGGGACGGCGCGCACGGCGCGCTCGACCGGGGCGACGGCCAGCTCGCGGCTGGGGAGCCACAGCCGGCGCGAGCCGGTGACCCGTCCACCGCGCCGGACCTCGACCGTGGCCTGGCGGGCCACGAGGTGGCCGTGGCCGTCCTGCGGGCCGGTCCAGACGGCGTCGCGCAGCGAGAGCCGGGCGTCGACGCGCGGCCACTCTCCCACGGCGACGAGCACGGCCTGGCGCCGGTGCAGCCGCGCGCGCAGGCGCACGACCTCACGCTCGGGCAGCGTCACCCGATCGACCATGACCACGCCGACGGCGTCGACCAGCGCGCCCAGCACCGAGGCCGGGTCGGCCCCGGCGTCGGGCACCCAGACCGTACGATCGAGGTCGACGCCCACCTCGGCGGCCGCCTCGAGGCCGACCCGGTCCGAGCCGACGATGGCGCACCACGCGCCGTCGCGCGACGGGCCGGCCATCAGCAGCAGGGCCAAGCTGGTGGAGTCGACCGCGTAGCTGCCGCCGGGCTGCAGGGCGAGCAGCCCCGAGAGCGCGGGGTGCGTCGCCAGCGACAGCACCGAGGGACGACCCTGCATCCGCCCGATCTGGGCGCGCAGGTCGTCGACCACGGTGGTGTCGGGGACGGCGGTGCTCACCCCTCCATGATCGAACACCTGTTCGAACGAGTCAACACGGGGTCGGCCGCACCTTGGCAACCGCGAGTTACCTCTGTTAGGTTCCCCCCACATCACTACTCCGGGGGGAACATGTTCCGCATCAAGACCGTCATCACCGCTGCCCTGGCGCTGTGCGCCACCGTCCTCGCACCCCAGGTCGCGAACGCCGCACCCGTGTGCGACAACCTGTCCGCCACGAAGTGGACCTTCACCAACGTCTCGAAGTCCTACAAGCCGACCAAGCTCTACTCCAACTGGGTCCACCCCAAGCACGGCTCGATGACCATCACGTTCAGCCAGGCGGCCACCTCGCAGTGGACCGGCACGGTCAGCACGTCCCTCTCCGCCGAGGCCGGCGTCGTCTTCGCCAAGGCCTCCACGACGATCGGCGCCTCCGTGGCCAAGACGTGGAGCAAGACCAAGACGTGGTCCTACTCCGTCACCGTCAAGAAGGACGCCAAGCACGAGTACCGCCTGCGCCAGCGCCAGGAGACGCGCAAGTTCACCGCCACCAAGTACGCCCTCAACCGCGGCACGTGCCGCTACCAGAAGGTCAAGTCCGGCACGGGCGAGATGCCTCGCAAGCTGGAGTCCTCCCTCGTGTGGGACACGCAGCGTCGCGCCGCCTGACGCTCGCACAGCACTGAGGGGGTGGGCCGGCGGCCCACCCCCTCAGTCGTGCCTGCGTGCGCTCAGCGCGAGAGCTCGATCGACCCGCCGGGGATCGCGTCGAGAAGGCGGCGCGTGTACTCCTCGCGCGGGCTGTCGAACACCTGCGACACCGAGGAGTGCTCGACGACCTTGCCGCTCTGCATCACCAGCACGTCGTCGGCGATCTGGCGGACCACCGCGAGGTCGTGCGTGATGAACAGGTAGCTCAGGCCCAGCTCGGCCTGCAGGTCGTTCAGCAGCTCGAGGATCTGCGCCTGCACCAGCACGTCGAGCGCGCTGACGGCCTCGTCGCAGATGACGACCTCGGGATCGAGCGCCAGGGCGCGCGCGATCGCGACGCGCTGGCGCTGGCCGCCGGACAGCTCGCCCGGGTAGCGCGACATCACCGAGGCCGGCAGCGAGACCTTGTCCAGCAGGTCGCGCACCTTCTTCTCGCGCTCGGCCTTGCTGCCGACGCCGTGCGTGCGCAGCGGCTCCTCGATCGAGCGGAAGATCGAGTACATCGGGTCCAGCGACGCGTACGGGTTCTGGAACACCGGCTGCATCTGGCGACGGAACTTCAGCTGCTGCGACTTGCTCTTGAGCTGGCGCACGTCGACGCCGTCGAACAGCACGCGGCCCGACGTGGGGGGCAGCAGGTCCAGCACCATGCGCGCGACGGTGGACTTGCCCGAGCCGGACTCCCCCACGATCGCGGTGGTGGTGCCGCGGCGCAGCCGGAACGACACCGAGTCCGCGGCGGTGAACGGGATCTTCTCCCACGGCTTGGAGCCGCGCAGCTCGAAGACCTTGGTCAGCTCCTCCACGACGAGCACGTCGTCGCGGCCCTCGCCGAACTCCTCGCCGCTGTGGGCGACCTCCTCGGCGATCTCGGCGGCCTGCTCCATGGCCTGCTCGCGCACCTCGGCGCGGGCCCGCTGCGACGACAGGCGCTGCGACGCCAGCGAGGGCGCCTTCGACACGAGGCGCTTCGTGTACGGGTGCTGCGGGTCCTGCAGGATCTCCAGCGCGGGGCCGGACTCGACGACCTGGCCCTTGTACATGACCACGAGGTGGTCGGCGCGCTCGGCGGCCAGGCCGAGGTCGTGCGTGATCAGCAGGACCGCGACGCCGAGGTCGGCGGTGAGCGTGTCGAGGTGGTCCAGGATCTGCTTCTGCACCGTGACGTCGAGCGCGGAGGTCGGCTCGTCGGCGATCAGCAGGCGCGGACGGGCGGCCAGCGCCATCGCGATGAGCGCACGCTGGCGCATGCCGCCGGAGAACTCGTGCGGGTACTGGCGGGCGCGCCGCTCGCCGTCGGGCAGGCCGGCCTCGGCGAGCAGCTCGACGACGCGCTGGTCGGCCTCCTTGCCGGAGGCGACGCCGTTGGCCTCGAGGGCCTCCTTGATCTGCGCGCCGACCCGCCACAGCGGGTTGAGGTTCGACATCGGGGCCTGCGGGACCAGGCCGACCGAGGAGCCGCGCACGGCCATGATCTGCTTGCGGCCGGCGGTGGTGAGGTCCTCGCCGTCGAACAGGATCTGTCCGCCGGTGACCCGGCCGGTGCCGGGCAGCAGGTCGATCACGGCGTGCGCCGTCGTGGACTTGCCCGAGCCGGACTCGCCCACGATCGCGACCGTCTGGCCCTCGTAGACCGTCAGGCTCGCGCCGCGGACGGCCGGGACGAGCTCCTTGCCGTTCGCGAAGGCGACCTGGAGGTCCTTGATCTCGAGCAACGGGGTGGAGTTCATCGGTTGTTCTTCCGCTTCGGGTCGAGGGCGTCGCTCACGGCGTCGCCCAGCAGGATGAAGCCCAGGGCCGTGATCATCAGGGCGGTGGCGGGCCAGAACATGACCCCCAGGCGGTTCCCGGATCGGACGAGCGGCTGGGCGGCGGCGATGTCGTTGCCCCACGAGACGATCCCGTACGGCAGGCCGATGCCCAGGAACGACAGGGTCGCCTCCGCGACGATGAAGATGCCCAGCGACACCGTGGAGACCACGATGACCGGCGGCAGCGCGTTGGGGATGACGTGCCGCATCAGGTTGCGCAGCGGCGAGGCGCCGATCGCGCGGGCGGCATCGATGAACTCGAGGTTCTTGACCTCCAGCACGGCACCGCGCGCGATGCGGGTGACCTGCGGCCAGCCGAACGCCGCCAGGGCGAACACGACCGCCGAGATCGAGCCCCAGTAGCCGCGCTCGGGGAACCGGTTGTCGACGACCGACAGGCCGACGATCGCGCCGAGCAGCAGCGGGATGGCGAAGAACATGTCCGCGATGCGCGAGACGAGCGTGTCGACGACGCCACCGTAGAAGCCGGCGACGGCGCCGGTGATCGTGCCGAGGATCGCGACGACGAGCGTGCACAGGATGCCGACGGTGACCGACGCGCGGGCGCCGTGGATCGTGCGCGAGAAGACGTCGTGGCCCTGCTTGTCGAAGCCGGCGATGTGGCCCGGCGACGGCGGCTCGAGGCTGCGCGACAGCTCGGCCTTGTTCGGGTCGATGTCGGTGAACAGGCCGGGGAACGCGATCATCACGGCCACGAAGGTCAAGATCGCGACCGAGACCCAGAAGATCCAGTTGCTGCGCAGGCTCTTCCAGGCGACGACCCACTGGCTCTCGGGCGACTGGGACTCGTCGACGGTGCCGGTGGCCTCGAGGGGAGTCTGGGCGATCGGAGCGACGAAGCGCTCCTGCCCGGGAAGCATGACGTCAGGCATAGCGGATCCTGGGATCGAGGAGGGCGTACAGGAGGTCGACGATCAGGCTCATGAGCACGTAGATCAGGACCATGACGGTGACGACGCCGACGACCGTCGCGCCCTCACCGCGGTTGACGGCCTGGAAGGCCAGGCGGCCGATGCCGGGGACGTTGAAGATGCCCTCGGTGACGATCGCGCCGGCCATCAGCGTGCCCAGGTCGGTGCCGAGGTACGTCGTCACCGGGATGAGCGAGTTGCGCAGCACGTGCCGGCGGTTGACGGTGCCGGTCGACAGGCCCTTGGCGCGCGCGGTGCGCACGTGGTCGGCCGTGAGGTTGTCGACGATCGACGTGCGGGTCAGTCGCAGGATGTAGGCGAACGATGTCAGTCCCAGCACGATCGCCGGCAGGATCAGGCTCTGGAACGTTGGGTCGCCGCCGACGGTGATGGGCGCCCAGCCGAGCTTGACGCCGAAGATCAGCTGCATGAGGAAGCCGAAGACGAAGATCGGGACGGCGATGACCAGCAGCGAGACGAGCAGCATCGTCGAGTCGAAGATGCCGCCGCGGCGCAGGCCGGCGTAGAAGCCGGCCGCGATGCCGAGCGTGGCCTCGATGACGAGCGCCATGATCGCCAGCTGGAAGGTCACGGGCAGGGCTTGGGCCACCAGCTCCGAGACCGGCCGGCCCGAGAACGCCGTGCCGAAGTCACCGGTCAGCGCGTTGCCGAGGTACTTCAGCCACTGGATCAGGAAGGGGTCGTTCAGGTTGTACTGGTTCTCGAGCTCTGCTCGCACCGCGGAGGGAATCGGCTTGTCGCCGAACATCGCCGCGATGGGGTCGCCCGGGGCGAGGAACACCAGCCCGTAGACGATGAAGGTCGACCCCAGGATCACCGGGATCGTCTGGAGGAGTCGTCGTCCGACATACCACCACATGTGCACACTCCTCGCGGCACACGGTGGGACGGCACCGGTCGGGTGCCGTCCCACCGTGGGAACCGCTGTTGGTTACTTGCTGACGAGGTGGTACTCGGGCTTGCCCTGCCAGCTGAAGACCACGCCGTTGACGCCGTCCGCAGCCGCACCGGCGATGCTCTGGTTCCACAGCGGGATGGCGGGCAGGTCCTTGAAGAGGATCTCCTGGACCTGGGCCAGCTTCTTGGCCTGCTCGTCACCCTTCGAGCTCAGCGCCTCACCGAGGAGCTTGTCGACCTCCGGGTTGGAGTAGTCGCCGTCGTTCGAACCAGCGCCCGTGCCGTACAGCGGGCCGAGGTAGTTGTAGATCGACGGGTAGTCGGCCTGCCAACCGGTGCGGAACGCGGTCTTGATCTCGCGGTTGGTGACCAGCTCGCGCAGCTCCTTGAAGGTGGCGTACGCCTTCGGCTTGGCCTCGATGCCCAGGTTCGTGCCGACCTGGTTCACGACGGCCTCGACCCACTCCTTGTTGCCCGGGCCGTCGCCGTTGTAGGCGAGCGTGAAGGCGCCGTCGAACTTGGAGATGGCGTCGGCCTCGGCCCACAGCTTCTTGGCCTCGGCGGCGTCGAAGTCGAGGACCTCGTTGCCCGGGATGTCCTTCGTGTAGCCCGGGAACAGCGACGTGGCGAAGTCCTCGGCCGGGACGCGCGAGCCCTCGAAGATCTTCTCGGTGATCTCCTCACGGTTGATGGCCTTGGAGATCGCGGCGCGACGGAGCTTGCCCTCCTCGCCGCTCCAGTGCTCGAGACGCTCGGGGATGGTGATCGACGCGAAGTTGGCGCCGTTGCCCGTGAACGCCTGGATGGAGTCGTCGGACTCGAACGAGCTCAGCGCGCTCGGCGGGACGGCCTCCATGACGTCGAGGTTGCCACCCTGCAGGTCGGAGTAGGCCGACT
Source organism: Aeromicrobium jepli (assembly GCF_047246605.1). NCBI lineage: Bacteria > Bacillati > Actinomycetota > Actinomycetes > Propionibacteriales > Nocardioidaceae > Aeromicrobium > Aeromicrobium jepli. Next base: position 36,251 of record NZ_JBFOKO010000010.1, read on the forward strand.
CGGGATCGGTGTAGAACTTGAAGGTCACACCGCCGTTCTTCGGCTCGCGGTTGCCCTTGTACTCGTCGTTCGGGACGAGCTTGGCCTCGACCTCGTGCTCCCAGGACTCGAGCGTGTAGGGGCCGTTGCCGATCGGCTGCTCGCCGAACTCCTTGGTGACCTTGCCGTCGGAGCCGAAGGCAGCCTCGGGCAGCGGGTAGTACGCCGAGTAGCCGAGGCGCAGCGGGAACTCCGGCTCGGCCTCCTTCAGCGTGACCTCGATGGTCTTCTCGTCGACGGCCTTGGCGCCCTCGAGCGTCTTGGCGCCCTCGACGAGCGTGCCCTCCTCCGTGGTGCCCGCGAAGGGGTACATGAAGTAGGCCTGCAGCTGCGCGTTGGCCGGATCGGCCGCGTAGGTCCACGCCTTCACGAAGGACTCGGCCGTGACCGGCGTGCCGTCGGTGAAGTTCCAGTCCTTGAGCTTGATCGTCCAGACCTTGTCGTCCTCGGACTCGATCGACTCGGCGACCTCGTTCTGCATCTTGCCCTCGGCGTCGTACGACACGAGGCCCGCGTAGAGCAGGTCGATGATGTTGCCGCCGCCGACCTCGTTGGTGTCGGTCGTGATGAGCGGCTTCTGGGGCTCGGTGCCGTAGGCGGTGATGACGGAATCGGACCCGGCGCTGCCGCCGTCCCCGTCGTCGCCGCCACCACAAGCGGCCAGCGTGAGGCTGGCGACCGCGGCGAGGGCGACACCTGCGATGGCTGAACGCCGAATTCGCATGAATATCCTCCTGAGAATGTGCGTACGACAGTGGAACGTGCGTGTACGCGCGTGATCCATTGCTACCACCTGGACGGACCCCGACTCCAACCCAGAGCGCCTACTTTACCGAACTGCAACATAGCGTTCTGACCGGCCACGAGGTCCGTCCGGGGCCCCCGGGAACGGCGACGGCGGCCCCTCCCCCGAAGGGGCGGGACCGCCGTGCGCGGGCGCGTGGGCTCAGCCCTTGCGCTTGTTGATCTCCTCGGTCGCCTGCGGCAGGACCGACTTGAGGTCACCGACGACGCCGAAGTCGACGAGCTCGAAGATCGGCGCCTCCTCGTCCTTGTTGACCGCGACGATCGTCTTGGACGTCTGCATGCCGGCGCGGTGCTGGATCGCACCGGAGATGCCGTTGGCGACGTACAGCTGCGGCGAGACCGTCTTGCCGGTCTGGCCGACCTGGAACGTGTGCGGCTTCCAGCCCGAGTCCACGGCGGCGCGCGAGGCGCCGACCGCGGCACCGAGCGCGTCGGCCAGGGCCTCGACCTCGGTGAAGTCGCCGCCGGTGCCACGGCCGCCGGAGACCACGATGGCGGCCTCGGTCAGCTCGGGACGGCCGGTGGAGACGCGCGGCTCGGACGACACGATCCTGACGGCCTTGGCCGACTCGGGGACGTCGAACGAGACGGCCTCGACGGCGCCGGCGCCCGCGACAGCCTCGGGCGTCGCGGAGTTCGGCTTCACGGCGATGACCGGGGCACCCTTGGTGACCTGGGCGGTGACCGTGAAGTTGCCGGCGAACGCCATCTGCGTCGTGGTGACGGAGCCACCGTCGACGGCCACGTCGACCGCGTCGGTGATGAGGCCCGACTGCGACTTGAGCGCGACGCGGGCGGCGATCTCCTTGCCCTCGGTGCTGGAGGGCACCAGGACGGCGGCGGGCGCCTTCTCGGCGACGAGGGCGCCGAGCGCCTCCGCCTTCGGGGCGACGAGGTACTCCTCGTAGACGCTGTCGGCGTACTGGTAGATCTTCTCGGCGCCGTACTCGGCCAGGACCGCGGTGTCGGCGTCGCCGAAGACGACGGCGGAGGGCTCACCGATGCGACGCGCGATCGTCAGGAGCTCCAGCGAGGGCTTCGTGACCTTGCCCTGGGGGGCTTCGATCAGAACGAGAACTTCACTCATTGATTCAGGCTCCTACTCACACGAACTTCTTGGACGCGAGGAACTCGACGAGCTTGACGCCGCCGTCTCCCTCGTCGGTGACGATCTCGCCGGCGGTGCGCGGCGGGCGCGGGGTCGTGGACTCGACCTTGGTCCAGGCCTGCTCGAGGCCGACCTCGGAGGCGTCGATGCCCAGGTCGGCCAGCGACCACTCCTCGACCGGCTTCTTCTTGGCGGCCATGATGCCCTTGAAGGACGGGTAGCGGGCCTCGCCGGTCTGGTCGGTGACCGAGACGACGAGCTTGCCCGTGGCCTCGATCTGGTGCGTGGCGGCGTCGCCGTCGCGGCGGATCTTGACCGTGTCGCCGTCGACCTCGATCTCGGAGGCGAACGTGATGGCCGGCAGGCCCAGGCGCTCGGCGACGAGCGTGGGGACGACGCCCATGCCGGCGTCCGTGGAGCCCATGCCGAAGAACACCATGTCGTAGTCGAGCTTCTCGATCGCCTTGGCCAGCACGAGCGACGTCGCGAAGGCGTCGGAGCCGGCGATGGCGTCGTCCTCGACGTGGACGCCCTGGTCGGCGCCCATCTGCAAGGCCTTGCGCACCGCGTCGGACGCGTCCGCCGGGCCCACGGTCAGGACGGTGACCTCGCCGTCACCGTTCTCGACCACCTGCAGCGCCTGCTCGACCGCGTACTCGTCCAGCTCGGACAGAAGTCCGTCGACGTTCTCGCGGTCGACAGTGTTATCCGCTTCGAACGTGCGGTCCGCCGTGGCGTCCGGCACGTACTTCACAGCGACAACGATCTTGGTCACGAGGACCCTCCTGTGAATTCGGGGCGCGGGCGACGGTTGATCGTCCGCGAGTTATCGGGTCAACCCTGCCACGGGGTCCGATCCGTTGGTGAGGCGACCCTTTCCTGTCTCGATGTTACCGGAAGGTAACCAAAGGTGGCACGCCGAGACGTGTGGCGTGGATCACCGACCCGTGAACGTGGCCCGGCCCGGGCCGTTCTCGACGAACGAGCGCATGCCGTCGGACTGGTCCTGCGTGGCGAACAATCCGGTGAATCCGGCGCGCTCGATCTCCAGGCCCGTCTGCAGGTCGACCTCGAGGCCGCGGTCGATGACGTCCTTGGCGGTGCGCAGCGCGATGGCCGGGCCGTTCACGAACTGGCGCGCCCACGCGACCGCACGCTCGTACACGCCCTCGGCGGGCAGCACCTCGTCGACCAGGCCGATGCGCAGCGCCTCCTGGGCGTCGACGAAGCGGCCCGTGTAGATGAGGTCCTTGGCCTTGGCCGGGCCGACGAGGCGCGCGAGCCGCTGCGTGCCGCCGGCGCCGGGGATGATGCCCAGCAGGATCTCGGGCTGGCCCAGCTTGGCGCTGTCGGCGCAGAACCGCAGGTCGGTCGCCAGCGCGAGCTCGAGGCCGCCGCCGAGCGCGAAGCCCGTGATCGCCGAGACGGTCGGCTTGCCGATCGCGGCGACCGCCCGGGTGAAGTCCTGCAGCAGGTGGCCGTGGCGGAACATCTCGGGGAAGCCCATCTCGGCCATCTCCTTGACGTCGGCGCCCGCGGCGAAGACGCGCTCGCCGCCCCACACCACCACGGCGGCGACGTCGTCGCGGCGGTCGGCCTCGCGCGCCGCCTCGAGCAGCTCGGTCTGGACCTGCGCGTCGATCGCGTTCATCTTCGGGCGGTCGAGACGGATCGTGCCGACGCCGTCGGTCACCTCGAGTCGGACGAATTCGGCCATGTCAGTGCCTCCTGTGGTGGGTTGGGGCGAGCATAGGACAGCGTCAGGACACCGATCCGAGGGCCTGCAGGGCCTCCCCCGCGAGCCGGTACGTGCGCCACTCCTCGAGGTCGACGGCGTCCAGCGAGCGGTAGAACTCGATGGACGGCGTGTTCCAGTCGAGCACCTGCCACTGCAGCCGGCTGTACCCGCGCTCGACGCAGATCCGGGCCAGCTCGGTCAGCAGCGCCTTGCCCAGTCCGGCGCCCCGCTGGGCCGGGTCGACGTAGAGGTCCTCGAGGTGGATGCCGTGCACGCCGTCCCACGTCGAGAAGTTGAGGAACCAGATGGCGGTGCCGACGACCGCCCCGTCGGCCTCGGCGACGTGCGCGTACAGCGCCGGGCGCTCGCCGAAGAGCCGCTCGTGCAGCATCTCCTCGGTCAGGACGCACTGCTCGGGAGCGCGCTCGTAGGCGGCCAGGTCATGGACGAGTCGCACCATCGCGGGCACGTCGTCGGCGGTGGCGGGGCGGATCCGCGGATCGGTCATGGCGCACCATCCCATCACAGCGCGGGTAGCCTCGGCCTCGTGACCGACTCCCCCGACCTGCGTGACGACGACCTCGTGCTGGAGCCCACGTCGGGCACGGACGACCTGGACGGCTTCGCGGTCGTGTACGCCGGCGAGCGGATCGGCACCGTGGCGCTGCAGCGCGCCCCCGGCAAGGCCGGCCGGCAGCTGGGCTCGATGCGCTGGAGGTTCGCGGCCGGCCCCGGCGCCTCCGTCGCGAGCCGCGCCCTGCGCCTGGCGGTCCACTACGCCTTCGAGCAGCTGGGCTGGACGCGGGTCGAGGCCCGCGTCCCCGCCGACGACCCCGTCGGCCTGCGCGCCGCGTCCATCGCCGGGCTGCGCCGCGAGGGCATCGCCCGCACGCCCGGTGACGAGCCGGACCACGTCATGCTCGGGCGCATCATCGACGATCCGCCGGCGTTCAGCCGCGAGGGCTTCGTCTCGATCCTCAATGCCGGCCTGCCCCGCAAGCGCGTCATCGGCCAGGGCGTCCTGCGCGACCGCGACGGCCGCGTCCTGCTGTGCGAGCTGACCTACAAGCGCGAGTGGGACCTGCCCGGCGGTGTCGTCGAGGTCGGCGAGAGCCCGGCCCTCGGCCTCGTGCGCGAGCTCGAGGAGGAGCTCGGCATCACCGTCACGATCGAGGGCCTGGTCACGATGAACTGGCTGCCGCCGTGGAGCCAGTGGGACGACGCGTGCCTGTTCGTGTTCGACCTCGGCGTCGTGGACGCCGACATCGTCGAGGGCATGGTGCTGCAGCACAGCGAGATCGCCGCCGTGCACTGGGTCGACCTTGAGACCGCGCGCGAGCGCGCCACGCTCGCGACGGTCGAGCTGCTCGAGGCCCTCGCCGACGCTCCCCTGCCCGCCTACCGCGAGGCGCCCCGCCAACCCGACCCGTCGAAGAGCTGAGTCATCGGGTCTCGACACACCCGCCCACAGGCGGTGATCGAGTGCCGGCGAGCGCAGCGAGACGGTGCATCGAGATCCCGAGCTCGAGTTGGCCTCGGATCACCCCGCACGCACCGCGCGGGTCACTCGACCCGGTCCGGTCAGAACAGGGCGGCGGCGAGGGTGCGGCGCGCCTGCGCCACGCGCGGGTCGGTCACGCCGACCACCGAGAACAGCTCGAGCAGGTGCTGGCGCACCCGCTCGCGGTCGTCCTCGGCGGTGCGCTTGACCAGGTCGATGAGCCGCAGGAAGGCGTCCTCGACGTGGCCGCCGGTGACGTCCAGGTCGGCCACGAGGATCTGCGCGTCGATGTCGTCCGGACGGTCCGCGGCGGCCTGGCGGGCGGCCTGCAGGTCGGCGCCCGAGACGCGCGCGTAGAGCTTGGTCGCGGCGAGGCGCTCGGCGACCTCGCTGTCGGCCGGGCTCTGCGCCAGCAGGGCCTCGTACTCGGCGATCGCGGCGTCGAAGTCGCCCCTGGCGTACGCCTCGTCGGCCGCGGCGAAGCGCGGGTCGTCCTCGGGCTCCTCGGGCGCGGCCTCGGTGGTGCCGCCGGACGGCTGCGCGCGGCCGGTGAGGCCGTTCTGCTGGGCCAGGCGCACGAGCTCGTCGAAGAAGCGCTTCACCTCGGAGGCGTCGACGGTCCCCTGGAACAGCGGGACCGGGCGGCCCTGCACGAGGCCCACCACGAACGGGACCGCCTGGACCTGCAGGGCCTGGGCGATGCCGGGGTTGGTGTCGGCGTCGACCTTCGCCAGCTGCAGCGCGCCGCCGTACGCGGACGTGGCCTGCGCCAGCACCTCGTTGAACTCGACGCTCTGCGGCGAGCGCGGCGACCAGACGCTCAGCACCACGAGGTGCCGCATCGACGACTCGACGACCCGCTGGAAGTCGGCCTCGGTCACGTCGATGACGTAGACGGCGCCGTCGGGCGCGGGGGCGTCGCCGCCGGCCGCGGGGCGGGGCTTGGCCAAGGAGGACAGGTCGAACGCACCGGGCTGGGAGAAGCTCATGCGCACAGTCTAGGAAGGACCGTCACAGTCCCTCGATCGGCTCGGTCCCGTCCGGCTCCCCGGCCGGGTCGTCGAGCCGTCGCCGCTGCAGCGCGAGCCGCTCGCGGCGCCGGGTCTCGCGGTTGACGGCGTTGTTGATCTCGCGGTCGACGCTGAGGATGTCCGGCACGAACCGGATCTCGCGCAGACCCTGCTCCTGGGCCGCGGACTCGAAGACGAAGTGCCCGTACCCCAGGACGCGGCCGAGCGGAGTGCGCGTCATGGTCATGTCGAGGATGCGGTTGATGGGCATCGTGGCGACCCGCACGGTGAGCACGCCGCTGAGCCGCACCACCCGCCAGTTCGTCACGACGAACACGTCGCGCCACACGACGAAGGCGTGGACCCCCGCCGCGGCGATCCCGAGCAGCGAGGCGTACCAGAGCAGCTGCCCGGCACTCGACGGCCGGGCCGCGAGCATGCCGATCGTGGTCACGACGAGGGCGCCGACCGCGAGCGGCAGGGGCCAGTAGACGGCCACGTGCTTCGGCACGACCTGCAGCACGCGCTCGCCGTTGCGCGGGTTGAGTCGTCGGTGCAGGCCGCGGTGGTGCTCGGGGTCGGGGAACGGCTCGCGGAGCCGGCGCCAGAACCGCTGGGACACCGTGGGCGGTGCCTCCTCGATCGCCGGGCGCTCGAGCATGGTGCTCAGACCAGCTCGCCGACGAACACCCCGACCTGGCTGAACGCGCCGAGGGCCGCGTCGACCGCGCCGCGCACGGCGGCTGCCGCGTCCTCGGGGGTGCTGAACAGGTAGTAGAGCGCGAAGCCCACCACGAACAGGATCACTGCCTTTTTCGCCACGGCCCTGTTCTACCGGCTCTGCAACGCCCGTTTACGCAGGCGCGACAGGCGTTTTCGGGTTTCCAGGACCCGTCCGTCACTCCAGTCCCGCGAGTAACGAATCGGCCGCCGCGAACGGATCGACGTCGCCTGCCAGGGCCCGCAGCGCGAGCGTGTCGAGCTCCTCGCCGCCGTCGATGACGAAGCGCCGCCGGACCTGGTCCAACGCGATCGCCTGGATCTCGCGACGCAGGCGGTCCGTGCGCCGTCGGGCCAGCTGACCCGACGTCCGCAGGTGCGCCGCGTGCTCGTCGAGGTGGTCGACCACCTCGGCGATGCCGGTGCCCTCGGTAGCCACGGTGAGGTCGATCGGCCGCTTCCAGCCGTCCTCGCGCGTGGACATCGACAGCATCGTGCGCAGCTCGCGGCGGGTCGTGGTGGCGCCGTCGCGGTCGGCCTTGTTGACGCAGAAGACGTCGCCGATCTCCAGAATCCCCGCCTTCGCGGCCTGGATCCCGTCGCCCATGCCGGGCGCGAGCAGCACGACCGTCGTGTCCGCGAGCCCGGCGACCTCGACCTCGGACTGGCCGACGCCGACGGTCTCCAGCAGCACGACGTCGCAGCCGGCGGCGTCGAGCACGCGGATGGCGTGCGGCGTCGCCCACGACAGGCCGCCGAGGTGGCCGCGGCTGGCCATCGACCGGATGTAGACGTCGGGGTCGGTCGCGTGCTCGGTCATCCGGATGCGGTCGCCCAGCAGCGCTCCCCCGCTGAACGGGGACGTGGGGTCGACCGCCAGCACGCCGACGCGGCGCCCCCGGGCGCGCAGCTCGGTGACGATCGCCGAGGTGGTCGTGGACTTGCCGACGCCCGGCGAGCCGGTCAGGCCGACCACGTGGGCGTGCCCGACGAGGGGCGCCAGGGCCGCGCTGACCTCGCGCAGGTGGTCGGACTCCTGCTCGACGAGGGTGATCAGACGCGCCACCGACCTGGCCTCGCCGGCTTGCGCCCGCGAGACCAGGTCGGTCACGTCGATGGTGCGTGCGTTCACTACCCGCGCATCAGGCCTGCGGGACGCGGATGATCAGGGCGTCGCCCTGGCCGCCGCCACCGCACAGGGCCGCCGCGCCGGTGCCGCCGCCACGGCGCTGCAGCTCGAGCGCGAGGTGCAGCACGATGCGCGCGCCGGACATGCCGATCGGGTGGCCGAGCGCGATCGCGCCGCCGTTGACGTTGACCTTGTCGGCGCTCACGCCGAGCTTCTCGGCCGAGACGATGCCGACCGCGGCGAAGGCCTCGTTGAGCTCGAACAGGTCGATGTCGGCGGGCGAGATGCCCTCCTTCTCGGCGGCCTTGATGATCGCGTTGGCCGGCTGCTCCTGCAGCGTCGAGTCCGGGCCCGAGACGTTGCCGTGGGCGCCGATCTCGGCGATCCAGGTCAGGCCGAGCTCCTCGGCCTTCTCCTTGCGCATGACCACGAGGGCGGCGGCGCCGTCGGAGATCTGGCTGGCGGTGCCGGCCGTGATCGTGCCCTCCTTGGAGAACGCCGGGCGCAGGCGGCCGAGCGACTCGGCGGTCGTGTCGCCACGGACGCCCTCGTCGGCGCTGACGACGATCGGGTCGCCCTTGCGCTGCGGGATCGCGACGGGGACGATCTCGTCGTCGAAGACGCCGTTCTTCTGGGCGGCGGCCGCGAGCTGGTGCGAGCGCGCGCCGAACTCGTCCTGCTGCTCACGCGTCAGGGTGTCGGTGCTCGCGTTGCGCGACTCGGTGAGCGAGCCCATCGCCTGATCGGTCAGCGCGTCCCACAGGCCGTCGTACTCCATGTGGTCGAGCATCGTGACCTTGCCGTACTTGTGGCCCTCGCGCGAGCCCGTCAGCAGGTGCGGCGCCTGGGTCATCGACTCCTGGCCGCCCGCGACGACGACGTCGTACTCGCCGGCGCGGATGAGCTGGTCGGCCAGCGCGATCGCGTTGATGCCCGAGAGGCAGACCTTGTTGATCGTGATGGCCGGGACGTCGAGCGGGATGCCGCCCTTGTACGCCGCCTGGCGGGCGGGGACCTGGCCGGCTCCGGCGCCCAGGACCTGGCCCATGATCACGTAGTCGACCTGGTCGCCGGTGATGCCGGCCCGCTCCAGGGCGCCCTTGATCGCGATGCCGCCGAGGTCGGAACCGGACAGGGTCTTGAGGCCGCCCTGCAGGCGGCCGATCGGGGTCCGGGCCCCGGCGACGATGACGGAAGTGGTCATGGAACGTGCTCCTTCAGTGCGAACGTTGGGGTCACTGTACCTGCGGGTTGCGACGGCCCCGGAGGGCCGTGGCTCACATCACAGGGGTGAGGTCCGGCTCCGGCCCGAAGCGGAAGCGGCGGCCGGTGATCTCGGCGATCTCGATCGCCACCAGGTTGTACTTGAGCGTGGGCAGCCACGAGTGCAGGTCGGCCAGGTTGAGTGCCTCGAGGTCGGCCTGCGTCTCGACCTTGCGGGCGACGCCCTTGGCGACCACGCTGCTGGCGCGGTCGGCGTCGACCTCGTCCACCTCGAAGGCGACGCGGCTGTCCATCACGACCCCGAGCAGCTTGGTGCCCTCGGCCGTGCGGAACACGACGTGCGTGTCCGAGACCGCGTAGTTGACGGGGAAGATCTCCGGTTGCCCGACGATCGTGATCGCCAGCCGCCCGAAGCTGTGCTCGGCCAGGAAGGACCAGGCCTCGTTCTCGCTCATCCAGGTGATCGCGTCGGTGTCCATGCCTCATTGTCTCCCGCGATGCGGTCCACGTGCGAGGCCTGATTTCCTCGTACTAGGCTGCGCCGCATGACCAGCGAATCGCTCGTTCCCGGCCACCTGCTCACCGCGATCGACCACGTCGGCATCGCCGTTCCCGACCTCGACGACGCCATCGAGTTCTACTCGCGCGTGTTCGGCCTGGAGTCCGTCCACGAGGAGGTCAACGAGGAGCAGGGCGTCCGCGAGGCGATGCTGGCCGTCGGCGACTCCGGCTCGTGCATCCAGCTGCTCGCGCCGCTGAGCGAGACCTCCACGATCGCGAAGTTCCTGGACCGCAACGGGCCGGGCATCCAGCAGTTGGCGTACCGTGTGAGCGACATCGACGCGGTCTCGACCACCCTGCGCGACCGCGGCGTGCGCCTCCTGTACGACACCCCCAAGCGGGGCACGTCCGACAGCCGCGTCAACTTCGTCCACCCGAAGGATGCCGGAGGCGTGCTCGTCGAGCTGGTCGAACCCGCCGCCGCCCACTGATCCCTCCCGGCTCGCGGCCGAAGTTTCCGGCCAGTAACATCACCGCAAACCTCCTGCACCACCGACGCGAAGGACCTTCAGTGCAGCACATCCTCGACGCCATCATGTCCGGCGATCGCTCCGCCGAGACGTTCCAGAACCTCGACCTGCCCGAGACGTACCGGGCCGTGACCGTCCACAAGGACGAGGAGACGATGTTCGAGGGGATTCCCTCGAGGGACAAGGACCCCCGCAAGAGCCTGCACGTGGACGACGTGCCGCTGCCCGAGCTCGCCCCGGGTGAGGCCCTCGTCGCCGTCATGGCCAGCGCCATCAACTACAACACCGTGTGGACCTCGATCTTCGAGCCCGTCTCGACGTTCCGGTTCCTCGAGCGCTACGGCAAGCTGTCCGAGTACACCAAGCGCCACGACCTGCCGTACCACATCGTCGGCTCCGACCTGGCCGGCGTCGTGCTCCGCACGGGCCCGGGCGTCAACGCCTGGCAGCCCGGCCAGGAGGTCGTCGCGCACTGCCTCTCGGTCGAGCTCGAGAGCCCCGACGGCCACGACGACACGATGATGGACCCGCAGCAGCGCATCTGGGGCTTCGAGACGAACTTCGGCGGCCTCGCCGAGCTCGCGATCGTGAAGTCGAACCAGCTCATGCCGAAGCCGGCCCACCTGACGTGGGAGGAGGCCGCCTCCCCCGGCCTGGTCAACTCCACCGCGTACCGTCAGCTGGTGTCGAAGAACGGCGCCAACATGAAGCAGGGCGACGTCGTGCTGATCTGGGGCGCCTCGGGCGGCCTGGGCTCCTACGCGACGCAGATGGCCCTCAACGGCGGCGCCATCCCGGTGTGCGTGGTCTCCAGCCCCGAGAAGGCCGAGATCGTCCGCTCGCTCGGCGCCGAGCTGATCATCGACCGCTCGGCCGAGGGCTACAAGTTCTGGAAGGACGAGCACAACCAGGACCCGAAGGAGTGGCAGCGCTTCGGCAAGAAGATCCGCGAGCTCACCGGCGGCGAGGACCCGGACATCGTGTTCGAGCACCCGGGCCGCGAGACCTTCGGCGCCTCGGTCTACGTCACCCGCAAGGGCGGCACGATCATCACGTGCGCGTCGACCTCGGGCTACATGCACCAGTACGACAACCGCTACCTGTGGATGAACCTGAAGAACATCAAGAGCTCGCACTTCGCGAACTACCGCGAGGCCTACGAGGCGAACCGCCTCATCGACAAGGGCCTCATCCACCCGACCGTCTCCAAGACGTACCGCATGGAGGAGACGGGACAGGCGGCGCTGGACGTCCACCACAACAAGCACCAAGGCAAGGTCGGCGTGCTGACGCTGGCTCCCGAGGAGGGCCTGGGCGTGTCGGATCCCGAGAAGCGCGCGAAGTACATCAACGAGATCAACCGCTTCCGCGGCGTCTGATCGACCGCCGACGATGACGCGAGTCCGCGGGCTGGACGCCGCCCGCGGACTCGCCCTCGTCGGCATGATCGTCGCGCACCTCGACACCCGGATCGACTTCGATCCGGGTGTCGTCGCGTCCTGGCGGCACGTGGGCGACGGCCGGGCCGCCGTGCTGTTCGTCGTGGTGGCCGGCTTCTCCCTCGCGATGGCGACGGGCGGCGCGACGCCGCACACCGGCCGCCGGCTGGCGTCCGACCGGCTCGCCGTCTTCGTGCGTGCCGCCGTCCTGGCCGGCATCGGCGCGCTGCTGACCGCGCTCGGCACGCCCGTCGCGGTCATCCTCGGCTCCTACGCCGTCTTCTTCGTCGTCGCCCTGCCGTTCCTGCGGCTGCCGCCGCTCGTGCCGCTCCTGGTGGGGCTCGTGCTCGCCGTCCTCGGCCCCCTCGCGGTGGCCGCGGCGGAGCGGCACCTGCCGAACCTGGCGGCCGACCCGTTCGGGCAGCTGCTCATCGGGTTCCCCTATCCGGCGCTCCAGTGGTCCGGCTTCCTGCTCGTCGGCCTCGCCCTGGGCCGGATGCGGCTGAGCACCTTCGACCTCGCGACGCTCGCCGCCGCCGGGCTCGGCGCCGGCATCCTGCTGCACGCGCTCATGCTCGACGTCCGGGACCGCGTCGTGGCCGCCGCTCCCGCGCCGGACGACCTGCTCGCGGCCGTCCTGGCGCCCGACCACCGGTCACGGAACGTCATCGAGGCGAGCTCGGCCCTCGCCATCGCCGTCGCCGTCCTGGCCCTGCTGGTGCTCGTCACGCCGCGCCTGGGGAGCCTGCTCTTCCCCCTGGAGGCGGCCGGCCGGATGGCCCTGACCCTCTACGTGGGGCACGTCGTGGCGTACTGGCTCGTCATCCGGGCCGACCCGGCGATGGAGACCGGCTCCGGCCCGCTCGCCGCGTGGACGATCGTCGTGGCGCTGGCCGTCGCGACGCTGTGGTTCACGCGCCTGCGTCGAGGTCCGCTCGAGGGGGCGCTGCACCACCTCGTGACGGTCACGACCGGTCCGCGCCCCGCCTGAGGCTCAGCGCGGCGTGTCCTTGAAGACCGCCGTCGTGCGGTCGGCGTAGGCAGACGAGTCCGCCCGCTCCATCGGGCCGTCCCACTCGGTCGGCAGCGGCAGGGACACCGCGGGGTTGAGGCGCGCGACGATCTCGTCGAGCACGCGCTCGGTGTCGCCGACCCACAGGTGCTTGGCGCCGTCGACCGCGACGACCTCGGCCTGCGGCACGGCGGCGAAGCGCTCGCGCGCCTCCGCCGGGCGCAGGTAGTCGTCGAACTCGGGCACCAGCGCGGTCAGCGGGCGGCCATCGGCGGCCCACGCCTCGAGGTGCTGCGGCTCGCTGAACCGCAGCGGCGGTGACAGCAGGATCGCGCCCGCGACGTCGGGCTCGAGGCCGTACATCAGCGCCAGGTCCGTCCCGAACGACCAGCCGACGATCCACACGTTCGGCAGCTCGGCGAACTCGGCGTACTCGATGGCCGCGGCCACGTCGAACCGCTCCCCCACCGCCTTGTCGAACTCGCCCTCGCTGCGGCCGCGCACGCTCTCGGTGCCGCGGGTGTTGAAGCGCAGGACGGCGATGTCCGCCAGCGCCGGCAGGCGGTACGAGGCCTTGCGGAAGACGTGGCTGTCCATCATGCCGCCGTGCGTCGGCAGCGGGTGCAGGCAGATCATCGTCGCGACGGGCGGACGGTCGAGCGGCAGGGCCAGCTCGCCGACCAGCGTGAGGCCGTCCGCGGTGGTGAGCTCGATGTCCTCGCGGCGCGCGGGCAGGACGGAGGATCCGGTGATCTTCTGCACGTCCCCATCTTGCCGGACGGCCCGACGCTCAGCCCTGCCGCTCCCAGCAGCGCTGGTGCCAGTGCCGGCGCTCGTTGATGCCGTCGCGCTCCAGCAGGCTGGGCACGTCGGGCCACACGACGAAGTGCGGCGTCGCGGGCGCCATCAGCTGGTCGCAGCCGGGGCATCGATACGGCTTCTCGGACGTGGCGCCGGTGATGAAGCGCTGCCAGAAGTCGCCACTGCGCTTGTGCACGAGCTGCTCGCGTGGCGCCGGAGGCTCCCGGCGGGCCGCGCGGGCGGCGGCCTTGCGACGCGACATGGCCCCGATCGTACCGATCGGGGCCATGTGCGCTGCTGGTGCGGTGGGGCTCAGTAGGTGTGGAAGCCCGCGCCGGTCTTGCGGCCGAGCCTGCCCTCGGCGACGACCTGCTTGAGCGACTCGGCCGGCTGCCAGCCCTCGTGGCCGAACTCGCCGACGAGCGTCTCCTGGATCGCCAGCGAGACGTCGTTGCCGACCACGTCGAGGAGCTCGAACGGCCCCATCGGCAGCTTGGTCTCCTTCATCGCCGTGTCGATCTGCTCCATCGAGGCGGCGCCCGACTCCTGCAGCTTGATCGCGTCGTTCAGGTACGGGAACAGCAGCGCGTTGACGATGAAGCCGGCGCGGTCACCGCAGGAGACGGGGTGCTTGCCCGTGGCCAGGCACAGCGCGCGCACCGTCTCGTCGACGTCGGCGTCCGTCGCGTCGGTCGTGACGACCTCGACGAGCTTCATGACGGGAGCCGGGTTGAAGAAGTGCATGCCGATGACGTCGGCCGGACGGCTCGTGGCGTCGGCGCAGGCCTTGATCGACAGCGAGGAGGTCGTGGTGGCCAGAATCGCGCCCGGCTTGCAGATGCGGTCCAGGTCGCGGAAGAGCTCGAGCTTGATGTCGAGGTCCTCGGCGATCGCCTCGACGACGAGGTCGACGTCGGCCAGCGCCTCGCGCTCGGTGGCGCCGGTCAGGCGGCCCAGGATCGTCTCCTTGGCGTCCGCGTCGAGCTTGCCCTTGGCGACGGCACGATCGAGGTTCTTGGTGACGTAGCCCAGGACGCCGTCGAGCTTCTCCTGCGAGCGACCGACGTACACGACCTGGTAGCCGGCCTGGGCGAAGACCTGCGCGATGCCCGAGGCCATCGTGCCGGTGCCGACGACGCCGACGGAGCTGACGGGGCGCTTGACCTGCGGCACGTCCGCGCCGGCCTCGTCCCCACCGGTGAAGGAGAGGCCCTGGTCGGCGGCCTCGACGAGCGCCGCATCGGGACGGTGCAGGGGGTCGCCGGTGGTGGCGAACTGCTCGTTCAGGCCGTCGACGACCGTCTTCGCGCCGAGCGCGTCGATGAGCGCCAGGGGGCCGATCGGGTAGCCGCAGCCGAAGCGCATGCCCGCGTCGATGTCGGCGGCCGTGGCGTAGCCGACGCCGTACATGTTGGCGGCGTGGTTCAGGTACGGGAAGAGCAGTGTCCGGGCGATCCGGCCACCCTCGTCGTCGGCGGTGACGCGGTCGACGATCTCTGCCATCAGTGTCTCCTTAGAGGCTTGGCCCGCCGGTCCCAGCCCGCCGAGCGTTCGTGACAGACTAGCGTGACAGTTCCGGTGTTCCGATGGGAGTCTCATGTCCTCACGTCTGTTCGTGGCGGCCCTGGCCGCCGTCCTGCTGAGCGGCCTCGCGGGCTGCGCGAAGGACGAGCCGTCGACGGCGCCCGAGACGAGCAGTCCCAGCCCTTCGCCGACCGCCACGGTCGAGTCGGACGACCCCCGCTCGGCCCTCGTGGGCTCGTGGCGCGCGAACGACGTCGACTGGACGGTGCACTTCGCCGAGGACGGCACCTTCACCGAGGACTTCGAGGGCAACGTCGACTTCCGCCGCGGCACCTACCGCGTCGAGGACGGCATCGTGCTGCTCGTCGGCGACGACGGCAACACCACCGAGGGCGAGCTGAGCGGCGAGACGATCAACTTCGAGCTCGGGATGCTCGAGCGGCTGTGAGGATCGTCGTCGCACGCTGCCAGGTCGACTACGCCGGTCGCCTGACGGCGCACCTGCCGCTCGCCCCGCGCGTCATCATGGTCAAGGCCGACGGGTCGGTGCTCGTGCACGCCGACGGCGGCTCCTACAAGCCGCTCAACTGGATGAGCCCGCCGTGCACGCTGCGCGAGGGCGTGGCCGAGGACGGCGTCGTCGAGTGGACCGTCACCGCGAAGAAGACCGACGACACGCTGCGCATCCGGCTCGAGGAGGTCTACAGCGACTCCCAGCACGAGCTGGGCGTCGACCCGGGCCTGCAGAAGGACGGCGTGGAGAAGCACCTCCAGGAGCTGCTCGCCGAGCACACCGCCACGATCGAGGACGGCATGTCGCTGGTCCGGCGCGAGTACATGACGGCCATCGGTCCCGTCGACCTGCTGTGCCGTGACGCCGCGGGCGTCGCCGTCGCGGTCGAGATCAAGCGCCGCGGCGAGATCGACGGCGTCGAGCAGCTGACCCGCTACCTCGAGCTGATGAACCGCGATCCGCAGCTGCGGCCCGTGCGCGGCATCTTCGCGGCGCAGGAGATCAAGCCGCAGGCGCGCACCCTCGCCAAGGACCGCGGGATCGACTGCGTCGTCGTCGACTACGACGAGCTGCGCGGCCTCGACGACCCGAGCCTGCGCCTGTTCTGACCGCTCCCGATCCTCCCGCGGTCGAGGAGCGGGTGGGTCAGCGCGGGCAGACGCGCAGGTCGGCCCAGACCGCGCGGTGGTCGGAGTGGTCGATCTCCTCGGTGCCCGCGTCCTCGACGCTCAGACCGCGCACGAGCACGTGGTCGATGTCGGCGAACGGAGGATAGGAGCGCTGCAGCGGCCACGTCGCGGTGGGCCACAGGCCGGCCGTGTCGTACATGCCGCGCTTCGCGTCGCGGAAGGGCGCGTGCGCCGACGAGGCGTTGAAGTCGCCCGCCATCACGAGCGGACGGCCGCGCTGGGCGCGCTGCCACTCCCCCAGCTCGAGCAGACCCTCGCGCCAGTGGTCGAGCGATCGGGGCACCGGCGGCTGCGGGTGCACGCCGCGGACGAGGACGCTGCGACCGTCGACGTCGACCGACATCGCGGGCTGCTGGAACGTGACGGCGTCGCCCTCCGGCACGTCGACGCGCGTGGCGGGGTACCGCGACAGGATCACGGTGCCCGCCGGGCTCCCGCCCTCCACGGTCTGGGCGCTGCGGTGGGCGAACCGGCGGCCCGGCTCCGTCGCGACGAGCGCCGCGATCATCGCCTCGTCGACCTCGGTCACGACCAGCACGTCGATGTCGTGCCGCTCGACCGCGTCGGCCAGCTGGGCGACGTCGGCGTGCCCGTACTTCGCGTTCAGCGCCATCACGGCGAGGCGCTCCTCGCCCGGCTCGCAGCCCGGCCGGTTGCTGACGTTGAGGATCGTCACGAGCGCGACCGCGATGACCACGACGTTCGCACCGAGGGCGAGCCACGCGCGGGTGAGCAGGCTCAGCACGAGCCCGACCACCGCGAGCGCGATCCACGCCCGGCCGAGCGACTGCACGGGCGGCAGCCACGCGGGATCGATCCGGTCGACCCACGGCGTCGCGGCCAGGAGCAGCAGCCCCACCGCGGCGACCGTCAGCAGCAGCCGGACGTACTTCACGGGATCAGGCGCCCGCGATTGGCGGCGCGGTCGGGTCGGACTGCTCGCCCTTCTCCTCGCGCGCGATCCAGTCCTCGATGCGCTCGTAGTCGTCCTTCGAGCGCGTGACGACGGCCAGCAGGTCGCTCATCTTGGCGACCTCCTCGACCTGCTCCTTGATGAACCACTGCATGAACTGGTCCGAGGCGAAGTCGTTGTCCTCGCGGGCGATGCGCGTGAGCTCGTTGATCTGCTGCGTGACGCGCTTCTCCTGCTCGAGTGCCACGGCGACCGGCTCGACGACGTCGGCGAAGTCCATGCGAGGAGCGGCGAGCGCCGGGATCACGACGGGCTGGTCCTGGTCGAGCAGGTACTGGACCATCATCATCGCGTGGTCGCGCTCCTCGAGCGCCTGGGCGTAGAACAGCGCCGCCATCTGCGGCATCGTGAGCGCGTCGAAGTAGGTCGCGATGCCCACGTACTGCTGGTGCGCGCTGAACTCGTGGCCGATCTGCTGCTGCAGGGCCGAGACGAACTGCTCCGAAGCCATGTTTCCTCCTTGGGCTAGGTGACCCTAACCTCACGCTGATACCGTTGCGGTCGTGCCGAAGCCGCCGAAGAAGAAGTGCTGCGTGAGCAAGCCGCGCTGCAAGCGCTGCCCGATCCGCATGATGGCAGAAGGCACGCTGCCCGACGGCTACACCGTCAAGAAGCGCAAGCTGGTCAAGGTCAAGAAGAAGGACAAGAAGTCCTCCAAGTCCTCGACCAAGCCGCTCGCCGCTTGATCCTCCGACGTTTCGAACGCCTCCGAGCCTAGGGCTCGGAGGCGTTCGTTTCCACGAAGGACAGGCGTGCCTACGACTCGTCGACCGGCAGGTCGTTGGCCTTGCGGATCTCGTCGACGACGCGCGACATGATGTCGGTCATCCCGAAGTCCTTGGGCGTGAAGACCGCCGCGATGCCGGCGGCCTCGAGCTTGCGCCCGTCGGAGTCGGGGATGATGCCGCCCACGATGATCGGCACGTTCGTCAGGCCGGCGTCGGCCAGGCCCTTCTGGACGCTCGGCACGAGCTCCATGTGCGAGCCCGACAGGATCGACAGGCCCACGACGTGCACGTCCTCGGCGACGGCGGCGGCGACGATCTGGTCCGGCGTGAGGCGGATGCCCTGGTAGATGACCTCGAAGCCGGCGTCGCGAGCGCGCACGGCGACCTGCTCGGCGCCGTTCGAGTGCCCGTCGAGTCCGGGCTTGCCGACGAGGAAGCGCAGGCGGCCGCCCAGCTCCTCGCCCGTACGGCGCACCTTCTCGCGCACCGCGGTCAGCTCGGCTCCGGCCTCGGCCACTCCACTCACCCCTGCCACGCCCGTGGGCGCCCGGTACTCGCCGAAGACCTCGCGCAGCGCGGCCGACCACTCCCCCACGGTGGCGCCCGCACGCACCGCGTCGAGGGTGGCCGCCATGAGGTTCTCGGACGTCTTGGCGGTCTGCTGGACGACCTCGAGGGCCGCGTCGACGGCGGCCTGGTCGCGCTGGCTGCGCCACTGCTGCACGTCGGCGATCGCGTTGGCCTCGGCCTGCGGGTCGGCGACCATGATGGCGGCGTCGAGATCGGCGGTCAGCGGCGACGGCTCGGTCTCGGTGTAGCAGTTCAGGCCGACGACCTTGATCTCGCCGGACTCGATCTTCGCGCGGCGCTCGGCGTGCGACGTGACGAGCTCCTGCTTCATGTAGCCCGAGGCGACGGCCGCGACGGCGCCGCCCATGGCCTGCACCCGGTCGATCTCGGCCTTCGCGCCCTCGACGAGCTCGGCGACCTTGGCCTCGATGACGTGCGAGCCGTCGAAGATGTCGCCGTACTCGAGCAGGTCCGACTCGTAGGCGAGCACCTGCTGCAGGCGCAGCGACCACTGCTGGTCCCACGGGCGCGGCAGGCCGAGCGCCTCGTTCCACGCCGGCAGCTGCACGGCACGGGCACGGGCGTTCTTGCTCAGCGTCACGCCGAGCATCTCCAGCACGATGCGCTGGACGTTGTTCTCGGGCTGGGCCTCGGTCAGGCCGAGCGAGTTGACCTGCACGCCGTAGCGGAAGCGGCGCATCTTGGGGTCCTGCACGCCGTAGCGGTCGCGCGTGATCTCGTCCCACAGCTGGCCGAAGGCGCGCATCTTGCACGTCTCCTCGATGAACCGGACGCCCGCGTTCACGAAGAAGGAGATGCGGCCGACGACCTTCTCGAACTCCTCCTGCGGCACCTGGCCGGAGTCCTTGACCGAGTCCAGGACCGCGATGGCCGTGCTGAGCGCGTACGCGATCTCCTGCACGGGCGTCGCGCCGGCCTCCTGCAGGTGGTAGCTGCAGATGTTGAGCGGGTTCCACTTCGGGATGTTCGCCACCGTGTAGGCGATCATGTCCGTCGTGAGGCGCAGCGACGCCTCGGGCGGGAACACGTAGGTCCCGCGCGACAGGTACTCCTTGATGATGTCGTTCTGCGTCGTGCCGGCCAGCGAGGACGCGTCGGCGCCCTGCTCCTCGGCGGCGACCTGGTACATCGCCAGCAGCCACATCGCGGTCGCGTTGATGGTCATCGAGGTGTTCATCTCCGACAGCGGGATGTCCTCGAAGAGGCGGCGCATCGCGCCCAGGTGCGGGATCGGGACGCCGACCTTGCCGACCTCGCCCCGGGAGAGCTCGTGGTCGGGGTCGTACCCCGTCTGGGTGGGCAGGTCGAACGCGACCGACAGGCCGGTCTGGCCCTTGGCCAGGTTGCGGCGGTAGAGCGCGTTGGACTCGGCTGCGGAGCTGTGGCCGGCGTAGGTGCGCATCACCCACGGGCGATCAGGCTGCACTGACATGCGAGTACAGTACCGCCCGCCGCGGACGCCGCGCGGGCACCCATCCAGCGGGCGAAACGGGGGTTACTCAGGCGCCGGCGCGCTCGCCGCCCGGCACCCACAGCACGTCGCCGCGCTCGCGGTTCGCGTAGCGGCCCAGGATGAACAGCAGGTCGCTCAGGCGGTTGAGGTACTTCGCCACAAGGACGTTCACGGTCTCGCCGTGCTCCTCGATCGCCGCCCACGCGGCACGCTCGGCCCGGCGCACGACCGTCCGGGCGACGTGCAGCTGGGCCGCGGCGGGCGTGCCGCCGGGCAGGATGAACGAGTCCAGCTTCGGCACGGACTCGTTGAAACGATCACACCACTGCTCGAGGCGCTCGACGTAGTCAGGCTCCACGCGCAGTGGTGTGTACTCGGGCTCGGGGACGACGGGGTTGCCGACGTCCGATCCGAGGTCGAACAGGTCGTTCTGGACGTGCATCAACACGGACCGGACGTCGTCGTCCAGCTCGCCGGTCGCCAGCGCGACGCCGATGTGGCTGTTGGCCTCGTCGACGTCGGCGTACACGACCAGACGCGAGTCGTTCTTCGACGTACGGGAGAAGTCGACCAGGTTGGTCGTCCCGTCGTCGCCGGTACGCGTGTAGATCCTCGTCAGGTGAACCATGCGTTCACCCTACGGGGTGAGGTCGGTGACCTCGCATCACATCCAGTCGATGCGGGTGATCTTGAAGGTCGCACCCGAGGTGTCGTCAGCCTGCGCAGGCGAGGCAGCGACGCCGGCAGCGACGGCGAGGGCGAGCAGGGACGCAGCGATGATCTTCTTCATGGAACAAGTGTGAGCGTCCCGCGAAGGATGAGCAAGCGGATCGCCTGTGAAGAAAGTGAAAGATTCGTCTCAGTGGACGACAGTGACCTCACAGGACGTTGTTGACGCCGCGCCCCGGCGGCGAGGACTCGAGCCAGGACAGCAGTCCCGTCAGCGAGTTCGGGGTGAGGGCCAGCTGGCGCACCCCAGCGACGTTCTCGACCCGGACGACGACGTGGCCGTCGTGCAGGGCGTAGGCCTCGGCGCCCTCGGGATCGCGCCGGCCCTCGATCAGGACAGCGCCCCGCTCGAACCGGTGCCGCGGCCGCGGCGAGAAGGAGAACGTGCGGTACCACTCGATCGAGGTGTCGCCGTACACGGCGACGCCGAGCATCCAGCCCTTGGCTGAATGCTCGGCGCCGTGGTTGACGCTCAGCTCGAACGTGACCCCCTTGCGGGCGATCCAGCGTCGACGCGCGACGAGGCCACCCACCAGGAGGATGCCGAGAATGACGATGATCGCGAGGGAGTCGACCAGCCACAGCCACAGCGGCACGGTCAGGACCTCGCGATCACCATCAGGACGCCTTGCCGATCAGGCGCAGCTTCGCCTCGGCACGACGGACGGCCAGCTCGTCGTCCGACGAGCGAGCGTCCTCCAGCTCCGCGTTCGTGGCGGCCTCGTCGACCTCGTCGCGCAGGGCGATGTCCTCGGACAGGATCGACACGCGGTCGGCGGCCACCGAGATGAATCCCTCGCTGACGGCCGCGCGCACGACATCACCCTCGGACGGGTGGATCTCGACGACGCCGGGCACCAGCAGCGACAGCAGCGGCGCGTGGCCGGTGAGGACGCCGATGTCGCCCTCGGCGGTGCGCGCGATGACCTCGCGCGCCTCGCCCGACCACACGACGCGGTCCGCCGCGACGAGCTCGATCTGCAGTGTCATGTCAGCGGACCTCAGGAGTTCTTCTGGATCTCGGCCCACTTCGCGTCGACGTCGTCCAGACCGCCGCACATGAAGAACGCCTGCTCGGCCACGTGGTCGTACTCGCCGTCGCAGATCTTGGTGAACGCGTCGATCGTCTCGTCGAGCGGGACGGTCGAGCCCTCGATGCCGGTGAACTGCTTGGCCACGTACGTGTTCTGCGACAGGAAGCGCTGGATGCGACGCGCGCGGGCGACGATCGTCTTGTCCTCCTCGCTGAGCTCGTCGACACCGAGGATCGCGATGATGTCCTGGAGCTCCTGGTTGCGCTGCAGGATGCCCTTGACGCGGTTCGCGGTGTTGTAGTGGTCCGCCGAGATGTAGCGCGGGTCGAGGATGCGCGACGTGGAGGTCAGCGGATCCACGGCCGGGTAGATGCCCAGCGACGCGATCTCACGGCTCAGCTCGGTCGTGGCGTCCAGGTGCGCGAACGTCGTGGCCGGGGCCGGGTCCGTGTAGTCGTCGGCGGGCACGTAGATCGCCTGCATCGAGGTGATCGAGTGACCGCGCGTCGACGTGATGCGCTCCTGCAGGACGCCCATCTCGTCGGCCAGCGTGGGCTGGTAGCCCACGGCCGAGGGGACGCGACCCAGCAGGGTCGAGACCTCCGAGCCGGCCTGCGTGAACCGGAAGATGTTGTCGATGAACAGCAGCACGTCCTGGTTCTGGACGTCGCGGAAGTACTCGGCCATCGTCAGGGCCGACAGGGCGACGCGCAGGCGCGCTCCCGGCGGCTCGTCCATCTGGCCGAAGACCAGCGCGACCTTGTCGAGGACGCCGGACTCCTCCATCTCGACGATGAGGTCGTTGCCCTCACGCGTGCGCTCGCCGACACCGGCGAACACGGACACGCCGTCGTGGTCCTTCGCGACACGCGCGATCATCTCCTGGATGAGCACGGTCTTGCCGACGCCGGCGCCGCCGAACAGGCCGATCTTGCCGCCGAGCACGTAGGGCGTCAGCAGGTCGATGACCTTGATGCCGGTCTGGAACATCTCGGTCTTGGACTCGAGCTGGTCGAAGGCGGGGGCCTTGCGGTGGATGCCCCAGCGCTCGTTGACCTCCCACGTCTCGCCCTCGGCCAGGTTCATGACCTGACCGGTGGTGTTGAAGACCTTGCCGAGCGTCTGGTCGCCGACGGGCACCGAGATGGGCTCGCCGGTGTCGGTGACCGTGGAGCCGCGGACGACGCCGTCGGTCGGACGCAGGCTGATCGCGCGGACCATGCCGTCACCGATGTGCTGCGCGACCTCGAGGGTCAGCGTCTCCTTGGTGCCGGCCACCTCGGTGTCGACCAGCAGGGCGTTGTAGATGTCCGGCATCTGGTCGGCCGGGAACTCGATGTCGAGCACCGGGCCGATGACCCGGGCGACGCGGCCGGTCACGGCGGCCGAGCCGGTGGTGGTCTCTTCGACGGTTGCAGTCATGGTGTCTTCCTCAATCGGACTGAGCGGCATCGGCGAGGGCGTTCGCGCCACCCACGATCTCGCTGATTTCCTGGGTGATGCCGGCCTGGCGGGCCTGGTTCGCCAGACGGGTGTACTTCTGGATGAGGTCCTCGGCGTTGTCCGTCGCGGACTTCATGGCCTTCTGGCGCGCGGCGAGCTCGGAGGCGGACGCTTGCAGCAGGCAGGAGTAGATGCGGCTGTAGAGGTACTTGGGCAGCACGGCCTCGAGCACCTCGGTCGCGCTCGGCTCGAACTCGTAGAGCGGCAGGACCTCGGACTCCTCGGGAGCCGACTCACCCTCGACGATCTCGAGCGGGAACAGGCGGATCACCGACGGCTCCTGCACGAGCATCGACCGGAAGCGCGTGAAGACGACGTACAGCTCGTCGACGGCGTGCTCCGGATCGATGGCCTCCTCGGCCGTCTCGTGCTGGGCGCCGCGCTTGATCAGCTCGTCGCCGATCGCCCGGGCGTCGTCGTAGCTGGGCTTGTCGGAGAACCCGGTCCAGGACTTCACGTACGGACGCTGGCGGAAGTTGAAGTACGACTCCGCCTTGCGGCCGCTGATGAAGTACGAGACCTCCTTGCCCTCGCCACGCAGGCGCTCGGCGAGCTGCTCGGTCTCCTTCAGCACGCTCGAGGCGTACGCACCGGCGAGGCCGCGGTCGCTGGCGATGACCAGGATCGCCGCACGCTTCGCGTTCGGGTTCTCCGTGGTCAGCACGTGCTCGACGTTCGAGTACGTGGCCAGGGCCGACACCGCACGCGTCAGCTCACGCGCGTACGGTGCGGCCGCGGCGGCCGCCTGCTGGGCCTTGATGATGCGCGACGCGGCGATCAACTCCATCGCACGCGTGATCTTCTTGGTCGACTGCGTCGACCTGATCTTCGCGCGGTACTCGCGGAGTGAGACGGCCATCGTCAGCCTCGCTTCTGCTTGACGATCTGCTCCTGCTCGACCTCGTCGTCAGCGAGCGCGTCGAACTCCTCGTGTCCGGCCTTGATGGACTCGCCATCGCTGGTCTCGAACTGGTCGAGGAAGGAGTCGTACGCACCCTCGAGAGCCTGCGCGCTGGAGTCCTCGAACTTGCCGCTCTCGCGGATCGCGTCCAGGACACCGGCGTGCGAGCGCTTGACGTAGTCCAGGAACTCGCTCTCGAAGCGGTGCACGTCGGAGACGGGGACCGCGTCGAGCTTGCCCGAGGTGGCGGCCCAGATCGAGACGACCTGCTGCTCCATCGGGAACGGGTTGTACTGCGTCTGCTTGAACAGCTCCATGAGGCGCTGGCCACGCGCGAGCTGGGCCTTGGACGCGGCATCGAGGTCGGACGCGAACATCGCGAACGCCTCCATGGCGCGGTACTGGGCCAGCTCGACCTTCAGCGAGCCGGTGACGGCCTTCATCGCCTTGGTCATGGCGGCACCACCGACGCGCGACACCGAGATGCCGACGTCGACGGCGGGGCGCTGGTTGGCGTTGAACAGGTCCGACTGCAGGAAGATCTGGCCGTCGGTGATCGAGATGACGTTGGTCGGGATGTAGGCCGACACGTCGTTGGCCTTCGTCTCGATGATCGGCAGGCCCGTCATCGAGCCGGCGCCGAGGTCGTCGCTGAGCTTGGCGCAGCGCTCGAGCAGCCGCGAGTGCAGGTAGAACACGTCGCCGGGGTACGCCTCGCGGCCCGGCGGGCGGCGCAGCAGCAGCGACACGGCGCGGTAGGCCTCGGCCTGCTTCGACAGGTCGTCGAAGATGATCAGGACGTGCTTACCGGCGTACATCCAGTGCTGGCCGATGGCCGAGCCGGTGTACGGCGCCAGGTACTTGAAGCCCGCCGAGTCCGACGCGGGAGCCGCGACGATCGTCGTGTACTCCAGGGCGCCGGCGGCCTCGAGCGCACCGCGCACGGAGGCGATGGTCGAGCCCTTCTGGCCGATGCCGACGTAGATGCAGCGGACCTGCTTGGACGGATCGCCCGACTCCCAGAACGGCTTCTGGTTGATGATCGTGTCGATCGCGATGGCCGTCTTGCCGGTCTGGCGGTCGCCGATGATCAGCTGGCGCTGGCCGCGGCCGATCGGGGTCAGCGAGTCGATCGCCTTGAGGCCGGTCATGAGGGGCTCGTGGACGCTCTTGCGCTGCATGACGGTGGGCGCCTGCAGCTCGAGGGCGCGACGGCCCTCGATGCCCGTGATCTCGCCCAGGCCGTCGATCGGGTTGCCCAGCGGGTCGATGACGCGACCGAGGTAGCCCTCGCCCACGGGGACCGAGAGGACCTCGCCCGTGCGCTTGACCTTCTGGCCCTCCTCGATGCCCTCGAAGTCACCGAGGACGACGACACCGATCTGGCGGACGTCGAGGTTCAGCGCCAGGCCGAGGGTGCCGTCCTCGAACTCGAGCAGTTCGTTGGCCATGGCCGAGGGAAGACCCTCGACCTGCGCGATGCCGTCAGCCGCCGACGCAACCACGCCGACCTCTTCGGTCTCGCCCTGCGTCGGGGTGTAGTCCGACACGAACTTCTGCAACGCGTCGCGGATCTCCTCCGGACGAATCGAGAGTTCAGTCATGCTGTGTGCCTGCCTTCTTGTGCGAACGATGCGTTCTGGTCAGCCTGCGATGCGCCGGCGGGCGGCCTCGAGGCGGGTGGACATGGTGGCGTCGACGACCTC
The DNA here is from genome assembly GCF_047246605.1 of Aeromicrobium jepli. Classification (NCBI taxonomy): domain Bacteria; kingdom Bacillati; phylum Actinomycetota; class Actinomycetes; order Propionibacteriales; family Nocardioidaceae; genus Aeromicrobium; species Aeromicrobium jepli. Next base: position 62,155 of record NZ_JBFOKO010000010.1, read on the forward strand.
GTCGCCCACGGAGACGGCGATGCCGCCGATGACGGACGGATCGACCACGGTGTTGAGCTGGATCGACCGGCCGTAGCGCGCCGAGAGCGCCGAGGTGAGGCGCTCGCGCTCGGTCTCGTCGAGCTCGTAGGCGACCCGGGCGACCGCGATGAGGCGGTCCTCGCGCGACGCGACCTGACGGCTGAACGCGTCGAGGACCTTCTCGAACGAGCCGGTCCGCGCCACCGACGCCTGCGTGAGCAGCGCCAGCGTGGCCTCGGAGACCTTGCCGCCGAAGACGTCCCTGATCAGCGTGGCCTTCGCCGCCGCCGGGACCGTGCGGTCCGCGACGACCTGGCGCAGCTCGGCCGACTCGTGGATGACCCGGCCGGCCTCGAAGAGCTCGTTCTCGAGCACGTCGCCCTGGCCGGCGGCGTCGGCGGACCGCGTGAACGCGGCCACACCGGCGATCTCCAGACCGTCCGTCAGGTCACGACCGGCCGCCCAGCGGCCGCTGACCGCGGCGTCGATGACCGACGTCGTGGCCGCGCTGACCTTCCCGCCGAAGATGCCGGCGACGAGCGAGCGCTTGCCACCGGCCTCGATCGACGGGTCGGTGAGCAGGCGCCGTGCCGCGACAGCGGTGTCGAGGGCCTCGACGACGCCGAACAGCTCGGCACCGACCTCGGCCGCCGACGGACCCGGAACAGCGGAGACCGCGTCCAGGGTCGCGTCGAGTGACTTGGCAGACGATCCACGCATCAGTTGGCCGACCCCTCGAGCTCGTCGATGAAGCGCTGGACGCTCCGTCGCTGGGCGTCGGTGTCGGCGAGGGACTCGCCCACGATCCGGCTGGCCAGATCCGTGGCCATGCCGCCGACCTCGGTCTTGAGCTGGGCGATCGCCTGCTGACGCTCAGCGGCGATCTGCGCCTGCGCCGCGGAGATGATGCGGGCGGACTCGGCCTGAGCCTGCTCGCGCATCTCGACGACGATCTGCGCACCCTGCTCGCGGGCCTCCTCGCGGATGGCCGCAGCCTCGTGACGAGCCTCGGCCAGCTGCGCCGTGTACTGCTCGAGCGCGGCCTGGGCCTCCTTCTGGGCCGACTGCGCTTCCTCGATGCCGCCCTCGATGGCAGCCGTCCGCTCGGCGTAGGCCTTCTCGAAGTTCGGAACGATGAACTTGCGCACCAGCCAGTAGAGGATCGCGAAGACAACCAGCGACAGCACGACCTCGGAGAGGATCGGCACCAGCGGGTTGTGCTCCTCGCCCTCGGCAGCCGAGGCGAGAATCGTGGAGTACATCAGTCAGTTCCTGACGTGGTCAGAGGACGAAGGCGAGCGCGATGCCGATGATGGCCAGGGCCTCGGCAAGGGCGAAGCCGAGGATCGCGATCGACTGGAGGCGGCTCTGAGCCTCGGGCTGACGCGCCACGCCGTTGATGTAGGCGGCGAAGATCAGACCGATGCCGATGCCCGGGCCGATGGCGGCCAGGCCGTAGCCGATCATGTTCATGGAGCCGGAGAGGTCCACGGTTTTTCCTTTCGTTGGCGACGCGGGACGCGCCGTCGGTGTGCGAAAACTGAGGGCTATGCAGTTGTGGTCCGACGCATCAGTGCTCGTCGGCGAGTGCCCCACCGATGTACATCGCGGTCAGCAGGGTGAAGACGTAGGCCTGCAGGAACAGGACCAGCAGCTCGAGGAAGCTCACGAGGATGCCCATGATGAAGGACAGCACGCCGACCGGCGCGTACCACGGGTTGCCCGAGTCGAGGATGAGGTAGGCCGCACCGGTCGCGAACAGGATCAGCAGCAGGTGGCCGGCGAACATGTTGGCGAAGAGACGCAGTGCCAGCGTCGCGGGGCGGACGAGGATCGTGGAGAGGAACTCCAGCGGGATGATCAGCAGCAGGATCGGGCCCTTGATGCCGCCGGGGACGGTCACGGCCTTGAGGTAGCCGCCGAAGCCGTGCTTGGCGATGCCGACGCCGTTGTAGATGACCCACACGAGCAGGGCGATCGGCACGACGAAGCCGAAGCGCGAGAACGAGGGGAACTGCAGGAACGGGATGAGGCTGAAGTAGTTGTTCACCAGGACGAACGTGAACAGCGCGAACAGCAGCGGCACGAACCGGAGGTAGTCGTGCGAGCCGATCGAGTCACGCGCGACGCCGTTGCGGACGAAGCCGTAGACGTACTCGCCGGCGAACTGCAGGCGGCCGGGAACGACGGCCTTGTTCTTCGAGGCGGCCCAGAAGAAGCCCACGATGAGCGGCACCGACAGGATCAGCAGCAGCATCGGCTTGGTGACGTCGAGCCCACCGATCGAGAAGACCGGCGGCAGTTCGAAGCTGGCGGGTCCGGGGGCGGCGAAGCCCTCCCCGGAGCCCGAGGCGGCGTTCAGCACGGCGGTCGTCACGGTGGACAATCGTTCACCCTTCTGTGGCGCTGGGCCCTGTCGGCCCGACGTCGGTCGGCAGTTCGCTGGTCAGCTCTCGCGCTGCGCCATGAAGACGGTGTAGATGCCCAGTGCGGCACCGACCACGACTCCGATGGCGACCATGAACGACGTGTCCCACCAGCGATCGAGCAGGAAGCCCGCCCCACCGTAGAAGATCACACCCGCAGTCACTCGCCCGAAGGCGACCCACGGATCCTGCGGTGGGGGTGTGTCGTTCATCGCCCCTTGAATCTATCAGGCCCGCTTGCATCCTCTGCAGGCAGGTCGTGAAACTTTTCACTCGGCCCGGGCGAACGGCCTCGCGCACGCGGGTCGGGGCCGTTTTTCGCGTCAGGAACGGGCCGAATCGCCCTCGTCGTGACGCTCGGGGAGGTCGTAGACGGGGGTGCGCTCACGGGTCGCGTCGAGCACGCGCAGGAACAGCCAGGCGAGCGTCGTGGCGATGACGGTGACCGACACCGACTCGGGGTCGATCGGCCCGGACTCCCCCGCCGAGCGCTGCAGGACGAGAAACAGCGCCAGCAGCGCCACGACCTTGGTGACGAAGAAGATCATCGCGAACAGCAGCGACAGCGTGGGCGTCGCCTTGGCGACGGGGCCGAGCACCGTGGGCGTCGCGCCGAAGAACAGCATCACGACGCCGCCGCCGATGAGCGCGCCCAGCAGGCCCGGTCCCCCGGCGACGAGCGCCGCGACCACGGCACAGACGGCGATCGCCGCGAGAGCGCCCCACGGGGCGAGACGACGACGACTCATGACCAGACCTTCTTCTCGAGACGGGGCAGCAGGAAGATCGCGGCGGCCACGAGCGCGGTCAGCAGCGCGATCGCGACGAACAGCTGCCAGCCGCTGAACAGGCCGATCGCGACGACGCCGAACGCGACGAGCGCGGCTCCGGCGTACATCAGCAGGACCGCGCGACGGTGCGAGTGGCCGATCTCGAGCAGCCGGTGGTGCAGGTGCATCTTGTCCGGGCTGAACGGCGAGCGGCCGGCGCGCGTGCGGCGCAGCACGGCCAGCCCCATGTCCAGGAACGGCACGGTGAGGATCGCGATCGGCAGCACGAGGGGCAGGATCGCCGCGGGCAGCAGGCTGGACTCGGCCCCGCCGATGCCCTCGGACAGGCTCGTGGCCGGGAACTGGCCGGTGAGGCTGATCGACGAGCACGCCAGGACGAAGCCCAGCAGCATCGAGCCGGAGTCGCCGATGAACATGCGGGCCGGGAAGAAGTTGTGCGGCAGGATGCCCAGGCACGCGCCGGCGAGGCTGATCGTGAGGATCGCGGTGGCGACGGCGCGGGTCTCGCCGTTCTCGACGGCCAGCGTGAAGGCGTAGACGAAGAACGCGATCGAGCCGATGGCCGCCATGCCCGCGGCGAGGCCGTCGAGGCCGTCGACGAAGTTCATCGCGTTGGCGGTGGCGACGATGAGGAAGACCGTCAGGATCATCGCCTGCGCCTGGTCCAGGCCGAGGTACGTGTTCGGCAACGGCAGGTAGACGAAGTGCAGGCCCATCGCCACCGTGATGACGCCGGCGAGCACCTGTCCGGCGAACTTGCTGAGCGCGTCGAGCTCGAACAGGTCGTCGATGATGCCGACGAGGCAGATGACCATCCCGCCGACGAGGACGGCGCGCACGTCGGCGTAGAGGGACTCGTCGCCCATCGACAGGAACGGCAGGTGGGTCGCGGTCAGGTACGCCGCGAGGAGCCCGCCGAGCATCGCCGGCCCGCCGAAGTACGGCGTCGGGATCGCGTGGACGTCGCGGTCGCGCACCTTGGCGACGGCGCCGAGCTGCTGGGCGGTCTGGCGAGCGATCGACGACAGCAGGTAGGCCACGCCGATCGCGACGCCGAAGATGACGAGGTACTCACGCACCGGCTCCGCCCCCGGCCGGCTCGATCGTGTTGTTGAACCGATGCAGCGTGGCCAGGTCGACGGCACCCTGGCGCAGCACGCGCGGCACGGGACCGGTGACGTCGAGGATCGTGGAGGGTGTGGAGCCGGCCGAGGGACCACCGTCGAGGTAGACCGCGACGGACTCCCCCAGCATCGCCTCGGCCTCGTCGACGCTCGTGGCGGCGGGTCGGCCGCTGAGGTTGGCGCTGCTGACGGCCGTGGGGCCGGCCTGGCGCAGGACCGCGCGGGCGCGCTCGTCGTCGGGCACGCGGACGGCGACCGTGCCGTGGGTCTCGCCCAGGTCCCAGGTCAGCGAAGGCTGCGCGCGCAGCACCACGGTGAGGGGTCCGGGCCACAGCTCGTCGAGCATCGACTGCAGCCACGACGGCGGGCGCTCGGCGACGAGGGCATCCAGCGTGGCGGGGTCGGCGATGAGCACCGGCGGCGGCATGTCGCGGCCGCGGCCCTTCGCCTCGAGCAGGCGCGCCACCGCGGCCGGGTCGAACGCGTCGGCGCCCACGCCGTAGACCGTGTCCGTCGGCAGCACCACGAGAGCCCCGTCCCGGAGCGCCGCGCTGGCGGCGTCGACGGCGGCGTCCAGATCCGTGGAGCAGTCGAACCTCATACGCCCAAGATTAGGGGGCGCCGACCTCACCCATGCGTGCGGTCGCTTGGTGCCCCGCGGATACGATCGTGCTGATGTGCTCTCCTGAAGCGGTGGTCGCGGGCCCGGCGGCTCGCCGGCCATGACCCCCTCCCCCGCCCTCGCGGCCACCCTCGCGCTCTGCTCGGCGCTGGGCTTCGCCTTCTCGACCTCGTTCCAGCACCTGGCCGCCGGGCGCGTGCAGCTGACGGTGACGCATCCGCTGCTGGTCCTGCTGCAGCTGCTGCGCAGTCCGCGCTGGCTGGCGGGAAGCTCGATCGGGCTCGTCGCCTGGCTGCTGCACGCCGTCGCGCTGAACCTCGGAACGCTGTCGCTCGTGCAGCCGATCATCCTGCTGGGCGTCGTGCTCGCCGTCGTGGTGCGCTCCGTGCTGGACCGCCGCCTGCCCGAGGCGCGCGAGATCATCGGGGTCGTCGTCACGATCGCGTCGCTCATCGCCGTCGTGTCCGTGGCGGACCGGAGCCACGACGGGCGTGACGCGCCCACCGCATGGATGCTCACGGTCGCCGGCACCGGCGTCGTCATCGCGCTCGTCGTCACCCGCTTCGGGAACCAGCTGCCCCGGCGCGGTGTCGCGGCGTTCGTCCTCGGCATGACCGCGGGCATGCTCTTCGGCATCACGGCCTGCCTCATGAAGGTCGTCGGCACGGCGATCTCCGACCACGGCATCGTCGGGTTCCTGGCCACGTGGTCGCCGTGGGTGCTGCTGGGCTGTGCGCTGTTGGCGATGTCGCTCAACCAGCGCGCCTACCAGCTGTCCCGCCTCTCGCACTCGATGCCCGTCCTGAACGTGACGTCGGTGCTGCTGTCGATCCTGCTGGGCGCCCTGCTGTTCGACGAGACCCTGCCGACCAACCCGCTCGCGCTCACCGTCCAGGCCGTCGGCCTCGTCGGCATCGCCTGGGGCCTGTTCCGCATCGCCGACTCCGGCCGCGCCCGCGTCGCCTGACCTGCCGCGCCCCTGTTCACGCGAGTGGCGCAAAAGTGCCCGCCACTCGTCGAGTGGCGGGCGTTTCCGCGCCACTCGCGACCCCCGTTAGCGCCACTCGGCGACACCTGTGGATCAGCAGTCGACGCCGGCCCGTCGAGCCTCGAGGCTGGCGCGATGGAGCCCATCCTGCACCGAGCCGCCGCCGAGCACGGACTGACCGTCAAGCAGCTGCGGAGCCGGTCCTTCGCCCATCCCGTCAACGGCGTCGCGACGGCGGCCAGCGCGACGGACCTGCGCACCCGCACGCTCGCCGCGCTGCGCGTCATGCCGCGCGACGCCGTCGCCACCCACGTGACCGCGGCGGCGCTGCGCGGCTGGGCACTCCCACGCGGCCTCGACGTCCCCGTCATCGTCTGCACCGACGGTAATGCTCCGCACCTCGACCGCCGTGGCGTCTACGTCCGCCGGTGCGCCATCCCGCCTCGCCACCGGACCTCGCTGGACGGGGTCACGATCGCGTCGGCGGAGTGGACGGTCGTCGAGCTCGCCGAGACGCTGAGCCTGCTGGACCTCGTCACGGTCATCGACTCCGCCCTGGCCGCCGGGGACACGACGCTGCCGCACCTGCGCGAGGCCCTGGTTCCGGGTCGCCGCGGTGTCCGGACGCTTCGCCGGGCGCTGCTGTACAGCGACGGACGCAGCGAATCGGCCGGTGAGTCCGCGCTGCGCCTGGTGCACACCCTCAGCGGCATCGACGTCGACAGCCAGGTCGAGCTGCGTGACCGTGACGGAACCCTCGTCCTGCGGCTCGACCTTCGCGTGCGCGGGACGTCCTACGCGCCCGAGTTCGACGGAGCCGACCACCGCGACCCGCGGACCCACCGCAGAGACCTGCGGCGCGAGCGTTCACTGCACGGGTGGGGCATCCAGCGCGCGGGCTGGACGTTCGTCGAGATCTGCCGGCAGCCCGAGGAGATCGTGCGGATGGCCTCCGAGGCGCTGGGTCGTCCTGGTGCGTTCAACGCGGCGGACGCCCGCGCTGCCGTCTCGGCGTCGAGCCTGACGGCGGACGGGATGCGTGCCTTGGAACGGCGGATGGCGCGATTCGTCCGGTCGTCACCACCGAGGTCGCGGCGGTCCTGACCCTCCAGTGGCGCACACCGGGGTCGCGAGTGGCGCAAAGATGCCCGCCACTCGTCGAGTGGCGGGCGAATTTGCGCCACTCGCGCTTCAGGAGGGCGAACGTCGGGTCAGGGACGGCGGGCGGTGACGTAGCGGGGGCGGTCGGCGAGGTCGCGGTGGTCGCGGACCTCGGCCCAGCGGGGCGTGAAGACGGCCGGGGCGGACTCGCCCTGGGCGTCGGCGTGCTCGGCGCCCACCACGCCGCCCGGCCGGAGCAGGCGCCACGCGACCTGCTCGACGACCCGCATCGCGTCCAGGCCGTCGTCGCCGGACCACAGCGCCAGGTCGGGGTCGTGGTCGCGCGCCTCGGGCGCGACGGACTCCCAGGCGTCGAGCGGGATGTACGGCGGGTTGACGACCACGACGTCCACCTCGCCGTCGAGGTCGGTGAACGCGTCGGCCATGTCGCCGCGGCGCAGGTCCACCCCCGTGCCGTCGAGGTTGCGCACTGCCCAGCCGTAGGCGGACTCGTCGAGCTCGACCGCGTGCACGCGGGCCTCGGGCACCTCGTGCACGACCGAGAGCGAGATCGCGCCGGAGCCGGCGCACAGCTCGACCACCACGGGCTGGCGACCCTGTGCCAGGACCTCGCGCGCCGAGTCGATCGCCCAGCCCGCGAGCAGCTCGGTCTCGGGCCTCGGGACGAAGACGCCCGGGCCGACCTCGAGGTCGACGTGGCGGAACGCGGCCGAGCCCGTGATGTGCTGCAGCGGCACTCGGCGGGCCCGGGCGGCGATCATCTCGAGGTACGTGCGGCGCTGCGCATCGTCCACGCGCGCGGTCAGCGTGAGCAGCGCGCGAGGCATGCCCGTGACGTGGCTCAGCAGCACCTCGGCGTCGTGGCGCGGCGAGGCGACGCCGGCGTCCTCCAGCGTGGCCGCGGACTCCTCGAGCAGCCGGCGCGTGCTCACGCGCCCTCCTCCAGCGCCGCGAGCCGCTCGGCGAGGTCCGCCTCGACGAGCGAGCCGATGACGTCGTCGAGCGCCCCGTCCATGACCTGGTCGAGGTTGTAGGCCTTGAAGCCCGTGCGGTGGTCCGAGATCCGGTTCTCGGGGAAGTTGTAGGTGCGGACGCGCTCGGAGCGGTCCACCGTGCGCACCTGCGAGCGGCGGGCGTCGGAGGCCTGCGCGTCGGCCTCGGCCTGCGCCGCGTCGAGCAGGCGCGAGCGCAGGATCCGCAGCGCCTGCTCCTTGTTCTGCAGCTGCGACTTCTCGTTCTGGCAGCTCACCACGATGCCGGTGGGCAGGTGGGTGATCCGCACGGCCGAGTCGGTCGTGTTGACGCTCTGGCCGCCGGGACCGGACGAGCGGAAGACGTCGATGCGCAGGTCGTTGTCGTTGATCTGGACGTCGACGTCCTCGGCCTCGGGCAGGACGAGCACGCCGGCCGCGGACGTGTGGATGCGGCCCTGCGACTCGGTCACCGGGACCCGCTGGACGCGGTGCACGCCGCCCTCGAACTTGAGCATCGCGTACGGGGCCTCCCCCGGCTCGGGCGTGCCCTTGGCCTTCACGGCGGCGGTCACGGACTTGTAGCCGCCCAGCGCCGTGTCGGTGGCGTCGAGGATCTCGACCTTCCAGCCGTGCTGCTCGGCGAAGCGCGAGTACATGCGCAGCAGGTCGCCGGCGAACAGAGCGGACTCCTCGCCGCCCTCGCCGCCCTTGATCTCGAGGATGACGTCCTTGTCGTCGGCTGGGTCGCGCGGCACAAGCATGCGCTCGAGGCGGGCGGCCAGCTCGGGGACGCGGCGCTCGAGCTCAGCGGCCTCGTCCTCCATGTGCAACTCCTGCGCCGCGACGAGGTCCTCGGCGGCCTCGCGCCACTCGCGGTACGTGCGCACGATCGCCGTCAGCTGTGCGTACCGCCGGCCGAGGTCGCGCGCGAGCCTCGGATCGGCGTGCACGGCGGGATCGGCCATGCGCTGCTCGAGGCGGCCGTGCTCCTCGATCAGGGTCTCCACGGCTTCGAACATGACCTCACCTGCCTCGACTGTCTCCGGACACGACAACGGCGCCGACCTCTCCGTGACGGAGAAGCCGGCGCCGGAGAAGCCTTACTTCTTGCCGTAGCGCTTCTCGAACCGGGCCACGCGGCCGCCGGTGTCGAGGATCTTCTGCTTGCCCGTGTAGAACGGGTGGCACGCCGAGCACACGTCGGCGCGCACGACGCCGTCGGCGGCGGTGCTGCGGGTCGTGAACGAGTTGCCACAGGTGCAGGTGACCTGGGTCTCCACGTAGGTGGGGTGGATGTCCTTCTTCATGATGTCCTCTCGTGCGGCCGCCGGGTCAGGACGCGGGCGCGTCCCGTGAACCGGAACCAGGGATCGATTCTGCCATTCGGCACTGGCATAACCCAAATCGGGTCCGATCTGTTCCCGCTGGTCGGCACGGTGCCGGCGGGGCTTACTATGACGACCATGAACTCCGGCCGCCTCAAGACCATCGCCATCTCGCTGGTGCTGCTCGTCGTGGTCGGAGCCGCGAGCATGTACATCGCCACCGAGTACGGCACGAGCCGCGCGATCACGGTGCTCGTCGCCGTCGCGCTCGTCGCCGGGCTGACGTGGCTCGTCCTCATGATCGTGTCGATCCTGACCGCCACGAGCGCACGCCGCGAGCGGGCCGACGACGCGTGGAAGGAGAAGGACGAGCAGCTGCGCCCCATCGAGCGCCGCACGATCATCCTGCCGGAGGAGCGCCGCAACCCCGGCCGCCGGCGCAAGAACCCCGAGGCCTGACGCCCGCCGGTCAGGCCGGCAGCAGCGCCTCGATGTCCTTCGCGATGTCCTGCGGCTTCGTCGTGGAGCCGTAGCGCTTGACCACGTTGCCCTCGGGGTCGACCAGGAACTTGGTGAAGTTCCACTTGATGGCGCCGCCCAGCACGCCCGACTTCTCGGACTTGAGCCACTGGTAGAGCGGGTGGGCGTCCTTGCCGTTGACGTCGACCTTGGCGAACATCGGGAACCTGACGCCGAACTGCGACTCGCAGAACGTGGAGATCTCGTCCTCGGTGCCCGGCTCCTGGTGGCCGAACTGGTCGCACGGGAAGCCCAGCACGACGAAACCGCGCGAGGCGTACTGGTCGTACAGGTCCTGCAACGGGCCGTACTGCGGCGTGAAGCCGCACTGCGAGGCCGTGTTGACGACCAGCGCGACCTTGCCGCGGTAGTCGGCGAGCTGCTGCTCGATCCCGTCGATGGTGGTGGCGCTGAAGTCCCAAGCGGTGGTCATGCGGCGAGCCTAGCGACGAAGGCCCGGCCCCTCACGGGGACCGGGCCTTCGTGCTGCGGCGTGAGCCGGGACGATCAGTTGCCGTCGTTGGTGGCGCCGGGCATCGTCTTGTTGAGCTCCATGAGGAACTCGACGTTGTTCTGCGTCTTCTTGAGCTTGCCCAGGATGAGCTCGAGGCCCTGCTGGCCCTCGAGGCCCGAGAGCAGGCGGCGCAGCTTCCACACGATGGCGAGCTCGTCGCGGGCCATGAGCAGCTCCTCACGGCGCGTGCTGGAGGCCTCGACGTCGATCGCCGGGAAGATGCGCTTGTCGGCGAACTCGCGGCGCAGGCGCAGCTCCCAGTTGCCGGTGCCCTTGAACTCCTCGAAGATCACCTCGTCCATGCGCGAGCCGGTCTCGATGAGCGCGGTCGCCAGGATGGTCAGCGAGCCGCCGTCCTCGATGTTGCGCGCCGCACCGAAGAACTTCTTCGGCGGGTACAGCGCCGAGGAGTCGACGCCACCGGACATGATGCGGCCCGACGCGGGCGCGGCCAGGTTGTAGGCGCGGCCCAGGCGGGTGATGCCGTCGAGCAGCACGACCACGTCGTGACCGAGCTCGACGAGGCGCTTCGCGCGCTCGATGGCCAGCTCGGCGACCGTCGTGTGGTCGGCGGCGGGACGGTCGAACGTCGAGGCGATGACCTCGCCCTTGACGGTGCGCTGGAAGTCGGTGACCTCCTCGGGACGCTCGTCGACGAGGACGATCATCAGGTGGCACTCGGGGTTGTTCTCGGTGATCGCGTTGGCGACCTGCTGCATGACCATCGTCTTGCCCGCCTTGGGCGGCGAGACGATCAGGCCACGCTGGCCCTTGCCGATCGGCGACACGAGGTCGATGACCCGACCGGTCAGGCCACCGGCCTGGCTCTCGAGGCGCAGGCGCTCGGAGGGGTAGAGCGGCGTGAGCTTGGAGAAGTCGACGCGGCGCTTGGCCTCGTCGGCGTCCATCCCGTTGACCGAGTCGACCTTGACCATCGGGTTGAACTTCTCCTTGCGCTCGCCCTCGCGGGGCTGGCGCACCTGGCCGGTGATCGCGTCACCGCGGCGCAGGCCGAGCTTGCGCACGAGCGACATCGAGACGTAGACGTCGTTCTCGCTGGGCAGGTAGCCCGTGGTGCGCACGAACGCGTAGTTGTCGTGGATGTCGAGGATGCCCGCGGCGGGGACGAGCACGTCGTCCTCGGTGTAGGTCGGGTTGTCGTCGAGGGTGCGGCTGCCGCCCCGGTTGCGACCGCGACGGTTGCGGCGACGGCCGCCCTCGTCGTCCTGGTTGCGGTCGTTGCGGTCGTTGCGGTCGTTCCGCTCGTTGCGGTTCCGGTTGCCCTGGCCGCGGTCGCCCTGCTCGCCGCCCTGGCGGTTGCGGTCGCCCTGCTCGCCGCCCTGGCGGTTGCGGTCGCCCTCGCCGCGGTTGCGGTCCTGGCCCTCGCCGCGGTTGCGGTCGCGGTTGCGCTCGCCGCCCTGGCGGCCCTCGCGCTTGTCGCCCTGCTCGTCCGACTTCTCGGCCTTCTCGGGCTTGTCCTGCTTCTCGGACCGGCCGGACGTGGCGTCCGCCGTGTCCGGCGTGTCCTGCTGGTCGGCCTTGGGGGCCTTCTCCGGCCGCTCGCCCTGGTCGGCGCGCTCGGCCTGCGGCTGCTCGGCCGGCTTCTCCTGCGTCTCGGCGACCGGCTCGGCCTTCGCGGCCTTGGGGGCACGGCCGCGGCGCGTGGCCTTCGGCTCGGGCGCCACGTCGGGGAGGGTGTCCTGGCTGGCGCGCGGCGCCTCGGCCGGCTTGGCGTCACCGCGGGCGGCCTTGATGGCGTCGATCAGCTGGCCCTTGCGCATCTTGGCGGCACCTTCGATGCCGAGGCCGGCGGCGATCTCCTGGAGCTCGGCGATCACCTTGCCGCCGAGCGCACCCCCGGTCTTGCGGGGGGCCTTCGCGGGAGCCTTCTCGGCACCGTCCGCGGGAGTGGGATCGACCGTGGTTGATTCCGTCACACGTTGTCCTTATCGGGAGGCCACGGTCCTGTCTCGGCGCTCAGTCAGGAGGACTGACGTCGCGTACAGGAGCGCCCGTATCCGACGGGCTCAGAAGTGGCATGGTGTCGGGGAGAGGAACTCGAACTCCGACATTTCCCACTCTAACACGGGGTCAGGACACCACGTGTGCGCCGTGCGGCGACACGCCCAGCTCCCTGCGCTCCCATCCTTCCGGGGTCCAGTCCTCGAGTCCCTGGGCGAACGCGAGCACCGTCGGGCCCGCGCCGGAGATGACCGCCGGGACGCCCTCGACGCGCAGCTGGCGCACGAGCTTGTAGGAGTCGGGCATGGCCTCGGCGCGATAGGTCTGGTGCAGCCGGTCCTCGGTGGCCGAGATGAGCCGCTCGGGCGCCGACGTCAGCGCGGCGACCAGCAGCGCGGCGCGGCCGGCCGAGAACGCGGCGTCGCCGTGCGGCACCGTCTCGGGCAGCAGCCCGCGCGCGAGCTCGGTGGAGACGGGCGCCGGCGGCACGAACACCGTGATCGGCACGTCGACGTCGAGGCGCAGGACCTCGGGCGCCGCGCCCTCGATCCACGAGATCGTGAAGCCGCCGCGCAGGGCGGGGGCGACGTTGTCGGGGTGGCCCTCGAGGTCGGTGGCCAGGCCGAAGAGCGTCGTGTCGTCGACGCGGTCCTCTCCCCCGACGACGAGCGCGCGCGCCAGCAGCACGCCTGCCGCGATCGCGGCCGCCGAGGACCCGAGGCCGCGGCCGTGCGGGATCGTGTTGCGGCACGTCAGGTGCAGTCCGTCCGGCTTCTCCGAGAGCAGGTCGAACGCCGCGTCCATCGCGCGGTACAGCAGGTGCGACTCGTCGCGGGGCACCTCGTCGGCGCCCTCGCCCTCGATGTCGAACGTCAGGCCGGCACCGGTGGCCTCGGCCGTGACCTCGTCGAACCACGTGAGCGCGAGTCCCAGGGAGTCGAAGCCCGGGCCCAGGTTGGCGCTCGTGGCGGGCACCCGGACGGTGACCGGCCCGTCGACGAACGGCATCAGAGCCCGGCCGCCTCGGCCGCGGCGTGCACGTCCGCGTCGACGACGGTGTCGACGACCGAGCCGATCTCGGCCAGCGGCGTGTCGATGTCCTTGAGGCCGTGGCCCGTGACGGTGATCGTGATCGTGAGGCCCTCGGGCACCTCGCCCTTCGCCGCGGCGGCCAGCAGGCCGGCGACGCCGGCGGCGGAGGCCGGCTCGACGAAGATGCCCTCGTGACGGCCCAGCTCGCGCTGCGCCTGCAGGATCTGCTCGTCGGTGACGGCGTCGATGCGGCCGCCGCTCTGGTCGCGGGCGTCCTCCGCGAGGGTCCACGAGGCCGGGTTGCCGATGCGGATCGCGGTGGCGACGGTCTCGGGCTCGGTGACGACCTGCCCACGCACGATGGGCGCGGCGCCGGCGGCCTGGAAGCCCCACATCTGCGGGCGCGAGGAGGCGTCGCCGGACTCGTGGTACTCCACGAAGCCCTTCCAGTACGCGCTGATGTTGCCCGCGTTGCCGACGGGGAGCACGTGGATGTCGGGCGCCTTGCCCAGAACGTCGACGATCTCGAAGGCGGCGGTCTTCTGGCCCTCGAGGCGCATCGGGTTGACCGAGTTGACCAGCGCGACCGGGTACTCCTTGGCGAGGCCGCGCGACATGTTGAGGCAGTCGTCGAAGTTGCCGCGGACCTGGATGATGTCGCCGCCGTGCATGACGGCCTGGGCCATCTTGCCCGCGGCGATCTTGCCCTGCGGGACGAGCACGATGGGGGTCAGGCCCGCGCGCGCCGCGTACGCCGTCATCGACGCCGAGGTGTTGCCGGTGGAGGCGCACACGACGGCCTTCGCTCCGTCGGCCAGCGCGGCCGTGATGGCGGTCGTCATGCCGCGGTCCTTGAAGGAGCCCGTGGGGTTGTCGCCCTCGACCTTGACGAAGACGTCACCGCGGACGACGCCGGACAGCCACGGCGAGTGGATGAGCGGCGTGCCGCCCTCGCCGAGCGACACGACCGTCGCGCCGGCGTCCAGCGGGATCCGGTCCCGGTACTCCTCGATGACTCCACGCCACGGGCTGGCCATCACGACACTCCTTCGACTCGCATGACCGACGACACCCCGCGCACCATCTCGAGCTCGCGGATCTGTCCGACGGTGGCGGCCAGGGCCGCATCGTCTGCTTCGTGGGTGACGACGACCAGCTGGGCGTCGTCGCCGCGGCCCTCCTGGCGGACCGTCTTGATCGAGACGTCGTGGACCGCGAACGCCTGCGCGACCGCGGCGAGCACGCCCGGACGGTCGTCGACGTCGATCGAGACGTGGTAGCGGGTGCGGGCGCGGCCGATGTCGAGGACCTCGACCTGCGCGTGGGCGGTCTCGCCGGGGCCGAAGACGCCCTCGACCCGGTGGCGCGCGACCGTGACGACGTCGCCCAGGACCGCGCTGGCCGTGGGGGCGCCGCCGGCGCCGGGGCCGTAGAACATGAGCTGGCCCGCGGCCTCGCTCTCGACGAACACGGCGTTGTAGGCGCCGCGCACGCTGGCGAGCGGGTGCGTGCTCGGGATCATCGCCGGGTGCACGCGGGCCGAGACGGCCGTGCCGTCCTCGTTGATCTCGCAGATCGCGAGCAGCTTGACGACGCCGCCCATCTCGCCGGCCGAGCGGACGTCGGCGGCGGTGACCTCGGTGATGCCCTCGCGGTGCACGTCGCCGATCGTGACGCGGGTGTGGAACGCCAGCCCGGCGAGGATCGCGGCCTTCGCGGCGGCGTCGAAGCCCTCGACGTCGGCCGTGGGATCGGCCTCGGCGAACCCGAGGCGCTGGGCCTCCTCGAGCGCCTCGTCGAAGCCGGCGCCGGTCGACGTCATGGCGTCGAGGATGAAGTTGGTGGTGCCGTTGACGATGCCCAGCACGCGCTCGACGCGGTCGCCGGCGAGGGACTCGCGCAGCGGGCGCACGATCGGGATGGCACCGGCGACGGCGGCCTCGTAGTACAGGTCGCGCTCGGCCTTCACGGCCGCCTCGTAGAGGGTGTCGCCGTCCTCGGCGAGCAGCGCCTTGTTGGCCGTGACGACCGACGCGCCGTTCTCGAGGGCGGCGAGGATCAGCTCGCGGGCCGGCTCGATGCCGCCGATGACCTCGATGACGACGTCGAGGTCGCCGCGCGTCACGAGCCCGTGGGCGTCGGTGGTGAACAGCTCGGCCGGCAGGTCGAGGTCGCGCGTGCGCTCGAGGCGGCGGACGGCGATGCCGACCAGCTCGACGGGGGCGCCGACGCGACGGCCCAGCTCCTCGGCGTCGCGCACGAGGAAGCGGGCCACCTCCGTGCCGACGACACCGCAGCCGAGCATCGCGATGCGGATCGGGCGGGCTCCGAGGGGAGCCTCGGGCGAGGTCGTGGTCACCGGGTCAGCCTATCGGCCGCCGACCGCCCCCGGACCCGGGGCGCGGAGGTCGAGACGTGCGGGCGCCCCCGCCCGCCCGCACGCCCGGCTCACCGCTCGCGCAGGCGGCCGCTCAGCACGAGCGCGCCGAGGGCCACGACCGGCGAGGCCCCGAGCACGACGGCGAACGCCGCCTCGCCCGAGTGCGCGAGCAGCGCGGCGAACACGGCGCTGCCCACGGCGAGGCCGAGCGCCTGCACGACGGCGTCGTTCGTCTGCATCGCGGCGCTCGCGGCACCGTGCTCGCCGGCGGGCGCCGTCTCCAGCAGCAGCACCGACAGCGTGGAGGTCGCCATCCCCATGCCCAGCCCCGCGAGCGGCCACAGCAGGACGAGCGCCGCCAGGGGCACCGCCTCGACCAGCACGAGGCCGCCCGCGACACTGCCGACGGCCACGAGCGCGACGCCGAGGCGGACGCGCTGGTGCTTGTCCGCCAGCGCCGGGACGTTCGCCGCGAGCCAGGACCCGCCGAACCACAGCACCGCTCCCCCGGTCAGGACCATCCCGCCCTGCGTCGGCGTCAGGCCGCGGTGCTCCACCAGGGCGAGCGGGAGGTACGCCTCGACGCCGAAGAACGCCAGCGACACGACACCGCGCGTGGCGATCACCGCAGGCAGCCCGCGCCGGCCCGTCCAGGTGCCCGAGGGCAGCAGTCGCGGCACCGCCAGGACGGCGGCGAGCAGGCCGGCGGCCACGAGCGCCCACCAGCCGGCGAAGCCGCGCTGGCCTCCGACGCTGACGGCCAGCACGGACAGGGCCGCGGCCGTCGCGAGGCCGAGCCGCCGAGGGCTCAGCCGCACGTGCCCGTGGGCGCCGGGCATGCCGAGCGCCGGCGAGAGCAGCGCGGCGGCGAGCAGCGCGGGGACGATCGCGCCGAGGACCGCCCACCGCCAGCCGACGGTCTCGGCGATCCACCCGGCGATCGGCGGGCCGACCAGCGCGGGCAGCACCCATGCGGAGGTGACGATGACGAAGACGCGCGGCCGGACGTGCTCGTCGAAGGCCTGCCCGATGAGGACGTAGAGCGCCACGAGCGTCAGTCCCTGGCCGAGGCCCTGGACGGCGCGGCCCAGCACGAAGACCTCCATCGCGGGCGCCGTGCCGGCGATGACGAGCCCCGCGATGAAGCCGGCGACGCCGGTCAGCAGCGGGACGGTCGGGCCCTCGCGATCGCACCACGGGGCGGACACGGTCATCGTGACGACCGACGCGGCCAGCATGATCGCGAACGAGACACCGACGAGGGGCAGCCCGTCGAGGTCGTCGGCCACGAGCGGCAGCGCCGTCGCGATCGCGTACGCCTCGAAGGCGAAGAGGAAGGCGGTCGAGAAGACGCCGGCGACGACGGCGGCCTGCGGCCCCGTCCAGAGCCGCTCGCGCTCGATGATGCTCACGCGCGGCTCTCCTCGGGGACGTGCTGGCACAGGACTGGCATGGGTTCTCCTTCAGTGGACTCCCCGCCAGCAGACAACCTCAACCTCAGTTGAGGTCAAGCCAGGGCGACCGAGGTCACTCCACGTCGAGGCGGAGCAGGTCCTCCTCGGTCTCGCGGCGCAGGATCAGCCGGGCCTCGCCGTCGCGCACCGCCACCACCGCGGCCCGCGGGACGTGGTTGTAGTTGCTGGCCAGCGAGCGGCAGTAGGCGCCCGTGCCGGGCACCGCGAGCAGGTCGCCGGCCGCGATGTCGGACGGCAGGAACTCGGACTTCACGACGATGTCACCGGACTCGCAGTGCTTGCCGACGACGCGCGCCAGCGCGGGTCGCGCCTCGGACTCGCGCGACGCGAGGGTGCACGAGTAGTCGGCCCCGTAGAGCGCGGGACGGATGTTGTCGCTCATGCCGCCGTCGACCGAGACGTACAGGCGCGAGCCGCCGCCGTCGAGGCCGACGGCCTTCGTCGTGCCGACCTCGTAGAGCGTGAACGTGGACGGGCCGGCGATGGCGCGGCCCGGCTCGATCGACAGCTGGGGCACCTCGACGCCGAGCGCGGCGCACTCGTCGGTGACGATCTTGACGATCTCGCGGCCGAGGTCCTCGGGCGCGCGCGGATCGTCCTGGGTCGTGTAGGCGATGCCGAACCCGCCGCCGAGGTCGAGCTCGGGCGCGGTGACGCCGAGCTCGCGGGCGATCTGGTCGTGCAGGCGCAGCACGCGTCGCGCGGCGACCTCGAAGCCGTCGGTGACGAAGATCTGCGAGCCGATGTGCGAGTGCAGGCCCAGGAAGTCCAGCCCCTCCGTCGCGAGGACGCGGCGCACGGCGTCGAGGGCGGCGCCGTCGGAGATCGAGAAGCCGAACTTCTGGTCCTCGTGCGACGTGGAGATGTACTCGTGGGTGTGCGCCTCGACGCCCGCCGTGACGCGGACCATGACGGGCGCGCGCACGCCGAGCTCGGCCGTCAGCGCGCCGAGCCGCTCGATCTCCTCGAAGGAGTCGATCACGATGCGGCCCACGCCGACCTCGAGGCAACGGCGCAGCTCGGCCACCGACTTGTTGTTGCCGTGGTGGCCGATGCGCTCGGGCGGGAACTCCGCGCGCAGCGCGACCGCGAGCTCGCCGCCCGTGCACACGTCGAGGTTGAGGCCCTCCTCGGCGATCCAGCGCGCCGTCGCGACGCACAGGAACGCCTTGCCGGCGTAGTAGACGTCCGCCGTCGGGAACGCCGCCTTGAAGGCGCGCGCCCGTCCGCGAAAGTCGTCCTCGTCGACGACGTAGAGCGGCGTGCCGAACTCCTGCGCGAGCTCGGTGGCGGTCTCGCCGGCCACCGTCAGGACGCCGTCGACCTTGCTGACATTGGCGGACCACAGGTGCGGGACGAGCTGGTTGGCGTCGTCGGGCTCGCGCAGCCACTCGGGGCCGCGCGTGCCCGCCTGGCCGTGCAGGGCACCGGCCTCGTGCGATCGCATCGTCACATCCGTTCCGGCGCCGAGACGCCCAGCAGGCCCAGGCCGTTCGCGACGACCTGGCGGGTGGCCGCGACCAGCACGAGGCGGGCGCGGTGGGTGTCGGTGGGCTCCTCGTCGCCCTGGGGCAGCACGCGGCACTCGTCGTAGAACTTGTGGAACGTGGAGGCCGTGTCCTCGAGGTACCGCGCGATGCGGTGCGGCTCGCGCAGCTCGGCGGCGCGCTGGACGACGCGCGGGAACTCGGCCAGAGCGCGCAGCAGGTCGCCGGCGCGCTCCTCGACCAGCAGCGACGGGTCGAACGCGGCCAGGTCGGCCTCGAGGCCCAGGTCGCGGCCGTTGCGCAGGATCGACGAGAGCCGCGCGTGGGCGTACTGGACGTAGTACACGGGGTTGTCGTTGCTGGCGCTCGCCCACAGGTCGAGGTCGAGGTCGATCGTGGAGTCGGTCGAGTACCGCGCCAGCGCGTACCGCGCCGCGTCCACGCCGATCGCGTCGACGAGGTCCTCGAGCGTGATGACGGTCCCGGCGCGCTTGCTCATGCGCAGCGGCTGGCCGTCGCGGAGCAGGTTGACCATCTGGCCGATGAGGATCTCGAGGTTGACGCCCGGGGTGTCGCCGAACGCCGCGCACATCGCCATCATGCGGGCCACGTAGCCGTGGTGGTCCGCGCCGAGCATGATGATCGACCGGTCGAAGCCGCGCTCGCGCTTGTCGAGGTAGTACGCCAGGTCGCCGGAGATGTAGGCCGGCTGCCCGTCGGACTTGATGACGACGCGGTCCTTGTCGTCGCCGTAGTCGGACGTGCGCAGCCACTGCGCGCCGTCGGACTCGTACATCTTGCCCAGCTCGGTCAGCCGCGCGATGGCGCGCTCGACGGCACCGGACTCGTGCAGGTCGTTCTCGTGGAAGTACACGTCGAAGTCGACGCCGAAGTCGTGCAGGCTCGCCTTGATCTCGGCGAACATCAGCGCGACGCCCTCGGCGCGGAACAGCTCGTGCGCCTCGTCGTCGGGCAGCGTGGCCGCATCGGGATGCTTGGCCGTGATCGTGGCGGCGATGTCGTGGATGTACTGGCCGCCGTAGCCGTCCTCGGGGGTCGCCTCGCCGCGCGCCGACGCCAGCAGCGACCGCGCGAAGCGGTCGATCTGGGCGCCGTGGTCGTTGAAGTAGTACTCGCGGGTGACGTCGCCGCCGCTGAACTCGAGCAGCCGGCCCAGCGAGTCGCCCACGGCCGCCCAGCGGACGCCGCCGATGTGGATCGGGCCGGTCGGGTTGGCGCTGACGAACTCGAGGTTGATCCGCTCGCCGGCGTACGTGTCGTTGCGGCCGTAGCCCCGGCCCGCCTCGAGGACGTGTCGGGCGATCTCGCCCTGGGCGCCCGCGGCGACGCGGATGTTGAGGAAGCCGGGACCGGCGACCTCGGCCCCGGCGATGCCGTCCGTGGCGCCGAGCTCGGCCGCCAGCAGGTCGGCGAACTCACGGGGGTTCATGCCGGCCTTCTTGCCCAGCTGCAGCGCGATGTTGGTGGCGTAGTCGCCGTGCTCCTTGACCTTCGGTCGCTCGACGCGCACCGCCGTGGGAAGCGCGTCGGGAAGGGTCACGCGGCCCGCGTCCACGAGGGACGTCAGGGCGCGGACGATGGTGTCGGAGAGCTGCTCGGGGGTCACCGGTCAAGCCTATCGGCCTGCGCTACCGCCGAGATTCGTGGACCCGGCGCACCGCCTCGACGAGCACGTCGGGGTCGAACGGCTTGATGACGTACTCGTCGACGCCGGCCGCGGCGGCGCGGTTCATGTCGATCTGCTGGCTCTGCGTAGACACCATGACCAGGCCGATCCCGGCGTAGTCCGGGTTGGCCCGGATGCGGGTGATGGCCGTGACGCCGTCCATGCGGGGCATGACCATGTCCATCGTGACGACGTCCGGGAGCGTCTCGGCGGCCGCCAGGATGTCGAGGCAGTCCTGCCCGTCGGAGGCCTCGGTCACCTCGAAGCCGGCCAGCTCGAGATTGGTGCGGATGAGGAACCGGATCGACGGGGTGTCGTCGACGACCAGCACGGTGGGGGGCACGAGGACAACGCTACTCGTGCGCTACCGTTGACTGTCGCGTTGTCCACGCGACACGACGGGCCCCCGTAGCTCAGGGGATAGAGCACCGCCCTCCGGAGGCGGGAGCGCAGGTTCGAATCCTGCCGGGGGCACCGCGACGAGGGTCCGTCCTGAGGGGCGGGCCCTTCTTCGTTGCGGTCGCCGCGGCGGCCCCTTCGTACCAAGATGCGTCCCATGGCCCGATCCATCGCCACGAACACCCCCGTCGACCGCGACGAGATGCTCGACTTCGTCCGTCCCCGGCACCGCTTCGTCCTCCTCACGCGTCGCCGCGACGGCGCTCCGCAGGCCTCCCCCGTCACCGGCGGCGTCGACGACTCCGGCCGCCTCGTCGTCTCGACCTATCCCGAGCGAGCGAAGGTCCACAACGCACGCCGCGACGAGCGCGTCAGCGTCGTGGTCCTGTCGGACGAGTGGGACGGGCCGTGGATCCAGGTGGACGGCACGTGCGAGGTGCTGGACGTGCCCGAGGCCGTCGAGCCGCTCGTGGAGTACTTCCGCAACATCGCCGGCGAGCACTCGGACTGGGACGAGTACCGCCGGGCGATGGTGGAGCAGGGCAAGTCCCTGCTGCGGATCACGCCGACGCGCTGGGGCCCGATCGCGACGGGCGGGTTCCCCGCGCGCCTCGCGGACTCCTGAGTCAGGCCGCGGACCGGCCCTCGACGGCGGCCCGCAGGTCGTCGACGTCGACGCCGGCCCGCACGAGCGCGTCGCGTCCCGGGCACGACGCGCGCAGCACGCCGAGCAGCAGGTGCCCGCCGTCGATCCTGCGGTCGCGCTGCCGCAGCGCCTCGCGCAACGCCAACTCGAGGGCCTTCCGCGCGTCCTTGCCGAACCCCTGGCGCCTCGTCGATCGACGGCGGGCGCGGTCGAGCGCGCCGGCGCCGAACGTGCGGTCGGCCGCGGAGCGGACGGCCTCGAGGTCGATGCCGAGGCCGGCCAGGGCGTCGGCGTCGAGCCCGTCGCCGCTCAGCTCGCGCGCCAGGTCCTCGGCGATGCGGCGGGGATCGACGCCGACCGCCGCCAGCGCGTCGCGCGCCGGGCCCGCCCGGTCCGCGAGCACCAGCGCGAGGTGGCGCGTGTCGATCGTGCGGGTGCCGGTCTCGCGGGCGACGTCCTGCGTGGCGATGACCGCCTCGCGGGCCTCGTGCGTGAATCGTTCGAACATCATGTCCTCCTGCCGTGCTTCTGGTGCACCGCCTGCTTCGTGACGCCGAGGGCCTCGGCGATCTCCTGCCACGACCAGCCCAGCTCGCGGGCGCGCGTCACCTGCAGCGCCTCGAGCCGGTCCGCCAGCTCGCGCAGCGACCGCACGGCCCGCAGGCCGCGCTCCGGGTCGTCCCCTGCGGCCGCGTCCGTCCAGTCCTTGGCTGCCATGCCGTCAACGTTAGTTGACGCCGTGCGGATCGTCAACATCTCTTGACGCACGCGGCCCTTTCCACCCCGGTCCCGCTGCCACTACCGTCGGATCACTGAGACGACGTGATGGCTCGGGCCTCATGCGACACGGGCGGCTCACCCCGCGGACCGCTCCCCGGCCCCCGGCCACCCCGCCCCCGCCACCTGGGAAGGCACCGTCATCGTGACCACCTACACGTTCGACGTCTTCATGAGCCTCGACGGCTACGGCTCGTACGGTCCGGGTGGCGACTGGGGCGGGTACTGGGGCAAGCAGGGGCCCGAGCTGCTGGAGCACCGGCTCGCGCAGTTCGGGCACCGGCAGCGCATGGTCTTCGGCGCCACCACGATGCGCGAGTTCGCCGAGATGTCGGCGAGCAACGAGTACCCCGAGGTGCAGGACTCGTGGGTCGCGCGCATGAGGAGCATGCCGACCACGGTCGTCTCCTCGTCCTGGCAGGGCCCGGTCGACTGGCCTGACGCGACCGTCGAGCGCGGGGACGCCGTGGACGTCGTGCAGCGGCTCAAGCAGGAGTCGGACGTGCCGCTGCGGTCGCACGGGAGCCTCGCGATGAACTGGTCACTGCTGGCCGCCGGGCTCGTCGACGTGGTGCAGGTGACGGTCTTCCCGGTGCTCACCGGCCTCACCGGGACGAGCCCGGTCTTCGCGGGCGTGGGCGATTTCGACCTCGAGCTGCTGGAGAGCCGCACGCTGGACGGACGCACCCTGCAGCTGGCGTACCGGCCGACGCGGCACTGATCACACTTCCCGTCCCGAGCGTGCACGCGCCGCACATCCGGCCACAATGGTCCCGATGCCCGACACGACGAACGACGCCAGGACCGCCCTTCCCGACCTGCCGAGCCCGTGGCGCGCCCGCGTTCCCGGCTACGCCGACATCGCCGCCCTCGTCGAGCTGAGGCGGCTGGACGAGCTCCAAGGCACCGGCGAGGCCCACGTGGATCCCGCCGGGATCGAGTCCGAGGTCGCCGGACAGGCCTCGTGGACGCGGCGCCAGATCGTCGCGGTGGGCGACGACGACGTGCCCCGCGCGTGGATCACCGTGCACGACCGCGCCGCCGGCCGAGCGCTGATCTGGGGCTACTTCGACCGCGACGTGCCCGAGGTCGACCAGCTCGCGGAGGCCTTCTACCGCTGGGCCGAGGAGGTCGCGGTCGCGATGGCGCGCTTCCGCGGCGTGCAGGCCACCCGGCTCGACGAGAGCCCGTTCGCCGGCGACACCCGCCAGCAGCGCTGGCTGGAGCGCGCGGGCTACGTCAAGCGCCGCACGTGGCTGCACATGGAGCGGCCCATCACCGAGGCGGACGCCGCGCTCGAGCCGCGGGCGGGCGTCATCGTCCGTCCCGTCGAGCGGCACGAGAACGGGATGCCCGTGGCGGCCGACCTGCAGATCGTGCACGAGATGCTCGAGAAGTCCTTCGAGGACCACTTCAACTCGTATCGCGAGAGCTTCTCGGAGTTCGTCCAGCGCCTGCGCGAGGAGCCCGGCCACAGCTGGGACCACTGGTGGCTCGCGTACGTCGACACCGAGGACGGGCGGCGCGTCCCGGCGGGCAGTGTCGTGTGCACGCGGCTGTCCGCGCCCGAGGGCGGCCGGCCCGGCTCGTACGTCGAGTACATCGGCGTGAATCGCGCCGCCCGAGGTCGTGGCGTGGCGAAGTCGCTGCTGGCCACCGTCATCGCCGACGCCGCGCGCAGCGGCCGCGACCGCGTGGGACTCGAGGTCGACGCCGACTCCCCCACGAACGCCGACTCGCTCTACCGGTCGCTGGGCTGGGAGACGGACTACGTCACCGAGTCCTGGTTCAAGGACATCGACCTCACCGGCTGAGCTGGACCCGCCTCTCCCGCTGAGTTGCACGTTCGGCCGCCGACACGCCGCGACTGGCCGGCGAAACGTGCAACTCAGCGGTGGAGGACGGCGGCGACGATCTCGTCCTCGCCGAGCAGGACCGTCTCGGCGGCGGGTCCGAGCGGGATGTAGCTGTCGGCGCTCGCGACGCGCGTGATGCGGCCGGGATGCCCGGCGGCCACGAGCGCGCTGACGATCCCCTCCCCCACGCCGCCGGAGTGCCGCGTCTCGTCGACCACCACGACGTGCTCGAAGCCCTCGCACGCGCGGACGATCCCGGCCTCGGGCAGCGGGGCCAGCCAGCGCAGGTCCACGACCGTGACCTCGACGCCCTGCCGGCGCAGCGTCTCGGCGGCCCGCAGGCTCAAGTACGTGCCGTTGCCGAACGTGAGCAGCACGGCGTCGCGGCCCTCGCCGTGCACACCGAGCTCGCCCGGAGCGATGACCCGCTCGGCCTCGGGCGGCGCCGTCCACAGCCCGTCGCCGTCCTGGTGCAGGTCGCGCGAGTGGTACCTCGCGATCGGCTCGAGGTAGACGCACACCCGGCCCTGCCGTGCCAGCTCGTGGCACGCGCGCAGCAGGCCGGGCGCGTCCGCCGGGTGGCTCGGCACCGCGAGGACGAGCCCGGGCACGTCGCGCAGCACGGCGACGGAGTTGTCGTTGTGGAAGTGCCCGCCGAAGCCGCGCTGGTACGCCAGTCCGGCGATCCGCACGACCATGCCGTTGCGGTACTGCTCGTTCGAGAAGAACGCCAGCGACGCCGCCTCCCCGCGCAGCTGGTCCTCGGCGTTGTGCAGGTAGGCCAGGTACTGGATCTCGGGGATCGGCACGAACCCGGCGAGCGCCGTCCCGAGCGCCGTGCCCAGGACCGTCTGCTCGTCGAGCAGCGTGTCGAACACGCGCAGCCCGCCGAACTGCTTGCGCAGGCCGCGCGTGACGCCGTAGACGCCGCCCTTCACCCCCACGTCCTCGCCGAACACGAGCGTCTCGGGGTGCTCCTCGAGCAGCTCGGCGAGCGTCGCGTTGATGGCTTGGCCCAGCGTGCGGCGCGGCCCGTCCGCGGCGCGGCCCGGCTCGCTCGCCACCTGCGGCACCGCGAGCGGCGCGACGACCGCCGCGCGGCTCTCGAGCTGCGGCTCGGCCAGGACGGCGGCCGCCTCGTCCATGACCCGAGAGCGCGTCCGCTCGTACAGCGCCAGCGCCTCGGCACCGGTCAGCGCACCGGCGTCGACCAGCGCCTGGGCGGTCGCGACGATCGGGTCCTGCTCGTAGTCGGCCTCGATCTGGCGCTGGGTCCGGTACGCGATCTCGGCGTCGGACCCGGCGTGGCCGAGGAAGCGCACGGTGCTCAGGTGCAGCACGCCGGGACGCCGGGTCGAGCGGACCTCGTCGAGCGCCGCCTGCGTCTGGTCCAGCAGGCCGACGGGGTCGTCCCCGTCCGCCGCCCGGTACGTCACGCCCGGCAGCGCCGAGAGCATCGCGCCCGGCCAGCCCGCCGGCGACGCCGTGCTGATGCCGATGCGGTTGTCCTCGCACACGAACAGCACGGGGCACGGCAGTCCCCGGTGCGCCAGGTAGGCCGAGGCGTTGAGCGCCCCGACCGCCGTCGAGTGGTTCGCCGACGCGTCGCCGAACGAGCAGATCACGACGGCGTCGTCCGGCCAGGCGGTGTGCCGGCCGAGCCGTCGCGCGAAGCCCAGGCCGAGGGCGAGGCCGACCGCCCGCGGCAGGTGCGAGGCGATCGTCGATGTCTGCGGGATGATGCTGAGCGCCGGATGCCCGAACACCTTGTGCCGGCCGCCCGACATCGGGTCGCTGCGGGCGCTCACGAGGCTCAGCAGGACCGCGCGGACGCCGTCGTCGCGGCCCGCCCTGGCCGACCTCGCCGCGTACAGCCCGCCCGAGCGGTAGTGCAGCAGCGCCGGGTCGCTCACGCGCGACAGCAGGCCGATCGCGGCGTTTCCCTCGTGGCCCGCGGAGCCGATCGTGTAGTAGCCGCGGCCCTGGCCCTGGAGCCACCGGGCGGCGAAATCGAGGTGACGGCTCTGGACCTGCGCCTCGAGCAGCGCACGCAGCTGCCCGACGTCGCCGCGGGGGCGATCGGCTCGCGGCTCGAGGGTCGGCAGCACTCGCGCGACGTACGCGTCGATCGTCTCCACCCGTCGAACCTAGGAGCCGCGCACGCACCTGTCCACGGAACGTGCGCATGTCGGCGAACGTGGCTAGCGTCGAAGAGGAACGCCCACCGAACCCTCAGGAGGCACCATGCCCACTCGCACCGCACGCACTGCCTGGGACGGCGGCTTCGACGACGGCTCCGGCCAGGTCGAGCTCACGTCGTCCGGTCTCGGCACGTTCGAGATGTCGTTCCCGAAGCGCTCGTCCGAGGACGGGGGCGGCGCCACGAACCCCGAGGAGCTCATCGCCGCGGCGCACTCCTCCTGCTACACGATGCAGCTGACGGCCCTGCTCGGGAAGGCCGGCGCCACCGTGAACGCGGTCGAGACGAGCGCCGACGTCACCCTGGGCCCGGACCCCGACGGGGGCTTCCGCATCACGCGCATCGCGCTGACCGTGCGGGCCGAGGCCGAGGGCGTCAGCGACGCCGACTTCCAGGAGATCGCCGAGGAGGCGAAGGAGACCTGCCCCGTGAGCAAGGCCCTCGACGGCGTCGACGACATGACGCTGGACGCCACGCTCGAGACGGCCTAGCCGCTCGTCGAGCACTGACCTCCGGTTACCGACGGGTTGCGCGACCTGCCTGCACCGTGTCGTGCGTGCGCGTTACCCTGTACAACAGTCCAGCACCCCCTGCGCGATCACGCGAGCAACTTCCCGGAAGAGGCGATTCTGGCCGTGGCCGAGTCCTCCCCCAGCGCGTCGGCGACCGACGCATCACACCCCGACTTCGGCGCCAACGAGTGGCTCGTCGAAGAGATGTACGACCAGTTCACCGCCGACCCGTCCTCGGTGGACGCGGCGTGGGCCGACTTCTTCCGCAAGGGAGGGTACGGATCGGCCTCCGGCAACGGCTCCTCGGCGGCGACGAGCGGCTCCAACGGCAGTGCGCCGAAGAGCAGCTCGTCGAGCAACCCGTCTGAGCTGAACACCAAGGAGCCGGCGAACGAGCCGTCGGCGCAGCAGCCGAGCAAGCCGGCCACCCCCGCCAAGCCGGCGCCCGACCGGGCGGCCGAGGAGAAGAACCCGCCGGCCCCGGCCGCGGCGCCGACCTCCCCTGCCGTGCAGAAGCCGAAGTCGCCGACGCCCAAGCCCCAGCCGACCCCGCAGCCCGAGGCCACCGGCCCCGGCGAGGTCGAGAAGGTCGTGCTCAAGGGCGCGGCCGCCCGCACGGCGACCAACATGGACGCCAGCCTCGCGGTGCCCACCGCCACGAGCGTCCGCTCGGTGCCGGTGAAGCTGCTGTTCGACCAGCGCGTCGTCATCAACAACCACCTCGCGCGCGCCCGCGGCGGCAAGGTCTCCTTCACGCACCTGATCGGCTTCGCCGTCGTCCAGGCGCTCAAGGCGATGCCCGAGATGAACACCGGCTTCGAGTACAACGAGAAGGGCAAGCCGGTCCAGCTCAACCCCGAGCAGGTCAACTTCGGCCTGGCCATCGACGTGCAGAAGTCCGACGGCTCGCGTCAGCTCATGGTGCCCAACATCAAGGGCGCCGAGAAGATGGACTTCGCCCAGTTCTGGCGCGGCTACGAGACGATCGTGCGCAAGGCGCGCGACAACAAGCTCGAGGTCAGCGACTTCCAGGGCACGACGGTCAGCCTGACCAACCCCGGCGGCATCGGCACCAACCACTCGGTGCCGCGCCTCATGGCCGGCCAGGGCGTCATCATCGGCGTCGGCTCCATGGAGTATCCCGCCGAGTTCCAGGGCGCGTCCGAGGACACCATCGCGCAGATGGCCGTCTCGAAGATGATGACCCTCACCTCGACGTACGACCACCGCGTCATCCAGGGCGCGCAGTCGGGCGAGTTCCTGCGCCGCATCCACCAGCTGCTGCTGGGCGCGGACGGCTTCTACGACGACATCTTCCGCTCGCTGCGCATCCCCTACGAGCCCATCCGCTGGGCCCAGGACATCTCGGTGCGCCACGACGACGACGTCGACCGCCAGGCGCGCGTGCTCGAGCTCATCCACTCGTTCCGGGTCCGTGGCCACCTCATGGCCGACACGAACCCGCTCGAGTACCGCCAGCGCACGCACCCCGACCTCGACATCGCGTCGCACGGCCTCACCCTGTGGGACCTCGACCGCGAGTTCCCCGTCGGCTCGTTCGGCAAGGCCTCGGGCAAGCGCTTCATGAAGCTGCGCGAGATCCTGGGCATCCTGCGCGACTCGTACGTGCGCACGATGGCCGTCGAGTACATGCACATCCAGGAGCCCGAGGAGCGGTCCTGGTTCCAGGAGCGCCTCGAGCGCCCGCACGTCAAGGAGCCCCGCGAGGAGCAGCTGCGCATCCTGCAGAAGCTCAACCAGGCCGAGGCCTTCGAGACGTTCCTGCAGACGAAGTTCGTCGGCCAGAAGCGCTTCAGCCTCGAGGGCGGCGAGACGATGGTCCCGCTGCTCGACGAGATCTGCGAGGGCGCCGCCGCCGACGGCCTCGAGGAGGTCTGCATCGGCATGGCCCACCGCGGCCGCCTCAACGTGCTGGTCAACATCGCCGGCAAGGACCCGGCCCAGGTGTTCCGCGAGTTCGAGGGCAACATCGACCCGCGCACCGTCCAGGGCTCCGGCGACGTCAAGTACCACCTGGGCGTCGACGGCGAGTTCACCTCGGTCCACGGCGACAAGATCAAGGTCTCGGTCGCGGCGAACCCGTCGCACCTCGAGGTCGTCGACCCGGTGCTCGAGGGCATCGCGCGCGCCAAGCAGGACGTGCTCAACCGCGGCGAGGAGTTCCCGGTGCTCCCGGTCCTCGTGCACGGTGACGCGGCGTTCGCCGGCCAAGGTGTCGTCGCCGAGACGCTCAACCTGTCCCAGCTGCGCGGCTACCGCACGGGTGGCACGGTCCACGTGATCGTCAACAACCAGGTCGGCTTCACCACGAGCCCGTCCTCGTCGCGCTCGTCCACGTACTGCACCGACGTCGCCCGCATGATCCAGGCGCCGGTCTTCCACGTGAACGGCGACGACCCCGAGGCGTGCATCCGCGCGGCCCAGCTGGCGTACGAGTACCGCCGCACGTTCCACAAGGACGTCGTGATCGACCTCGTCTGCTACCGCCGCCGCGGCCACAACGAGGGCGACGATCCCAGCTTCACCCAGCCGCTGATGTACGACACGATCGAGAACAAGAAGTCGGTGCGCAAGCTGTACACCGAGGCGCTCGTCGGTCGTGGCGACATCACGCTGGAGGAGGCCGAGGAGGCGCTCAAGGAGTACCAGAAGCTCCTCGAGTCGAACTTCCAGCGCGTCAAGCAGGCCGAGCACGACCCGGCCTACACGCGCACGCCGGACTACCCCGAGAAGCCCTTCGACGACGACCTCGTCACGTCGGTCACGCCCGACGTGCTCAAGGCGGTCTCGGACGCGTACACCAACGTGCCCGACGGCTTCACGGTCCACCCGAAGGTGCTGCCCCAGCTGCAGCGCCGTGCCGCGTCGATCACGGCCGGTCCCATCGACTGGGGCACGGGCGAGATCATCGCGATGGGCTCGCTGCTGCTCGACGGCCGTCCCGTCCGCCTCGTCGGCCAGGACTCGCGCCGCGGCACCTTCACGACGCGCTTCGCGACGATCATCGACCGCCAGTCCGGCGACGAGTGGACGCCGCTGCAGCACGTCGGCGAGGACCAGGCCTCGTTCTACGTCTACGACTCGCTGCTGAGCGAGTACGCCGCGCTCGGCTTCGAGTACGGCTACTCGGTCGCGCGTCCCGAGGCGCTGACGATGTGGGAGGCCCAGTTCGGCGACTTCGTCAACGGCGCCCAGTCGGTCATCGACGAGTACATCAGCTCGGGCGAGACCAAGTGGGGCCAGAAGTCCGGCGTCGTGCTGCTGCTGCCGCACGGCTACGAGGGCCAGGGCCCCGACCACTCGTCCGGCCGCATCGAGCGCTTCCTGACGCTCGCCGCGAACGACGAGATGACGATCGCCCAGCCGTCGACGCCCGCGTCGTACTTCCACCTGCTGCGTCGCCAGAACCTGCAGGCCGAGCACCGTCCGCTCATCGTCTTCACGCCGAAGTCGATGCTGCGCAACAAGCAGGCCACGAGCCAGCCCGAGGACTTCACGTCCGGCACGTTCCGCCCGGTCATCGGCGACGAGACCGTCGACGCGGCCAAGGTCGAGCGCGTCATCCTGTGCTCGGGCAAGGTCACGTGGGACCTGATGACCGAGCGCAAGAAGCGCGAGGGCGACTCGCCGCGCACGGCGATCCTGCGCCTCGAGCAGCTGTACCCGCGCCCGGTCGAGGAGATCAAGGCCGAGCTCGCGAAGTTCACGAACGCGCGTGAGCTGCGCTGGGTCCAGGACGAGCCCGAGAACCAGGGCCCGTGGCCGCACGTGGCGCTGCACCTGAAGGACGCGTTCGACCTGCCGATGACGCAGGTCACGCGCCCGGAGTCGTCCGCGCCCTCGGCCGGCTCGCACGCGGTGCACGTCACGGAGGCCAAGGACCTCATGGACCGCGCGTTCGCCTGATGTACTTCACCGATCGTGGGATCGAGGAGCTCTCGGCCCGCCGCGGGGAGGAGGAGGTCTCCTTCGCGTGGCTGGCCGAGCAGCTCTCGCTCTTCGTGGACCTGAACCCCGAGTTCGAGGTCCCCGTGGAGCGGCTGGCCACCTGGCTGGCCCGCCTCGACGACGACGAGGAGTAGCCCTCCGCCTCCGGCGGACGAGATGTGTAGCGCTGCCCACCCGATTTCGGCCTTTCCGGCCGGATTGGGGTGGGCATTGCTACACATCGGGGTGAGGACGGGCCCTGGGGACACCGGTCGCCCCGTCCACAGGGGTCGTCCCACGCCTTCTCCCTCAGACGCGCGGCTGCCAGCGTCGGGGCATGCACGAGGTTCCCGCCGAGCTCAAGGACCGCCCGTTCACCGTGGCCGAGGCCCGGTCGGTCGGGGTGACTCCGCGCCAGCTCGAGCACGCGCGCTTCCGCCGTCTGTTCCGCGGCGTCTACATCGGCGCCGACCGCGAGGTCACCTTCGGGGACTGGCTGCGCGCAGCCGTCCTGGCTGGACCCAGCGATGCGATCGTCAGCCACCGCAGCGCACAGCAGCTGTACGGACCCGAGCTCACGTGGAACGACGACCGCATCCACCTCTCGACGCGCCGCAACGCGGTCTGTCGCGAGGATCGGATCCGAGTGCATCGCCGCAAGCACGCGATCTCGTCCCGCGTCGTCAACGGACTCCCGGTCACGAGCCCGGCGCGGACGTTCGTGGACTGCGCCCTGCGTCTGACCTTCGTCCAGCTCGTCGTCTTCGGGGATTGGCTCATCCAGCGCGGACTGGTGACCTTCGACGAGCTGCTCGCGTACTGCCACGACCGTCACCTCGACGGCGTCGTCGCGGCACGACACGCCATGCGATACCTCGTCGCAGACTCACGCTCCCCCATGGAGACCCTGGTCCGCCTCATCCTGGTGTTGGCCGGGTTGCCGGAGCCCGCAGTGAACTCCGTCGTCTTCGACGAAGTCGGCCGCAAGGTCGCCACCGTGGACCTGCTGTACGTGCGGTTCCGGGTCGCCATCGAGTACGACGGTCGCTGGCACGAGCTGTCGCCCGACGAGCGACGATGGCTGCGCGACCGGCGTGAACGGCTCGAGCGCCTCGGGTGGACCGTCATCACGGTGTTCGACACCGACCTGCCGAAGCCGACGGTGCTCGTGGCGCGCGTCCATGACGCACTGACCCGAGGCGGCTATCGCGGGCCCCGGCCCCAGTTCACGCGGCAGTGGCGCGCGATGGTCCACTCACGCCTGTGACGGACCTGCGGTCCGCGAGATGTGTAGCGGCAACCACGTGGGAACGGCCGATCAGGGTCGAAATCCGTGGATACCGCTACACATCTCGTCCGCCGGAGGCGGAGGGTGGGCTCAGCGGGTCAGGACGATCTTGCCGAAGACGTCGCCGTCGATGACGCGCTGCAGGCCGTCGGCGGCGTCCTCCATGGGGATCTCGGCGTCGATGAGCGGCTTGGTGCCGGTGACGGCCATGAATTCCGCGAGACGGCGCAGCTCGTCGCGCGTGCCCATCGTGGAGCCGTGGACGCGCATCTGCTGGAAGAAGATGCGGGTCAGCTCGGCGTGCGACGGGGCATCGCCGGAGGTGGCGCCGGCGATCACGAGCGTGCCGCCGGGACGCATGGACTTGATCGAGTGCGACCACGTGGCCGCGCCGACCGTCTCGATGACCGCGTCGACCTTGACGGGCAGGCGCTCACCGGAGTCGAACACCTCGTGCGCGCCGATCTCGAGCGCGCGGCGGCGCTTCTCCTCGTCACGGCTGGTGGCGAAGACGCGGAAGCCCGCTGCCCGCGCCAGCGTGATCGCGGCGGTGGCCACGCCACCGCCGGCGCCCTGCACGAGCACGGCGTCGCCGGGGTTGAGGTCGGCCTGCGTGAAGAGCATGCGGTACGCCGTCAGCCACGCCGTGGGCAGGCACGCGGCCTCGGCGAACGACAGGCGGTCGGGCTTGGGGATGACGTTGCGGCGCGGCACGGCGACCTTGTCGGCGAACGTGCCCTGGTACCGCTCGGACAGCAGGGAGCGCTTCGGGTCGAGGGTCTCGTCGCCGACCCAGTCGGGCTGGCTGATGACGGCGTGGACGAGGACCTCGTTGCCGTCCTCGTCGTAGCCGGCGGCGTCGCAGCCCAGGATCATCGGCAGCGACTCGTCGCGCAGGCCGACCCCGCGCAGGCTCCACACGTCGTGGTGGTTGATCGAGGCGGCCTTGACGGTCACCGTCGTCCAGCCGTCGGGCACCTCGGGGTCAGGGCGCTCCCCCACCACGAGACCCTTCATCGGGTCCTTCGGATCCATCGACTCGGCGTAGACGGCGAACACGGGCGACCTCCTGGGTGGTGGGCTACGGAAACTCAGTAGGGGCGGCGGGCCAGCCCGTCGCGGCGCGCCGTGTCGGTCACGGCACGCGCCACGGCCTGCGAGACGCGCGGGTCGAACGGCGACGGGATGATGTGCGACTCGGTCAGCTCGTCGTCGTCCACGAGATCCGCGATGGCGCGGGCCGCGGCGAGCTTCATTGACTCACTGATCTCGGTGGCGCGCACGTCGAGTGCCCCGCGGAAGATGCCGGGGAACACGAGCACGTTGTTGAGCTGGTTCGGGAAGTCCGAGCGGCCCGTCGCCACGATGCGCGCGTACCGGTGCGCCACGTCCGGGTGCACCTCGGGGTTCGGGTTGGCGAGCGCGAAGATGATCGCGTCGGGCGCCATGCGCGCGACGGCCTCCTCGGGCACCGTGCCGCCGGAGACGCCGATGAACACGTCGGCGCCCTCGAGGGCGTCGGCGATCGTGCCGGGACGCGCCCAGCCGGCGGTCTCGTCCGCGAGGAACTGCTTGACCTCGTTGAGGTCATCGCGCTCGGGGGTGATGACGCCCGCGCGGTCGCACACGCTGATCTTGCGGACGCCGGCCGAGCGCAGGATCTTGGTGATCGCGACGCCCGCGGCGCCGGCGCCGGACATGACGACCTTGATCTCGTCGGGCTCACGCTCGGTGAGGCGCAGCGCGTTGTAGAGGCCGGCCAGGACGACGACGGCGGTGCCGTGCTGGTCGTCGTGGAAGACCGGGATGTCGAGGGCCTCGACGAGGCGGCGCTCGATCTCGAAGCAGCGAGGGCTGGAGATGTCCTCCAGGTTGATGCCGCCGAACGTCGGGGCGAGGCGCACGACGGTCTCGACGATCTCGTCGGTGTCGGTGGTGTCCAGCGCAACGGGGATCGCGTCGACGCCGCCGAACTGCTTGAACAAGATGGCCTTGCCCTCCATGACCGGCATGGCGGCCGAGGGGCCGATGTCGCCCAGGCCCAGCACGGCGGTGCCGTCGGTGATGACCGCGACCGTGTTCGACACCCACGTGTAGTCGTGAGCGGCCTCGGGATCGGCCGCGATCGCCTCGCAGACACGGGCGACGCCCGGCGTGTAGGCCAGCGACAGGTCGTCCGCGTTCGCCACGGGTACCGTCGAGGCCACCTCCATCTTTCCGCCGCGGTGCAGGGAGAAGACAGGGTCGTCGAGGTCGTTCAGCGTCATGGGCAGGTCAGCGTCGATCTGGTGGAGGGAGGTGGACATTTTTCCTCGCGCAGCGTGAAAGTCAGGGTGCGAACGGCGCCGATCCGGCGTCCGGGTGCGGGATGGTGGCCGCAGGGAGGAGGGGTTGTGCCCCAGCGTCCAGTGTCGCACACGTCTCATTCCTCCCGGTCGTCGGCCAGCGCGCGACGGGCCGGGCCGGTGGCCAGGCAGGCCAGCACCACGATCGCCGAGACCGCGATGGCGATGCCCACGGCGCGGTTGTCGCCGGTGTTCTGGTCGGGGTTGCGCAGCGACCAAGCCAGGCCGAGCCCGATCAGCTGGGCCACGACGACGGGCCCGCGCGCGCCGTGCCACGCATGGAGCAGTCCCCACGCGGCGGCCAGCAGTCCCACGCCGATCAGCATGAGCACGAGGCCGATCCCGATCCCGACGCCCTCACGCCCGGGCACGAGGCCGCCCAGGTCCAGCACGGCCAGCACGACGAAGACGAGGGCCTGACCGGCGACGACGAGGGCGGCGACGATGAGCGGAAGTCGCGAGGCGAGAGGCACCCTCTCAGGCTAGCGAAGCGGAATTTCAAGCATTTCCGGCCCGACACCTTTGTGACATTTCCGACAAAACCCACATCGCACAACTGTTGTCATGTGTTGGAAACCTTGGGAAACTCGTGTGAGGTAGCGCGCCGTTGACGTGCGCGCTCGTTCCCCATCTCGGAATCGAAGGAGACATCTGTATGGATTGGCGTCATCGTTCGGCGTGTCTGGACGAAGATCCTGAGCTCTTCTTCCCGATCGGGAACACGGGCCCGGCCATCCTCCAGGTCGAGGAGGCCAAGATGGTCTGCCGTCGCTGCGACGTGCGTGACCAGTGCCTGCAGTGGGCCCTCGAGTCCGGCCAGGACCACGGCGTCTGGGGCGGCATGAGCGAGGACGAGCGCCGCGCGCTCAAGCGTCGCAACGCGCGCGCCCGCATCAAGACGGCCTGATCGCCCGGGCTACAGCCCGAAGGCGATCGCCACGGTCGTCCCGCCCCCCGTGGGCGATTCGTACTCCAGCTCCCCCTTCAGCTCGCCTCGCACGAGCGTCGACACGATCGACAGCCCGAGGCTGAGCGTCGGGTCGAAGTCGTCCGGCAGACCCCGCCCGTCGTCACTGACCCGCAGCCGCACTCGGCCCCGGATCCGGTTGACCGCCAGCACCACGCGGCCCCCTTCGGGGCCGAAGGCGTGCTCGGCCGCGTTCTGCACGAGCTCGGTGAGCACCATCGCCAGCGGGGTGGCGATCTCGCCGGGCACGAGCCCGAACGAGCCGACGCGCTCGGCCTTGACCGCTCCTCCCCCGACGTCGAGGACGGTGCGCAGGAGCGTGTCGGCGATGAGGTCGAACTCGACCGTCTCGTCGAACGACTGGCTCAGGGTCTCGTGCACGAGCGCGATCGAGCCGACGCGGCGCTCGGCCTCCTTGAGCGCCTCGCGGGCGGCCGGGATCTCCATGCGCCGGCTCTGCAGCCGCAGCAGGGCGGCCACCGTCTGCAGGTTGTTCTTCACGCGGTGGTGGATCTCGCGGATCGTGGCGTCCTTCGACACCAGCTCGCGCTCGCGCAGGCGCAGCTCGGTCACGTCGCGCAGCAGGATGAGCGAGCCGAGCGGTCCGCTGTCGCCGCGCAGCGGCATGATCCGCAGCAGCATCGACGCGCCGGCGTTCTCGATCTCGGCCTCGGTGTCGCCCGCCCCGAACAGCGCGCTGAACTGCCGGTCGCTGCCCTCGGCGCCGATGAGCGCCGTCGTCACCTCGATGAGGTCGCTGCCGCGCAGGTCGCCCGTCAGGCCGAGGCGCCGGTACGCCGAGAGCGCGTTCGGGCTCGCGTAGGAGACCCGCCCGTCGGCCTCGGTGCGGATGAAGCCGTCGCCGACGCGCAGCGAGTCCGCCAGCTCGGACGGCACGCCCGGCAACGGGAACTCGCCGCGCCGGATCATCTCGAACAGGTCGTCGCTCGTGCGCTGGTACGCCGACTCCAGCGCGCCGGCCGAGCGGCGGTCCGCGGTGGGCCGGCGGCGCACGATGACGCCCAGGCGGCGTCCCGCCCACGTGACCGGCACGGCGGCCTGCGTGATCTCGGTGCCGTCGGGCAGCACCTCGTCGCCCACCGCGGTGAGGTCGCGGGGCACGAACGTGCCCACGACGTCCTCCAGGAGCGTCGTCGGTCCGGTGGTCGGGCGGATCTGCGCGGCGGCCCACATGCCCTTGCTCTCGGCGTCGTCGACCCACAGCACGAGGTCGCTGAACGACAGGTCCGCGACGATCTGCCAGTCGGTGATGAGCGCCTGCAGCCGGTCCACCTGCGGGGTGGTGAGCGCTGTCTGCGCATCGGCGATGTCGTCGAGGGAGGGCACGACCCGAGCCTAGTGCCGCCGCCGGAACCGACTCGCGGGTAACCTGCGTCACATGACGGACGACCAGCAGCTTCCCGAGCCCACCGGACCGCACGGCGGACACCACGCCCTCGACGTCGCGCGGGCGCACGGGGCCGAGGCGATGTTCACCCTCTCGGGGGCGCACATCTTCCCCATGTACGACGCGGCCGTGAAGTCGGACGAGCCCATGCCCATCATCGACGTCCGCCACGAGCCGTCGGCCGTGTTCGCCGCCGAGGCGATCGGCAAGCTCACCCGCACGCCCGGCCTCGCGGTCCTGACGGCGGGCCCCGGCGTGACGAACGGCGTCAGCCCCGTCGCGCAGGCCTACTTCTCGGGCGCCCCGCTCGTCGTCGTCGGCGGTCGCGCGGCCGCCTCGACGTGGGGCACGGGCACCCTGCAGGAGCTCGACCACCCGCCGATCTTCGAGACGATCACCAAGAAGGCCACGACCGCCGCCACGCTCGCCGACATCGCGCCCGTGGTCGACGAGGCCTTCACGCTGGCCGGCTCGTCACACCGCGGCCCCACGTTCGTCGACATCCCGATGGACGAGTTCTTCAACTCCGGCCCGGTCGAGCACACCTCCACCGGCCCGTCGACCGAGCGGCTCGAGCCGGATCCCGAGGGCATCTCCTCGATCGCCCGGCTGCTGGCGTCAGCCAAGCGCCCCGTGCTGATCGTGGGCACCGACGTGTGGGCCGACCACGCCGAGGAGGCCGCGCTGCGCTTCGTCGAGGAGACGGGGATGCCGGCGATCGCCAACGGCATGGGCCGCGGCATCGTGCCCGGCGGTCACGCCAACCTCGTCACGAAGGCCCGCTCCCGCGCGCTGGGCGTCGCCGACGTCGTCGTGGTGGTCGGCACCCCGCTGGACTTCCGCCTCGGCTTCGGCCGCTTCGGCGGCAAGGAGGGCGGCGAGCCCGCCACCACGGTGCACATCGCCGACTCCCCCGGCCAGCTCTCGCAGCACGCGTCGCTCGGCGCCTCGGTCGCGGGCGACCTCACGATGGTCTTCGACGGCCTGCTGGACGCCCTGCAGTCCGGTCCCACGCGTCCGGACTGGGCGCCGTGGCTGTCCGACCTGCGCCAGGTCGTGGCGGCGTCCGTCGAGCGCGACTCGGCGCTGCTGACCGCCGAGGCCGATCCGATCCATCCGGCCCGCATCTACGGCGAGCTCCTCCCCCGCCTCGCCGACGACGCGGTCGTGATCGGCGACGGCGGCGACTTCGTGTCGTTCGCCGGCAAGTTCGTCGAGCCGCAGCGGCCCGGCGGCTGGCTCGATCCCGGCCCGTACGGCTGCCTCGGCGCCGGCCTCGGGGCCGCCATGGCCGCCCGCATCGCGCGTCCCAGCAGCCAGGTCGTCCTGCTGCTCGGCGACGGCGCGGCCGGCATGTCGATCATCGACGTCGACACGCTCGTGCGGCACAACCTGCCGGTCGTGATGATCGTCGGCAACAACTCGGCGTGGGGACTGGAGAAGCCCCCGATGCAGATGCTCTACGGCTACGACGTGGCGGCCGACCTCGCGCCGAACACGCGCTACGACCAGGTCGTGCAGGCGCTCGGCGGCGGCGGCGAGTTCGTCACGGACCCGCGCGAGATCGGTCCCGCGATCGACCGCGCGTTCACGTCGGGCGTGCCGTACCTGGTCAACGTCGCCACCGACGTGAACGCGCTCTACCCGCGCAACACGATGGGCGTCTGATGGCCGAGATCGTCCACACCGTCGCGGCCGAGCACACCGCGCGGGCGGTCGGCAGCGGCGACCTCGAGGTCCTCGGCACGCCCGTCCTGCTGGCGTGGCTCGAGGAGGCGACGTGCGCCGAGCTCGACCTCGACCCCTCGCAGACCAGCGTCGGGACGCGCGTCGAGGTCCAGCACCTCGGCCCGAGCGCGGTCGGCTCGACCATCACGACGCGGGCGACCGTGACGCAGCGGGACGGCCGCATGGTGATCTTCGACGTCTCGGCGCACGACCAGCGCGGGACGCTCGTCGGCAGCGGCCAGGTGCGCCGTGTCGTGGTCGACCGCGAGCGCTTCCTGTCCCGTGTGCCCGCCGTGGAGTGAATGTGGGAGACTAGAGGGTCAGCGTTCTGAGGAGGAGACCATGGGTAAGACCGGTCGCAAGCGTCGGGCGCGCCGCAAGAAGGGCGCCAACCACGGCAAGCGCCCCAACGCGTGAACCGTGACGTGAAAGCACGAAACCCCATCCATCCGGATGGGGTTTCGTCGTTCTGGGGGCGTCAGCCCTGCTCGGAGCGGATCTCGACCTGGACCGAGCGGATGCGGAACAGCACCTTCTCGCGCAGCGGCGGCGGAGCCACCTCGGAGCACGAGCGGCCCACGAGCGACTTCACGATCTGCTCGAGCTGGAACTCGGTGAGGCACTCGGAGCAGTCGTCCAGGTGCGCCTGGATCTCCTCGCAGCTGGCGTTGTCGATCTCGTGATCGATGAAGACGTAGAGGTTCTCGAGCGCCTTCTCGCAATCGGGTCCGTCACAGCTCACTTGGACTCACCTCCCGCGGGGACCTTCATCCCGCGATCGCGCGCGTAGTCGGCCAGCAGCTCGCGCAGCTGGCGCCGACCGCGGTGCAGGCGCGACATCACGGTGCCGATCGGCGTGTCCATGATCTCCGCGATCTCCTTGTAGGGGAAGCCCTCGACGTCGGCGAGGTACACCGCGTAGCGGAAGTCCTCGGGCAGCTGCTGCAGGGCGTCCTTGACGTCCGAGTCGGGCAGGCGCTCGAGCGCCTCCATCTCGGCCGACTTCAGGCCCGAGGACGTGTGCGCCGCGGCGGCGGCGATCTGCCAGTCCTCGATCTCGTCGGTCACCTGCTGCGGCTGGCGCTGCTTCTTGCGGTAGCCGTTGATGTAGGTGTTGGTCAGGATGCGGTACAGCCACGCCTTGAGGTTGGTGCCCGGCTTGAACTGGTGGAACGCGCTGAACGCCTTGGCGTACGTCTCCTGGACGACGTCCTCGGCGTCCGCGGGGTTGCGGGTCATGCGCAGCGCGGCGGAGTACAACTGGTCGAGGAACGGCAGGGCGTCGGCCTCGAATCGGGCCTGACGCTCCTCGGGGGTCTCGGTCGCCAGGTCCACGACGGTGTCGTCAGTCATCACCGTCCAGCCTACTGCGGTCGGCCTGGGTGGGCATGCGAGCATACGGAACCTCCTTCTGGGAGGGTCAACGGGACGGCCGGGGCCGCTATTCCCCCTCGAGCGGGATCGGCTCGACCAGCTCGGGTCCGTTGTTGCGCACGCTGTTGACGGCGGTCGAGACGGGCCAGGCGTCGAGCACGCCCGGCGTCGCCGCGACGAGGTGGTCCAGCGCGTCGGGCCACGGCTCGGCCGCGAGCCAGTGCTCGGCGACGTCCTCGCCCACGATGAGCGGGGCGCGGTCGTGGATCCGCCCGTCCTCGCCCTCGGCGGACGTCGTGAGGATCGTGTACGTGAGCAGCCACTGACCCTCGGGGTCCTTCCAGAACTCGTAGAGCCCCGCGAGTCCCAGCCCGCCCTTCGCGCTCATGAAGAACGGCTGCTTCGGCGGTCGCTTGCCGCCCTTGGGGGCCTCGGGCTGGTACCACTCGTAGAACCCGTCGGCCGGGACGATGGCCCGCCGCTTGGCGAACGCCGTGCGGAACGAGGGCTTCTCGGCGACGGTCTCGCTGCGGGCGTTGATGAGCCGGTTCCCGATCGAGGGGTCCTTCGCCCACGACGGGACGAGTCCCCACTTCGCGGTGACGAGCTCGCGCCGCGACGTGCCCTCGTCCGTGCGGGCCACGACGAGCGGAGCCAGCTTGGTCGGAGCGAGGTTGTAGTCGGCGCCGGTGTCCTCGAACAGGTCCCCCAGGCGCGCCTCGAAGTCGCTCTCGAGGGTCGCGGGGGTCCTGGACGTGGCATAGCGGCCGCACATGCGGCCCATCGTAGGTCGGCTCCCGCCGATCCGGCGGGTTCCGCCACACCCGAGACGGTGGCGGATCCCGCCGGCTCAGCCGGTGAGTGCGTCCAGCACCCAGGTCACGTCCTGCGCGTCGGGCGGCAGCAGCTCGAGCCAGACCCGCGGGGGCGGGGACTCGAACGTCCGGCGCAACAGGACCGTGACGAGATTGAGCGTCGGCTGGTCGAGGCGGTCGCGCTCGGCCAGGACGCAGAAGCGGCGGGGACTGAGCTGCGCGATGACCTCGTCGCCGGGGAAGGCGGTGCGCAGGGCCACACTGACGTCGACCGCGTGGAGGGTCGACTCGAGTGCGTTCTGCTCGCGTCGTGGCAGCTCGACCACGACGAGGCCATGGCGGTCCGCGACCGTGGTGTCGTCCCTGACCGCACCGCGGTACAGCCCGTCGAGGGTGCTGCGCAGGTGCGGCAGGGACGACAGCTGGGTCAGCGGATCCTCGCAGGACGTCTCCAACTGCAGCGCTCGGGACGTCTCAGCCCATGCCACGGCGACACCACGCACCATCGCGAACGACGGTTCGAGGCCGTCGAAGGACCGTTCCACGCGGTCGAGGACCTCGTGGAGGGGAACTCCGAGGGCCGCTGCACTCGCTCCCACCTCGTGTGCAACGTCCACTGCGTCCACCCGGCCGGCACGGACGGCCGAGTCGAGCTCGACATAGGTCGCGTCGAACGGGTCCATTCCGTGCCTCCTCTCGCGATTCCGGGCGCAGTCGCCGTGTTACATCGATGGGACGGGGCGGCGCGCGGAACGTGACGCGACTTCGGCGGGGAAAGTTCGGCCCGCCGTCGCGGCCCGGCTCGGACCGCCGGACCGGCATTTCGCAACTGCGAGTTCATCGCGGACTTCCGCGCCGAAATGGGCCGTAGGGACTACGCGAATCTGGTCCCCCGAAGAAGGGACACGAGCGCATCGGCGGACCTAGACTGAGCACGTGGCCCCCACGGGCCACACCACGTCGTGCACGCCAGCCACCGGGGAGGAGCGGATCGTGACGATCGACGCACACTCCTCCCCTCCCGTCGACGAGCGCAGCGACGCCGAGCTGATCTCGGCGGTCCGCGCCGGCGACTCCGCCTCCTACGGCGAGCTCTACGCCCGCCACCACGTCGCCGCCGAGCGGCTCGCGCGCCAGCTCATGCGCGGCCCCGACGCCGACGACCTCGTCGCCGAGGCGTTCACCAAGGTCCTCGTCACGCTGCAGAAGGGCAACGGCCCGCAGGAGTCGTTCCGCGCCTACCTGCTCACCGCCGTGCGCCGCCTGCACGTCGACCGCATCCGCGCCGTCACGCGCGAGCGCCCCACCGAGGACGACCACGAGCTCGACGGGCGTGTGGACTTCGTCGACACCGCCGAGCTCGGCTTCGAGCGCACCACCACGGCCGAGGCGTTCGCGTCACTGCCCGAGCGCTGGCAGATGGTGCTGTGGCACCTCGACGTGGAGGGCCAGAAGCCCGGCGAGATCGCTCCGCTGCTCGGCATGAGCGCCAACAGCGTGTCGGCGCTGGCGTACCGCGCCCGCGAGGGCCTGCGCCAGGCGTACCTGCAGAAGCACCTCGCGCCGGCCACGTCGGCGACGTGCCAGTTCACGATCGGCAACCTCGGCGCGTTCGTGCGGGGCGGCCTGTCGCGGCGCGACTCCGGCAAGGTGCAGCGCCACCTCGACGAGTGCCGCGCCTGCATGGGCCTGTACGTCGAGCTGCAGGAGTTCAACTCCGGCATGGCCGGCATCCTGGCCCCCGTCGTCCTCGGCACGGCCGCCGCGGGCTACCTGCAGGGCACGGGCCTGGCCGGCGGCGGCGCGATGGCCGGCGCCGGCGGCCTCGTGCGCGGCGGCCAGGGCGGCGGCGCGGCCGGATCGGGCGGCGCCGGTGTCGTCGGCGGCTCCACGCAGGGACTCGTCGGTGCGCTCGGCACGATCGGTCCCGCGGGCATCGCCGCGGGTGCGGCCGCGAGCGTCGTGGTCATCGCGGGCGCCGCGGCTCTCGTGACGGTCGACCGTCCGCCGAGCGTGCAGGAGACGACGCGCGCCGACGTGCCCAACCGCGTCCTCAATCCGTACGGGTCCGACGAGGTCCCGCCGGGCGGCACCCCGCCGTGGGCCACGCCGACCGTGGGCCCCGACCTGCTCTACGACGACGACGTCCTGGAGGATCCGTTCCCGCCCGACGTGCTGCCCACCGAGGACACGCCTGCGGATCCGATCGCCCCCGAGCCGCTGCCGACCGACCCCGCCCCGATCGACCCGCTCCCGCCGCTGCCCGAGCCGACCACCGACCCGACCAGCGAGCCCACTCCCGAGCCGACCACCGAGCCGACGCCCACCGCCGAGCCGACCACCGACGCAACCGCCGAGCCGAGCCCCGAGCCGACCACCGAGCCCACCGTCGAGCCGAGCCCCGAGCCGACCACCGAGCCCACGACCGAGCCGAGCCCCGAGCCGACCACGGAGCCCACGACCGAGCCGACCACGGAGCCCACGACCGAGCCGACCACGGAGCCCACGACCGAGCCCACCGGCGGCGAGCCCACGACGTCCCCCACGTCCGAGCCGACCACGGAGCCCACCACGGAACCGACCGGCGGCGAGCCCACGACGTCCCCCACGTCCGAGCCGACCACGGAACCGACCGGCGGCGAGCCCACCACCTCCCCCACGACGGAGCCGACGACCGAGCCGACCACGGAGCCCACCACGGAACCGACCGGCGGCGAGCCCACCACCTCCCCCACCTCGGAGCCGACGACCGAGCCGACGACCGAGCCCACCACCGATCCGACACCGGATCCGACCACGGCGCCCACCACCGTGCCGACGACGATCCCCACGACGACGCCGACGCAGACGCCCGGTGACACGACGGTGGCGCCGCGCCCGTCCGTGGGCCTGTTCAGCGTGAGCGTCGCGTTCACGGTGGGACGGGACACGCCCGTCGGCCAGCCCGTGACGTTCGCCGTCACGTTCTCCGGCGGCCTGCTGGAGGAGCACGAGCTGACCCTGCCGCTCGGCACCGAGTGGACCTGCACGCGCGCCAACCA
The DNA here is from genome assembly GCF_047246605.1 of Aeromicrobium jepli. Taxonomy (NCBI): domain Bacteria; kingdom Bacillati; phylum Actinomycetota; class Actinomycetes; order Propionibacteriales; family Nocardioidaceae; genus Aeromicrobium; species Aeromicrobium jepli. The sequence continues at coordinate 105,908 of NZ_JBFOKO010000010.1, forward strand.
GTTCAGCAACACGGTCGTGTGCACGTCGGCGGTCCGCGCCGACCGCACCCTCCCCCGCCTGACGATCCTCACGTCGACCTGGTCGCCCAAGGGCACGTGGTCGCTGACCGCCGGACTGCAGACCAGCCACGGCACGTTCGGCTGAGCAGGCCTGCGCCGGGGGCGCCCACCTGCGGCATGATGAGGGCATGACTCTCCTGCGTGCGGTCGCCCGTCCGATGCTCGCCACGATGTTCGTCACCGGTGGCGCCATGGCCCTGCGCAAGCCCGACGCGCTCGCGGCGAAGGCGCAGCCCGTCGCGGACGCGCTGCGCCGGATCGCGCCCGGCGCCCGGCTGACGCCGACCAACGTCGTGCGCCTCAACGCCGCCGTGCACATCGCCGCCGGCACGGCGCTGGCCACGGGCCACCTGCCCCGCACGTCCGCGCTCGTGCTCGCGGCCACGATGCCCGCCACGACGGTCTCGGGCCACCCGTTCTGGAACGAGACCGACCCGGTCGCGCGCCGCAACCAGCGCACGCACTTCCTCAAGAACGTCTCGCTCACCGGCGGCCTGCTGCTGTCGACCCTCGATCCCGAGCCGAGCAAGCCCTGGCTGGGCCGCCGTGCCGCGCGCACCGCCGTCGCCGCGAAGGACGGCATCGCCGGCCGGCTCGAGGGCCTGCGCGGATGAGCGACTGGTCGGCTCCCCACGCCGCGGCACCGGTCGACGCGACCGTCCTGCTGCCCGGCTCGAAGTCCCAGACCAACCGCGCGCTCGTGCTGGCGGCGATCGCCGACGGCGACTCCACGATCCACCTGCCGCTCGTCGCGCGCGACACCGAGCTCATGGCGTCCGCGCTCGAGTCGCTCGGCGCCCGCATCGAGCGTGGCGATGACACGTGGTCCGTGGGCCCGATCCGCTCCACGGCCGACGCCGAGGTCGACTGCGGGCTCGCCGGCACCGTCATGCGGTTCCTCCCGCCCGTCGCGGCCCTGGGCGGCAGCGCGGTCCGGTTCGACGGCGACCCGCGGGCCCGCGAGCGGCCGATGGGCACCACGATCTCGAGCCTGCGCGACCTCGGAGTCCGCATCGACGACGACGGCCGGGCCAGCCTGCCCTTCACGGTGCACGGCGCCGGCGAGGTGCGCGGCGGCGCGCTGACGGTGGACGCGTCCGCCTCCAGCCAGTTCGTGTCGGCGCTCCTGCTCGTCGCGCCGCGGTTCGCCGAGGGCCTTGATCTGCGCCACGAGGGCGGCACGCTGCCGTCGCTGCCGCACGTCGCGATGACGGTCACCGAGCTGCGCCGCCGGGGCGTCGTCGTGGACGAGTCCCCCGCCCGCTGGCACGTCCATCCCGGTCCCGTGAAGGCCCTCGACGTCACGATCGAGCCCGACCTGTCCAACGCCGGCCCGTTCGTGGCCGCGGCCCTGGCGACGGGCGGTCGCGTCCGCGTCCGCCACTGGCCCGAGCGCACGGACCAGGCGGGCGACGCCTGGCGCGGACTGTCCGAGGCCTTCGGCGGTCGTGCCGAGCGCGACGGCGAGGACCTCGTCGTGACGGGACCCGAGCAGCTGCGCGGCGTCGACCTCGACCTGCACGACGTCGGCGAGCTGACGCCCGTCGTCGCGGCCCTCGCCGCGCTGGCCACCGGGCCCAGCACGCTCACCGGCATCGCCCACCTGCGCGGCCACGAGACCGATCGCCTCGCGGCGCTCGCGACCGAGATCAACCGCCTCGGCGGGAACGTCGAGGAGCGGCCCGACGGCCTCGTCGTCTCGCCCGCGCCCCTGCACGGTGGCTCGTTCGCCACGTACGAGGACCACCGGATGGCCCACGCGGCGGCCGTCATCGGCCTGCGGGTCGAGGGCGTCGTCGTGCAGGACATCGGCACCACGGCGAAGACCTATCCCGGCTTCGCCCAGGACTGGGAGCACCTGCTGCCGTGAGGGACGAGCACGCGCAGTACGAGCGCCCGCGTCGCCGCACCCGGCCCCGCACGAAGGACCGGCCGGACTACTCCGACGCCGCCGTCGCCGTCGTCACCACGGTCGACCGCGGGCGGTACACCCTCGCGATGGAGGACGGCAGCGTCGTCACGGCGATGAAGTCGCGCCCGCTCGGGCGGCAGGGCGTCGTCGTTGGGGACGAGGTGCGCGTCGTCGGCGACATCTCCGGTGCCGAGGGCTCTCTCGCGCGGATCGTCGAGGTGCTCGAGCGCCGCACCGTCCTGCGCCGCTCGGCCGACGACGACGACCCCATCGAGCGCGTCGTCGTCGCGAACGCCGACCAGCTCGTGATCGTGACCGCGCTGGCCGACCCGCCACCGCGGCCGGGCCTCATCGACCGGTGCCTCGTCGCCGCCTACGACGCGGGCATGGACCCGGCCGTGTGCCTGACCAAGGCCGACCTCGCCCCCGCGGACGAGATCCTCGCCCAGCTCGACCCGCTCGGCGTGCGCGTCGTGACCACCTCGATCGGCGGTGAGCTCGACCACGTCCGCGAGCTGCTGCGCGACCGCACGAGCGTGCTGATCGGCCACAGCGGCGTGGGCAAGTCCACGCTCGTCAACGCGCTCGTCCCCGACGCCGACCGGGCCACGAGCCATGTCAACGAGGTCACCGGACGCGGGCGGCACACGTCGACCTCGGCGATGATCCTGGAGCTGCCGTTCGGCGGCCGGATCGTCGACACGCCGGGCTTTCGCTCGTTCGGCCTGGCGCACGTCGACCCCGACCGGATCCTGCGCGCGTTCGCCGACCTCGACGACGCGTCGCGCGACTGCCCGCGCGGCTGCACGCACCTGGCCGAGGAGCCCGAGTGCGCGCTCGACACGGCCGCCGCCGCCGGTGAGATCGACCCCGCCCGGGTGCACTCCTTCCGGCGGATCATGGCCAGCCGGGCGCTCGTCGACGAGTACTGACCGGCCGCCGTACGCGAGACCGTAGGCTGTGCCCCATGGCCAACCCGTACCTCGACGACCTGCGTCTGGCCCACGTCCTGGCCGACACCGCGGACAACCTGAGCATGGACCGCTTCGGTGCCCTCGACCTCGAGGTCTCGACGAAGCCGGACATGACCTACGTGACGGAGTCCGACCGCGCCGTCGAGGACGCCATCCGCCGCACGCTCAAGACGTCGCGCGGGCGCGACATCGTCCTGGGCGAGGAGTCCGGCGAGATCGAGGGAACGGCCGAGAACGCCGAGCGGCGCTGGATCGTCGACCCGATCGACGGCACCTCGAACTTCGTGCGCGGCGTGCCGGTGTGGGCCACGCTGATCGCGCTCGAGGAGGCGGGCGAGGTCGTGGTGGGCTGCGTGTCGGCGCCCGCGCTCGGCCGCCGCTGGTGGGCCATGAAGGGCGACGGCGCGCACACCGGCAAGTCGTTCCGCCAGACCCGGCCGATCCACGTCTCGGCCGTGCGCGAGCTGACGGCCGCCTCGATGTCCTACTCCTCGGCGCCCAGCTGGGACCAGATCGGCCGCCAGGGCGAGTTCGACGCCCTCCTGCGCCAGTGCTGGCGCACGCGCGCGTACGGCGACTTCTGGTCGTACATGATGGTCGCCGAGGGCGCGGTCGACATCGCCGCCGAGCCCGAGCTGAACCTGTGGGACATGGCCGCGCTCGACATCATCGTCCGCGAGGCCGGCGGCACCTTCACGAGCCTGGCCGGCGAGCCAGGGCCGTGGGGCGCCAACGCCGTCGCCACCAACGGGCGCCTGCACGACGCCGTCATGGCGTACCTGGGCCACTTCCCCGACGACGACGCCGCGTCGTACGACGAGGGCGCCCCCGGCGACGAGCCGCTGGGCGACAACGTCACGCGCCTGCGCTTCACGCGCGACGACTGAGCGCGCGCGAGCCTGCCCGTGGACTGTGATCGGCGTTACACTGCCGACCAAGTCCGAGGAGGCCCCATGCGCGTACGCGACGTTCTCACGGCGAAGGGCAGTGCCGCCGTGTTCACCATCTCTCCCGATGCCACCGTCGACGAGCTGCTCGACGCGTTGAGCGAACACAACATCGGCGCCCTGGTGGTGAGTCCCGACGGCCGCGCCATGGCCGGGATCGTCTCCGAGCGCGACATCGTCCGCAAGCTGCGCGGTCTCGACAGCCCGCGCTCGGCGACGGTCGCGCAGATCATGACGACAGACGTGCAGGTGTGCCGGCCCGAGGACTCGTTCGGGTCGCTCATGGCCACGATGACCGAGCACCGCGTGCGCCACGTGCCCGTCCTGGAGAACGACGAGGTCGTCGGTGTGCTCAGCATCGGCGACGCCGTGAAGTTCCGCATGGACCAGCTCGAGTTCGAGCGCGACCAGCTCTCGAACTACGTCCAGGGCTGACGCTCCCGCACCCCGACCCCTTCCGTGTCTTGACGTCGACACATAACCGATATATCGTTGACGCATCGACGACAGAACGCAGGTCGTCATGAGAAGGAAGGGGAACGATCATGGATCGCACCCATCACATGCACGCCGGGCAGCCCCGGCACCCCCGCCGCTCACGTCGCGGCGGACCCCGTGACTTCGACTGGGAGTTCGGTCCCGGTCGCTCTGCCCGCCCGGGCGGACCGCGTGGCCCGCGCCGCGGCCGCAAGGGCGGCGACGTCCGCGCCGCCGCGCTGCTGCTCCTCGACGAGGCGCCCGCGCACGGCTACCACCTCATTCAGCAGATCGCCGCGCGCAGCGAGGGCGCCTGGTCGCCCAGCCCCGGCTCGATCTACCCGGTCCTGCAGCAGCTGGAGGACGAGGGACTCATCGAGTTCGAGCGCGTGGACGGCCGCAAGACCGCCACGCTCACGCAGGCGGGCAAGGACTACGTCGAGGAGCACCGCGAGGCACTCGGCGAGCCGTGGGACCCCGAGCAGCTCGGACGCGGCATCCCCGCCGAGTCCGCGGCGCTCAACACGGCGCTGAAGTCGCTCATGTCCGCGGCGCGACAGGTCATGTCCGACGGCACCCCGGCCCACCAGGCCAAGGCCGCCGAGATCGTGGGCGACGCCCGGCGCCGCCTGTACGGGCTGCTCGCGGACGATGACTCCTGAGCGAGCCGTCCGGCTGCCCGAGTCGGAGCTGAGCTGGCGCTTCAGCCGCTCCTCCGGCCCGGGCGGCCAGCACGTCAACACGACCGAGACCCGGGTCGAGGTCCTCTGGTCCCCCGCCGACAGCGCCGTGCTGACGGACGAGCAGAAGGCCCGCGTCGCCGCGCGCCTGCGCGGGCGACTGGTCGACGGACGGGTCTCGGTCGTCGCATCGACCCACCGCTCGCAGCTGCGCAACCGCGAGGAGGCGGTGCGCCGGCTCGAGGAGCTCGTGGCCCAGGCGCTGCGCCCCGCGAAGAAGCGCCGCCCGACGCGGCCCACCCGCGGCTCGGTCGAGCGGCGCCTCGAGGCCAAGAAGCGACGGAGCCAGGTCAAGCGCGACCGCCGCGACTGGTGAGTGCGCTCCGCCACCCCGCGACGCTAGCCTGCGGGCATGAGCGACTGGAGCGCGATCCTGTCGATCGCCGTGGTCGTCGCGATCGTCGCGATCAACGTCGCGGCGATCGGCATCATCCCCGAGGGGCGCCGGCCGCAGACCGCGATGGCATGGCTCATCCTCATCGTCTTCGCGCCCTTCGCCGGCCTCGTCGCCTTCCTGTTCTTCGGCAGCGCCCGCATCGGGCACCGGCGCCACCGTGAGCTGACGGCGGCCAACGAGGTCATCGCCCGCGAGACCCGCGTGCTGGCCGCCGCGCCGCCGGCGGATGCCCCGGACCACGTGCCCTCCACCGTCCGGCTCAACCAGCGGCTCGCCGCCATGCCGCTCACGGCGGGCAACCACGTGACGCTGCTGCCGGACTACCGCGACTCGATCCGGGAGATGATCGAGGCCGTCGACGGCGCCGAGCGGCACGTGAACGTCGAGTTCTACATCATGGCGCTCGACGAGATGACGACGCCGTTCTTCGACGCCCTCGACCGGGCCACCGCCCGCGGCGTCCGCGTGCGGCTGCTCTTCGACCACCTCGGCACCCGGGGCATCCCAGGCTACCGCGACCTCAAGAGACGCCTCGCCGCGTCCGACATCGAGTGGCACCTCATGATGCCGCTGCAGCCGTGGCGGGGCCGGTTCCGCCGCCCCGACCTGCGCAACCACCGCAAGCTGCTCGTCGTCGACGACACGGTCGGGTTCACGGGCTCGCTCAACCTGACCCACCCGTCGTACAACGACCCGAAGAACCGGCGGATCGGGCGCGAGTGGGTCGAGCTGTGGATGCGCCTGGAGGGGCCCGTCGTCGCGACGATCGACGCCCTGTTCGCCGCCGACTGGGCCCTGGAGACCGGCGAGATCCTCGAGGTCACCACCCACCACGTCGACCAGACGCCGCACTCGAGTCGCGACGTCGTCGGCGTCGCCGCGCAGCTGGTGCCCAGCGGCCCCGGCTTCGAGAGCGAGAACAACCTGCGGCTGTTCACGTCGCTGATCTACCACGCGCGTCGCCGGCTCTCGCTGACCAGCCCGTACTTCGTCCCCGACGAGACGCTGCTCTACGCCGTGACCACCGCGGCACAGCGCGGCGTCGACGTCGAGCTGTTCGTCAGCGAGCAGGCCGACCAGTTCATGGTCGGCCATGCGCAGGCGTCGTACTACCGCGAGCTGCTCGAGGCCGGCGTGCGGATCTGGCTCTACCCCGCGCCGTTCGTCCTGCACGCCAAGCACATGAGCGTCGACGACCACGTCGGCGTCGTCGGCACCAGCAACATGGACATGCGCTCGTTCGCGCTGAACTACGAGATGAGCCTGATGGTGGTGGACCGCGAGGTCATCGATCGCCTGCGCGAGGTCGAGGACGAGCGGCGCGCCCTGTCACGCGAGCTGACGCTCGAGGAGTGGCGGCAGCGGCCGCGGCGCACCCGCTTCGTCGACAACGCGATGCGGCTGACCGCCACGCTGCAGTGACTCAGGCGGGCCGGCCGAACACCTGCACCGTGTAGGTGCGGCCCTTCTTGTCCTTCGCCACACCGATGCCGAGCCGGGTGAACTTGCGGCTGAGCATGTTGTGGCGGTGTCCGGGCGAGTCCATCCACGCCCGGATGTTCGACTTCGGGCTCGTGAAGCCGTACGCGACGTTCTCGCCGACGGTGCGCGCCTTGCAGCGCTTCAGCACGACCGAGAGGTCCTGGTGGTACATCCGCTGCTTCCTCGCCATGCGATCGGCCTGGCGCTGGGCGTAGCGGTTGAGGCACGCGCCGTGCTTGAGCGTCCTGAGCTCGTGCGTCGTGCGGGCGCCGTTGGTCTGCTTGAACAGCTTCTTGTCGAACGTCGGCGCGGACATCGCGACCGAGGACGGCGCCGCGGGGACCACGGCGAGCGCGAGCGCGCTCAGCAGCGCGACGATGATGCGGCGCATCACTGAACCTCCGGGGGTGGGGCTTTCCATGGTAGGCAGCCGTGCCCCATGTGACTGGAGTTACGGAAGATTCGTGACTCAGGCTCCGGAGTAGCCGTTCAGCAGCGCGAAGAACACCAGCATCGCCACGGCCGCGCACGCCAGTCCGGCGCACGCCCCGACGAGAGCGCGGTGGGCGACGTGGCGGGTCTCGCCCACCACGACCGGGAGGAACGCCCACATCAGCGCGCCGATCACGAGCATCACCACCACGTAGACCGGGAGCACCCAGTCCTCCGCCACCTCGTCGAGCACGGCGGCGGTCGCGGGCAGCAGTCCGATCGCCAGCAGCATCAGCACACCGGCGATGGCCACGCGCCGATAGCCGCGGCGCTCCGAGGGCGAGTACGAGTCGTCCATGCCCCCGAACCTAACGCGAGCGGCGCGCGAGTGCCCGGCACTGCGACGCGCGCCGATGTGCGGCACGATCGGAAGGGAGCGAAGGAGGCACCATGACCACGAGTCCCGACGAGCCCCAGCCGTCCGTCGACCCCGACCTCGAGCCCGCGGCCGAGCCCGCCGACGCCGTCGAGCAGCAGCGCGAGGTGTGGGAGAACGCCGACGACGCCCTCGTACCCGACCCCGAGCGGCCCGTACCGATCGACGACGACGAGGACGACGAGGCCTAGATGTAGTTCCCCGGGACGTTGTGAACAGGTGACGTAGCGAAGACCTCCGGGAACGATGTGGGTTACCACACTCACTTC
>NZ_JBFOKO010000011.1:0-86391 GCF_047246605.1 Aeromicrobium jepli
ACACTGGACGACGCCACACAGCCCTCGAAGGACTACCCCCGATCAGCCGACTGTCATGAACGTCTCAGCCGAGTACAGCTAGAACCGCCGGTCCACCTGCACGCGCTCCGGCGTGTGCAGGCGGACCATCGTGCGCGTGACGTTCGCCGGGATCCGCGAGCGCGTCAGCAGCGAGACCCCGATCATCAGCGCGAAGCCCACCGGCACGGACCACACGGCGGGCTGACCCATGAGCGTGCCCCACCAGCCGTCCACGTCGAACGCGAGCGTGACGATCGGCCCGGTCGCGGCGCACGCGCCGCCGCCCACGAGCCCGGCGATCGCGCCCGGCGCGGTCAGGCCGCGCCACCAGATGCCCAGCACCAGCAGGGGGCAGAACGTCGACGCGGCGAGCGCGAAGGCGAACACGACCGAGTTCGCCACGGGGATGACCTCGGCCCGGAACGCCAGCACCAGCGGCACCGCGACGCAGACCGCCGCGGCGATCCGCAGCGCGGCGATCGAGGAGAGCCGGCCGCGCCACGGGCCGTGGTCGCTCAGGCCCTGGCCGACCACGCCCGCGAGGGCCATCGTCACGCCCGACGAGGTCGACAGGAACGCCGCGAACGCGCCGGCGGTGATGAGGGCCGTCAGCAGCTCGCCCGCCGAGCCGCCGATGACCCGGCTCGGCAGCTCGAGCGCCACGGTGTCGGCGCGCCCCGAGCCGACGAGGTCGCCCGCGTACACCCGGCCGAGGACGCCGTAGAACGTCGGCAGCAGGTAGAACGCCGAGATCAGCACCAGGACGATGAGCGTCGTGCGCCGCGCCGCGTGCCCGTCGGGATTCGTGTAGAACCGGACGACGACGTGCGGCAGGCCCATCGTGCCCAGGAACGTCGCCGCGATGACGGCGTACGTCGAGTAGATCGTCTGCGGGCTCGCCGCACCGCCGAGCGGCGCCCACCAGTCGGCGGGGGCCTGCGCCTCGGGCCGGCCGTCGCGCGACCACGCCAGCAGCAGGAACATGAGCGGCACCAGCAGCGCGGTCAGTTTGAGCCAGTACTGGAAGGCCTGCACGAAGGTGATCGACCGCATGCCGCCGAGCACGACGTTGGCGGTGACGATGAGCGCGACCAGCAGGGTGCCGACCCAGCGCGGCGCGTCGAGCACGGTCTGCAGCGTCAGCCCCGCGCCCTGGAACTGCGGCAGCAGGTACAGCCAGCCGACCCCGATCACGAGGGCCGTCGAGACGCGGCGGACCGCCTGGGACTGCAGGCGCACCTGGGCGAAGTCGGGGATCGTGTAGGCACCCGAGCGGCGCAGGGGAGCGGCGACGAAGACGAGCAGCAGCAGGTAGCCCGAGGTCCACCCGATGGGGTACCAGAGCATGTCGGCGCCGTACGTCAGGACGAGCCCGGCGATGCCCAGGAACGAGGCGGCCGAGAGGTACTCGCCGCTGATCGCCGAGCCGTTCAGGGCGGGGGTGACCGAGCGCGAGGCCACGTAGAAGTCGCTCGTCGTGCGGCTGATCCGCAGGCCGAAGACGCCGATCGCCAGCGTCGCGACGGCCACGAGCGCGACGGCGACGATGCCCCACGTGGGGTTCACGGGCCCTCGCTCGGCTCGACGAGCTCGGTGAACAGCCGCTCGGCGCGCTCGGCGTGCCGGACGTAGAGCCAGCCGATGACGATGACGGCGGCGTACACCCCCGCGCCGAGCACGAGCCACGGCACCGGGACGCCCAGCACGTCCGTGTCGTTCAGGCCGGGCAGCTGCCAGAACACGAGGGGGAGCGTCACGACGGTGAGCAGGATCGTGACGGTGACGGTCAGGGCCGCCCGCAGCTGCGAGCGGATGAGGGACTGCATGTAGACCTCGCCGACGCCGGTCTCCTCGTCGATCTCCTGACCCACGGTGCTGCGGACGTGGGCGGGCGCGGACGAGAGCGGGCTCGTGATGCGGACGCGGCCGTTCGTCGCCTCGTCGGTCACGGCGTGTGCTCGCCGATCAGCTCGCGCAGGGCCCGCGTGTGGCGCCGGGCGACCTGCAGCTCCAGGGTGCGGCCGCCGGCGGCCGGGACCACGACGCTGGCCCGGCCCGACGACATCCGGACCTCGAGGATGTGCGCGCGGTTGACGACGAGGCTGCGGTGGATCCGCAGGAACCCGGCGGGGGCCCAGTCCTCGGCGAGCGATCCCAGGGGCGTGCGGATGAGATGGCTCGAGCCGTCGAGCAGGTGCAGCCGGACGTAGTCGCCCTGCGCCTCGGCGTGGGTGACCTGCGAGCGCGAGACGAACCGCGTGACGCCGGCCAGCTCGACCGCGATCGTGTCGTCGGGGCTCACCGAGGGCGCCTCGGCGTCGGCGGCGGCCCGGCGGACGGACTCGCGCAGGCGCTCCTCGCGGATCGGCTTGAGCAGGTAGTCGACGGCGTTGAGGTCGAACGCCTCGACGGCGTGCGCGTCGTGCGCGGTGACGAAGATGATCTGCGGCGGCGAGGTGAAGCGGCCCAGCAGGCGGGCGATGTCGATGCCGGTCAGGCCGGGCATCGCGATGTCGAGGAAGACCAGGTCGATGTCGCCGGTCTCGAGCCGCCGCAGCGCCTCCGCGCCCGAGCGCGCGGTGACGACCGTGCCGATGCGGTCGTCCCGCCCCAGCAGCCAGACGAGCTCGTCCAGGACCGGCTGCTCGTCGTCGACGACCAGCGTCCGCAGTGCGCGCGCCATGGTGTGAGCCTAGTCACCGGCCTCGGCGCTGCCGAGTCGGCGCACTCAGTCGAGCACGCCGCGTGCGTGCAGCGCGTCACCGGTGTCGCGCGCCCGGGCGACCGCCCGCAGGACCAGCGGCGTCGTGCGCGCCCGCATGCTGCGCTCGAGTCCGCGCGCCCGGGCGGCGTCGCGGGTCTCCGCGGCGAGCTCCAGCGTGCCCGGCACTGCTCGGAGCACGAGCGAGAACGTGAGGCCCACGCGCTGCGGATCGACGCCGAAGCGCCGGAAGGGGGCGAGTGAGCGGACGATCGTGTCGAGCAGGTCGTTCACCGCGGTGGTCGCGGTCAGGACCGTCGCGGCGAGGATGAGCGCCACGAGGTCGGCGACGACCTCCACGGCGCGCGGCCACCCGTTCTGCCACGCGTTGAAGGCCAGCAGCATGACCGCCACGATCGCGAACCCGCGCAGGGCGCGGGCGACCGAGCGCAGCGACAGCCGGCCGAGGGCCGCCAGGGCGAGGGAGACGCCGACGAAGGCCAGTCCGCTCCACGGGCCCTTCAGGGCGAGCACCACGATCGCGAGCACGAGCAGCGCGACGAGCTTGGGCCCGGGCGACAGGCGGTGCAGCGGCGACGTGCCCGGCTGGTACATCCCCAAGGTGCTCATGACACCAGCGCCCGGTAGCGATCGACCGCCGTCGCGGCGGGCCCGTCGAACGTGACGTGACCCTCGTGGACGACGAGGGCCCGATCGCAGCGCGCCGCCAGGTCGAGGTCGTGCGTCACCAGCACGAGCTGCTGTGCGAGGCCCAGGAGCACGTCGCCGACGCGGCGGGTGTTCGCCAGGTCCAGCAACGTGGTGGGCTCGTCGGCGACGAGCACCTGCGGGTCGGTCGCGAGCACGGTCGCGATCGCCAGCATCTGGCGTTGGCCGCCCGAGAGCGCGTGGACGCTGCGGTCGGCGAGCTCCGCCAGCCCGAAGCGGTCGAGGACGGCGAGCGCGGCCACGTGGCGCTCGGCCTTGTCGCGGTGCCGCTTGCGCAGCGAGAGCTCGACGTCCTCCACCACGGTCGGCATCACGAGCTGGGCGGCCGGGTCGGTGAACACGAAGCCCACGCGGCGGCGCACCTCGCGACCGTCCCGGCGCGTGTCCAGCCCGTCCACCGTCACCCGGCCGGAGGTCGGCTCGACGAGCCCGTTCAGCAGCCGCGCGAGGGTCGACTTGCCCGAGCCGTTCGAGCCGACGACCGCGATGCGTCGCTCGGCCAGCCGCAGGCTCGTGGACTGCAGCCGGCCCTCGACTGCGGCCTCGTGGAGGTCGATCACTTCCGGCGGGCCGGCAGCAGGTCGGGGAACGCGCGGTGGACCGCGGTGGCGACGGACGCCATCGCGAGGTTCTTGATGACGTCGCCGGGCCAGAAGGCCAGGTCCACCTTGGCGGCGGCCGCCAGGTCCATCGGGACCCGCCACGTCATCCCGAGGATGCCGAGGGTGTGGATGCACACCGCGCTGGAGAGCAGGCCCGCGACGAAGATGAGCGGGACGCTGGCGGCGACCCGCTCGCGGGGGAGCCGCTCGACGATGAAGCCGCACAGCGCGGCGGCCAGCGGGAAGCCCAGCAGGTACCCCATCGTCGGGCCGGCGAAGACGCCCAGGCCCGCCGCGCCACCCGAGAACACGGGCAGGCCGGCGGCGCCCACCGCGAGATAGAGCACGACGGCGAGGAAGCCGCGCTTCGCGCCCATGACCGCCCCCGACAGCAGGACGCCGAACGTCTGCAGGGTGATCGGCACGATGCCGGCGCCGACGTGGATGGCCGGCAGCAGCGCGCAGGCCGCGATGAGCGCGGCGAAGGCGGCGATGAGGGCGAGGTCGGTGGAGCTGAGGCGGCGGCTGTCCGCGGCGGTGGTGGTCATCATGGTCTCCTGAACGGTGTTCACCTGAACGGCGTTCAGGCTAGCCGATAGGCTGGGGCCGTGGCCAACTCCCTCGACGACGTCGTCTCCGGGGCGCTGCGCGTGCTGGACGAGTTCGGCCTCGAGTTCTGCTCGATGCGCCGGGTTGCCGGGCAGCTCGGCGTCCAGCCCAGCGCGCTCTATCACCACGTCCCGGACAAGCAGACGCTGCTCGCGCTGATGGCCGACCGGATCGTGCGCGATGTCGAGGTCGGCGACGACCCCGCCAAGGCCGCGCACGCGCTGCGCGAGGCGATGCTCGCCGTCCGCGACGGCGCCGACGTCGTGGCGACCGCGTCGGCGTTCCGGCTCGGCGACTCGCGCATCGAGACCGAGCTGGCCGCGCTCACGTCGCCCGACCTCGCGCGGACGCTGCTGCTCTACGTCTTCGGTCACACGCAGGCCACGCAGATGCACCGCCAGGCGGCGCAGGTGGGGATCCTCGCCGAGGACCCGGACCTGGACGCCTCGTTCGACCGCGGGCTCGCCCTCATCCTGCGCTGATCCACGCCGGATCCGCCGCCCGATGCGGGGGCGGGCCGTCGCACCGTGTTCTAATGAGAATGACATTCATTCCTATTAAGGAGCGACGATGACGAGATGGCGACACGTGCGCGTGGTGGTGGCGGCCCTGGTGGCGGGGTCCGCCCTCGCCGCGTGCGGTGAGGCGGCGGACGAGGCCGGACACGACGACGGCCACGGCGGGGCCGAGGTCTCCGGCCCGCGGATCGTGGTGACGACGGACGAGGGTGTGCTCGTGCTCGAGCGCGACTCCCTCGAGCCGGTCGGGACGCTGCCGGCCGAGGGATTCGTCCGGCTCAACGCCGCCGGGGACGGACGGCACGTGTTCGTGTCGACCGAGGAGGGCTTCCAGCTGCTCGACACCGGCGTCGAGGCCGAGGCGCACGGCGACCACGCGCACTACCGGACGACGGGCGAGCCCGAGCTGGGCGAGACCTACGAGGCGGCCGAGCCCGGGCACGTGACGGTGAGCGACGGCCGGACCGTGCTGTTCGGGGACGGCGACGGATCGATCCGCGTCCTGGACTCGCAGGACCCCACGCAGGTGCTGGAGACCACCGAGACGCCCGACCCGCACCATGGCGTCGCGGTCAACCTGGCCGGCGACCTGATGCACACCGAGGGCACGGCGGACAGCCGGTCGAGCGTCGTCCTGCGCGACGGCGTCGACGGGGACGAGAAGGCGCGCACCGACGACTGCCCCGGCGTCCACGGCGAGGCCACCGCGGCCGACGGCCGCGCCGTCGTCGGCTGCGAGGACGGGGTCGTGGTGGTGGACCACGGGACCATCACCAAGGTCTCCAGCCCGGACGCGTACGGCCGCATCGGCAACCAGGCCGGCAGCCCGGCCTCGACCGTCGTCCTGGGCGACTACAAGGTCGACGCGGACGCCGAGCTCGAGCGCCCCGAGCGGATCAGCCTGATCGACACCGCCACGCGGAAGCTGCGGCTGGTCGACCTCGGCACGAGCTACTCGTTCAGGTCACTGGGACGCGGACCCGCGGGGGAGGCGCTCGTCCTCGGCACCGACGGCGCGCTGCACGTGATCGACCCCGAGACGGGCAAGGTCTCCGACCGGATCGTGGTGATCGACCCGTGGAAGGAGCCGCTCGACTGGCAGCGACCGCGACCGACGCTCGAGGTCGACGGCGACACCGCCTGGGTCACCGAGCCGGGGGCGTCGACCGTGCACGAGGTCGACCTCGCCGCGGGCCGGGTCACGCGCAGCGTGGAGCTGCCGGGCGTGCCGAACGAGATCGTCTCGGCCGGCGTGCACTGACGCGGGCCCCTTGGGTGAGCGGTCAGCTGTCAACCTTTCCCTGGTACCTCCGGTTTGCCACCAACCGAATGCGGTGGTGATGGGGTTGACGGCTGACCGCCCGAGGGAAATCCACAGGGGCGCCCGGGCGAGGACCGCTCTCCACAGGGGTGTCGCGGACACGACCACCGGCGAGGTGATGGAGGCAGCGTGGAGCGATGCCTCGACAACCCGAGATCCCCGAGCTGGCTCGCCGCGGACCGTTCAGCCGAGACCAGGCACGCGCCGCGGGCGTCAGCGACCGTCGGCTGCAGGGTCAGCAGTTCGAGCGGCTCCACCCGGGCGTGTGGAGGTGGACCGGGTACGACATGACGCCGCTCGACTGGCTTGCGGCGGCGGAGCTGGCGATGCCCTCTGGGGCGGCACTCAGTCACGTGAGCCGGATCCAGCGGTCGGGACTGGACATCGGACCCCTGCGTCCGGTGCGCTTCACGATCGCCGGGGACCATCACCTCGCCGTGAACGGAACGTTCCTGCACCGCACGGAGGTCATGCCACCGCGCGACACCGTCGGCGTCACGCCGGCCGCAGCGTTCGTCCAGTGCTGCGCGTCGATGAGACTGCTCGACCTCATCGTGATCGGTGATCACCTGCTGCGCGAGGGACTCGCCACGATCGAGGAGGTCGTGGACGTGTGTCGGCTCCATCCGTGGAGACCGGGGGCGAAGCAGGCGTTCGCGGTCCTACCGTGGCTGCATGATCGATCGTGGTCGCCGAAGGAGTCCGAGCTCCGCGCCTACGTCCACGCGGCCGGCCTGCCGAAGCCCGAGGTGAACGCCGACGTCCTCGCCCTCGACGGGACTCGGCTCGGCATCGGCGACCTGTGGTTCCCCCGATGGCGGCTCGTGGCCGAGTACGAAGGCCGCCAGCACGCTGAGGACCCTTCCCAGTTCCGGAAGGACATCGATCGCTATGCCGGGTTCCGGGACAACGACGTCTCGTACGTCCAGGTCACGGCCGCCATGACTGCGAACCCGGCCGGCGCCGTGCAGCGGATCTTCGCTGCGCTCGCTCGCAACGGGTACACCGGGCCGCCGCCGAGGTTCTCGGCGCGGTGGGGGTCCCTCTTCCGAGCCCTTCCGTGAGGCGGTGAGTCACCAACCGAACAGGGTGCCCATTCGGTTCACAGCTCACCGCGACCCGCACGGATCGGTTGGCAGCTCACCGCCACCCGCACGGATCGGTTGGCCGCCCACCGCTCACCAGGAGGCGTGCAGCGGGCGTCCCTCGTCGTAGCCGGCGCTGGACTGCAGGCCCACCGTGGCGCGATCGGAGAACTCGGCCAGCGTGCGGGCGCCCGCGTACGTGAACGACGAGCGCACGCCGGCGGTGATCTGGTCGATGAGGTCCTCGACGCCCGGACGCTCCGGGTCGAGGAACATGCGCGAGGTCGAGATGCCCTCCTCGAACAGCGCCATGCGGGCGCGCTCGAAGCCGGCCGCGTCGCGCGTGCGGTTCGCGACGGCGCGCGAGGACGCCATGCCGAACGACTCCTTGTAGGCGCGCCCGTCGGCACCGTGCATGAGGTCGCCGGGGCTCTCGTGCGTGCCGGCGAACCACGAGCCGATCATGACGCTGCCCGCGCCCGCGGCCAGCGCGAGCGCGACGTCGCGGGGCCAGCGGACGCCGCCGTCGGCCCACACGTGGGCACCCAGCTCGCGGGCGGCCTCGGAGCACTCGAGGACGGCCGAGAACTGCGGGCGGCCGACGCCGGTCATCATGCGGGTCGTGCACATCGCGCCCGGGCCGACGCCGACCTTGGCGATGTCGGCGCCCGCCTCGACGAGGTCGCGCACGCCGGACGCGGAGACGACGTTGCCCGCGGCGATCGGCAGGCGCCGGCCCGTCGCGGCCTCGTGGGCGTCGCGCACCTCGCGCACGATCGGCAGGGCGTCGAGCATCTTGGACTGGTGGCCGTGCGCCGTGTCGACGACGAGCACGTCCACGCCGAGGCCGACGAGCGCCTCGGCCTTGCCGCGGACGTCGCCGTTGATGCCGATCGCGGCGCCGACGACGAGGTGGCCGTTCGGGTCGACCGCGGGGGTGTAGATCGTGGAGCGCAGGGCGCCCTTGCGGGTCAGCACGCCCGCGAGCGCGCCGCCGTCGACGACGGGGGCGAAGGGCACGTGCTGGTCCGAGAGCTGGTTGAACAGCTCGCGCGGGTCGCCGCCCGCGGGCAGGACGAACGGATCGGTGAGCATGACCTCGCGGACCTGCGCGAAGCGGTCGATCTCGGCGGCCTGCTGCGGCGTGAAGACGCCGACGACCTTCATCTCGGGGCCCTCGAGGGACTCGACGACGACGGCGCCGCCGTGCGCGCGCTTGGGCACGAGGCTCAGGGCCTCGCCCACCGTCATGTGGGGCGTCAGCACGACGGGGGTGTCGTAGACGGTGTGGGCGGCCTTGACGCGGCCGACCGTGTCGGCGAGGACGTCGACCGGGATGTCCTGCGGCAGGATCGCGATGCCGCCGCGGCGGGCGACCGTCTCGGCCATGCGCCGGCCGGAGACCGCGGTCATGTTGGAGACGACGAGCGGCAAGGTGGCGCCCGTGCCGTCGGTCGTGCTCAGGTCGACGTCGAATCGCGACGCGACGTCGGAGCGTCCGGGGACCATGAAGACGTCGTTGTACGTCAGGTCGTGGCTGGGCTGGAGATCGTTGAGGAACCGCACCGTCCCAGTCTACGGAGGGATCAGTCGACCGTGGTCGGCGTGAACTTGGGGATGCGCAGCGTGACCTTCGTGCCCAGGCCCGGCGCGGTCTCCACGACGAGGCCGTGGTCGTTGCCGTAGACCGTGCGCAGGCGCTCGTCGACGTTCGCGAGGCCGACCGAGGGCGAGCTGGTCCGGCCCGCCAGCGCCGCCCGCACGGTCTCGGGCTCGGACCCGACGCCGTCGTCCTCGATCGAGATGAGGCACTCGGCGCCGGCGTCCTCGGCGATGACGGTCAGCGTGCCGGGCCCGGGCTTGCGCTCCAGCCCGTGCCGCACGGCGTTCTCGACGAGCGGCTGGACCGTCAGGAACGGCACCGTGAGGCTCAGCACCTCGGGCGCGATGCGGGTGATCACCTTGAGCCGGTCGCCGAACCGCGCCTTCTCCAGCACGAGGTAGCGCTCGATCGACCGCAGCTCCTCGGCGAGGGTCGTGTAGTCGCCGTGCTGGCGGAACGAGTAGCGGGTGAAGTCGGCGAACTCGAGCAGCAGCTCGCGGGCGCGCTCGGGGTCGGTGCGCACGAAGGACGCGATGGCACCGAGCGAGTTGTAGATGAAGTGTGGCGAGATCTGGGCGCGCAGGGCCCTCAGCTCGGCTTCCATCAGCGCGGTGCGCGAGGCCGAGAGCTCGGCCAGCTCGAGCTGGCTCGAGACCCAGCCCGCCACCTCGGTGACGGTGCGCGCGACGCCGGCCGAGGCGCTCTCGTCCACCGCCACGATGCTGCCGACGACGCGTCCCTCCACCGAGAGCGGCGCCACGATGACCCCCTTCGAGGCCTGGCTGCGGCCGTGCTCGAGGACGACGGCGACGAGCTCCGCCGTGTGCTCCGTCGCGTCCTCGCCGGCCCAGCCGAGGGGTCCGTGCGTGTCCGTGATGCCGACCGTGCGCGTCCCGATCAGCCGGCGCAGGTGGGGCAGGGCGCGCGCGACGCTCTCGGGATCGAGGCCGGCACGCAGCGCGGGCGCGGCCAGGGCCGCGGTGTGCAGGGTCTCGTAGGTGGCGCGGTCCTCCGCCGTGCCGAGGCTGCGGCGACGACTCAGCAGCACCCACCGCGCGAGGACGGCGAGGCCGATGAGGGCGGCGGCGACACCGAGGGCGACCGTCACGCGTCAGTCCAACGACAGCAGGACGGCGTCCGGCGGATCGGGCTCGACGGCCAGCGCGGACTTGTCGACGACGGCACGGACGCAGCGGGTCTCGTGGCGCAGCCGCAGCTTCGAGGCGCCGGAGGCGTACTCGCGCCACAGGTCGTGCACCGCGCCCAGCGCGGACTCGGGGACCGAGGCGCGTCGCGTCTGCTCGGCGAAGCGGATCAGGTGGGGCAGGTCCAGCTCCTCCCACGCGTTGAAGACCTCGACCTCGGGCGTGCCGAACAGGCCGGACGCCGAGAAGGTGTCGACCGTGGGCTCGGGGGCGTCGCGGTCGCCCGTGATCGACCGCAGGCGGCGCATCCAGGGGATGGAGTCGTCGTAGCGGCGGCTCATGCTCGACAGCAGGCCGCCCGGCACGAGGACCCGGGCATACTCCGCGAGCGCCGCGGGCGACTCCTCGAAGAACGGGGTGATGACCACGTCGAACGTCTCCGAGCGCAGCGGCAGGCGGTCGCCGCTGGAGCGGACGTACGTGAGGTCGGGGTTGCGGATCTGCTCGACGTCGTCGCCCAGGACCGTGACGTCGTGGCCCTGGTCGGCGAGCTCGTACGCCAGCCCGCCGTCGCCGAGGTGCAGCACAGTGGACAGCCGCTCGCCGACCATCCACTTGGCCGCGCGCGCTGCAGGGATGACGTCCACGCTCCCGAGGCTACCGCCGGGCGCGCCTCGGGACGGCGTGCACCGCTGGGTACGCTGCGTGCGTGTCAGATCCCTTCATCGCCGCCGCTTCTCTCGAGGGCGTCCCGTCGGCCTTCCGGGCCGCGCGCGACGGGATCGACGCGGTGCTCCGCGACCGCGGACTGCGCCGCAGCACACCCGACGACACCGCTCGATCGCTGCTGATCGGCGCGTGGGCCACCGCGACGCTCGAGGGCAGCGAGTGCGACCTCGACGAGCTCGGCGCCGGTGGCGGCGACGCCACGGCGCGGGCCGCCGTCCGGCTGTCGACCGAGCTGCTCGGCCTGCTGCCGACGTGGCAGCGCTCGCCCGTGCAGGCGCTCGCGCGGATCCACGCCCTCGCGGCCGCGGGCTCCGTCCCGGACGTCGACCTCGGCCGCCCCGTGAACCCGGAGGGCACGGCGCGCCTGACGCAGCTGGCCACGATGCTGGCCGGCCGCACCGAGGCTCCCGCCCTCGTGGTGGCGGCGCTCGTGCACGCCGAGATCGCCGCGGCCGGTGCGTTCGTCTCGCACAACGCCGTCGTCGCGCGGGCCGCCGAGCGCCTCGTGCTGGTGGGCCGGGGGGTCGACCCGGCGTCGGTCACCGTCCCCGAGGCCGGCCACGTCGCCGCGGCGCCGGACTACTTCGAGGCGCTCGCCGCCTACGGGACGCAGGAGACGGGCGTCCACCGCTGGCTGCTCTACGCCGCCGAGGCGTACACGCGGGGCGCCGAGGCGTCGCCGCTCGCGTCGCGCTGAGTCAGACCCGGGCGCGCCGCCGGACGGCGGCCCCGATGCCCACCGCGACGAGCGACGCGGACGCCGCGAGCGCGCCGACCGCCATCGCCTTGCCCGTGGTGGTCTCGGGGACCAGCCTCGGGCGCAGGGCCGTGGGCCGCTCGAACGTGAGGATGGGCCAGCCCTCCTCGGTCGCGCGGCGGCGCAGGCCCTTGTCCGGGTTGACGGCGAACGGGTGCCCGACGGCCTCGAGCATCGGCACGTCGGTCTGCGAGTCCGAGTAGGCGAAGCTGCGCGACAGGTCGTAGCCCTCGCGCTCGGCCAGCTCGAGCATCGCCGTGACCTTCGTGGGCCCGTACGAGTAGTAGATGATCCGGCCGGAGTAGCGCCCGTCGACCTCCTCGAGGCGGGTGGCCACGGCATGGTCGGCGCCCAGCATCTCGGCGATCGGCTCGACCATCTCGGCGCCGGAGGCCGAGACGATGATGATGTCGTGGCCCGCCTCGCGGTGCTCCTCGATGAGGGCGAGCGCCTCGGCGTAGACGAGCGGCTCGATGACGTCGTGCAGGGCCTCCCGCACGATCTGGCGGACGGTCACGACGTCCCAGCCGGCGACGAGCTTGCTGATCTCGGCGCGCATCTTCTCGAGCATCTCGTGGTCGGCGCCACCGGCGCTGAAGACGAGCTGGGCGTAGGCGCTGCGCAGGACGGCACGGCGGCTCAGCAGGCCCTCGGCGAAGAGCGACTTGCTGAACGCGAGCGTGCTCGACTTGGCGATGATCGTCTTGTCGAGGTCGAAGAAGGCGGCGGGACGTCCCGCGGGGGTCGCCATGACCCCAGCGTAGGCGGTCGCCGTCGCGGAGACGGGGTGATCGGTCCACAGGCGAGTCGGATCACATCACCGTCGTCCACAGCGCGGCGCCGGCCCCTGTCGAGCCCGGTGCCGGGCCGGGACGCTGGACCCATGGACGACCGCGCTCCCGATCCACCCCTCGTGGTGACCGCCGACCCCGCCTTCGCCGAGAGCGCGCGCCGCTGGTGTGCAGCCGCCGGACGCGAGGCGGAGACCCTCGCCGACGTCGGCTCCGTCCGG
Organism: Aeromicrobium jepli; assembly: GCF_047246605.1. Taxonomy (NCBI): domain Bacteria; kingdom Bacillati; phylum Actinomycetota; class Actinomycetes; order Propionibacteriales; family Nocardioidaceae; genus Aeromicrobium; species Aeromicrobium jepli. The sequence continues at coordinate 12,833 of NZ_JBFOKO010000011.1, forward strand.
CGGGCGTGGCGGTCGGCGCCGCTCGTGCTGGTGGACGAGCGACGGCTGGACGGCCTCCTCGGCACCGACCTGCCGCGCCGCGACGACGTCATGGTCGTCGCGGCCGACCCGGCCGGTGCCTGGCGGGCCGCGCTGGACCTCGGCGCGCGGGACGTCCTGGACCTCGAGCAGGACGCGGCGATCGTGGGTGCGGTCGTGCGGGCGCTCGACGGCGTGGGCGAGGCGTGTGCGATCTCCGTCGTGGGTGCGTGCGGAGGCGTGGGCGCCTCGACCCTCGCCGCGGCCACCGCCCAGCTGGCCGTGCGACGGGAGCTGAGCGCGGTCCTGGTGGACGGGGACGCGGCCGGCGGCGGGCTCGACCTCGTGACGGGGGCCGAGTCCGCCGCCGGGTCCCGCTGGGACGACCTGGACGAGGTGGTCGGCCACGTCGGCGCGGACGAGCTGCGGTCGACGCTGCCCGTCCACCGCGGCCTCGCGCACGTGGCGTTCGGCCGGTCCGGGCGGCGCGTGGTCGGCCCGGCGCCGGTGATCTCCGCGGCGGTCCGCGGCTTCGACGTCGTCGTCGCCGACGTCCCGCGGCACCTGGACGAGCTCGGCCGCGAGCTGGTGTCGCGATCGGTGCTGACGGTGGTGGTGGTCCCGCGCCGGCTGGCGGGCGTGGTCGCGGCGCGGGGGCTCGTCGAGCGGCTCGAGCCGCTGACGGACGCCGTCGTGGCCGTCACGCGCGGCTGCCCGGCCGGGATGTCGCGCGCGGCGGTGGCCAACGAGGTCGCCGTGCCCGTCGTCGCCGACCTCGGGACCTCGCGGCGTCTCGCGACCGACCTCGAGCACGGCCTGGGACCGATGCGGGCGCGCACCGTGGTGCAGGCCGCCCGGCGGGTCCTGGACACGGTCGGCCTCCGGTGAGCCGGCCGCCCGCCGACGTCGTCGACCGCGTGCGGCGCAGGCTCGCCGCACTCGGGACCGAGCCGACGCCGCACACCGTCGCGGAGGCGCTCCGTGCCGAGGACCACCTGTGGGGCACCACGACCGTCCTGGCCATCGTGGACCTGCTGCGCGGCGAGGCACTCGGTGCCGGGGTGCTGCAGCCGCTGCTGGACACCCCCGGCGTGACCGACGTGCTGGTCAACGGCGCCGGGGGCGTCTACGTCGATGCCGGCCAAGGCCTGCGGCGCCGCGAGGACGTCACCCTGGGCGACGAGGCCGCCGTCCGCCGGCTCGCGCAGCGACTCGCCGCCTCCGCGGGGCGACGGCTCGACGACGCGTCGCCGTGGGTCGACGGCCGACTGGCGGACGGCACTCGCCTGCACGCCGTGCTCACGCCCGTCGCCCGCACCGGCACCGCGATCTCGCTGCGGGTGCCACCGCGCACTGCGCTGCCGATGGCCGAGCTCGAGCGGCGCGGGGCGGTCGCGCCCGCGATGGGCGAGGTGCTGCGCGACCTGGTGGCCGCGCGTCGCAGCTTCCTCGTGACCGGAGGCACCGGCTCGGGCAAGACCACGGTCCTGGCCGCCCTGCTCGAGCTCGTGCCGCCCGACGAGCGGATCGTGGTGGTCGAGGACTCCGACGAGCTGCGCCCCGCCCACCCGCACGTCGTGGGACTCGTGGCGCGGCCGCCGAACGTCGAGGGCGCGGGGGCCGTGGGCATGCGGGACCTCGTCCGCCAGGCGCTGCGCATGCGCCCGGACCGCATCGTCGTCGGCGAGGTCCGCGGTGCCGAGGTGGTGGACCTCCTCGCCGCCCTCAACACCGGGCACGAGGGCGGCACGGGGACGGTCCACGCCAACGCGCCCGAGGACGTCCCCGCCCGGCTCGAGGCCCTCGGGATCGCGGCGGGTCTCAGTCGCGCCGCGGTGCACGCCCAGGCCGCGGCCGCGCTGGACGCCCTCGTCCACGTGGTCCGGCACCGTGACGGCCACCGCGAGGTCGCGCAGGTCGCGGACCTCGGGGCCGACACGTCCGGCCGACTCGTCGTGCGCTCCAGGATCACGGTCGAGCGCGGCCGCGTCGTCGACCCGTGAGCGGGCTCAGCGCCGTGCTGGTCGCGCTCGCCGTGCTGGTGTGGCGGCCGCCGTCCTCGTGGGTGCTCGCCCGGGTGCGCGGCGTCGCCGTCCCGCGACCCGGGCGCCGCGTCCTCGTCGCGACGGTGGCCGGGGCCCTGCCGCTCAGTCTCCTCTCCCTTCCCGCCGCACCCGCGATCCTGGTGTGGACCGGAGCAGGTGTCGTGGTCGCCGCGGCCCGCCGCGTCGTGCGCGCCCGCGAGCGTCGTCGACGGACCGCTGTGCGCGAGGAGGCCGACGGCGTCGTGGACGCCCTCGTCGCCGAGCTGCGCAGCGGTGCCCCGCCGGCCGTCGCCCTCGAGCGCCTCGCGGTGGAGTCCGGGCTCCTCGCCCCGGCCGCCGTCGCGGCCGCCGCGGGCGGCGACGTGCCGTCCGCGCTGGTCGCCGCCGGCAGCGGCTCCGGTGCGGCGCCCCTCGCCGACGTCGGCCGGGCGTGGGCGGTCTCCGACGCATGCGGGGCGCCGCTCGTCCGCGTGCTCGAGCAGGTGCGCGAGGCCGCCCGCGAGGACCGGGAGCTGCGCCGGGAGGTGGCCTCGGGCGTGGCGCCGGCGCGGGCGACGGCCAGCCTGGTCGCCGCGATGCCGCCGCTCGGCCTCGCCCTCGGCACGGGGCTCGGGGTGGACCCGCTCTCGGTGGTCCTGACGACGGTGCCCGGAGCGCTGTGCGTGGCCGCCGGCGTGGCCTGCGCCGTGGCCGGGGTGCTGTGGATCGACCTGATCGCCGACCGCGCCGAGGCGGGCGCATGATCGCGGCGGTGCTGGCGGCCGTCGCGGTCCTCGTCGCCCGGCCGGGACCGGCACGCCGTCGCCGCCGGCGTCTGCTGCACCCGTCCTCCGGACGGCGCATCGACGCCGCCGTCGCGGCGGTCGTCATGACGCCGGTCCTCGGCCTGGCGCTCGGTGGCCTGATCGGGCTGGTGGTGGGCGTCGCGGTCGCGCCGCTCGTGCACCGGCAGGTCGCGTCCCTGGAGTCGGCGCGCTCCCGGCGACGACGCGAGGCCGCACTGGCGCAGGCGCCGCTGGCGCTGGAGCTGGTGGCCGCCGTGCTGGCGGCCGGACGCTCGGCACACGACGCGCTGCGCATCGTCGCCACGCAGACGCCATCGCCACTCGGCGAGGAGCTGACTTCCCTCGCGCATCGCGTCCGGCTCGCGTCGGACGCCGCCACCGCCTGGCGCACGCTCGACGGCGGACCGCTCGAGCCCGTCGGCCGGGCGTTCGCCCGCTCCGAGACGTCCGGCGCCGCGATCGTCCCACTCGTCCGTGACACCGCGGAGGACCTGCGGCGCCGGGCGCGGGCCTCACGCCGCGAGGCGGTCGGTCGCGTCGCGGTGCGCACGGCCGCGCCGCTGGGACTGTGCCTGCTGCCGGCCTTCGTGCTGGTCGGCGTCGCGCCGACGGTCATCGCCGTCGTCGGCAGCGTGCTGGGCTGACCGGTTGTCCCCAACGGATCGACGTGGCCCCGCCGCTCGTCCCCAGGTCGCGGGCGGCGCCGCACATCCGCGCTCCTGGCGCCCATCTTCCGGCGACACATCCTCCGTGGAAAGGAACGCCATGAAGAACCTCACCGCCTGGGCCCGCCGTCGCGACGCCGAGCAGGGCATGAGCACGTCGGAGTACGCCGTGGGCACGCTCGGCGCCTGCACGATCGGCGGCGTGCTGGTCAAGATCGGCCAGTCCGACTGGTTCGGCGACCTCGTCCAGGACGTCATCGGCCGGATCCCCGACCTGCTGCCGTTCTGAGACCCGTGGCCCCGTGGCGCCCGTCCCCGACGGCGGGCGCCGCGGGACCTCCCGAGAGGAGTTCCGATGAACCGAGTCGAGCGCGGTCAGGCCACCGCCGAGTACGCCGTCGGCGTGCTGGGCGCCGTCACGATCGCCACCGTCCTCATCCATCCGGACAGCCCGGTCGTGGAGGCGCTGCACGCGTGGATCGAGGACTACGTGCGGCGAGTCCTCACGATCCCGCTGCCCGACCTGTTCCGGTGGCCGTGGTGAGGCGCCGCGACCGCGGGATGGTCACCGCCGAGACCGCGACCGTCCTGCCGTTCGTCGTGCTGACGGCCCTCGTGCTGACGTGGGTCGTCTCGCTGGGACTGACGCAGATGAGGCTGGCCGACGCCGCGCGCGAGGCGGCACGCGTGGTCGCCCGGGGCGAGTCGGTCGCCGACGGACGTGACGCGGCCATCCGGCTCGTCCCGGGCGCGCGGGTGAGGATCGAGACGCACGGCGGCACGGCCGAGGTGCAGGTGCGGCACCGCGCGCGCCTGCCGCTCGTCCCGCGGGTCCGCATCGACCTGGCGGCCCGGGCCGTGACGGTGATGGAGTGAGCAGCGAGCGAGGCGCGGCGTCCGTCCACGCCGTCACGGTCGTGACGCTGCTGGCGCTCGTGGCGGCGACGTGTCTGCAGGTCGCGCTCGTCGTGGGGCTGCGGCAGCGGGCGTCCGCCGCGGCCGACCTGGCGGCGCTGGCCGCGTCGCGCGCGAGCGTCGAGGGCGAGGACGGCTGCGCCGCGGCCCGCCGGATCGCCCGCGAGAACGGAGGCCGGCTGCGCGAGTGTCGACTCGACGCCGCCGTGGCCACCGTCAGTGTGCGGGCCCGCGGCCCGAGGTGGCTGATCGGTCGCTGGGCGGCCGAGCAGCGCGCCCGGGCGGCACCGTCGTGGTACCTCGACTGATGCCGCCCGGAGCGCGCGGGTCAGGCGTCGGTGCGCGGCGCGCGGTCGTCCTTCCCGGCCCCCTCGGCCGGGCCGGGATCGGCCTCCGGCTCGGCCGGCGGCGCCTCCTCGACCACGAGGGCGAAGTCCTCGCCGTGCTGCTCGACGCCGGCCAGGACGGCCCCCTCGACCAGGCTCTGGCCGAGGTTCTCGCGCAGGATGATCGGGTCCTGGCGCAGGTCGCGGTGCAGGGCGGCGCACAGCGCCACCATGACCAGCAGGAACGGCAGGGCGGCCACGATCGTCAGCGCCTGCAGGCCCTGCAGGGCGACCGGGTCGTCGGGGTCGGCGATGACCAGCATGATCGCGGCGATCGCGCCGGTCACGCCGCCCCAGAACACGACGGTCCACGTCGACGGCTCGATCGAGCCGCGCTGCGACAGGGTGCCCATGACGAGCGACGCGGCATCGGCGCCGGACACGAAGAAGATGCCGACCAGGATCATGACCAGGACGGTGGTGATCGAGGCGACCGGGTACTGCTGCAGCAGGTCGAACAGCGCGTAGTTCGAGTCCACCGAGCCGTCGTTGCCGGCGATGGCCTCGGCCTGGTCGATGCCCGCGCCGCCGAAGATCGCGAACCACAGCAGGCTCACGAAGCTGGGCACCAGCAGCACGCCCGTGACGAACTCGCGGATCGTGCGGCCCCGGCTGATCCGGGCGATGAACATGCCGACGAACGGCGTCCACGACACCCACCAGGCCCAGTAGAAGATCGTCCACGCGCCCAGCCAGTCCGCGACCTCCTGGCCGCCGGCGTTGGTGCGGCCGACCATCTGGGGCAGGAACGCGACGTAGTCGGCGATCGTGGTGGGGATGAGGTTGAGCATCATCAGCGTCGGGCCGGCCAGGAAGACGAAGGCGGCCAGCACGAGCGCGAGCACCATGTTGATGTTCGACAGCCACTGGATGCCGCGGGCGACGCCCGAGACGGCGGACAGGATGAACAGGATCGTCAGGACCACGATGATCGAGACCACGAGGATCTCGCTGATGCTGTCGGTCCAGCCGTTGTGCTCGATGCCGGCGGCGATCTGCAGCGCGCCCAGGCCCAGCGAGGCCGCCGAGCCGAAGAGCGTCGCGAAGATCGCCATGATGTCGATGACCTTGCCCAGCGGTCCCTCCACCCGGCGGCGGCCCAGCAGGCGCGTGAACGCGGCCGAGATCAGCTGCGGGCGGCCCAGCCGGAAGGTGCCGTAGCCGATGGCCAGGCCGACGACCGCGTAGACGGCCCACGGGTGCAGGGTCCAGTGGAAGAGGGTCTGCGCCATGGCCGCGTGGGCGGCCTCGTTCGTGCTCGACTCCGCGCCCTGGGGCGGGGGAGACAGGTAGAAGGTGAGCGGCTCCGCGACGCCCCAGAACATCAGGCCGATGCCCATGCCGGCGCTGAACATCATCGCGATCCACGAGGCGGTGCGGAACTCGGGCTTCTCGCCGTCACGGCCCAGCGGGATCTTGCCGTAGCGGCTGGCGGCCAGCCAGATCGCGAAGACGACGAAGCCGGTCGTCGACATGACGAACAGCCAGCCGGTGTACTCGATGACCCACGACTGGGCCTGCGCGGCGCGCTTGCCGAGCGAGACCTGGTCGATGACGCCCCACAGCAGGACGGCCAGGGCGAGCGTCGCCGCCACGCCGAACACGGCCTTGTCGAGCACCGTGTCGGTGTGTGGCTCGCCCTCGGGTTCGCGGATGTCGTCGGTCGGTGTGTCGAGGCCGCTGGCCATCAATGCTCTCCTCCTGATGGGGGTCGAGGTGCTACGTCAAACCTTTCAACCCTGTCACATCAGGCCTCATCGGCCACCGGAGCGTCCCGGTGGCCCCCTCCCGGGGTGCCGGCTCAGGCCGGGGCGCCGGCCAGGACGGCGTCCAGCAGCAGCACCGCACCGGCCTTGTCCAGGGGGCTGTTGCCGTTGCCGCACTTGGGCGAGACCACGCACGACGGGCAGCCGTCGCGACAGCCGCAGTCGTCGATCGCGCTGCGCGTCATGCGCAGCCAGCGCGCCATCTGCTCGTACCCGCGCTCGGCGAAGCCGGCGCCGCCCGCGTGCCCGTCGTGAACGAAGACCGTGAGCCGCCCCGTGTCCTGGTGCAGCGCCGTCGACAGGCCGCCGATGTCCCAGCGGTCGCACGTCGCCAGCAGCGGCAGGATGCCGATCGCGGCGTGCTCGGCGGCATGCGCCGCTCCGGGCAGGCGCTCGGGGTCCATGAGGTCGTTCGCCACGGCGGGGTCCAGGGTCCACCACACCGCCGCGGTCGGCAGGCAGCGCTCGGGCAGGTCCAGCGGCTCCTCGCCGATCACGCGCCCGGTGCTGCGGTCGCGGATCTGGTACCCGATGACCTGGCTGGCCACCTCGACGTCGCCGAAGGCCACGGTCGCGGCGCCCCAGTCGGTCCGGCGGCGCTGGTCGACGATCGTGACGGCGGACGCCGAGCGGGCGCTCGTCGTGTGGTGCACCTCCAGCTGCCGCACGACGGCCTCGCCCTGCTCGGGGTCGTACCGCTCGACGACGTGGTCCTCGCCGCGGTGGACGTAGATCGCGCCCTCGTGCACCTCGGCGTCGGCCGAGCCGGCGTCGACCGTGCCGATGAGGCGGCCGGTGCCGGCCTCGACGATCTGCACGGGGTGCCCGCCCGCCGAGCGGATGTCGGCCAGGTCGGCCGCCCGCTCGCGGCTCGTCCAGAACCAGCCGGCCGACCGCTTGCGCAGCAGGCCGGCGGCCTCGAGCGCGGCGACCCCCTCGGCGGCCCGCGAACCGAACCGGTCGAAGTCCTTCTCGGTCAGCGGCAGCTCCTGCGCGGCGGCGGCCAGGTGCGGCCCCAGGACGTAGGGGTTCTCGGGATCGAACACGGTCGCCTCGACGGGCGCGCCCAGGACGGTCTCGGGGTGGTTCACGAGGAACGAGTCGAGCGGGTCGTCGCGTGCGATCATCACGCCCAGGCTGTCCACGCCGGCCCGCCCCGCCCGGCCCCACTGCTGCCACAGGGCGGCGCGAGTGCCGGGGAAGCCGACGCTCAGCACGGCGTCCAGCCCGGCGATGTCGATGCCGAGCTCGAGCGCGTTGGTGCTGGCCAGTCCGAGCAGGTCGCCCGAGCGCAGCCGGGCCTCGAGCTCGCGCCGCTCCTCGGGCAGGTAGCCGCCGCGGTAGGTGGCGACGCGCTTCGTCAGCTCGGGGTCGACCTCCTCCAGCGCGCGCCGCGTCGTCAGCGCGAGCTGCTCGGCGCCGCGCCGCGAGCGGACGAACGCCAGCGTCCGCGTGCCGCCGACGACGAGGTCGGTCAGCAGGTCCGCCGCCTCGGCCCCCGCGGCCCGCCGCACCTCGACGCCCTCGCGGTCGGACCTCAGCGGCGGCTGCCAGAACGCGACCGTGCGGCCGGCGCGCGGCGAGGCGTCGTCGGTCACGGCGGTGACGGGCGCCCCGATGAGCCGCTCGGCCGAGGCCGCGGGGTCCGCCACCGTGGCCGAGGACAGGACGAACAGCGGATCGGCGCCGTAGTGCTCGCACACGCGGCGCAGCCGGCGCAGGATGAGGGCGACGTGCGCACCGAACACGCCGCGGTAGTGGTGGCACTCGTCCACCACGATCACGCGCAGCCCGGCCAGCAGGCGGGCCCACCGCTCGTGCGTGGGCAGGATCGTGCGGTGCAGGATGTCGGGATTGGCCAGCACCCAGTTCGCGTGGTCGCGCGCCCATGCCCGCTGCTCGCGGCTGTTGTCGCCGTCCACGGTGGCCGGGCGGAGCCCGGGCACGCTGGTGGGCAGGCGGCGCAGCTGGTCGGCGGCCAGCGCCTTCGTCGGGGCGAGGTACAGCACCGACGGGCGGCGCGCGCCGGACAGGCCGCTGCCGCCGCGGCCGTCGCGCAGCGACTGCAGTGCCGCGGCCTGGTAGACGAGGGACTTGCCCGAGGCCGTGCCGGTCGCGACGACGACGTGGCGGCGGTCGTGCAGGGCTCGGAGCGCCTCGGCCTGGTGACCCCACAGTGCGTCCGCGCCCTCGGCGGCGAACAGCTCGCGGATCTCGGGGTCGATCCACTCGGGCCACGGCTCGACGACCGCCTCGACGGCCGGGTGCTGCTGCACGTGCACGAGACGCTCGCGATGACGCGCGAGAACCGGGTGCAGCTGCATGCTCCCAGTGTCCTGCACGGTCCTGACGGTCCCCGCGTCACATCTGTCACGCCGGGTGACACGACGTTGTTTCGCGTCGCGACGGAAAGGTCCGTGCATGATTCAATGACCGACATGGACTTGACGCTCATCGAACGGGAGTCACCCCCGTTCCACGTCGTCGAGGTCGCGGGGGAGATCGACGTGTACACCGCTCCGCGGCTGCGCGAGGTCGTCGTCTCGGCGATCGACGACGGGCACACCCGGCTCGTGATCGACATCGAGAACGTGGCGTTCCTCGACTCCACCGGCCTGGGCGTCCTCGTCGGCGCACTCAAGCGGGTGCGCGCGGACAACGGCTCGCTCGACATCATCTGCACGAGCGACCGCCTGCTGCGCATCTTCGCCATCACGGGCCTGGACAAGGTCTTCGGCCTGCACGCCTCGATCGACGAGCTGGTCCACTGAGCGTGGCCTCCCAGCCCGTCCGCCTCCTGCGCGAGGCCATCGACGGCTTCACGGTCGACGCCGTGCACGGCGTGCTCGGCGACGACGCCTGGCGCGCGCTCGCCCGGTCCGAGACCGTCCCCGGCCTGCGCGCCACCGCCGACGGCTCGGCACTCTCCACGCTGATCCGGCTGTTCCAGCTGCAGGCGCCCGTCCCGCTGGCCGCCGCCGAGCGCGCCTTCGGTGCCGCGTGGCCCGCCGCGCAGGAGCTGGGCCTGGTCGAGGCCGACGGCGACGAGGTGCGCGCCCTCCTCGACGTGCGCCCCTACGGCGACGAGTCCCACGACTGGTGGGTCGTGTGCGACCTGACCCCGGGGCTCGACGGCCGCGAGAACCCGCGCGACCCGCTCTACGTCCTCGGCATCAGCGAGGCGTCCTCGTCCCTCGCGCAGCTGACGGTGCGGCCGCCGGTCGGCCGGGCGCTCGACCTCGGCACGGGCTGCGGTGTGCAGGCCCTGCACCTGGCCGGGCACGCCGGCGAGGTCGTCGCCACCGACCTGAACCCGCGCGCCGTCCGGCTGGCGCGACTCACCTCCGAGCTCAACGGCCTCGACCTCGACGTCCGCGAGGGCAGCCTGTTCGAGCCCGTCGCGGGGGAGCGGTTCGACCTCATCGCGACGAACCCGCCGTTCGTCGTCTCGCCGCCCGAGGGCGACCGGCTCGTCTACCGCGAGACCCGCTTCGACGGCGACGACGTGGTCCGCCGCATCGTGGGCGGCGCGTCCGACCACCTGCACGACGGCGGCTGGTGCCAGCTGCTCGCCGCGTGGATCCACCGCGACGGCGTGCCGTGGGACGAACGCCTCGCGTCCTGGATCGAGCCGACGGGACTCGACGCGTGGGTCGTCCAGCGCGAGCGGGTCGACCTGCCCGAGTACGCCGAGATGTGGCTCGCCGACGCCGGCCTGCGCCACGCTCCCGGCCACGTCGAGCGCTACGACCGCTGGCTCTCGTGGTTCGCCGAGCAGGGGATCGAGGCCATGGGCTTCGGCTGGATCACGCTGCGCAAGGCCGGGCGCGACGTGCCGCAGGTCCGGATCGAGGAGTACACCGCGCCCGTCGCGCAGCCGGTCGGCGCCGACTTCCTCGCGTGGGCCGACCGGACGGACGCGCTCGCGGCGGGGGACCTGCTCGACCGGTGCTGGCGGCTCGCTCCGGACGTGGTGCAGGAGACGGTCGGACCGGTCGGCGCCGAGGACCCGGCGGTGATCCGCGTCCAGCGCACCGGCGGCCTGCGTCCCGCGCACCAGGCGGACACGATCGAGGCCGGCCTGCTGTCGGCGTCGGACGGCGACCTCACGGCGGGCCAGATCCTCGACGCGCTCGCCCACCTGCTCGACCGCGACGCGGCCGGCCTGCGCGAGACGTACACGCCGGTCGTCGCCGACCTGGTGGCCGACGGCTTCCTGGTCTGACTACTTCGCCGGGACCGGCGCCACGTCCCGGCGCTGGCCCGCGAGCGACAGCAGCGCGATGAGCGCCGCGACCCCGCCGCCGGTGGCGAAGCCGGCCGCGGCGCCCCACTCGTCGATCGCGAAGCCGATGATCGGCGAGCCGATGGCGCCACCCACCGTGAAGGCGGTGGCCTGCCAGCCCATCGCCTCGCCGCGGCGCGCCTCGTCGGTCAGCTTGGCGATGTACTCGCTGCACGCCGTCATGATCGGCGCGCACAGCAGGCCGGCGGGGATCGCCGCGAGCGCGAGCGTCCACGGCGCGTGCGCGATGCCGACCGGCATCGTCAGCACGCCCATCGCCAGCAGCAGGTGCGTGGGACGCACCGAGGCCGGCCGCGCCCCGTAGATCAGCCCGCCCACGAGCGACGACAGGCCCCAGCCGAGGTAGACGATGCCGACCAGCCCCACGGCGTCCAGCTCGCGCAGGACGGCGATGATCCCCAGGTCCGTCGCCATCAGCGCGATCATCGCGCCGCCGGAGACGAGGAAGAGGAAGAGGTGGTCGCGCGTCACCCAGCCGAAGCGCGGCCCGGGCGGCGCGGGCGTCGCCTCGGCGCTGCGGGTCGGCGGGTCGAGCCACCAAAGGATCAGCAGGCCGAGCGCCACGGTGAAGCCGACGGCCAGCAGGGCGACCTCGGGCGACGCCGCCACGACGAGGGCGCCGGCCGCGGCCGGGCCGATGATGAACGAGGCCTCGGCCATGACCGAGTCCAGCGCGAACGCGCTGCGGTGGTGCGACGACGGCAGGTTCGCCGCGAGCGAGACGCGCACGATCGAGTGGACCGGCGCCAGGAACAGCCCCATGACGAACGCCAGCGGCAGCAGCCACGCGAAGGACGCCATCGCCGCCAGCGGGTACACGACGAACAGCACGCCGATCGACGGGACGAGCGCGCGACGCACGCCGAGCGCGTCGATCATCCGGCCGCGCCAGGGTGCTCCGAGGCCCGCGCCGACGGTCTCGACCGCGGCCACGATCCCGGCCTGTCCGTAGGACGCGCCGAGGCCCTCCACGACCAGGAGCGTGAGGACGAGGGGCACCGCCATCATCGGGATCCGGGCGAGGAAGGCGGCCACGTACAGCGGGATCGTGCCGGGTGCCCTGAGCACGGCTCCATAGGTCACCTTCTCCACTCGGCCGATTCTCCCACGGGCCACACCGGTGACGAAAAAGGTTGACAGGAGGCGCTACGGTGGGCGTCCATCGGCCCAGATTCCCCGTTTGGCCAGCTCGGAGGAGCAGAAGTGACATCACTGGTGATCGTCGAGTCGCCCAACAAGGTGCGCAGCATCAAGGCGTACCTGGGCGACGGCTACGTCGTGTCGTCCTCGGTGGGGCACATCCGTGACCTGCCGCAGGGTGCCGACCAGATCCCCGCGAAGTACAAGGGGCAGGCCTGGGCTCGCCTCGGCGTCGACATCGACAACGGCTTCGAGCCGGTCTACGTCGTCCCCTCCGAGAAGAAGAAGCAGATCGCCGAGCTCAAGAAGCTGCTCAAGGACGCCGACGAGCTCGTGCTCGCGACCGATGAGGACCGCGAGGGCGAGGCCATCGCGTGGCACCTGTTCGACGAGCTCAAGCCCAAGGTCCCGGTCAAGCGCATCGCCTTCAACGAGATCACCAAGGAGGCGATCCAGCGCGCGATCGCCAACCCGCGCGACATCGACCAGGACCTCGTCGACGCGCAGGAGACCCGCCGCATCCTCGACCGCCTCTACGGCTACGAGGTCAGCCCGGTGCTGTGGAAGAAGGTCATGAGCGGCCTGTCCGCCGGCCGCGTGCAGTCCGTCGCGACGCGCCTCGTGGTCGAGCGCGAGCGCGAGCGGATGGCGTTCCGCGTCGCCAGCTACTGGAACCTCGAGGCCACGTTCGGCTGCGACCTCGAGCCCTCGCGCTTCCCCGCGCGCCTGGCCACGGTCGACGGCAAGCGCGTCGCGTCCGGCTCGAACTTCGACAGCTCCGGGCAGCTCAAGGGCGACGCCGTCCACCTCGACGAGGCCGGCGCGCGGGCGCTCGCCGCGGGCCTCGAGGGTCGTGACTTCGTCGTGCGCTCGGTCGAGTCGAAGCCGTACACGCGCCGCCCGTACGCGCCGTTCCGCACCACCACGCTGCAGCAGGAGGCCTCGCGCAAGCACGGCTTCGGCGCGCAGCGCACCATGTCGATCGCCCAGAAGCTCTACGAGGGCGGCTACATCACCTACATGCGCACCGACTCGGTGACGCTCTCGCAGACGGCCCTCAACGCCGCCCGCGCCCAGGTCAAGGAGCTCTACGGCGCCGACCACCTGCCGGACAAGCCGCGCGTCTACACCTCCAAGGTCAAGAACGCCCAGGAGGCGCACGAGGCGATCCGCCCCGCGGGCGAGTCCTTCCGCACCCCGGCCGAGACGGGCCTGTCCGGCGACGAGCGCAAGCTCTACGAGCTCATCTGGAAGCGCACGATCGCCTCGCAGATGGCCGACGCGAAGGGCAACCAGGTCTCGATCCGCATCGGCGCCGAGGCGTCCGACGGCCGCGACGTCGAGTTCACCTCGTCGGGCCGCACGATCACGTTCCACGGCTTCCTCAAGGCGTACGTCGAGTCCGTCGAGGACCCCGACGCCGAGGGCGACGACCAGCAGACCAAGCTGCCCAACCTCTCCGAGGGCGCGCACGTCACGGCCGTCGAGCTGGCCGCCGCCGGTCACCAGACCAAGCCGCCGGCGCGCTACACCGAGGCCAGCCTCATCAAGGAGCTCGAGGACCGCGAGATCGGTCGTCCCTCCACGTACGCCTCGATCGTCAACACGATCCAGAACCGTGGCTACGTCTACAAGAAGGGCACGGCGCTCGTGCCCGCGTGGGTCGCGTTCAGCGTGACCCGCCTGCTCGAGCAGCACTTCGGCCGGCTCATCCAGTACGAGTTCACCGCCGAGCTCGAGGGCGTCCTCGACGAGATCTCCAACGGCCGCGAGGACCGCGTCGCCGTGCTCGAGGCGTTCTGGTCCGGCGAGGGCGAGGGCGACACCGGCCTCAAGCGCCTCATCGACAGCCTGCCCGACATCGACGCGCGCGACCTGGCGACGTTCGACCTCGGCGAGGGCATCGCCGTGCGCGTCGGCCGCTACGGCCCGTACATCGAGGGCCCGCCGATGGTCCCCGCCAAGGACGGCGGCGAGCAGCCCACGCGCGCCAACATCCCCGAGGACCTGCCCCCGGACGAGCTGACCCTCGACATGGCCAAGGAGCTGCTGGCCACCCCGGCCGGCCTCGAGAAGGTCCTGGGCACGCACCCCGAGACCGGCCTGCAGATCGTCGCGAAGAACGGCCGCTACGGCCCGTATGTCACCGAGGCGCTGCCCGAGGACGCGAAGAAGGGCACCAAGGCGCGCACGGCCAGCCTGTTCAAGTCCATGGACCTGGACTCGGTCACGCTCGAGGACGCGGTCAAGCTGCTCACGCTGCCGCGCGTCGTCGGCACGGACGAGGAGGGCACCGAGATCACCGCGCAGAACGGCCGCTACGGCCCGTACCTGAAGAAGGGCACGGACTCGCGGTCGCTGGAGTCGGAGGATCAGCTGCTCACGATCACCGAGGAGGAGGCGCGGGCGATCTACGCCCAGCCCAAGACCTACGGCCGGCGTGCGGCGGCGGCCCCGCTCAAGGAGCTCGGCGAGGACCCCACCAGCGGCAAGCCGATCGTGGCCAAGAGCGGCCGCTTCGGCACGTACGTCACCGACGGCGAGTACAACGCGACGCTGCGCAAGGACGACGACCTCGAGACGCTGACGCACGAGCGGGCGGTCGAGCTGCTCGCCGAGCGCCGCGCCAAGGGGCCCGCCAAGAAGGCCTCGAAGAAGAAGGCCCCGGCCAGGAAGAGCGCCGCCAAGAAGACCACGGCCAAGAAGACGACCGCGAAGAAGACCGCCAAGAAGTCCTGACCTCGGGTCTCGCGCCGCGGGCCGGCCCTGTCCTACCGTGGGACAAATCCCACGGGACGGGGGCGCCATGACCGAGGCTCCGACGTACACGCTGGCCCAGCGCTGGAGTGCCGAGACGCTCGGCACGTTCTGGCTCGTCCTCGGCGGGTGCGGCACCGCGATCTTCGCCGCGGCCGCGGAGCCCGAGGGCGTGTGCGGCGGTGAACGTCGGCTGGCTCGGCGTGGCGCTGGCGTTCGGCCTCACGGTCCTCACCGGCGCCTACGCCTTCGGGCCCGTCTCCGGAGGTCACTTCAACCCCGCGGTGACGGTCGGGCTCGTCGTGGCGCGGCGGTTCCCGCTCAGGGACCTGCCGGGCTACGTGGTCGCCCAGGCGGTGGGCGCGACGGTCGCGGGTGCCGTGCTGCTGCTCGTCGCGCGCGGGGTCGAGGGCGGGTTCGACCCGGTGGAGAACGGCTTCGCGACGAACGGCTACGGCGACCGCTCGCCGATGGGCTACGACCTGACGTCCGTCGTCATCGCCGAGATCGTCCTGACCGCCGTGTTCCTGTTCGTCATCCTCGGAGCCACGGCACGCCGTGCCGCCGTCGGGTTCGCGGGCCTCTCGATCGGGCTCACGCTCACCCTCATCCACCTCATCAGCCTCCCGATCTCGAACACGTCGGTGAACCCCGCGCGGTCGCTCGGCGTCGCCTGGTTCGCCGGGGCGGACGCCCTCGAGCAGGTCTGGGTGTTCATCCTCGCGCCGGTGATCGGCGCGGCGATCGCGGGATTCGCGCACGGCCCGCTGCTGGACCGCGAGACGACCTGACCCGTCGTGCCGGATCCTCGCCACCACGGACCCGTGTCGGGGCCGCCGACTAGGCTCGCACCCATGCAGTCAGGGCAGGATCCTCTCGTCACCGAGGTCGGGGTGTTCGTTGCGTTCGAGGGCGGTGAGGGCTCGGGCAAGTCGACCCAGTCGCGCCTGCTGGCGCAGTGGCTCGAGTCGCTCGGCCACCGCACGCTGCTGACCCGCGAGCCCGGAGGCACCGAGGTGGGCGCCCGGCTGCGGTCGATCCTGCTGGACCCGGCCACGGGTGACCTCTCGCCGCGCACCGAAGCGCTCATCTACGCCGCGGACAAGGCCGAGCACGTCGACACGACGATCCTCCCGGCGCTCGCGGACGGCACGGTCGTCATCACCGACCGGTACGTCGACTCCACGCTGGCGTACCAGGGCGCGGGCCGAGCGCTGCACGACGGCGAGCTCGAGTCGCTCGCCCGCTGGGCCACCGCCGACCTGCGCCCCCACCTGACGGTCGTCCTCGACGTCGACCCGCGCACGGGACTGTCGCGCGCCGGCGAGCCGGACCGCATCGAGGGCGAGCCGGTCGAGTTCCACGAGCGGGTTCGCCGGCATTTCCTCGACCTCGCGGCGGCCGACCCCGCGCACTACGTCGTCCTGGACGCCTCCGAGTCGCCCGACGAGATCCACGAGCGCGTGCGCGCCGCCGTCGCGCCGTGGCTCGGCCAGGCGCGCGAGGTGGCGTCGTGACGGCCCCGGTCTGGGACGAGCTCGTCGGCCAGGACGACGTCGTCTCCACGCTCAGCGCCGCCGTGGCCGGGCAGATGACGCACGCCTGGCTGTTCACGGGCCCGCCCGGCTCGGGGCGGTCCAACGCGGCGGTCGCGTTCGCGACCGCGCTGCAGTGCGAGCAGGGCGGCTGCACCACGTGCCGCTCGTGCGTGACGGCGGCGGCCGGCAGTCACCCCGACATCGCGGTCATCAACACCGACGGCCTCAGCATCGGCGTCGACGCGGCCCGCGACGCGGTCCGGCGCTCGGCCCTGCACCCGTCCGTCGGCCGCTTCCAGATCCTCATCGTCGAGGACGCCGACCGGCTCACCGACCAGGCCGCCAACGCGCTGCTGAAGTCGATCGAGGAGCCGGCGCCCGGCACCGTGTGGCTGCTGTGCGCGCCCGCCGTCGAGGACGTGATCATGACGATCCGGTCGCGGTGCCGCCCCGTGCTGCTGCGCACGCCCTCGGCGCCGGCGATCGCCCGGCTGCTGAGCGAGCGCGACGGCATCGACGCCGAGGTCGCCCACCGGGCCGCCGCCGCCTCGCAGGGCCACATCGGCCGCGCGCGAGGCCTCGCGCGCGATCCCGAGGCGCGCCGCCGCCGGGCCGAGATCCTCGCCCTGCCGGTCGGCCTGCGCGGGCTCGGCGACTGCCTGCGCGCGGCGCAGCGGATCGACCAGGAGGCCACGGCCCGCGCCACCGAGCGCTGCGACGTGCTCGACGAGAAGGAGCTCGCGGGGCTCAAGGAGGCGTGGGGCGTCGAGGACCGCGGCCGCCGTCCCGCGGGCTACGCCGGCGCCCTCTCGGCCCTGACCAAGGAGCAGGAGCGCCGCCGCAAGCGCATGGCGCGCGACGCGATCGACGGCGTCCTGCTGGACCTGCTGTCGTTCCAGCGCGACGTGCTCGCCGCGCAGCTGGGGGCCGGCGTCGACCCGATCAACGCCGACGTCGCGGACGACATCGCCACCATGGCGGGCCGCACCACGGCCGAGCACACGATCGGCGCCATCGATGCGATCGTCGCGTGCCGCGAGGCGCTGCAGGCCAACGCAGCCCCGCAGCTGGCGCTCGAGCACATGATGTCGAGGTTCCTCGGGTGAGGCGCGTCGTCGTCGCGGCGCTGGCCGTGCTGCTGGCGGTCGCCCTCGTCGCCGGTGCCGTCAGCGCGATCTTCCTCGTGGAACGGGACGCGCCCGACCCCACGTCGACGGGCGAGAGCGGCCCGGCGGCCCTCGAGCGCTTCTACACGCAGGAGGTCGACTGGACCGACTGCCGCGACGCCCGCTGCACCACGGTCGAGGTGCCGGTGGACTACGAGGACCCCACCGGCGAGACGCTGCGCCTCGCGGTGCGGCGCGTGCCGGCCCAGGGCGACGGCGGCGAGGCGATCTTCACCAACCCGGGCGGTCCGGGCGGCGCGGCCCGGAGCTTCGCCGGCTACATCGCGGCCTCGATGCCCGACGACCTGCGCCGGCGCTTCGACGTCGTCGGCGTGGACCCGCGCGGCATCGGAGCCAGCCAGCCGCTCGAGTGCCTCTCGGACGAGCAGTTCGACGACTTCATCGACACCGACCCCGATCCCGACGACGCCGCGGGCATCGCCGCGCTGAGCGCCTCGGTCCGCGACATGGGCCTGGCGTGCGAGAAGAACTCCGGCGCCCTCGCGGCCCACGTGTCGACCGAGGAGACCGCGCGAGACCACGACATCGTCCGCGCCGTGCTCGGCCAGGACGAGATGAACTGGTTCGGCTTCTCCTACGGCACCCAGCTGGGCGCGACGTACGCCGAGCTGTTCCCGGACAAGGTCGGCCGCATGGTGCTCGACGGCGCCATCGACGTGACGCTGTCGTCGGCCGAGCAGGGTCTCGGCCAGGCGGGCGGCTTCCAGCAGGCCCTCGAGGCGTACCTGCGGCAGTGCGTCGACGGCGACTCGTGCCCGGTCGGCTCGTCCGTCCAGGAGGCGTCCGCGACGATCGCGAAGCTCATGGCCGACCTCAGCCGCGAGCCGCTCGAGGCGCCCAGCGGCCGGATGCTCACGCAGGGACGCGCGTTCTACGGCATCGCGATGTCGCTCTACGCGCGCGACACGTGGCCGCTGCTGACGCAGGCGCTCAAGGGCCTCGCCCAGGGCGACGCGCGGGTCATGCTGACGCTGAGCGACGCGTACTTCGAGCGCAAGCAGGACGGCTCGTTCGACAACAACTCCGGCCAGGCGATCTACGCGGTCAACTGCCTCGACACCGACGACGCCCCGGACGCGGCCGAGACGAAGGCGCTCATCCCCGAGTTCCGCGAGGTCTCGCCCGTCTTCGGCGCCGCGCTCGGCTGGGGCGTCATGGCGTGCCACGACTGGCCGATCGAGGCGCAGCACCCGCAGCAGCCCGTCCGCGCCGAGGGCGCCCCGCCGATCCTCGTCGTGGGCACCACGCGCGACCCGGCCACGCCGTATGCGTGGTCGCAGGCGATGGCCGAGCAGCTCGAGTCAGGCGTCCTGCTGACCCGTGAGGGCGACGGCCACACGGCCTACACGTCCGGCAACGAGTGCATCCAGGACGCGGTCAACGACTACTTCCGCACCGGCAAGCCCCCGAAGGACGGCACCGTCTGCGAGGAGTGAGCAGCGGGGGTCCCGATACGCGGCTCGACCACCGGTGATCGAGTGCCGGCGAGCGCAGCGAGACGGTGCATCGAGATCACGCCGTCCCGGGGACCCTCAGTCCCGGATGGCCTCGTGGTGGCGGATGACCTCGCTGATGATGAAGTTCAGGAACTTCTCCGCGAAGGCGGGGTCCAGATCGGCCTCGAGCGCCTTCTGCCGCAGGCGGTCGATCTGGCGCGCCTCGCGCTCGGGATCGGCCGGCGGCAGGTCGTGGTCCGCCTTGAGGCGACCCACCCGCTTGGTGCACTTGAACCGCTCGGCGAGCAGGTGCACGAGGGCGGCGTCGATGTTGTCGATGCTCGATCGGATGTCGTCGAGCTCGGCCCGGGTCGCTGCGTCCACGCGCTGAATCATACGGCGGCCCCCCGGGTTTCCGGTTCGCTGTCCGGACCCGGTATAGTTCACACTTGGTTCGGCGGGCGATCCTCGCCGGATCGTGCCGCCTTAGCTCAGTCGGTAGAGCATCTCACTCGTAATGAGAAGGTCGTCGGTTCGATTCCGACAGGCGGCTCCACCACTCCTTCCTGACTTTCCAGCAGAACGACGATGCCTCCGGCTCCCACGGGAACCGGAGGCATCGTCGTGTGGCGACTCAGCTGAAGGCGCCGAGCTCCTTGATGGAGTAGCCGTACCGCGTGGCGCGCTCGACGCCCTGCACCCGCACGTATCGCGTGCTGGTGGGCTTGAACGTCACGGTGTCCAGGCCGCCGTTGCCGGTGCCGACGACGGCGGCGTCGCGCCACGTCCGGCCGTCGAGCGAGGTCTGCACCCGGTACTGGCGGGCGTACGCGTCCTCCCACTCGATCGTCACCTTGCGCACGGGACGCACGGCGGGGAACTCGACCTGGAGCCAGGCGTCGTCCTGGCCCCACCGGCTGGCCCATCGCGTCGAGGTCTTGCCGTCGATCGCCAGGCCGGGCCTGAGGTCGGTCAGCAGGTTCCGCTCGGTCGAGCTGGCCGAGGCGATCGCGTTGCGGGCAAGGTTCTGGCCGGGTGCGAACGCCGTCGTCGCGCCCCACGTGCGCAGGTACGACTCGGAGCCGGCGGCGAGGTCCTCGACGATCTCGGACCCCGCGAGGGTGCGCAGGCTCTCGATCCAGTCGGGGATCATGCCGTAGTGCGAGACGCCCTCGGCGTTGTAGTCCCACGTGCGCTCGCCGGTGACCTGACGGTCGAATCTCGTGCCGTCGCGGCCCGTGAACGGGTAGGTGATCTTCGCCCGCTCCGACGGCGGCGGGGCGGTGCCGCCGAAGCCGTTCATGTCAGTGCCGTAGCCGTAGGCGACGCCGTACTTCTCGCGCATCGGCTTCGTCTCGCGCCACTGCTGGACGAACTCCTCGGCGCCGTGGCCGTACTGCGTCGCGAAGCCGCCCAGGCCGTAGAGGCGCTCCATGTACGCCGGGGCGAGCCAGTCGTGGCTCGACACCGCGCCGGGGTACGCCTCGGACTCGAGGATGTCGAGGGCGCGACCGGCGGCCTTGGCGCTCATGTGGTCGAGCTCGACGATCATGTTGCGCTTGATCATCCCGCGCAGCGCGTACTCGCCCAGCTCGGTCAGGCCTCGGGGGTTGCAGTGCGGGCCCTTCGGGTAGATGGGCAGGACCGACGGCACGCCGTCGAGGCTGGCCAGCTGGCTCGGCAGGACGCCGCCGATGACGGTGTTGTCCGGGACCTCGCCCTCACGGCACGTCTTGGGGTTCCACCACGTGCCGGTCGTCAGGAACTGGCCGAGGTTGACCAGCAGGCCGGTGGTCTCCTCGTCGTACCGCACGCCGCACAGCGCGTTGTCGAACTTGTGGCACAGGAACATGCTCGTGACGCCCTTGGCCTTCATCTCGTCGAGGCCCTTGTCGATGTCGGCCCTCGTGCACTGCGGCGCGCCGAGCACCTGCTTGCAGCCGAACGGCTCCGAGACCTCGACGCCCAGCACCACGGCGAGCTTGCCGTCGGCGACGACCTTGCGGGCCTCCTGCGGCGTGCGGACGACGCGGTACCAGCCCTTGCCGGTGCCGCCGTACTGCCGGTCGATGAAGTCCTGCAGGTCGTACGTCGCCTGGATCTCGCGGCGGACCGTGTCCATGTCGTCGCAGCTGTACTTGTTGGGGCCCGCGAGGACGCCCAGGATCGGGCACAGTCCCGGGTTCGAGACCATGTCGTTGACCATGATCCGCTGGCCGCCGCGCCACGCCCGCTCGACCCACTTGTAGTACATCTGCTGGTGGGTCAGCGACGAGTAGCTCGGCCAGTCCTTGAACGTCGGCCAGCCGACGGGGTCGTGCTGGTCGAGCGGTCCGCGTCCGGCGGCGCTGTTGGTCAGGTTCTCCAGCAGCGAGACCTGGTGGCGGTCGCAGTCCTTGAGCGCGTCCGCGATGCCCTTCTCGCTCCACGTCGACCCGCAGACGGCGTTCCCGCCCATGCCCAGGTCCATGAACATGTGCGTGTGGGCGTCGATGTAGCCCGTGACGGTGCCGTCGGCGTTCGTGCCCCGGTCCGGCTCACCCGTCGCGTTGACCTCCGACTCGGGAGAGGGCGTCGACGTCGGCACCCACCATCCGGTCTCGGCCGAGGCCCCACTGCCGGTCGCCAGCACGACCGCCGTCAGCGCCGCGATCGCCGCAGCCTTGATCCTTCGTCTCATGAATCCCCCCGGTCTCACGTGTTCCATGGACTGTAGGACGCCCGACGTCCCGGGGGCAACACCCAGTTACACCGGGCTCATCCGGAGGGTCGTGCGCCCGCGAGACGGCGCAGCGCCTCCTCGATCACCTCGGGCCGCTTGCAGAACGCCCAGCGCACCGAGGTCCGGCCGGGGTTCGAGCCGTCCGGGCGGTCGTCGTGGAACACCTGGTTCGGGATGGCGACCACGCCCGCGGCCTCGGGCAGTGCCCGGCAGAACTCCAGTCCGTCGGCGTGGCCCCATCCGGCGATGTCCGTCGAGGCGAAGTAGGTGCCCGCGGGCCGGAAGACCTCGAGGCCCACCTGCTCCAGCCCGTCGCACAGCAGGTCGCGGCGGCGGTGCAGGCTCGCGTTGAGGTCCGCGTAGAACGCGTCCGGCAGGTCGAGGGCCTCGGCGACGGCGTGCTGGAACGGCGCACCGGAGGTGTAGCTGAGGAACTGCTTCGCGCCGAACGCCGCGTCGACGAGCGAGGCCGGACCCGTCGCCCAGCCGACCTTCCACCCGGTGAACGAGAACGTCTTGCCGGCGCTGCTGATCGTGAGCGTGCGCTCGGCCATGCCGGGCAGGGTCGCGATCGGCACGTGCGGGACGTCGAACGTCAGGTGCTCGTAGACCTCGTCGCTGATGACGACGAGGTCGTGCTCGATCGCGACCTCGGCGATGGCGGCCAGCTCGGCCGCGTCGAGCACGGTGCCGGTCGGGTTGTGCGGGGTGTTGAGCAGGATCGCCGTGGTGCGCGGCGTGACGGCGGCCCGGAGCTCGTCGACGGGCAACCGGAAGTCCGGCGCGCGCAGCGTCACGGCGCGGTGCCGGCCGCCGGCCATCTGGATCACCGCGCGGTACGAGTCGTAGTAGGGCTCCAGGACGAGCACGTCGTCACCCGGGTCGACGAGGCCGAGCACGGCGCTGGCGATCGCCTCGGTCGCGCCCGTGGTGACGATGACCTCGCGCTCGGGGTCGAGCTCGATGCCGTGGAATCGCCGCTGGTGCCGGGCGATCGCCTCGCGCAGCGCGGGGATGCCGGTGCCGGGCGGGTACTGGTTGTGGCCCTCGGAGATCGCGCGGCGCGCGGCCTCCTTGACCTGCTCGGGCCCGTCCTCGTCGGGGAAGCCCTGGCCGAGGTTCACCGCGCCGGTCCGGACGGCCAGGCGGCTCATCTCGGCGAAGATCGTGACGCCGAGGCCGTCGAGGCGAGCGCTGCTGTGCTTCACGCCTCGACCCTAGCCGCGCGGGGCCGGGGAGGCGGTGGAGGAAAGAGGTCGGCCCGCCGTTCTCGGGGGGTGAAACGGCGGGCCGATGGCTAGTCTCTCGAAGCTCCCGGAGGGGCTCCTGAACTGCACCTTCAGCATACATGCGCGATCCAGGGCTCGGGAGGGAAATTGACAAGATCTGCGTCACACTGGTCACACGGATCCCGCGCTCGTTGCGCTGAACTGGACAATGGAGCCCATGACCACGACCTCCGCCCGGCGCTCGCGGGGCTCGCGCCTGCTCCTCGTGGTGGGCCTCGTGCTGGTCCTCGCCGGGGTCGGCATCCTGGGCTGGTTCGCGTGGCAGTTCTGGGGGACCAACGTCGTGGCGCAGCGCGAGCACGAGCGCCTGCGCACCGAGATCGTCCAGCAGTGGGACGCCGGCGAGTCCGGTGACGCGAAGCGGATCGACGGCGTCGGCCTGCTGCGCATCCCGCGCTTCGGCGACGACTTCGAGGTGCCGATCCTCAACGGCGACGACGACGCCACCCTCGCCCGCGGCGTCGGCCGGTACACCGAGGGCGCCCAGCCGGGTCGCGTCGGCAACCTCGTCCTGTCCGGTCACCGCGTGACCCACGGCGAGCCGTTCCGCGACTTCCCGAAGCTGCGCGAGGGCGACGAGGTCGTCGTCGAGACCCGCACGCACGTGCTGACCTACACGCTGCGCCAGGACGGCGACGAGATCCGCGTCCCGTTCACCACCTCGTGGCCGCTGTGGCCCGTGCCGGACCCGGACGCCGCCGGCGAGGAGCCCACCGAGCGGCTCATCACCCTGGTCACGTGCTCGGAGATCTTCCGCACCGACGACCGCAACGTCGTGACCGGCGAGCTGGTCTCGGCCGAGCGCAAGGGGTGACGGTTTCCCCGGTTAAGCGGGGAATCCGTCACTTCGTGTGGTTCGCGAACCTCGCGAAGTGACAGGAAACCTACTTAACCGGGGAAACCGACGGCGCCCTAGGCTGGCGGCGTGCACGACTACCAGCGCCGCTTCATCGAGTTCGCCCTCGAGCACGAGGTCCTCAGGTTCGGCGAGTTCACGCTGAAGTCCGGGCGCACGTCGCCGTACTTCTTCAACGCCGGCGCCTTCGACACCGGGGCCCGGCTGTCCGCGCTCGGTGGCTTCTACGCCGACGCGATCGCGCAGTCCGGGACGCAGTTCGACGTCCTCCTCGGTCCCGCGTACAAGGGCATCCCTCTGGCCGCGGCCACGGCGGTGCGCCTCGCGCAGGACCACGAGCGCGACGTGCCGTGGTGCTTCAACCGCAAGGAGGCGAAGGACCACGGCGAGGGCGGCCTGTTCGTCGGTGCCGCCCCGCGCGGCCGCCTGCTCGTGATCGACGACGTCATCACCGCCGGCACCGCGATCCGCGAGGTCATCGCGCTCGTGGAGGGCCTCGACGCCTCGGTGGCCGGCGTCGTCGTGGCGGTCGACCGCCGCGAGCGCGGCACGGGCGACCTCTCGGCGATCCAGGAGGTCGAGCGCGACCATGGCATCACCGTCACGTCGATCGTCAGCTTCGACGACATCATCGAGTACCTCGAGCAGACCGGCCGCTTCGCCGAGCACCTGCCCGCCGTGCGCGCCTACCGCGAGACCTACGGGGTGGCGTGACCGTCGGCCCGTGGCAGGGGCCGTGGCCCGACGACCCGCGCTACGACCCCGAGCTGCTGCGCGACGGCGACGCCCGCAACGTCGTCGACCGGTACCGCTACTGGACGGTCGAGGCGATCGTCGCGGACCTCGACACCCACCGCCACGGGCTGCACGTCGCGATCGAGAACTGGCAGCACGACTTCAACATCGGCTCGATCGTGCGCACCGCCAACGCGTTCAACGTCGCTGGCGTGCACATCATCGGCCGCCGCCGCTGGAACCGCCGCGGCGCGATGGTCACCGACCGCTACGTCCACGTGCGGCACCACGCGGACGCCGCGGACTTCGTCGCCTGGGCGGCCGGGGAGCGGCTGGCGATCGTGGGCGTGGACAACCTGCCCGGCGCCGTCCCGCTCGAGACCACGCGCCTGCCGCGCGACACCGTGCTCGTCTTCGGCCAGGAGGGCCCCGGACTCACCGACGAGGTCGCGCGCGCGTGCGACCGGATGGTCGCGATCGCGCAGTTCGGGTCCACGAGGTCGATCAACGCCGGAGCGGCCGCGGCGATCGCGATGCACGCCTGGATCCGTGAGCATGCCGACCTGTCGTCGGTGGAATACTGACCGCAACTCGAGTTCCCACACAGGAGGACCCATGCCCGTCGCCACTCCCGAGGTCTACGCCGAGATGCTCGACAAGGCGAAGACCAACTCGTTCGCCTACCCCGCGATCAACGTCTCGTCCTCGCAGACCCTGAACGCCGCGCTGGCGGGCTTCGCCGAGGCCGGCAGCGACGGCATCATCCAGATCTCCACCGGCGGCGCCGAGTACCTCTCGGGCCCCACGGTCAAGGACATGGTCTCGGGCTCGCTGGCCTTCGCCGCGTTCGCGCAGGAGGTCGCCAAGAAGTACCCGATCAACGTCGCGCTGCACACCGACCACTGCCCCAAGGACAAGCTGGACGGCTTCGTCCGCCCGCTGCTGGAGGCCTCGGCCGAGCGCGTGAGGAACGGCGGCCTGCCGTACTTCCAGTCGCACATGTGGGACGGCTCGGCCGTGCCGCTCGACGAGAACCTGCAGATCGCCGAGGAGCTGCTGGCCAAGGCGCACGCGGCGAACATCATCCTCGAGGTCGAGATCGGCGTCGTCGGCGGCGAGGAGGACGGCGTCGAGGCCGAGATCAACGACAAGCTCTACACGTCGCCCGAGGACGCCATCGCCACCGTCGAGGCGCTCGGCCTGGGCGAGAAGGGCCGCTACCTGACGGCGCTCACGTTCGGCAACGTCCACGGCGTCTACAAGCCGGGCAACGTCAAGCTGCGTCCCGAGGTCCTCAAGGCCGCGCAGGAGGCCGTCGCCGAGCGCTTCGGCAAGGAGCGCGCCTTCGACTTCGTGTTCCACGGCGGCTCGGGCTCGCTGCCCGAGGAGATCAGCGCGGCCGTCGACTACGGCGTCGTGAAGATGAACGTCGACACCGACACGCAGTACGCCTTCACGCGCCCCGTCGCGGGGCACATGTTCGCCAACTACGACGGCGTCCTGAAGGTCGACGGCGAGGTCGGCAACAAGAAGACCTACGACCCGCGCGCCTGGGGCAAGGCCGCCGAGGCCGGCATGGCCGCGCGCGTCGTCGAGGCCTGCCAGAACCTGCGCAGCGCCGGCACGCACTGATCCACCCACCGACGGCGGGGATGACAAGGTCGTCCCCGCCGTCGGCGTTCCCACCCCTGGCACCACAGGTGTAACTCGGTGTCCAGATGCCGTGGTCCGGCGCGCCCGTGCCCCGATCGGCCAGTAGGCTCTGGCGAGACCGGCAGCCCGTGCCCGGCAGAAGGGGGACCACCATGCCCAAGATCGTCGTCACCGGCGTCGACAACTCCCGCACCGCGGCCGCCGCCGCCCGCACGGCCGCCGAGCTGGCGGCCGCCTACGGAGCGCGGCTGCACATCCTGTCGGCGTACGGGAGCTTCGAGGCCGAGCGGATCAGCGTCGGCCAGGAGGAGATCCTGGTCAGCAACGAGAAGACCGCCGAGGGCGTCGCGCACGACGTCTTCGTCGAGATCCGCCAGGAGTTCCCGGACCTGGAGATCACGTTCGGCCCGTCGGCGGGCACGCCGGGCGAGGCGCTCGTGACCGCGGCGACCGAGCTCGACGCGGACGTCATCGTCGTGGGCAACAAGCGCGTGCAGGGCGTCTCGCGCATCCTGGGCAGCATCGCGCGCTACGTCGCCGCGCACGCCCCGTGCGACGTCTACATCGCGCACACCCACCAGCGCGCCTGAGGCCACCGGCCGCCGCCTAGGCTCGGGGACATGACGAACCTGCTGGGAGAGCCGCCCGAGACCCTGCTGCCCGCCGACCCCGGCGCCGGCCTGCTCGCCGAGGGCGTCGAGCCCGCCGAGGTCGCGCGCCGGCACCCGGACTCGACGCGTGCCTGGGCGCTGCTGGCCGACGAGGCGCTCGCGCAGGGCCGCGAGATCGAGGCGTACGCGTTCGCCCGCACGGGCTACCACCGCTCGCTCGACGCGCTGCGCCGCAACGGCTGGCGCGGGCACGGCCCCGTGCCGTGGTCGCACGAGGCCAACCGTGGCTTCCTGCACTCGCTCGCGGCGCTGGCGAACACCTCCGAGCGCCTCGGCGACGACGAGGAGGCGCACCGCTGCCGCGAGTTCCTGCGCGAGTCGAGCCGCGAGGGCTACGAGGCGCTCGTCGGCTGACCCTCAGGCGGGCAGGCGCATCGCGAGGCCGTCGGGCACGACGTCCCAGCGGTGCTCCGCACGCGGGTCCGAGAGCTCGCCGTCGGTGGTGCACCGGGTGTGCTCGCCGGTGACCTCCACGGTGGCGGCGCGCGTGTAGTGGACGAAGTCCTGGTCGGGGTGCGTGCCGCGGCGCAGGTGCAGCGCGTACAGGATGCGCTGGCGCACCGTCGCGGCGAACGCGACCGCGACGTCCATCGCGCCGTCGTCCACGATCGCGCGCGGCAGCAGCTCGCCGCCGCCGCCCACGAAGCGGCCGTTGCCCACCGCCACCTGCGCGACGCGCCCCTCGAGCCGCTTGCCGTCGATCGTGACGCGCACGTCCGCGGCGGGCGTGAAGAGCGTGGAGACCGCGCCCACGACGTACGCGAGCGGTCCGAGGAACCTCTTGACCGGCTCGGCGCGGGCCGCGGCCTCGGCGCCGATGCCGACGTGGGCGGCGTTCACGACCACCGTGCCGTCGCCGTCGAGCAGGACGTCGATGCGCCGCACCCGGCCCGCCGCCATCGCGCGGGCCGCCGCGACGGGGTCCTCGTCGAGCTCGAGGGTGCGGGCGAAGTCGTTGCCGGTGCCCAGCGGCACGAGGCCGACCGGGGTGTCGGGCAGTCGCCCGGCGTCGTGCAGCGCCTGCACCACCGCGTGGAGGCTGCCGTCGCCGCCCATCGACACGACGAGGTCGACGTCGGGGTGGGCGGCGAGCGTCTCGGCGAGGTGCTCGGGGTCGCGCGTGGCGACGTGGGTGACGTCGCACGTCTCGCGCAGCGCGTCCAGCACCTGCCCGATCGTGCGCTCGTCCGAGGAGCCGGCGGAGGCGTTGCTGATCGCGAGACAGGTCTGCACGGGCTCGACGCTATCGCGACAACGCGCCCCGCAGCAGGTCGGACGCGTGGGTGAAGAACCGGTCGACGCTCTCGACGGCCGTGGGCGTCTGCGGCACGCTGCACATGACGTAGAGCTCGGTGGGGGTGCGGTTGACCCACACGTTG
This sequence comes from Aeromicrobium jepli, assembly GCF_047246605.1. Taxonomy (NCBI): domain Bacteria; kingdom Bacillati; phylum Actinomycetota; class Actinomycetes; order Propionibacteriales; family Nocardioidaceae; genus Aeromicrobium; species Aeromicrobium jepli. The sequence goes on from NZ_JBFOKO010000011.1 coordinate 41,082, forward strand.
ACGTCGTCGTCGTAGCCCTGGCCGGTCGTGCCGTGGAAGCGGTCCGCCGCCCAGCGCTCCTGGCCGGGGATCATGCGACCGTCCAGGTAGGACACGATCGAGGGCCGGTGCGTGCCCTCGACCGAGAAGCCGAAGGCCTCGCTCATGACCTCGACGACCCGCAGGGCGGGGACGGGCTCGCACACCCGTGCTTCGCGGAACCGCGCCCGGACGACGCGCGCGAGGTCGAACAGGCCGTCGTCGGGGCCGACCGGGATGTGGATCGGCAGCACGTTGACCATCCAGCCCATCGTGGGCAGCAGGTCCGGGCTGGTGCGGGTGGCGACGGGATTGAGGAACCGGTACGCGCTGCGGCCGGCGAGGTCGCGCGCGGCCATCGCGAACGAGGCGTAGACCAGCGACGGGAACGTGGCCTGCTCGTCCTTGGCGATCGCCTCGAGCCGGTCGCACTCCTCGCCGGTGAGGATGTCGTAGGACATCGGGATGAGCCAGAAGCGCTCGCCCTCCGCGATGCCCAGGTCCATCGGGAAGCCGTCCTTCTCGCCCGCGCCGTCCATCATGTGGTCGGCCCAGAACTGCATCGCGGGATGGTCGATGCCGAACCGGCGCGCGGCGGCGCGCTCCTCCTGGGCGAACGTCATGTAGCCCTTCTGCTCGGGCAGCTCGGCGGGCGGGCCGCCGGTCTCGGCGGCGTACAGGGCCGACAGCTCCATGTACGCGAGCAGGACGCTGAAGCCGTCGCCGTAGCAGTGGTCGAGCGCGCAGAAGATCGTCGAGCGGTCCTCGCCCGCGATGCCGGCGAGCGCGTAGCCGAGGTTGTCGACCGGGTCGACGGAGGCGGTCAGGTGCTCCAGCAGGACGCGGTTCACCTCGGGGCCGGGGTACGTGCCGAGGGGGGTGACGCTGAGCGTCAGCTCCTCGGGCTCGATGGCGTGACGCGTGAGCGGGCGCTTCGAGTCCTCGGGGTCCTCGCGGAACGTGCCCCACATGACCTCGTGCCGGCGCACCCACGTGGTCGCGGCGCGGTGCAGGGCCGGCACGTCGAGCCGGCCCTGCACGTCGAAGCACAGCCCGAGCCAGTTCGCGTCGGCCGAGCCCTCGCGCTCCATCGCCCGGCGCAGGCGGATGTGCTGGTCCTGCATGTACGACGGGAGGTGGCCGTTGGCCGGCGCGGCGGCCACGGCGGCCTGCGACGCGGCCGAGGGCCGCAGCAGGAAGACCTCCCCGTCGATCGTGTCGAGCTCCTCGAGCCGGCTCATCTTCATCGGCGGGCCTCCAGCGGATCGGTCGCGCGCCGCGTGACGGTGGTCATCTGCTCGCGCATGCGGGCCATGACGCGGTCCAGCCACTCGGTGCACGGCGGGGTGTCGGGGGAGCGGTGCGCGAGCTCGGTGCCGTACGGCATCGCGTTGATGTAGACGTGCATCTCGTCGCTGGGCTCGACCTCGCCGAGGAAGACGGTCGCGTTGAGCTCCTCCCAGTCGTCGCGGCCGGGGCAGTGCCGCGACTCCAGGAACGACAGCACGACCGACGGGCGCATCCGGGTGCCGAGCAGGGAGTTCGCCAGGGGCAGCGGCACCGTCTCGGCCGTCCGGGCGAACCGCCAGGCCTCGGCGGTGCGGCGGACGACCTCGACGAGCGGCAGGTCGCGGCCGAGGTCGACCGTCAGCGGGACGATCCCGGAGAACCAGCCGATCGCCTCGTGGTACTCGGGCCGGTGGCGGTTGTGGGTCGACATGAGGACCGTCAGGACGCGGTCGTCCTCCTCGGCGCCCATCGCCTGCAGCAGGACGGCGGTGTACGCCAGCGCGCGCGGGATCCCCAGGTCGTCCGCCCACTGCTCGAACGCGGTGCTGAGCCGGGGCCCGGCGAACGTGGGAAAGCGCAGCCGGTGGCGGAGCCGGTCGCCGCGGCGGACACCGGTCGCCCGCGGCAGGCCCGGGAGGTCGCCGGTCGCGTCGGCGGCGCGGCGCCACGGCTCGAGGGCCGGGTCGTCCGGGCCGATCGCGTCCTGGACCGCCCGCTGCTCGACCGCGAAGTCGACGTAGCTGCCGACCGGCTCGGGCAGGGGAGCGTGGCTCAGCTCGTCGCGCAGGTGCTGCTTGAGCTCGCCCATCGTCAGGTACGCGCTGTACCCGTCGAACGTCACGTGGTCGAAGGCGGCGAAGACCGTGATGTCGCCGTGCTCGTCGGTGACGGTGACGACGGTGGCCGCCGGCCAGCTGAGCGGCCCCGTGCGGTCGTCGAGCTCGGCCATCACGGCGTCGAACGCCTCGGCGGGGTCGTCGTGGTGGCCGAGGAAGTGCGGCTGGAAGGCGATCTGGGCGGCGTCGACGATGCGGCGCTCGAACGAGCCGTCGGGACGTCGCACGAACATGCAGCGCAGGCTCTCGTGGCGCGCGCAGAAGCGGCGCAGCGTGCCGGCGAAGGTCGTGAAGTCCGCCTCGTGGAGCGTGGCGCGCAGGCCGATCCAGGGGTTGACGTCGTCGTCGACCTCGCGCGGCTCGCCGGCGACCTCGAGCCGGCGTTGCTGGTCGGGGGTCACCGGTCGGGGGTCCGGGGCGGCGGTGGCGAACGCGCGCAGCGTCGAGGAGCGGGGCACCCACAGGTGGATGTCGCCGGCGGGCACGAGCGTCAAGCGGTGGGGATGCTGCATCCAGGAGTCCTCCTTCGGCTGCCACGAGGTGCCCCGGAGAGCGTTGCAACTCAGCGTTACACGAGCAGTTACGCGGAGGCTACCCCACCTTCGAGTGACGGCGGTCACGTTTGTCCAGTCCGCGAACAGGTGCGGATCGAGGCGGGTCGCGCGACGGGACGGGCCGCCCGGCGTCCCGGATCGGTAGGATGGGCCCGCACGAGCCCGCTTGGCGGGCTTTCCGTCTGAGAGGGGTGGACCGCATGCCCGCAGTGGTGATCGTCGGCGCCCAGTGGGGTGACGAGGGCAAGGGCAAGGCCACCGACCTCCTCGGCAGCCGCGTCGACTACGTCGTCAAGTTCAACGGCGGCAACAACGCCGGCCACACCGTCGTCATCGGCGACGAGAAGTACGCGCTGCACCTGTTGCCCAGCGGCATCCTGACGCCCGGCTGCGTCCCCGTCATCGGCAACGGCGTCGTGATCGACCTCGACGTGCTGTTCCACGAGATCGACGGGCTGAACGAGCGGGGGATCGACACCTCGGCCCTGCTCGTGAGCGCCAACGCGCACGTCATCGCCGACTACAACCGCACGCTCGACAAGGTCAACGAGCGCTTCCTGGGCAGCCGCCGCATCGGCACCACCGGTCGCGGCATCGGCCCCACGTACGCCGACAAGATGAACCGCCTCGGCGTGCGCATCCAGGACCTGTTCGACGAGAAGATCCTGCGCGCCAAGGTCGAGGGCGCCCTGGACCTCAAGAACCAGATCCTCACCAAGATCTACAACCGCCGGGCCGTCGAGGCCGACGAGATCGTCGAGTCGCTGCTCGGCCACGTCGACCGCCTCCGCCCGATGGTCGCCGACACCAGCCTCGTGCTGGAGCAGGCGCTCAAGGCCGACAAGACGGTGCTGCTCGAGGCCGGCCAGGCCACGCTGCTCGACGTCGACCACGGCACGTACCCGTTCGTCACGAGCTCGTCGGCCACGGCCGGCGGCGCGTGCACCGGCTCCGGCATCCCGCCCACGCAGGTCAGCCGCGTGATCGGCATCGTCAAGGCCTACGCCACGCGCGTCGGCGAGGGCCCGTTCCCGACCGAACTGTTCGACGAGGACGGCGAGCGCCTGCGCAAGAACGGCGGCGAGTTCGGCACCACGACGGGCCGCCCGCGCCGCTGCGGCTGGTACGACGCGCCCGTCGCGCGCTACTCGGCGCGCATCAACGGCGTCACCGACTTCGTGCTGACCAAGCTCGACGTGTTGACCGGCTGGGACCGCATCCCGGTCTGCGTCGCCTACGACGTCGACGGCGAGCGCGTGGACGAGATGCCGATGACGCAGACCGGCTTCCACCACGCCAAGCCGATCTACGAGTTCTTCCCGGGCTGGGACGAGGACATCAGCGGCGCCCGCGAGCTCTCGGACCTCCCGGCGAACGCCCAGGCGTACGTGCGCGAGGTCGAGGCGATCAGCGGCTCGCGGATCAGCGCCGTCGGCGTCGGCCCCGGCCGCGACCAGACGGTGGTCCTGCACGACCTGCTCTAGGATCCGATCACATTCATGGGGGAGATGGTGTGAGCGACGCGAACGACTGGCAGGCCTTCGGCCGGGCCTCGTGGGGACCCGTGCGGGTGAGCCGGCGCGGTGACGCCGTCGTGGCCACGGTGGGCCGGGCGACGGTCCAGATCGACCTCACCGACCCGCGCCCCGCGAGCGAGCGCCAGCGCGAGCCGTGGCGCAGCCCGTTCGACGCGGGCGTCCCCGTCGTCGTGGACGGCACCCGGGCCGGGACCATCACGCGCCCGTCCGGCGCCGCGGGCCTCGTGCGCCGCCGCCGCCACGACGTCGCGGGCGACGGCGCCCTCGCCCTGCCGGGGCTGCGCTTCACCGACCGCGGCCTGCCGACGCTGCTGACGCTGCGCAGCGACCGCGGGGTGCTCGTCACCTCCCGCCGCTGGGCCGCGCCGCTGAACATGCTCGTGACCGAGTTCTCGTTCGTGCGCGAGCACGACCTCGTCCCGCCCCGCGTGTCGTCCGATGCCACGGACGAGCACGTCGCCCTGTGGTTCGCGATGCGGGAGTGCCTGTGAGGGCACAGCCGCGCGGCCGGACCGCCTGACGCCATGACCACCCCCGCGACCCCAGGAGCTTCCGTGCCCCACCTCGACGAGACCTTCCTGCAACTCACGGTCGGCTACGACGACCTGCTGCTGCTGGCGGAGGTCCACGCCGGCACCACGGCGCCCGGCGACGTGCCCGGACGGCTGCGCGAGGCGGGCATCGTCGAGGGCACCGGGCTGAACCCCGTCGCGGCCGGGCTCGTCGAGATCGCCGTCGCGCCCGCGCGGTCGGTCGTGGTCGAGCGCTTCGACGGTGCGAGCCTCACGCCCCTGTTCATCGGCTGGCGCCCCGACGGCCGCGCCACGACCAGCACGCCCGACGCCGACGGCCAGGTCGTCGTCACGGCCACCGAGTTCCCCCTGGTGCGCGACCAGCTGCGCCAGTGGCTGGGCATCTTCGATCGCGAGATCGTCCCCGACCGGCAGCCGGTCGCCACCGACACCTCCGTCATCGACGCGGCCGTCTCGGCCCGCGGCGTCCGCGCCACGGGCGACGCCGCGCTCGACGACGTCATCGAGCAGTGGCGCCTGGCGTGGCGCGCGAGCGGCAACTGGGCCCAGCGCCCGGTCGACGCGAGCGTGACGATCGTCGACGCGGGCACGCAGGGCTGGTACCGGGTCGACCACCCGCCGCGCACGGGAGACGAGCAGGTCGACGTCACGCTCGTGCCGCTCGGCCTGGACGAGGTCCTCGCGGTCCTCGGCGACGTCGTCACGGGCCGGGCCTCGCAGCCCGCCGAGGCCTGATCCCCGTCCTGCGCTCGGGAGAGGAACGCACCCATGACCGTCGAACTCGACTACGGCAAGCTCACCACCGCCGCCGGCCGCGCCGAGGAGCTCGCGCAGGCGATCCGCACCAACGCGGCGTCCGCCCGCCGGTCCAGCCCCATCGCGCTGCCCAGCCTGGACGACATCGAGAACAAGGCGACGTGGCTCGAGGAGCAGGCCACGATGCTCTACGGGCTGGCCGACGTGGCCGTGCTGCTGGACGAGTCCGGCGAGGGCACCGTCTCGATGTCCATGGCCGGCATCCAGGACAAGCTCAACGACCTGCTCGGCGAGTACCTCGGCGCCGAGTTCGGCAACATCTTCGGCAACGACGAGGACTTCCCGCTCGTCTCGATCGCCACGTCGCTGGGCAAGATGACCAAGATGGCGCGCGGCGTCGCCCCGGTGTTCCAGACCGGCATGGTGGGCCGCTCGATGCTGACGCGGCTCGCGCAGCAGTCCGGCCGCGCAGGCGACTGGGCGCGCTGGATGCTCGCCGGCCCGCGCCACGCCGCGCCCCCGACGAGCCTGCTCAAGGCGCCCAAGTGGGTCAACGCGCCCGGCTCGATGCTGCGCAACGGCGGCTGGGGCGACCCGCTGAACTTCCGCGCGAGCGGCCTGGGCTTCATGCGCGGGCTCGGCATCGTGGGCGGCGTCGTCAGCACCGGCGCCGGCGTCGCCAACCTCGTGCAGCAGGGCAATCCCGTCGACGCCTTCCAGCGCGAGGGCGCGGGCTACGTCGCGGACGTCGCCGAGACCGCGTTCAGTGCGTCCACCACCGCGTTCCTCATCGCGCCCAACCCCGTGACCGGCGCCCTCGCGGTCGGCAGCGGCCTCGTGTGGGCCGGGGCCGAGGTCGTCGACCACTGGGACGACATCTCCGAGACCGCCGGCAAGGTCTGGGACACCGTCTCGTTCTGGGACTGACGCGATGACCACCTCACTCACCCCGGAAGGCACCGGACCGGCCATGACCGAACCGCCCGTCAGCGCTCGGGACGCCGCTCGCCTGACGCGCTTCGTGCGTGTCCTGGAGCGTCAGCGGTCGCGTCCCGAGGCGATGGCCGGCTTCTTCTCGGGCATCGGCGCGGCAGGGGTCGTGGCGGCTCTCGCCACGGTCGCCTTCGGTCCGGGCCGGGAGGACTCGACCGAGTGGGACCGCCTGCCCGTGCTGCTGCGCGACGGCCTGCACACGGCGGCGACCTGGCCCGAGTTCGACGCCGAGGCCTTCGGCGCCGACCTCGCCGCCCTGCTGCACGGCGCCGACGACGACCGTCGCGCCACGGTCGCGGCGGTGACCTCGTTCCTGCTGGCCGCGGGCCGGTACGACGCGCGCCTGCTGGCGGGCTGGAGCCGCGCGTTCGACGCCCTGCAGCTGCCCGCCGACGTGCCGTTGACGTGGAGCTCGTTCCTCACCCGGACCGACGGCGCACAGCCCTGGACGGAGCTCGCGCGCACCGCGCGGGAGCGCGCGGCCGCCGACCGCGAGCGCGGCTGAGCGTCCCGTCGGCGTGCGGAGGGTCGGCCCGGCGCCGGCGGCTCGCTAGGCTCGGCGCGTGAAGGTTCTCGTCATCGGCACCGGCGGCCGCGAGCACGCCCTGTCCCTGGCCCTGTCCCGCGACCCGCAGGTCACCGAGGTGCACGCGGCGCCCGGCAACCCCGGCATGGCGTCGATCGCGACCCTGCACCCAGTGGACCCGCTCGACGGCTCGGCCGTCGCGGACCTGGCCGTGCGGACGGGTGTCGACCTCGTCGTCGTGGGCCCCGAGGCACCGCTCGTGGCGGGCGTCGCCGACGCCGTGCGCGAGGCCGGGGTCGCGTGCTTCGGTCCCAGCCGCGAGGCCGCGCAGCTCGAAGGCTCCAAGGCGTTCGCCAAGCAGATCATGGCCGCCGCCGAGGTCCCCACCGCGATGGCGCGCGTGTGCGAGACGCCCGAGCAGGTCGCCGACGCGCTCGACACGTTCGGCGCTCCGTACGTGGTCAAGGACGATGCGCTCGCCGCCGGCAAGGGGGTCGTGGTCACCGACGACCGCGAGGCCGCGCTCGCCCACGGTGTCGCGTGCGACCGGGTCGTCATCGAGGAGTACCTCGACGGCCCCGAGGTGTCGCTTTTCGCGATCACCGACGGCGAGACGGTGCTGCCGCTGCAGCCCGCGCAGGACTTCAAGCGCGCGCTCGACGGCGACGAGGGCCCCAACACGGGCGGCATGGGCGCGTACACGCCGCTCGACTGGGCGCCGGAGGACCTCGTCGCCGACGTGTGCCGTCGCGTCCTCGTGCCGACCGTCAAGGAGATGGCCTCGCGCGGCACGCCGTTCCAGGGGCTGCTCTACGCCGGCCTCGCGCTCAGCAGTCGTGGCGTCCGAGTCGTCGAGTTCAACGCGCGCTTCGGCGACCCCGAGACCCAGGCGCTGCTCATGCTGCTCAAGACCCCGCTGTCGGCGCTGCTGCACGGCGCGGCGACCGGCCGGCTCGGCGAGGTCGGCCTGCCGCAGTGGCACGACGGCGCGGCGGTGACGGTCGTGATCGCCTCCGAGGACTACCCGCAGGCGCCCGTCACCGGCGACCGCATCGAGGGCGTCGACGAGGCGAACGCGCTCGAGGGCGTCGACGTGATCCACGCCGGTACCAAGATCGACGAGGACGGCGACCTCGTGACCGCCGGCGGTCGCGTGCTGTCGGTGACCGCGGTCGGCTGCTCGCTCGCCGAGGCGCGCGAGCGAGCGTACGCTGGCGTGGACCTCATCTCGATCCGCGGCGCGCACCACCGCCGGGACATCGCGCTCCACCTGCCGAGCTGAGGCCTGCGTCGCCGTGCCGTGATCCGTCACTCGTCTGGGGCACTTGTCCGAGAAACGTCACTTGAGTGCGCATTCACGAGCGATTCCGCTAGCGTGCGGCGTATGGACGAGTCGCGACCGCTCCCGGTGCTGTCGGAAACCGATCTCGCTCTCGTGAGCGCCCTACAGGTGGCGCCGCGCGCTCCCTGGAGCGCGATCGGCCGTGCCGTGGGCGTCGATCCCGTCACCGCCGCCCGTCGCTGGGGACGGCTGCAGGAGGAGCGGCTCGCGTGGTTCGTCGTCCGGCCCAGCGCCGAGCAGCTCGCGCCCGGGCGCGACGCCGTGCTCGTCATGCTGCGCACGCGCCCGGGCACCCAGGTCGCGGTCGCGCAGCGCCTGGCCGAGGTCCGTGAGGCCTACGCCGTCGACCTGCTGGCGGGCGACGACGACGTCATGATGACGCTGGTCGGCCGAGGGCTGGGCGCGATGCGCGCCACCGTCGACGAGCTCGTCGGCCGCGACGAGGACGTCACGGGCGTCCGCGCGTACTTCCTGTCGCAGGTGCACCGTGAGGACGCGCAGTGGCGCCTCGGCGCCCTCGCGCCGGAGAAGGCTCGCGACCTGCTGCCGGCGAAGACCGGCCGGGTCACGCCACCCGCGCCCGACGTCGTCCACGAGATCACCGAGGTGCTGCTCGAGGACCCGCGGATGAGCCTGGCCGACCTCGGTCGCCGCATGGGCCTGTCCGAGCCGACCGCGCGCCGGCTGCTCGACCGCGTGCTGCGCTCGCGCGCCGTCCGGCTCGGCTGCGACGTCGTCGCCTCCGCCGGTGGTGCCGCGCGCGGCGTCCTGCTGGAGGCGTGCGTCGAGGACCCGCACGTCGCGGGCCGTGCCATCGCCGAGCTGCCGGCGGTGCTGCGCTGCGCCGCGATCGTCGGTCCGGCCAACCTGGCGGTGATCGCCCGCTTCGGCTCGCTCGACCGGCTGCCGGTCTTCGAGTCCGCGGCGTCCGGCCTCGCCTCGGGCTGGGAGGTCAAGAGCCGGGCCACCGTCGCGCGCAGCGTCAAGCGCCAAGGTCACGTGCTCGACGACGAGGGTCGCATCGTCCACGTGGCGTGACGGGCGTCGGGCCGTCCGAAGCCCCTGCGACAATGGGGCCGTGACCACCCCGAACGTCCTCGCCTCCCGCTACGCCTCGGCCGAGCTGGCCCGCATCTGGTCGCCCGAGCACAAGATCGTCCTGGAGCGCCGGCTCTGGATCGCCGTGCTGCGTGCGCAGCGCGACCTCGGGATCGAGACGCCCGACGGCGTCATCGAGTCCTACGAGGCGGTCGTCGACCAGGTCGACCTCGAGTCCATCGCGGCGCGCGAGCGGGTCACCCGCCACGACGTGAAGGCGCGCATCGAGGAGTTCGCCGCGCTCGCCGGCACCGAGCACATCCACAAGGGCATGACGTCGCGCGACCTCACCGAGAACGTCGAGCAGCTGCAGGTCCGCGCCTCGCTCGAGCTGCTGCGCGACCGTGCCGTCGCCGCGCTCGCTCGTCTGGCCCGCCTCGCGGCCGAGCACGCCGAGCTCGTCATGGCCGGCCGCAGCCACAACGTCGCCGCGCAGGCCACGACGCTCGGCAAGCGCTTCGCCACGACGGCCGACGAGCTGCTCGTGGGCATCGAGCGCGTCGAGCAGCTCATCGCCCGCTACCCGCTGCGCGGCATCAAGGGCCCCGTCGGCACGGGCCAGGACATGCTCGACCTGCTCGGCGGCGACGAGGCCAAGCTGGCCGAGCTCGAGCAGCGCGTCGCCGCGCACCTGGGCTTCGAGCGCACGTTCACGAGCGTCGGCCAGGTCTACCCGCGCTCCCTCGACTTCGACGCGATCAGCTCGCTCGTGCAGCTCGTGGCCGCGCCCTCGAGCCTCGCGCTGACGATCCGCCTCATGGCCGGCAACGAGCTGGTCACCGAGGGCTTCAAGCCCGGCCAGGTCGGCTCCTCGGCGATGCCGCACAAGATGAACACGCGCTCGTGCGAGCGCGTCAACGGCCTCGCGGTCGTGCTTCGCGGCTACGCCTCGATGGTGGGCGAGCTGTCCGGCGACCAGTGGAACGAGGGCGACGTGTCGTGCTCGGTCGTGCGCCGCGTGGCGCTGCCGGACGCGTTCTACGCCGCCGACGGCCTGTTCGAGACGTTCCTGACGGTGCTCGACGAGTTCGGCGTCTTCCCGGCCGTCATCCAGCGCGAGCTCGACCGCTACCTGCCGTTCCTGACGACCACCAAGGTCCTGATGGCGGCCGTGCGCCACGGCGTGGGGCGCGAGAACGCGCACGAGGCGATCAAGGAGCACGCCGTCGCCGTCGCGCTCGAGATGCGCGAGAAGGGCACGGCCGAGAACGACCTGTTCGACCGGCTGGCGGCCGACGAGCGACTCGGACTGACGTCGGACGACCTGCAGCGCCTCGTCGCCGAGCCGCTCACGTTCACCGGCGCGGCCGTCTCGCAGGTCGGCGCGGTCGTGGCCCAGGCCGAGCAGGTCATGGCCCGCCACCGCGACGCCGCCGCCTACACCCCCGGCGCGATCCTCTGACCCTGCCGGGGACGAGTGCCCGCGAGGCCCCGGTGGTCGAGTGCCCGGGAGGCCCCGGTGGTCGAGTGCCCGCGAGGAACGAGCGGGTGTATCGAGACCACGTCCGATTCGGGTGATCTCGATACACCGTCTCGCTGCGCTCGCCGGCACTCGATCACCGGGGGCGGGTGCTCGCGTGATCGTGACGCTGCGGCCCACGCTCCTCGGGTGGTCTCGATACGCCGTCTCGCTGCGCTTGCCGGGTCGGTTCAGCCCAGCCAGGCAAGGACGAGCGGGGCGGGGTGCTCGCGCCACGTGGCCGTGAGGGAGCCCGTCGCGGTGTCGGGGAGGTCGGCCTGGAGGACGCGCTCCACGTGGAGGGTGCCGTCGCCGTGGCCGCTGCCCCGCACGGCGGCCGTCACGCGGCGGCGCGGGATGGGCGTGCCGTCGGGCATGAGCATCGTGACCTCGGTGTCGGCCTCGCGGATGACGCGCGTCGCCTCGGCGACGTAGACGGGGTCGCTGACGCCGTCGTAGACCCAGCGCCGGCCGAGTGCCGAGTGGTCCATCTCGCCGAGCAGCTCACCGCCGTCGAGCGGCGCGGAGCGGTACGTCAGCGGGACGTGCAGCACCTGGTCGCCGAGGGGGATGAGGAACGTCTCGATGCCGACCTCGCCCTCGGGGTCGTCGAAGCGGAAGTTCGCCTGGAAGTCCGGCACGGTGTCGCCGCCGGGCCACCACGACTGGCGCGGCGCCCACTGCTGCAGCAGCTGCGCCTTGGTGGGGGTCAGCTCGGAGCCGGGATGAACGATGCCCATGCGTCATCGTGGCACGGCTCAGGCCGGGCGCGAGAGCCGCGTGGCCGCCAGGGCCGCGGCCGCGACCGACAGCACGGCGGCGCCGATCACGGGGGCGAGGTCGTCGAGCGAGTACAGCGCCGCACCGAGCACGGGTCCGGCCACGTACGTCAGGCCGACGGTGGCCGCCAGCTGCCCGGCGACGGCGGCGTGCTCGGACGGCTCGACGGCGAGCGTCGCGCCCGCGTTGTAGCCGGGCAGTGCGAGGCCCAGCCCGGCGGCGATGACCACCATGGCCGGAAGCAGGGTCAGGGGCGAGTCCGCGAACATCGCCGCGACGTAGCCGGCGGCGGCGACCAGGCTGCCCACCACGAGCAGTCCCCGCGGCCCGCCCGGCATCCGCGGCGCGAGCAGCGCCTGGGTCAGGGCGAAGCCGATGCCGATCAGCACGCCCGCGACCGCGACGACCCGGGCGGTCTCGGCGTCCGTCAGGCCGAGCCGGTCCTGCACGAGGAAGCCCAGGATGATCTCGACCAGCGCCAGGCCGAGGAACAGCGACGCTCCCGCCACGAGGTAGGGCAGGACGCGCGGGTCGCGGAAGCCCAGGCGCTCGCGCTCGGGGCGCTCCTGCCGCTCGGGTGCGGGCAGCAGCCACACGGCGACGAGCGTGGCGCCCACGAGCACGGGGGCGACGTGCACCGGCAGCAGCAGCCCGCCGATCGCGGCCAGCCCGCCGAGGGCCGGCCCCAGGACGAGCGAGACGCCCTGCACCGCCCCGAACGCGCCCATGGCCCGTGTGCGGGCGGCGGCGCCCTCGCTCGTGGACGCGAGGTAGGTCAGGCCGGCGACGGGCACGGCGGCGAACCCCAGGCCGTAGAGGACGCCACGGGTGAGGGCGAACACCGCGAGGACGAGCCAGCGCGGCAGCTCCTGGTGGGCGGCGATCTCGGTCATCACGGCGAAGCCGGCCGACCCGATCGTCGCGAGGGCGAGGCCGCGGACGAGGACGGCGTGCACGCCGCGGCGGTCGACCTCGCGGCCCCACCACGGTCCGGTGACGACGAGCATCGCGGCCGAGAGCGTCATGACCGCGCCCAGGTCGACCTCGCCGAGCCCCACGAGCCGCGTGACCGGCGCCAGGACCGGCACGAGCATGCCCTGCGCGCTGTAGACGACCAGTGCCGCCGTCAGCAGCGTCGCCATGAGGGCCCGGGTGGAGGACACGGGGTCAGCCTGCCACATCTGTAACTGATGTTTACAGAGGATCGACGGGCAGGACGGGTGACGCAACCTCTAGCCTGATGCCATGCCGCTGGAGATCCCCGGAGCCACCCACCTGCACTCGGGCAAGGTCCGCGACCTGTACACGTACGGCGACCACCTGCTGATGGTCGCGTCCGACCGCGTCAGCGCGTACGACTTCATCCTCGAGCCGGGCATCCCCGACAAGGGCGAGATCCTCACGCGGATGAGCCTGTGGTGGTTCGACCAGCTCAGCGACCTCGTGCCGCACCACGTCGTGAGCACCGACGTCCCCGAGGTCGTGAAGGGACGCGCCCTCGTCGTCGAGCGGCTGGACATGTTCCCCGTCGAGTGCGTCGCGCGCGGCTACCTGACCGGCTCGGGCCTGATCGACTACCGCGAGACCGGCGCCGTGTGCGGCATCCCGCTGCCGGACGGCCTCGTCGACGGGTCGCGCCTGGACGAGCCGATCTTCACGCCCGCGACGAAGGCCGACCTCGGTGAGCACGACGAGAACGTCTCCTTCGAGGCCGTCGTCGAGACGGTCGGCGTCGAGATGGCCGAGCGGCTGCGCGAGCTGACCCTGGCCGTGTACGGCCGCGCCGAGGAGATCGCCCGTGACCGCGGCATCATCCTGGCCGACACGAAGCTCGAGTTCGGCGCGCGCCCGGACGGCACCGTCGTGCTGGCCGACGAGGTCCTCACGCCCGACTCCTCGCGCTTCTGGCCGGCCGACCGCTACGAGCCCGGCCGCGCCCAGCCCAGCTACGACAAGCAGTTCGTCCGCGACTGGCTCACCTCGGACGCGTCCGGCTGGGACCGGGCCTCGGACACGCCCCCGCCGCGGCTGCCCGAGGAGATCGTCGAGCGCACCCGCGAGCGCTACATCGAGGCCTACGAGCGGCTCACCGGCCTGACCTGGTGACCGCGGTCCGGGCGGCCTGACGGGGTGGACTGCGCCTCGATTACAGTGACGATGTAAGCCAGGCCACACCCCCGGAAAGCAGGCATCGTGACCAACCTCGCCGCCATCCTCGACGACACCACCGCGAAGTACCCCGAGCGCACCGCCATCGTCTTCGGCGACACCCGCCTCACCTACGCGCAGCTCAACGGCGCCGCCAACCAGGTGGCGAACCTGCTGGTGTCGCGCGGCATCAAGCCCGGCGACAAGGTCGCGATCTCGATCCCGAACGTCCCGTACTTCACGGTCATCTACTTCGGCATCCTCAAGGCCGGCGCGACGGTCGTCCCGCTCAACGTCCTGCTGAGCGAGCGTGAGGTCGCCTACCACCTCGACGACTCCGACGCCGTCGCGTTCTTCGCCTTCGAGGGCACCCCGGACCTGCCGATCGGCGACCGCGCGTGGGCGGGCTTCAACCAGGTCGAGGGCTGCAAGGACTTCTTCCTCATCAAGCTCGACTCGGCCGCGCCGAAGCCCATCGAGGGCCCGGAGTTCTACGGCCCGCTCGTCGCCGAGCAGTCGCCCGCGTTCGAGACCGTCGAGCGCGAGGACGACGACACGGCCGTCATCCTCTACACGTCCGGCACCACGGGCCAGCCCAAGGGCGCCGAGCTCATGCACCGCAACCTGCGCGCCAACGCGGGCCTGGGCGTCTCGCTGTTCGGCGCCGACGAGAGCGACCCGGACACGTACCTGGCCGTGCTGCCGCTGTTCCACATCTTCGGCCAGACGGTGATCCAGAACAGCGCCGTCCTCTACGGCGGCACGATCGTCTACCTGCCGCGCTTCGAGCCGCAGGCCGCGCTCGACATCCTGCTCAAGGAGCAGATCACGTTCTTCGCGGGCGTGCCGACGATGTACTGGGGCCTGCTGCAGGCCCTCGCCGCGTCCGACGGCAACGTCGACGTCGCCACGATCGCCAAGAACATGCGCACGGCCGCGTCCGGCGGCGCGGCGCTGCCGGCCGACATCCACCGCCAGTTCGAGGAGAAGTTCGGCATCGTCATCCAGGAGGGCTACGGCCTGTCCGAGACGTCGCCCGTCGCCTCGTTCGGCGTCCGCGGCGAGCCCGTGCGCGTCGGCTCGATCGGCAAGCCGGTCGAGGGCGTCGAGATGAAGCTCATCAACGACGACTGGAGCGACCTGCCCGAGGACCCCGAGGCCATCGGCGAGATCGCCATCAAGGGCCACGGCATCATGAAGGGCTACTACAACCGTCCCGCGGCGACGGCCGAGGCGATCCAGGGCGAGTGGTTCCGCACGGGCGACCTCGCGCGCAAGGACGAGGACGGCTACTTCTACATCGTCGACCGCAGCAAGGACATGATCATCCGCGGCGGCTACAACGTGTACCCGCGCGAGCTCGAGGAGGTGCTGATGACGCACCCCGCGGTCTCGCTGGTCGCCGTCATCGGCGTCCCGCACGAGTCCCACGGCGAGGAGATCAAGGCCGTCGTCGTGCGCACGCCCGGTGACGAGACCACCGAGGCCGAGCTGCGCGAGTGGGCCAAGGGCCAGTTCGCCCAGTACAAGTACCCGCGCATCGTCGAGTTCCGCGACGAGCTGCCGATGACCGCGACGGGCAAGATCCTCAAGCGCGAGATCGACTGACGCCGAACCCGCTGGTCGAGTGCCGGCGAGGAACGAGCCGGTGTATCGAGACCAGATGATCTCGATACGCCGCTCGCTGCGCTCGCGAGCTACTCGATCACCGGAACGACGAACGGCCGGCCCCTCGGGGCCGGCCGTTCGTGCGTCGCGGGTCAGCGGCGGCCGAGGGCGCGGTAGGTCCAGCCGGCCGCGCGCCACGCGGCCGGGTCGATCGCGTTGCGGCCGTCGAGGACGCGGCGCTGGGCGACGAGCTCGCCGGCCTTCTCGGGGTCGAGCTCGCGGTACTGCTCCCACTCGGTGAGGATCAGGACGAGGTCGGCTCCCGTCAGCGCCTCCTCGACGTCCTCGACGTAGACCAGGTTCGGGTACGAGGACTTGGCGTTCGCCAGCGCCGCCGGGTCCGTCACGCGCACCATCGCGCCCTGCAGGCGCAGCTGCTCGGCCACGTTGAGGGCGGGGGAGTCGCGGATGTCGTCGGAGTTCGGCTTGAACGACGCGCCCAGCACGGTGATCCGCTGGCCCAGGAACGACCCGCCGCACACCTCGCGCGCGAGGTCGACCATGCGCACGCGGCGGCGGGTGTTGATCGCGTCGACCTCGCGCAGGAAGCTCAGCGTCTGGTCGGCGCCGAGCTCGCCGGCACGGGCCATGAACGCGCGGATGTCCTTGGGCAGGCAGCCGCCGCCGAAGCCCAGGCCGGCGTTGAGGAACTTGCGGCCGATGCGCTCGTCGAGGCCGATCGCGTCGGCGAGGCTCGTGACGTCGCCGCCGGTGCGCTCGCACAGCTCGGCCATCGCGTTGATGAACGAGATCTTGGTGGCCAGGAACGAGTTCGCGGCGACCTTCACCAGCTGCGCGGTGGACGGGTCCATCACGAGGCGGGGCGTGCCCTCGGCCAGGATCCGCGCGTAGACCTCGTCGAGGACGGCCGTCGCGCGCTCGCCCTCGGCACCGTCGGGCACGCCGTAGACGAGGCGGTCGGGGTGCAGCGTGTCCTTGACGGCGAAGCCCTCGCGCAGGAACTCGGGGTTCCACACGAGGGTCGCCTCGGGCTGGACCTCCTCGAGGCGCGCGGCGAGGCGCTCGGCCGTGCCCACCGGGACGGTGGACTTGCCGGCGATGACGGCGCCGGGGCCGACGATCGCGAGCAGCTCGGCGAACGCGCCGTCGACGTACTGCAGGTCCGCGGCGAACTCGCCGGACTTCTGGGGCGTGCCGACGCACAGGAAGTGCACCTCGGCCCCCGCGGCGTCGGCGAAGTCGGTGGTGAAGCGCAGGCGACCGGTCTCGAGGGTCCGCTCGAGCAGCTCGGGCAGGCCCGGCTCGAAGAACGGCGCCCGGCCCGCGGCGAGGCTCTCGACCTTCGCCGGGTCGACGTCGATGCCGACCACCTCGTGGCCGAGCTCGGCCATGCTGGCGGCGTGGACGGCGCCGAGGTATCCGCAGCCGATGACACTGATGCGCATGGCCATACCGTAGGCGACCCGGAGGCACCCCGGGCGGGAAGCACACGGGCTGTGACGGGTGGTGCCAGCGGGGTTGCGCGGGGCCCGGACGGTGGTACGGCGGGGCGGCCGTCGGGAGCCTGTGGCAAGGTCGGCACATGAGCACCGAGGTCACGCACAACACGGACGCACAGCGCTACGAGATCTCCGTCGACGGCGAGCGCGTCGGCATCGCCGAGGCGCGTGACGAGGGCGACGTCGTCGTCTTCCACCACACCGAGGTCGACGAGCGGTTCGAGGGCCGCGGCCTCGCGGGCCAGCTCGTCTCGTACGCGCTCGAGGACGTGCGCGCGCAGGGCAAGAAGGTGCGCCCCACGTGCGTGTACGTGCGCGGCTACATCGAGAAGCACCCCGAGTTCCAGGACCTGCGGGCGGAGTGACGACAGCCCTCCGGCGCCGCGTGGCCCTGCTGGGGCCCGCGTTCATCGCCGCGGTGGCGTACGTCGACCCCGGCAACGTCGCCACGAACATCACCGCCGGCGCCCAGTTCGGCTACACCCTGGTCTGGGTCATCGTCCTGGCCAACCTCATGGCCGTGCTGGTCCAGTACCTGTCGGCCAAGCTCGGCCTGGTCACGCAGCGCTCGCTCGCGGCGCAGGTCGGCGACCGGGTGCGACCACGGGCGCGCTTCGCGTACTGGATCCAGGCCGAGGGCATCGCGATCGCGACCGACCTCGCCGAGGTGATCGGCGGCGCGATCGCGTTCCACCTGCTGTTCGGCGTGCCGCTGCCGCTGGGCGCGGCGCTCACGGCCGTCGTGGCGATGTGCGTCCTGGCGTTCGGTGACCGGCTCGGCCAGGGCGCGCTCGAGCGGCTCATCGTGGGCTTCCTGCTGCTGATCGCCGTCGGCTTCCTCGCGGGACTCGTCGTGGGCCCGCCGTCCGGCGCCGGAATCGCCGGTGGTCTGGTCCCCTCGTTCTCGGGCACCGAGAGCGTGCTGCTCGCCTCGGGCATCGTCGGTGCCACCGTCATGCCGCACGCGGTCTACCTGCACTCGAGCCTCACCGCCGACCGCCTCGGCAGCCGCGGCGACCGCGCGACCCTCGGCGAGCTGCTGGCCGCCACGCGTGCCGACGTCGTGCTGGCGCTGCTGCTGGCCGGCGTGCTGAACCTCGGGCTGCTGCTCATGGCGGCCGCGAACCTGCAGGGCCTGCCCGGCACCGACACCATCACCGGCGCGCACGAGCTGATCGCCAGCGAGATCGGCGTGGGCGTCGCGCTGCTGTTCGCGGTGGCGCTGCTCGGCTCGGGCATCTCGTCCACCTCGGTCGGCAGCGCCGCGGGTGCCGAGGTGATGCGCAGCCTCACGCCGTGGAACCTGCGCCCGCTCGTGCGCCGGCTCATCACGCTCGTCCCGGCGATCGCGATCCTGCTGATCGGCATCGACCCGACGCGCGCGCTGGTCGTGTCGCAGGTGGTGCTGTCGATGGGCATCCCGTTCGCCGTGGTGCCGCTCGTGTGGCTGACCTCCTCGCGGACCGTGATGGGCGAGCACGTCAACCGGACCGCCACGACCGTGCTCGCGATCCTGGCGGCGGGCGCGATCGTGCTGCTGAACCTCGCGCTGCTGTGGCTGACGTTCGTCCCCGCGGGCTCGTAGGCTGACCGCATGCCCGAGATGCCCGAGGTCGAGGCGCTGGTGCGCTGGTTGGGGGACCGGCTCGACGGAGCCGTCGTGGTCGAGGTCGAGCCGGCCTCGTTCGCCGTGCTGAAGACGTACGACCCGCCCGTCTCGGCGTTCTCGGGCCTGACCGTCAGCGGCGTGCGCCGACACGGCAAGTTCATCGACATCGACGTCGACGGCCTGCACCTGGTGATCCACCTGGCCAAGGCCGGCTGGCTGCGCTGGTCCGACCACCTGCGCGACGCGCGCATCAAGATGGGCGGCCCGCTCGCGCTGCGCTTCCGGGTCGACCGGGGCGACGGCCCGCACGAGGGCTTCGACCTCACCGAGGCCGGCACCCGCAAGGGCCTGGCCGTCTACGCCGTCCGGGACACGGCGGAGGTGCCGGGCATCGCCCACCTCGGTCCCGACCCGCTCGCGCCCGGCTTCGCGCTGCGGCCGCTGCTCGACCGGCGGATGCAGGTCAAGCGGCTGCTGCGCGACCAGTCGATCATCGCCGGCATCGGCAACGCCTACAGCGACGAGATCCTCCACGCCGCGCGGCTGTCCCCGTTCGCGATCGCCCAGACGCTCGACGACGACGAGGTCGCCCGGCTGGAGGCCGCGGTCCAGTCCGTCCTGACCGAGGCGATCGCCGCGGCCGACGGCAAGCCGGCCGATGAGCTCAAGGACGCCAAGCGCCAGCGGATGCGCGTCCACGGTCGCGCGGGGGAGAAGTGCGAGGTCTGCGGTGACACCGTCGCCGAGGTCGTGTTCGCCGACTCCTCCCTGCAGTACTGCCCGACGTGCCAGACGGGCGGGCAGCTGCTCAAGGACCGCACCACCAGCAAGTTCCTGAAATGACGAACGGGGGCGAGGGCCGCAGCCCTCGCCCCCGTCCTCAGGGTGTCGGTGTCACTTCTTGACGGTGATGGCGACCTTGGTGCGGACGCTGCCGCCCTTGCCGTCGCGGATCAGGACCGTGACGGCGGTCTTGCCCTTGAAGTTCTTGCGCGGCTTGAACGTCAGGACGCGGCCCTTGACGGTCACCTTGCCGGCCTTCTTGGCGACCTTGCCGGCCTTGTAGGTCAGGCGGTTGCCGTCGGCGTCCGTCGCGCGGATGGTGAACTTCTTGGCCTTGTTCTTCTTCGTGACCACCTTGATGGCGCGCGGCGCCTTCGGCGCGGCGTTGACCTGGCGGATGGTGCCGAGAGTCAGGGCCTGCGTCGTGCTGCAGTCCATCGTGGCGGGCAGCGTGCTCCCGTTCGTGCGGTAGATCGTCGCCGCGACGTTGAAGCGCGCCGGCATGCTGAGCGACACCGACGTGGTGGCGTAGGCCGGCGTCGTGATCGCCGGGACCGTGCCCGAGGCCGGGATCGTCCACGGCGTGTCAGCGGGGATCGCCGTCTTGGGCGCCGTCAGCGAGGGAATCCGAACGACCAGGGAGCGGCCGGCCGACGACAGCGTGACGGCGGCGTTCGTCGAGCCGCCGGAGGCGTGAGTGCCACTGAGCAGGCCACGCGTGCTGTCGCGCAGGATGTCGGGCATCGAGAGCGTGATGGCCACGGGCGTCGGGGCGATCCGCTCGCCGCGGAACACCGTGGCGGGGATCTTGGTCACGGTCTTGACGCCCACGGGCTGCACGCCGAGATCGAGGTCACCGGCGATCACCTGGCACTGGTAGGTGAAGTCCTTGCTGATCGCCTGGCTGCCACCAGCGTGAGCCGGGGCGGAGAAGCCGACCGCGGCGAAGGTTCCGCCGACGAGCGCGGCGGTGACGGGGAGCGCGATGCGGCGCGCCACGAGGGAAGAACGGGTCACGAGGGACACCTCTCTGGACGGTCCGCCGGGGCCGAACTCTGGCGGACAGGAGCTGACAGGCCGGTAACGTAGCACGCGAAACTGTGAGTTACCACACAGGGTTACATCACACCGCCAGACGGCCGCGGGAGCGGCCCCGCGCGCGGTCGCGGAGGGCGCGTCGGGGTCCCTCCTAGGCTGGGCGCATGGGCATCGGGAAGAGCGGTCGCCGGGTCAACGCAGCCGTGGGAGGCATGGCCTCACGCGTCGACGGGCAGACCAGCGAGGTGGCTCGGCGGGCCGCCCGCGTGATCGCGCCGACCGTGCGGCTGCTGCGCTGGCCGTCGCTGCTGGTGATGGTCGCGGCGTGGCCGTTCCTCGCCGGACTGGCCGTCGTCGCGCTGCTGGCCGAGGACACGTGGCTGCGCGTGCTGGCCGGGGTGCTGGCGGTCGTGGGCATCGCGGTCTCGGGCGCCTTCGCGCTGCGCCGGCACCACCTGCTCGAGGCGGTGCAGGACGAGCAGGCGTTCGCGACCGAGCTCGGCATCGCGGTGGCGCTGAGCGACGACGTCGGCGAGGCGCGACTCGCGCTCGGCCAGCTGGCCGGCGCGAGCGGAGGCCTGCGCGTGCTCTCCCGACTCAAGGGAGCCTGGCGCACGATGGGCCTGGGCCCGGGCGTGCTCGAGAGCGTCGACGACCTGCGCCGCGCGAAGTGGTTCCTGCCCCCGCGCATCGGCACCACCGTCACCCTGCTCTTCGGCGCGCTGTGGCTCATCCCGGTCTCGTTCGTCGCCTGCCTGCTGCTGCTCATCGCCCTCGCCGCCCGCTGATCCGCCGGCCCTTCCGCGAGTGGCGCAAAGTCGCCCGCCACTCGCCGAGTGGCGGGCGGTTCTGCGCCACTCGCGATCCCGGAATGCGCCACTCGGCGCCGCGACGGTCCACGGCCGACCCGAGGCGTCCCGGCTCCCGGGGCGGCCGACTAGGCTGGCCCGCGTGTCGTCCGATGCCGAGCTCACCGTCGTCGAGGGCGGCAACGCCCTCTCGCCGTTCCGCGCCCGCGCCCTGCTCGCGCGCCTCCAGGGCGTCGCGCCGCAGCTGACCGGCGTCAGCGCGCGCCATGTCCACTGGATCGCCAGCGACCAGCCGCTGGACTCCGCGACCGCCGAGACGATCGCGCGCATCCTCGACTACGGCGACCCGGCCGAGCCGACCCCCGAGGGGACGCTCGTCGTCGTCGCGCCGCGCCTGGGCACGATCTCGCCGTGGTCGAGCAAGGCCACCGACATCGTCCACAACTGCGGCTTCGACGTGCGCCGCGTCGAGCGCGTCACCGAGTACACGCTCGTCGGCGGCGAGCTGAGCACGGACGAGCGCCTCGCGTGCGCCGACCTGCTGCACGATCGCATGACCGAGACGGCCCTGCCGGCCCGCGAGGCCACGGCGGTCCTGTTCGACGAGCGCGAGCCCGAGCCGATGCAGCGCGTGAACGTGCTGGGCCACGGTCGCGAGGCGCTCGTGCGCGCCGACGCCGAGTTCGGCCTGGCGCTGTCCGAGGACGAGATCGACTACCTCGTCGACGCGTTCACCGAACTGGGCCGCAACCCCAGCGACGTCGAGCTGATGATGTTCGCCCAGGCCAACTCCGAGCACTGCCGCCACAAGATCTTCAACGCCGAGTTCATCGTCGACGGCGAGCCGCAGGAGAGGTCCCTGTTCGCGATGATCCGCCACACCGAGGCGGTCAACGGCGAGGGCACGATCGTGGCCTACAAGGACAACGCCTCGATCATGCGCGGCGGCCCGGCCACGCGCTGGTTGCCCGAAGGCGCCGACGGGCCAAGCCCGTACCGCGCCCGCGAGGGCGAGGTCCACGTCCTGATGAAGGTCGAGACCCACAACCACCCGACGGCGATCTCGCCGTTCCCCGGTGCCGCCACGGGCGCCGGCGGCGAGATCCGCGACGAGGGCGCGACGGGCCGCGGCTCGGCCCCCAAGGCGGGCCTGACCGGCTTCGTCGTGTCGAACCTCCACCTGCCCGGCACGGACGAGCCGTGGGAGACCGAGCAGTACGGACGCCCGGAGCACATCGCCAGCCCACTCGACATCATGATCGAGGGCCCGATCGGCGCCGCCGCGTTCAACAACGAGTTCGGCCGCCCCGGCCTGGGCGGCTTCTTCCGCGTCTACGAGCAGACCGTCGACGGCGTCCGCCGCGGCTACCACAAGCCGATCATGAGCGCGGGCGGCCTGGGCTCGATCAGCGCCGAGATGACCGAGAAGATCGACTTCCCCGACGGCAGCCTGCTGGTGCAGCTCGGCGGGCCCGGCATGCGCATCGGCATGGGCGGCGGCGCGGCCTCGTCCAAGGCGGCGGGCGCCAACGCGGCCGAGCTCGACTTCGACTCCGTCCAGCGCGGCAACCCCGAGATCGAGCGGCGCGCCCAGGAGGTCATCAACCACTGCTGGTCGCTCGGCGAGGACAACCCGATCCTGTCGATCCACGACGTGGGCGCCGGCGGCCTGTCCAACGCCTTCCCCGAGCTGGTCGACGACGCGGGACTCGGCGCCCGGTTCGACATCTCGGCGGTGCCGCTGGAGGAGTCCGGCCTGGCGCCCAAGGAGATCTGGTGCAACGAGAGCCAGGAGCGCTACGTCCTGGCCATCGCGCCGGAGTCCCTCGACCGCTTCGCGGCCCTGTGCGAGCGCGAGCGCTGCCCGTTCGCCGTCGTCGGCGTCGCACGCGACGACAAGCAGCTGGTCCTCGCGCCCGAGGAGCCGGGCGAGGAGTTCCCCATCGACATGCCGATGGACGTCCTGCTGGGCAAGCCGCCGAAGATGGTCCGCGACGTGACCCGCGTCGAGCGGTCCGCCCCTGAGCTCGACCTCGACGGCGTGGACGCGCGCGAGGCCGCCTACGCGGTCCTGCGCCACCCGACCGTCGCGTCGAAGCGCTTCCTCGTCACGATCGCCGACCGCACCGTCGGCGGCCTGACGCACCGCGACCAGATGGTCGGCCCGTGGCAGGTCCCCGTGGCGGACGTCGCAGTGACCCTGACCGACCACGTCGGCTTCACGGGCCAGGCGATGGCCAGCGGCGAGCGGACTCCGCTGGCCGCCACCGACGCGCCCGCCTCGGGTCGCATGGCGGTCGCCGAGGCGATCACCAACCTGCTCGCCGCGCCGATCCACCTGCCGGGCGTCAAGCTCTCGTGCAACTGGATGGCGGCGTGCGGCGAGGAGGGCGAGGACGCCGCGCTCTACGACACCGTGCAGGCCGTCGCGATGGAGCTGTGCCCGGCGCTCGGCGTCTCGGTGCCGGTCGGCAAGGACTCGCTCTCGATGCGCACGCGCTGGTCCGACGAGGAGGGCGAGAAGCAGGTCACCGCGCCCGTCTCGCTCGTCGTCACGGCGTTCGCGTCGCTGGACGACGTCCGTGGCACCGTCACCCCCGAGCTGCCCGCGGACTCCGCGCTGCTGCTGGTCGACCTCGGTGCGGGCGCGAACCGCCTCGGCGGCTCGATCCTGGCGCAGGTGCGGGGCGAGTTCGGCGGCACCGTGCCCGACCTCGACGACGCGCGGCGGCTCGTGGCGCTGGTCGACGGCGTCAACGCGCTGCGCGAGGCCGGCCTGCTCGCCGGCTACCACGATCGCTCCGACGGCGGCCTGTGGGCGGCCGCGTGCGAGATGGCGTTCGCCGGCGGGGTGGGCCTCGAGCTCGACGTCGCCGATCTCGCGGCCCTGTTCACCGAGGAGCTCGGCGCCGTCCTGGCCGTGCCCGCCGACCGCGTCGACGAGGCGCTCGACGTGCTGGGACGCCACGACCTGGGCGACCTCACGTCCCGTGTCGGCACGTCCACCGCCGAGCGGCGCGTGCGCGTCCGCGGCCTCGGGCTCGACGAGTCGGTGCGCGACCTCGCGCAGGCCTGGGACGAGGTCTCGTGGCGCATCTCGCGCCTGCGCGACAACCCCGAGTGTGCCGACGCCGAGCACGACGCGGTCGGCGCGGACGAGCCGCTGCTGACGCTGCGGACCACGTTCGACCCCACCGACGACGTCTCGGCCCCCTACCTGACCGGCCGTGCGCGTCCCAAGGTCGCGATGCTGCGCGAGCAGGGCGTCAACTCCCACGTCGAGACCGCGTTCGGCTTCGACCGGGCCGGCTTCGACGCGTACGACGTCCACATGACCGACCTGCAGAGCGGCCGCTTCGACCTGGCCGACGCTGTCGGCCTCGTGGCGTGCGGCGGCTTCTCCTACGGCGACACGCTCGGCGCGGGCGAGGGCTGGGCCCGGTCGGTGCTGTTCAACGCCGAGCTCACCGAGGCGTTCAGCGCGTTCTTCGAGCGCACCGACACGTTCGGCCTGGGCATCTGCAACGGCGCCCAGATGTTCGGCGCGCTCGCCGGGATCATCCCCGGCGCCGAGGCGTGGCCGCGGTTCACCCGCAACGCCTCCGAGCAGTACGAAGCGCGCCTGTCGCTCGTCGAGGTCCTCGACAGCCCGTCGATCCTGTTCGCCGGCATGGCCGGCTCGCGGATCCCGATCGCCGTCGCGCACGGCGAGGGCCTGCCGAACTTCTCGCGCCACGGCGACCCGGACGCGGTCCACCGCGTGGCCCGGTTCGTCGACGTGCACGGCAACGCGGCGGCGGACTATCCCGCCAACCCGAACGGCGCCGGCGAGGGCCTCACGGCCGTCACGACGCCCGACGGCCGCTTCACGGCGATGATGCCGCACCCCGAGCGGGTCCAGCGGAACATCCAGATGTCGTGGAACGGCGGGGATCCCGCGGCCGAGAGCCCGTGGGCGCGACTGTTCCGCAACGCCCGCGTCTGGGTCGACTGATCAAGGCTTCAACCGTCCAGGGCGTCTAGTCCCAATGGGCGGTTTTGGCCGAACGGCTTGGGTTCAGGGGGGTGTCTCCACGTACCCTCGGTATGTGGCCCTGCATCCCCTCGGTGAACGCGTGAGCGAACCGCTCGACGACCGGCTGCGCGACGACGACGCGCTGGCCGAGATCGAGCTGACCTCGCGCCTCATGATCGCCGCGTCCGGGGCAGGCGACCGTCTCTCGCAGGACGAGATCGACGGCCTCCTGGGTCTTTGACCATCACTTGATCGGCCCGGGTTGGCGGCGGTGATCCGCCAGCACCTACGATGGCAGGGTCTGCCTGCCAGCTGCTGAGGAGTCACGCGTGCGCATTCGCATCCGCCCGGTCGAGACGTCGTTCTACGACCTGTTCACCGAGTCGGCCAACCATCTGGTCACCGGTGCCGGCATCGTCGCCCGGCTGCTGGAGCCCGGTGTCGACAAGGCCGCCCTCGCGGCCGAGATGAACGACGCCGAGCACGCCGCCGACGAGACGACCCACGCGATCATCCGCCTGGTCAACAGCACGTTCGTGACGCCGTTCGACCGCGAGGACATCTACGACCTCGCCAGCGGCCTCGACGACGTCATGGACTACATGGAGGAGGTCGTGGACAGCGTCGCGCTGTACGGCGTCCACGAGTTCCCCGAGGCGTTCGCCGGCCAGATCGAGGTCCTGCAGCGCGCGTCGAACCTGACCGCCGAGGCCATGCCGCGACTGCGGACCATGAAGGACCTCGAGGAGTTCTGGATCGAGATCAACCGTCTCGAGAACGAGGGCGACCGCAACCACCGCCGCATCCTGGCCGACCTGTTCGACGGGAACTACAAGGCGATGCAGGTGCTCAAGCTCAAGGACATCGTCGAGGCCGTCGAGCAGGCCATCGACGCGCTGGAGTCGGTGGCCAACACGGTCGAGCAGATCGCCGTCAAGGAGTCCTGAGTGGACCTCGTCACCATCATGGTGATCACGGTCGTCGTGATCGCCCTCGTGTTCGACTACACGAACGGCTTCCACGACGCGGCGAACGCGATCGCGACCTCGGTCTCGACGCGCGCCCTCACGCCGCGCGCGGCGCTGGCCATGGCGGCCGTCCTGAACTTCGTCGGCGCCTGGCTGGGCGTCGAGGTCGCCAAGACGATCCAAGGCATCATCGACATCGACGGGGTCAGCAGCATCAGTGATGCCGACCGGGCCCATGCGCTGACGATCGTCCTCGCGGCGCTCGTCGGAGCCATCACGTGGAACCTCATCACGTGGTACTTCGGCATCCCGTCGTCCTCCTCGCACGCCCTCATCGGCGGCATCGTCGGCGCCGGCGTCGCGTCCTCCACCGTGGTCCACTGGGACACGATCGTGGAGAAGGTCGCCATCCCGATGGTGCTCAGCCCCGCGCTGGGCTTCATCCTGGCGTTCGCGCTGATGACGGCCATCATGTGGATCTTCCGCCGCGCCAAGCCCACCAAGGTGCACCGCGGCTTCCGCCTCGCCCAGACCGTCTCCGCGGCGGGCATGGCGCTCGGCCACGGCCTCCAGGACGCCCAGAAGACGATGGGCATCATCGTCCTGGCGCTCATGGCCGGCGGCCTGCACGACGGCGAGGACGTCCCGCTGTGGGTCATCGTCGCCGCCGCGAGCGCGATCGCCGCGGGCACGTACTCGGGCGGCTGGCGCATCATGCGCACGCTGGGCCGCCGCATCATCGAGCTCGACCCGCCGAAGGGCTTCGCCGCCGAGGCCACCGCCGCCGGCGTCCTCTACGTCATGGCGATCGGCCTGCACGCGCCGGTCTCCACGACGCACACGATCACCTCGGCGATCATGGGCTCGGGCGCGACCAAGCGCTTCAGCGCGGTCCGCTGGGGCGTCGCGAAGAACATCGTCGTCGCGTGGATCATCACGATGCCCGCCGCCGCCGGCGTGGCCGCCGCGTTCTACTTCCTCGCGCGCCCGTTCCTGCCCTGAGCACCCCCGAGGCCGTCACCTCGGCGTGATCTCGATACACCGTCTCGCTGCGCTCGCCGGCACTCGATCACCGGGGCCGGTGGTTGAGGGGCTCGCGAGGAACGAGCGGCGTATCGAAACCACGGCCGACGCGGGTGATCGCGATACACCGTCTCGCTGCGCTCGCCGGCACTCGATCACCCGGTGCGGCGGCTCAGCCGAACCGGCCCTGGATGTAGGCCTCGGTGGCCGGGTCGTCGGGGTTGGAGAACATCTTCTCGGTGGGGCCCAGCTCCACGAGGCGGCCGGGCTGGCCGACGCCGGCCAGGTTGAAGAACGCGGTCTGGTCCGAGACGCGCGCGGCCTGCTGCATGTTGTGGGTGACGATCACGATCGTGTACTCGCTCTTGAGCTCGTGGATCAGGTCCTCGATGACGCTCGTCGAGATCGGGTCCAGCGCCGAGCACGGCTCGTCCATGAGCAGCACCTCGGGCTCGACCGCCACGGCGCGCGCGATGCACAGGCGCTGCTGCTGGCCGCCGGACAGGCCCGAGCCGGGACGGTCGAGGCGGTCCTTGACCTCGGCCCACAGGCCCGCTGAGCGCAGCGCCTGCTCGACGATGTCGTCGGCCTCGGACTTCTTCATGCGCTTGCTGTTGAGCCGCTGGCCGGCCAGGACGTTCTCGGCGATCGACATCGTCGGGAACGGGTTGGGGCGCTGGAAGACCATGCCGATCTTGCGGCGCACGTTGACCGGGTCCATGTCGTCGGCGTACAGGTCGGCGCCGTCCACCAGCACCTTGCCCTCGACGCGGGCGCCGCGGATGACCTCGTGCATGCGGTTGAGCGAGCGCAGGAAGGTCGACTTGCCGCAGCCCGAGGGGCCGATGAACGCGGTGACCGCGCGGGCGGGGATGGCGATGTTGACGCCCTCGACGGCGAGGAAGTCGCCGTAGTAGATGTTCAGGTCCGAGACGTCGATGCTCTTGGCCATGGGGGAGTGTCCTTCCGGGGATCAGCGCTCGCCCTGCGGCGAGAAGAAGTGGGAGACGAGGCGGGCGACGAGGTTCAGCAGCATGACGATGATCAGCAGCACGAGGGCGGCGCCCCAGGCGCGCTCGATGCTGGGTCCCGGCGGCACGCCGGGCTGCATGATCGACGAGTACGTGAAGACGGGCAGCGTCGCCATGCGCCCGTCGAACAGGTTGAAGTTCACCGAGTCGGTGGCGCCGGCGATGACCAGCAGGGGAGCGGTCTCGCCGATCACGCGGGCGATCGCGAGGGTGATGCCGGTGACGATGCCCGCCAGCGCGGTGGGCAGCACGACCTTGACGATCGTGCGCCACTTCGGCACGCCCAGCGCGTAGGAGGCCTCGCGCAGCTCGTTCGGCACGAGCTTGAGCATCTCCTCGCACGAGCGGACCACCACGGGGACCATCAGCACCGAGAGCGCGACGGCGCCGCCGATGCCCATGCGGACTCCGTCGCCGAAGAACACCACGAACAGCGCGTAGGCGAACAGGCCCGCGACGATCGACGGGATGCCCGTCATGACGTCGACGAGGAAGCGGATCCACGTCGACAGCCGGCCGTCCTCGCCGTACTCGATGAGGTAGATCGCGGTGAACAGGCCGATCGGGACCGAGATGACGGTGGCGCCCAGCGTGATCATCAGCGTGCCGACGATCGCGTGGTAGATGCCGCCGCCCTCGCCGACCACGTTGCGCATCGAGTACGTGAAGAACTCGCTGCTCAGGACGGGCAGGCCCTTCTCCAGGACCGACCACATGATGCTGCCGAGCGGGATCAGCGCGAGTCCGAACGCCGACGTGACGAGCAGCGTCACGAGCCGGTCGGTGGCCTTGCGGCCGCCCTCGACGACGCGCGACCACAGGGGCACGACGAACGCGAAAGCGTAGCCGGCCAGCGCGAGCCGGATGCCGCCGAACAGGCCCAGCACGCCGACGGCGACGAGGACGACCGAGACGGCGTGGATCGTGCGCGTGGCGGCGACCGGCAGCGAGCGGGTGCGCAGCGAGTCGGCCAGGTCGCTCGACCGGCGCGGCGGGCTCGGGGTGAGGGTGGTGGTCATCTCAGTTGGCTCCGGAGAATTCCTTGTTGCGCGCGACGATGGCGCGGGCGGCGAAGTTGACGGCGAAGGTGATGACGAACAGCACCAGGCCGGTGGCGATGAGGGCGTTCACGGTCAGGCCGCTCGCCTCGGGGAACGACTGCGCGATGTTGGCGGCGATCGTGTTGGGGTTGCCCGAGCTGATGACGTTGAACGTGACGACGCCCGAGGCGCTCAGCACCATCGCGACGGCCATGGTCTCGCCCAGGGCGCGGCCGAGGGCCAGCATCGCGGCCGACACCATCCCCGAACGCGCGTAAGGGAAGACGGCCATCTTGGCCATCTCCCAGCGCGTGGCGCCCAGGGCCAGCGCGGCCTCCTCGTGCAGGCGCGGGGTCTGCAGGAAGATCTCGCGACAGATCGCGGTCATGATCGGCAGGACCATGATCGCCAGGACCAGCGAGGCCGTCAGGATCGTGCGGCCCGTCGCGGACGCGGGGCCGGCGAACAGCGGGATGAAGCCCAGGTTCTCCTCGAGCCACTCGTAGAACGGCTGGACGGCCGAGGAGAGCGTGATGATGCCCCACGTGCCGTAGACGACGCTGGGCACGGCCGCGAGCAGGTCGATGACGTAGCCGATGGGCTGCGCCAGCCGGCGCGGCGCGTAGTGCGAGATGAACAGCGCGACGCCGATCGCGACCGGCGTGGCGATGACCAGCGCGATGAACGCGGCCCACAGCGTGCCGAAGACGAGCGGCCCGACGTAGTCGAGGAACCGCTCGCCGCTCTTGACCTCGTCGGGCGAGGCCGTGACGCCGGGGATGCCCTCGGCGGTCAGGAAGATCGCGACCCCGGCGAGCGTCGCCAGGATGACGATCGCCGCGCCGAGGGAGATGCCGCGGAAGACGCGGTCGCCGGGCCGGGTGGCCGGTCGCGATCCAGTCTGGGTGTTGCTCACGTGATTGTCCTTGGGGGGAGTTCGTCTGGTGCCCATGACCCGGGCGAGAGCCGTGGCCCTCGCCCGGACCGAAGGCGTCAGCCGATCGTGTCGATGGCCGTCTTGACCTTGGCGGCGAAGTCGTCCGAGAGCGGGGCGGAGCCCGCGGCCTCGGCCGAGGCGCTCTGGCCGTCGGAGCCGGCGACGTACGTCAGCCACTCCTTGACCAGCTCGGCCTCCTTCGCGTCCTCGTACTTCTGGCAGGCGATCTGGTACGAGACCAGGACGATCGGGTAGACGCCCGACGCCTCGGTCTTGCGGTCGATCTCCAGCGCGAGGTCGGTCTCGGCGCGGCCGTCGACCGGCGTGGCCGTGTCGAGGACCTTCGCGGCCGCCTCGGGCGTCGGGGCGACGAACTCCTCGCCGACCTTGACCGCGACGGTGCTGAGGTCGCCGGCCTGGCTGGCGTCGGCGTAGCCGATCGTGCCCTGGCCGCCGGAGACGGCCTGGATCACGCCGGAGGTCTGCTGGGCGGCCTCGCCACCCTTGACCGGCCACTCCTCGACCTCGCCGTGCGGCCAGCCGCCGTCGGAGGCCTCGTCGAGGTACGCGGTGAAGTTCTCGGTCGTGCCCGAGGCGTCGCCGCGGTGGACCGGGGTGATCTTGTCGCCGGGCAGGTCGGCGTCGGGGTTCTCGGCGGCGATCGCCTTGTCGTCCCACGTCGTGATGTCGCCCGCGAAGATCGCGCCGATCGTCTTGGGCGAGAGCTGGAGGTCGTCGACGCCGTCCAGGTTGTAGACGACGGCGATGGGGCTCACGTAGACGGGGACGGTCACGACGTCGGAGCTGCAGCGCTCCTTGGCCGAGGCGAGCTCGTCGTCCTTGAGGTAGGCGTCCGAGCCGGCGAACGAGACGCCGCCCGCGATGAACTGCTCGCGGCCGCCGCCGGAGCCGATCGCGTCGTAGTTGACCGTCACGTCGGGGTTCGCGGTCTGGAAGCCCTGCTTCCACGCGTTGACGGCGGACTGCTGCGAGCTCGCGCCCGCACCGTTGAGCGTGCCGCTGAGCGAGCTGTCGGAGTCACCGGACGAGTCGCCCTCGTTGACGGCGCCACAGGCCGTCAGGCCGAACAGCAGCGCGGTGGTCGCCGCGGTGGCGGCCATCGTGCGCATGGACTTGCGGTTCACGTGTGTTCCCTCTCTAGAAACTGCGCGGAGGCGTTTGCCTCGTACGCCGCCACGCTAGGAATCGCAGGTGTATCCGAATCAGGACGTGGGTGAACGCGAGGTGAACCGTGAGGGAATGCTGGGCGGAGCCGGCCGTGGAGCGGCCTAGATCAGCTCGGACGCGAGGACGCGGCCCTTGCGGTGGTGCAGGACGAGCGCGTGCCCGGCGGCCAGGACGGGGCCGCTGATGTCGAGGGTCGCGTAGAGGTCGGGCAGGGCGGGCCGGTGCGTGCACGCGACGGTGGGCCGCTTCGTGCCGAGCAGCGCCTCCACCGCGCGCTCGACCTGCTGGCGCGACGTGCCCTCGCGCAGCCGGTCGTCGAGCTCGAGCAGCTCCTCGGTCGTGGCGACGTACGGGTCGACGGTCTGCACGGTGCGGGCGGCGGGGCTGCTCACGATGCGCCGGACGCCGAACGCGGACAGCAGCGGCACGAGCTCCTTCGCGCGGTCCTGGCCCTCCGCCGCGAGCGGGCGCTCG
This sequence comes from Aeromicrobium jepli, assembly GCF_047246605.1. Classification (NCBI taxonomy): domain Bacteria; kingdom Bacillati; phylum Actinomycetota; class Actinomycetes; order Propionibacteriales; family Nocardioidaceae; genus Aeromicrobium; species Aeromicrobium jepli. The sequence goes on from NZ_JBFOKO010000011.1 coordinate 72,996, forward strand.
TCGTCGGCCCCGTCGAAGTCGCGGCGCGGAACGGCCTTCGCGTGCCGCAGCAGGACCAGGGTGCGGGACTTGTGACGCTTCTGGGCCACGAGGTCCTCGAACGACTCCAGCAGCGTGCGGTCGTGCGCGTACGTGAGGCGCTTGCGGGCCTCGCGCGGGGCGACCCAGCGCAGCTTGTCGACCTCGCGGTTGGGCCGGAACGCGCTGTCGTCCTCGACGAGGCGGCAGATCCAGTACGCGACCTGCTTGAGGCCACCGCGCACGCGGTACGTGACCTCGGGGAGCGGGTGGACGAGGCGGACGCGGTAGCCGGTCTCCTCGGCGATCTCGCGCACCGCCGTCACGGGCAGCGGCTCGCCCTCGTCGGCCTTGCCCTTGGGGAACGTCCAGTCGTCGTAGCGCGGCCGGTGGACCAGCAGCACCTCGATGCCGCCGGTCGACGCCTTGCGCCACACGATGCCGCCGGCGGCCGCGATGACCCTGCTCGCCATGGTGGTGTCCTCAGGACCGCGACCGGCGCGAGCGCGAGCGGGCGATCAGGACCTCCTGGACGTTGGCGCCGTCGACGCGGGTCCACGTCCCGTCCGGCCCGAGGTGCCACGAGAGGGTGCCGTCGGAGCTCATGAGCTCGAGCAGCTCGGTGAGCTGCTCGACGTGCTGGCGCGAGGGCAGCCTCACGAGCACCTCGACGCGGCGGTCGAGGTTGCGGTGCATGAGGTCCGACGAGCCGATCCAGACCTCGCTGTCCTCGCCCGTGCCGAACGCGAAGACGCGGCTGTGCTCGAGGAACCGGCCCAGCACGCTGCGGACGCGGATCCGCTCGGACAGGCCGGGAACCCCGGGGCGCAGCGCGCAGATCCCGCGGATCACCAGGTCGACGTCGACGCCCGCGGACGAGGCCTCGTACAGCTTGTCGATGAGCGTCTCGTCGACGAGCGAGTTCAACTTGAACGCGATGCGCGCGGGACGGCCCGCACGGGCGCTCTCGATCTGGCGGTCGATCCGCTCGCTCAGTCCCTTGCGCAGCTCACGCGGGGCGACCAGGAGCGACTCGTAGTCGCTGGTCAGCGCGAACCCGGAGAGGCTGTTGAACAGCTCGGTGAGGTCGTGCGTGACCTCGGCGTTCGAGGTCAGCAGGCCGAGGTCCTCGTAGACGCGCGCGGTCTTGGGGTTGTAGTTGCCCGTGCCGATGTGCGCGTAGCGGCGCAGGCCGTCGGGCTCGTCGCGGATGACGAGGGCCAGCTTGCAGTGCGTCTTGAGGCCGACGAGGCCGTAGACCACGTGGCAGCCGGCGCGCTCGAGCTTGCGGGCCCAGCGGATGTTGGCCTGCTCGTCGAACCGCGCCTTGATCTCGACCAGGACCAGCACCTGCTTGCCCGACCGGGCCGCCTCGACGAGCGAGTCGATGATGGGCGAGTCGCCCGAGGTCCGGTAGAGCGTCTGCTTGATCGCCAGGACCTGCGGGTCGGCGGCGGCCTGCTCGATGAAGCGCTGCACGCTCGTGGCGAACGAGTCGTAGGGGTGGTGCACCAGGACGTCGCGCTTGCGCAGGGCGCTGAACATGTCGGCGGGGCTGGCGGTCTCGACCTCGGCGAGGTGCTCGTGCGTGCTGGGCACGAACGGGGCGAACTTCAGGTCGGGCCGGTCGAGGTCGGCGATCTGGTTGAGGCTGCGCAGGTCGAGCGGCTCGGGCAGCCGGACGACCTCCTCGTCGGAGACGCCCAGCTCGCCGACCAGCAGCTCGAGGACGTCGTCGGAGATGGACTCGTCGACCTCGAGCCGGACGGGCGGGCCGAAGCGGCGCCGCAGCAGCTCCTTCTCGAGCGCCTTGAGCAGGTTCTCGGCGTCGTCCTCCTCGACCTCGAGGTCCTCGTTGCGGGTCACCCGGAACGTGTGGTGCGCGATGATCTCCATGCCCGGGAACAGGCTGTCGAGGTTCGCGGCGATGACGTCCTCGAGGCCCAGGAAACGGCCCTGCGACGCCTCGACCCAGCGGTGGATGACCGGCGGCACCTTGACCCGGGCGAAGTGCTCCTTGCCCGTCGTGGGGTTGCGCATGACGAGGGCGATGTTGAGCGACAGGCCCGAGATGTACGGGAACGGGTGGGCCGGGTCGACGGCCAGCGGCGTCAGGACGGGGAACACGCGGCGGTGGTAGAAGTCGCCGACGCGGGCGCGCTCGTCGTCGGTCAGCTCGCTCCAGCGCAGCAGGTGGATGTCCTCCTTCGCCAGCGCCGGCAGGATCGCGTCGTGCAGCAGGCTCGCGTGCCGCTCCATGAGGACGCGGCTGGCCTGGAGGCTCGAGCTCAGGACGGCGCGCGGGTTCAGGCCGCTCGCCGACGGCACGGCCACGCCGGCCGCGATGCGCCGCTTGAGGCCGGCGATGCGCACCATGAAGAACTCGTCGAGGTTGCTGCCGAAGATCGCCAGGAAGCGCGTGCGCTCCAGCAGCGGGAGGTGCTCGATCTCGGCCAGCTCGAGGACGCGCGCGTTGAACGCGATCCATGACAGCTCACGATCGAGGAAGCGGTCGGCGGGGAGCGTCCCCTCGGTCGCGTCGAAGGGCGGGTCGACGTCGAACTCGTCGGGGGAGGAGGCGAGCGGCTCGGGGACCGTCAGGTCGGTGGTGCCCATGGACCCACGATGGCACGGGAAGGTGACCAGTGGGTGAACGAAGCTCAGCCGAGCAGCTGCACCAGGGCGTACGCGACGCCTGCGATGACGGCCCACAGCGGGACCGAGAGCAGCACGAGCCACGACATGGAGCGGCGGAAGCGCGGGCCGGCCACGGGCGTCTCACCCAGGGGCGCGGCCAGGGACGGCTGCTCGTGCTGGTCGAACCTGACTGCCTTGGCGCTGGTCATCGGCGTTCCTCTCGTCACGTACGAGACGCGAAGTCCTCACCTTCATGATGCGGGAGAGTCGAGATTTTTGCGAGGGATTGGAGTTTTTGATGTGACTCGAGCGATCAGGTGTGGCTGCCGGGATCGGCCGAGTAGAGGACATCGCGCGCCTTCTCAGTGAACCCCAGGCGGCGGTAGACGGCCAGCGCAGGAGCGTTGTCGCCCTCGACGTACAGCTCGATCTCGCCCACGCCGGCGGCCCACAGGTGCCGCAGTCCGATCGCCGTGAGCGCCGTTCCGAGGCCGCTCCCGTGCGCGTCCGGGTCGACGCCGACCACGTAGACCTCGCCCACGCCGTCCTCGACCTTGGTCCAGTGGAAGCCGATGACGCGGCCGTCACGCTCGGCGACGAAGAGGCCGGCGGGATCGAACCAGTCCTCGGCCCGGCGGCGGTCGAAGTCGGCGCGGTCCATCGCGCCCTGCTCCGGGTGGCTGGCGAAGGCGCGGCCGTTGACGGCCACGACCGCGTCGGCGTCCTCCTCGTCGAAGTGGCGGATCGTGACGCCCTCGGGGATGCGCGGCTCGTCGACGCCGTCGTCGGTCGTGCTCAGCACCAGCAGCGTGCGCACCGGCTCGAGGCCGGCCGAGGCCGCCAGCGCCTGGGCTCCCGGCAGGTCGCCGTGGGCCCAGAACCGGGTCTCGCCCCGCTCGACGAGGTCGTCCACGAGCGCGCGGCCGCGGCCCTGCCGTCGATAGCGCGGATGGACCACCAGCTCGACGGGCGCGTCGCCGACGGCGACCGCCCCGACGACCTCGTCGTACCGCTCGAGCCGCAGGGGGCTCCCGTCGCGCAGGGCGATCGTGGTGGCCTCGTTGAAGGGCGCGACGCCGTCGTTCTCGTGGGCCAGCCGGGCCAGGTCGAGCAGGCTCATGCGCGCCCCTGCAGGACGCGGAGCTGGTGGGCGACCTCGGCGGCCATCGCGCGGGCGAAGGACTCGGGATCGTCGTCGTCGGGCTCGGGCACCAGGTGGTGGACGGCGCCGGACTCGCGCAGGTCGAAGGCACTGATCCGCTGCTCGGCGGCGAGCTGTGCCGCGTGGTCGACGTCGCCGAACACGATCGCGCTGGCCCCCTCGGGCGGCAGCGGCGAGAGCCACGAGTTCTCCGCGGCGATGATGGTCGTCGCCGGCAGCAGCGCCAGCGCGCCGCCGCCGCATCCCTGGCCCAGCAGGACCGAGACCGACGGGACGCGCATCGTGGCCATCGTGCTGACGCAGCGGGCGATCTCGCCGGCGATGGCGCCCTGTTCGGCCTCGGGCGAGAGCTCGGCGCCGGGGGTGTCGATGAACGAGACCAGGGGCAGTCCCAGCTCGTTGGCCAGCTTCATGCCGCGTCGCGCCTCGCGCAGCGCCGCCGGGCCCATCGGCTTGATGCGGCTCTGCGTGGTGCGGTCCTGGCCGATCACGACGCACGGCTCGCCGTCGATGCGGGCCAGCGCGACGATCATCGCCGCGTCGCGCTCACCACGCTCGGTGCCCTGCAGCCGGATGATCGCGTCGGTGCCCCAGCGCAGCACTTCGCGCACGCCCGGACGGTCGGGGGTGCGGGTCACGAGGACCGACTCCCACGTGTCGATCCGGCGCTGCGTCGCGGCCGGGCGGCGCTCGCGGCTCGGCTTGCCGGGCTCGTCGATGAGGATCGACAGCGCCGTGTCGACGACCGACGGCAGCTCGTCGGGGATCACGACGGCGTCGATGATGCCGCGGTTCGCGAGGTTGTCCGAGGTCTGGATGCCCGGGGGGAACGGCGTGCCGTTGAGCAGCTCGTAGACCTTGGGGCCGAGGAAGCCGATGAGGGCACCGGGCTCGGCGATCGTGATGTGGCCGAGCGACCCCCACGAGGCGAACACGCCGCCGGTCGTGGGATGGCGCAGGTAGACGAGGTAGGGCAGGCCGGCCGCCTTGTGGTCCATGAGGGCGCGGGAGATGTCGACCATCCGCACGAACGCGGGCGTGCCCTCCTGCATGCGGGTGCCGCCCGAGGCCGTCGTGGCGAGGACCGGCAGGCCCTCGGCGGTGGCGCGGCGGACGGCGCGGACGATGCGGTCGGCGGCGACCTGGCCGATGGAGCCGGCGAGGAAGCGGAACTCGTTCACCAGCACGGCGACGGGCCGGCCGCGCATGAGCGCCCGGCCGGTGATGACGGACTCGTCGGTCCCGGCGCGCTCGGCGGCGGCCAGCAGGTCGGTGCGGTACGGCTCAGGCCGGGACTCGTGGTCGACCGGCTCGTCCCAGGACTCCCACGAGCCCGGGTCGAGGACGAGGTCGATCAGCTCACGCGCGGTCAGTCGGGACACGGCACCCAGTATGGCCCGATCCGGCGGTCGCGACCTTTCCCGCGACCCTGCGTGGACCACTACAGTGACCGCCGTGTCCACCTTTCACGCCATCATCCCGGCCGGCGGGGCGGGTACGCGCCTGTGGCCGCTCTCGCGCCGCGAGCGCCCGAAGTTCCTGCTGGACCTGGAGGGCACCGGGCGGACGCTGATCCAGCAGACGTGGGACCGCATGCTGCCGCTCGCCTCGCCCGAGCACATCCACGTCGTCTCCGGCGCGGCCCACGGCGGGGCGATCGCCGAGCAGCTGCCCGAGCTGGTGAACCTGCTGCTCGAGCCCTCGCCGCGCGACTCGATGCCGGCGATCGGCCTGGCCGCCGCGATCATCGAGCGCGCCGACCCGGACGCCGTGGTGGGCTCGTTCGCCGCCGACCATCGCATCCCGGACCCCGAGCGGTTCGCCGAGGCGGTGCGTGAGGCGATCGCCGTCGCCGAGCAGGGCTACATCGTCACGGTGGGGATCACGCCGACCGAGCCGTCGACCGCGTTCGGCTACATCGCCTCGGGCGATCCGCTCGCCGGGTTCGCCTCGGCGCGGGCCGTGCGCAGCTTCGTCGAGAAGCCGGACGAGCCGACCGCGCGCGGGTATGTCGAGTCCGGCGACTTCGTCTGGAACGCCGGCATGTTCGTGGCGCGGGCGTCGGTGCTGCTGGACTCGCTCGCGCGGTTCCAGCCCGATCTCGCCGCCGGCCTGCGGGCGATCGCCGCGGGATGGGGCACGCCGTCGTTCGTGGCCGAGCTCGAGCGGACCTGGCCCGCGCTGACCAAGATCGCGATCGACCACGCGGTCGCCGAGCCCGTCGCCGCCGAGGGCGGCATGGCGGTGGTCCCCGCGACGTTCGGCTGGGACGACCTGGGCGACTTCGCCGCGATCGCGCCGCTCGGCTCGTCGCCCGGCGTGCTGTGGGTGGACGCCGACGGCGTCGCCCGCGCCGAGGACGGCGTGCAGGTCGCGGTGCTCGGCCTGCGCAACGTCGCGGTCGTGCAGACGGCGGACGCCGTGCTGGTGCTCGACCTCGCGCAGTCCCAGCGCGTCAAGGAGATCGTCGCCGCCCTGCCCGGCCTCGAGCGCGCCGACCTGCTTTAGGGCGTCCGCCCCGGGCCCCTCGTTCGACTTGTGGAACGCGTTCCACGCTCGTGCCGGACGAACAGGTGCATCGCGTTCCAGAAGTCGCACTCGGGGGGCGCGCTCGGACGGCGCGTCTGCCGGCCGGCTTACGTGAGCGGGATCTGACGCACGGGGCGGGCGCCGAGCAGGTCCCGCAGCTCGGAGTCGGGCGTGTGCGGCCCCGGCAGGTAGATCTGCGCGATCTCGCCGGTGCCCACGAGGGTCAGGTCGCCGTCCTCGGCGGCGGTGTAGACCGCCTCGCCGCGGCTGAGCGGGACCTTCTCGCCCTGCGCGTTCAGCAGCTGGACGCCGCCGCCGATGCACATGACGATCGAGTGCTCGGCGCTGATGAGGGCGACGCCGTCGGGATCGGCGGGCGAGACCTGCGTGACGGCGAGCGCGAACTCGTCCACGGCGGGGCTGTAGACCTCGGTCGAGAACGAGGGGTAGCCCGGCTCGACGCGCGCGACGCGCGACATGCCGGCCTCGAGGCACTGGATGAGACCCTCGGGGTCGAGCGTCTTGCGGGTCAGGCCTGCGCGCATGACGTTGTCGGAGTTGGCCATGGCCTCCAGGCACAGGCCCGACAGGTGGGCGTGGATGACGCCCGTGCCCAGGAACATCGCCTCGCCCGGCTGCAGCGTGAACCGGTTGAGCAGCAGCGACACGACGATGCCGACGTCGCCGGGGTGGTAGCGGGCGATCATCGCGGCGGTGCTGTAGGCGCGCTTGATGTCGACGCCGTCGTGCACGAGCGCCTTGCACTGGATCACGAGCTGGTTGATCTCGCTGGCCGGCGGCGGCGCGATCAGCAGGTTCTCCAGGACGCGGACGATGCCCTTGTAGCCGGTCTTCGCGCGCAGCGTGGCCGAGGCGGCGTTGACGGCGGGGGAGTCGAGCTGGGCGAAGACGCGCAGGATCTCGGCGGTGGGACGGAAGCCCACGAGCGTGTCGAACGTGCTGAGCGCGTAGACCATCTCGGGCTTGTGGCGCGGGTCCTTGTACACGCGCTGCGGCGACTCCAGCGGGATGCCCGCGGCCTGCTCGCGGGCGTAGCCCTCGCGCGCCTCCTCGGGGCCGGGGTGCACCTGGATCGACAGCGGCTGCTCGGCCGCGAGGATCTTGAGCATGAAGGGCACGTCGCCCGCGAGGTCCGACAGCGGCCGCAGACCGGTCGGCGTCTCGACCTGCGAGGGTGCCAGCGGATGCGTGCCGAGCCACATCTCGGCGACCGGCTCACCCGTGGCCGAGCGGCCCAGGAACCGGGGGATGTCGCTGGTCGAGCCCCAGTCGTACGCCTGGGTCATGTTGTGCAGACGACGCATGTACTCAACAGTAGACTCCCGAGCGTGTCCCGACCCCGTCTCGTCGCATTCGATCTCGACGACACCCTCGCGCCCTCCAAGTGCGCCATCCCGGCGCCGATCGGCGACCTCCTGGTGCGCCTGGCCGAGCGGGTCGAGGTGGCCATCATCTCCGGCGGGCAGCTGCAGCAGTTCCGCACGCAGGTCGTCGAGCAGCTGCCGCCCGCCGACGCCGACGTGCTCGAGCGCATCCACCTGCTGCCCACGTGCGGCACGCAGTACTACCGCCTGCGCTCGGGCGAGATCCACACCGTCTACGCGCACGAGCTGACCGCCGACGAACGCGACCGCGCGCTGGCCGCCGTCGAGGAGGAGGCCAGGCGCCTCGGCCTGTGGGAGTCGCGGACGTGGGGCGACATCCTGGAGGACCGCGGCTCGCAGATCACGTTCTCCGCGCTCGGCCAGCAGGCCCCCATCGACGCCAAGATGGCGTGGGACCCCGACGGCTCGAAGAAGGCCCGCCTGCGCGATGCCGTGGCGGCCCGGCTGTCGGATCTCGAGGTCCGGTCGGGCGGCTCGACCTCGGTGGACATCACGCACCGCGGGATCGACAAGGCCTACGGGATGAAGCAGCTGGCGGAGGCGACGGGCATCAGCCTCGACGACATGCTGTTCGTGGGGGACCGGCTCGATCCCGACGGCAACGACTACCCGGTGCTGGCGCTGGGCGTCCCGTGCCACGCGGTGGAGGGCTGGGAGGACACCGTGGCGTACCTCGAGGAGCTCATCCCCACGCTGTGAGGCTCAGGCGCGGCCCGAGACCTGCTGGCGATCGCTCGTGACGCGCTCGACCGCCTCGCGCTTGGCGACGAAGCGGTAGCCCACGTTGCGGACCGTGCCGATGAGCGTCTCGTTCTCGGGGCCGAGCTTGGCGCGCAGGCGACGGACGTGCACGTCCACCGTGCGGGTGCCGCCGAAGTAGTCGTAGCCCCAGACCTCCTGCAGCAGCTGCTGGCGGGTGAAGACCCGGCCGGGGTGCTGCGCGAGGAACTTGAGCAGCTCGAACTCCTTGAACGTCAGGTCCAGGGAGCGGCCCTCGAGCTTGGCCGTGTAGGTGACGTCGTCGACCACGAGGCCGCTGGCGCTGATGACGTGCGAGTCGTCGTCGACCTTGTCGCTGCCGGCGGCGATGCGGCCCATGCCCAGGCGCAGGCGGGCCTCGAGCTCGGCGGGGCCGGCGGTGGTGAGGATGACGTCGTCCATGCCCCAGTCGGCGGCGGCGACGGTCAGGCCGCCCTCGGTGAGGATCAGGATGAGGGGGCACTCGATGCCCGTGGTGCGGATGACGCGCGTGAGGCTGCGGACCTGCGCGAGGTCGTGGCGGCCGTCCACGAGGACGGCGTCGCACGGGGGCGCGTCGATGAGCGCGCTGGCCTCGGCGGGCAGGATCTTGACGTGGTGGGGGAGCAGGGCGAGCGCGGGCAGGACCTCGACCGAGGACTGCGTGGTCTTCGTCAGCAGCAGCAGGTGGGACACGTGAACTGGCCTCCTATGCACGTCGAGGCCCCGACGAACGACTGTTCATCGAAGCCTCATTGCGCCGTCAACGATACTTCATGTGACAGGGCCGTGACGCAGGCCCCCGGAAATGAGAACGGCGTCACACCGGCGTCACACGGCGCACGAGGTCGAGGGAGGACCGGATGAGCGGGTACGAGGTGCTGGGCCTGGCCCTGGTCGCGACGGTCGCCGTCGGGCTGCTCCTGCGCTGGAAGAACGGCCGCTTCGCCGCGGCCCCCGCGGCCGAGGACGCCGAGCGGCTCTCGCCCGAGGACCTCGGTGCGCCACTGGGCGAGCGGGCGACGCTCGTGCAGTTCTCGAGCGCGTTCTGCACGCCGTGCCGTGCGACGCGCCAGGTGCTGACGCAGGTCGTCGACCTCGTCCCCGGCGTGACGACGGTCGAGATCGACGCGGAGTCGCAGCTGGACCTCGTCCGCCGGCTCGACATCCTGCGCACCCCCACGGTCCTCGTCCTCGACGCCGACGGGGCGATCTCCAGCCGTGCGTCCGGAGCCCCGACGCGTGACCAGGTGCTCGTCGCGCTGGACGAGGCCATCGCTCGCTGATCTCACTTTATGGACGCTCGTCTCACATCACGGGACTGGGGCGAGGGTTCGCCGGATCGGCCCCCTAGGCTGGGCCACATGTTCACGACACACCTGACCCGACGCCGCGCGGTGGACAACTGCCGCACGCGCTCGGCGCTGTGTCGTGCCTGCTGACGTCCCACCTCGTTCTCGTACTGTCAGCCCTCACTCCTGCTCAGGAGATCCGTCATGCCCCACGCCACCGTGGACCCGCGCGGCCTGCGCTTCGCCGCAGCCGGCACCATCGTCGTCCTCGCCCTCGTCCTGGTGACGCCGTCGCCGGTGCGCGAGGTGCTGCTCGCGGCGCAGGCGATCGTCTTCGCGCTCGGGGCGTTCGTCTCGCTGTCGGCGTCGCCGTGGTCGTGGCTGTTCCGCACGCTCGTGCGGCCGCGGATCGGGGCGCCGGCGCAGACCGAGGACGCCCGGCCTCCGCGCTTCGCGCAGGTCGTCGGACTGACCTTCTCGCTGGTCGGCCTGGTGGCCCTCCAGCTCGGCGCCACGACCGTGGGCCTGGTCGCCGTCGGCCTGGCGCTCGTCGCCGCCCTGCTCAACGCCGCCACGGGCCTGTGCCTGGGCTGCGAGCTGTACCTGACCACCCGCCGCCTCGCCCGCACGCCGGCGTAGCGCCCGACGCATCACTCACCCATCACTTCGCAGAGGAAAAGGAACACCATGAGCCGCGAGACCGCACTCGTCACCGCCGACTGGGTCGAAGAGCACCTGGCCGATCCGAACGTCGTCCTGATCGAGGTCGACGAGGACGTCGAGGCCTACGACAAGGGGCACATCCCCGGGGCCATCAAGCTCGACTGGAAGAAGGACCTCCAGGACGGCGTCCGCCACGACTTCATCGGCAAGGACCGCCTCGAGGCGCTGCTGAGCGAGAAGGGCGTCTCGAACGACGACACGATCGTCTTCTACGGCGGCAACAACAACTGGTTCGCGGCGTACGCGTACTGGTACCTCAAGTACTACGGCCACCAGAGCCTGCGCCTGCTCGACGGCGGCCGCAAGAAGTGGGAGCTCGACAGCCGCGAGCTGACCCGTGACGTGCCCAGCCGTGAGGCCACCACGTACACGGCGCAGGAGCCGAACCAGGACATCCGCGCCTACCGCGACGACGTCATCGCCGCGATCGGCACGCAGAACCTGATCGACGTCCGCAGCCCCGACGAGTTCGCCGGCCGCCTGCTCGCCCCCGCGCACCTGCCGCAGGAGGCCGCGCAGATCGGCGGCCACATCCCCACGGCCGGCAACGTCCCGTGGAGCAAGGCCGCGAACGACGACGGCACGTTCAAGAAGGACGGGGAGCTCAAGGAGCTCTACGCCAACGCCGGCCTGGACGAGGGCAAGGAGACCATCGCGTACTGCCGCATCGGCGAGCGCAGCTCGCACACGTGGTTCGTGCTCAGCGAGATCCTCGGCTACCAGGGCGTCAAGAACTACGACGGCTCGTGGAGCGAGTACGGCTCGCTGCGCGGTGTCCCGGTCGCCGTCGGCGACGAGCCCGGGCAGGCCTGACATGTGCGGGGCCATCACGGGCGGACCGAGCCTGGAGGGTGTCGACGTCACCAACCAGGCCGTGATCCAGGGAGTCGTCCTGCGCGGCGACCAGCCGGTCGGCAACGCCTACGTGCGTCTGCTCGACCGCAACGGTGAGTTCACCGCCGAGGTGCCGACCTCGGCCACGGGCCAGTTCCGGTTCTTCGCCGCTCCGGGCACGTGGACGCTGCGCACGCTCGCGCCGCGCGCCGAGGTCGTCGACTCCGAGGTCGTCGCGGCCAAGGGCTCGGTCGCGGACGTCGCCGTCGCCATCTGACACACCGGCACCACACGAGGCCGGGATCCCGCTCGGGGTCCCGGCCTCGTGCCGTCCCGGCGCGTGTGCCCGCCTCGGCGCCGGCCCGGGCCCGGCGCCCCCGCTCGACTTTTGGAACGCGTTCCACTCTTCCTCCCGATGGAACGGTGCATCGCGTTCCAAAAGTCGCAGGAGGCGGCGCGGGGCGGACCCGCGCGGCCCGTAACCGAGGGTTGCAGCGGTCTTCCGTGCGTGGACGCGCCCCCGTATCCTCGTCCGCGGGCGGCCCGGTGCGCGAGCGGCCGGCGAGGCGGGGAGGACCATGGCGATCGCGGAGGCGGACCGGCTGGAGGAGTCCGCGCCGACGCCTCCGCCCCCGCGGCGGCCGTCCCGGCGGCGCGCAGCCGCCGTGCCCGGCGCGGCCGTCCTCACCGCCGTGGTCCTCGCGCTCCTCCAAGGCTGGGCGGTCGCCGCCTGGGCCGAGAGCGACGGCGAGTCGCTGCGCGACGTGCTCGGCAAGTGGGACGCCGGGTGGATGACCCAGATCGCCGAGTTCGGGTACTCGGGGTTCTCGGTCTCGCCGGACCCCGCCGAGCGCGTGGAGTGGCAGTCGGTGGCGTTCTTCCCGGCGTTCCCCGTCCTGGTCCGGATCGTCTCCTCGCCGCTCGCGGTCTTCGGCGTCGAGGACGCCACGTTCCTCGGTGGCCTGATGGTCTCGGCCGTCGCGTCGCTCGTGCTCGCCTGGGGCGTCGCGTGCCTGGCGCTCGAGCTGTGGCAGCGCTCGCGTCCTGCCGCGGCGCGCCTGCTCCCGCAGCCGTCCGTGCGCACCCGCGTGGCCGTCTCGGTGGCGGCCGCCGTGCTGGCGTTCGGCGCGCCGATGAGCTTCCTCTACTGGATGCCGTTCACCGAGGCGCTGTTCGGCGCCCTCGCGGTGTGGGCCCTCGTCATGATGCTGCGACAGCGGTACCTCGCCGCGAGCCTGCTGACGCTCGGCGCGGGCCTGACCCGGATCACCGCGATCGCGCTGGTCCTGACGCTGTGCGTCGCGGCGGTCGTGGAGCTCTGGCAGTGGTCGCGTCGCCGCACGCGCTTCCCGCTCGCGGCCCTGTTGGCGCCCGCCATCGGCTACGCCGGGACCGCCCTGTACCTGGCGTGGGCCGACCGCCAGGTCGCCGACATCGGCGGGTACTTCGCCGCCCAGAAGCGTGGGTGGAGCTCGCACGTCGACCTCGGCGCCGCCTCGTGGCGCTGGCTGCGGGAGCACCCCTACCCGCGCGACACGAGCGACCACGACGCGGTCGCCTACGTCCTGTCGAGCTGGTCGATCGTGCTCGTCGCGGTGCTGTGCGTCGTCTCGCTCTGGCCGCTGCTGCGGCGCTGGCTGCCGTGGCAGGTTTGGCTGACCGCGATCCTCATCGCGGGCAGCGTGCTGGGCTCGGACGGCATCATGCACGCCCGGCCGCGCCTGCTGCTCATGCCGGTGCTGCTGCTCCTGCTGCCGTTCGTGGTGCGCGCGGTGCAGTGGGCGCTGCGGGAACGACGCGGTCGCGCCCTGCGCAGCGCCCTCGTCGCGAGCGCCGGTGCCGCTTGGTGCGTCCTGGGCTGCTGGGTCTTCTGCTGGATGCTCATCGAGTTCCAGTACGGCATCTGACCCGCGAGCGAGCCGTTCCGGGGTGGGGAGGAACGGTGCCGAAGTGTTGAGTTCGGGTGGATTCGGCGTGGGACTGCTGTGGATCTGTGCTGCGTAGCGTTGATGACATCAACCCGGGCAGTCGCCCAGCACCGGCCGAACGGCCACCGA
>NZ_JBFOKO010000012.1:0-60996 GCF_047246605.1 Aeromicrobium jepli
CGACCCCACACCGGCATCGGCGGCCTCACGCCCTCAGACCGCGTTCACAACCTCACGGGGAACTACAGCTAGCGAGACCGGTGTATCGAGATCACGCCGAGATGGGCAGGGGCCGATACCGCCGGTTCTGGACCCATTCGCCGCGGATCTTGAACTCGGGCACGGCCTCGGTGAACCGGATGGGTATGCCGACGTTGTGCACGTAGCGGTGATGGTGAGCGCACAAGAGCACGCCCGTCTCGGTGTTGGTCGGTCCGCCCTCTGACCACGGAATCGCGTGGTGGGCTTCGCACCATCCCGGTGGCCGGTCGCACCCGGGATACGCGCACCCTTGGTCGCGTTGGGCGAGGGCCAGGCGCTGGGCTTCGGTGTGGAGTCGCTGTGCTCGACCGATGTCGAGTGGTTGGGACTTGCCGTTCGTCACCGTCGGCAGGATCGCCGCGTCGCACGCCAGCTTGCGCAGCTCGCCCGCGCTGACCGGGGTGCCGAACTCGGTCGCACCCGCCCGGTCGGTCTCCCCGCGCAGCGTTGCCTCGTCCACCGTGACAACGAGCGTCGCGGCGACGCCGCCATGGTTCCCGTAGGCCTCGCGCGGCAGGTGCCGCACGACCTCGGCGAACGCCTCACCGGCCTTCTCGACGGACGTGAACGACCCGTGCGGCTCGCTTCGCTTGCGCGGCGCGGTCTTGGACTCGATCACCGCACGCAGCACGTCTGCGGTCAGCTGATCGGTCTTGCCGCCGAACGGCACCAGCCCGGTCTCCTCGTCGGGACGTCCGATCCAGAACTCCGAGAGTCGCCGTTGCGCGTTCTCGTCCCGCGTCAGGCGGTCGTTCTCGATCCGATCAGCACGGTCCACGTCCACTACCTCGATCGCGCGACGAGACTTGCGGCGGAGCTGCTCGGCCGACATCACCTGAGCCGCCTCGGTCAGGTCCGCCTCCACGCGGTCGCGCTGGTCGCGGGTCAGGTCGGCCGGCAGGTCGGCGAGGGCGCTGGTCACGATCGCGGCTTTCTGGGTCGACATGCCCGGCTTCGCCAACGCGTCCTTCACCCGAGGCGCGGCCTCGATGCGTTCGGCGAGGCGCACCTGCTGCGCGGCCTCGCGACGCGTCACGCCCGCCTCGCGGGCGACGAACCCGGTCATGTCGACCGCATCGGTGGTCTTGTGGGCCTGCTGCCGGTTCGCCTCGGCCAGCAGTGCCATCTTCAACGCGGCGGCCTCACGCTCGAGCGCCTGCACGGCGGCCGTCTCGCTCGCGAGATCTGCGGGGGAGAGGAGCGTGAGGTCACGAGCGCGCGCGTCAGCCAGGAACCGCTGTCCTGACTGGAGCCCACCGATGACGTTCACGAATCCCCCGATTCACCCGAACTGGTGCTCCCATCATATCCAATAGAGTGGGCCCCGAAGAAAGGCCCAATGAAATGTTCTCGTGATGTGAGACGTCTCAGCGGACGCAGCCGCCGGAGCCGCTGACGACCGCCCTGCCCGTCCGCTCGCTGATCTCCGCGCCCATGGTGAACGTGTCCTTCGCAAAGCGGACGCTCACGATCCGTCGCTCGCGATCACCGGGGGCGCGCTCGACCTCCCAGCCCTCGGCCGCGAAGTGGTCGGCGACCTCGCCCTGCAGCCGCTCGACCGACCCGTCGTCCGCCGTGAGGTGCACGACGTAGATGAGGTCGAGCCCTTCGTCGGTGCTCGGGTCGCACGACGCGAGCTCGTCCTGGACCACCTGGGGCGCGCTGCCCACCCGGCTCGCCAGGTCGTCGATGTGGGCACGCGCCTGCGCGGCACGCGCCTCCGCACGCTCCTGCACGGTCATGTCGTCCTCCTTGCCACAGCCTGCGACCAGCACACCGCAGGCGACGATCATCGCGATCAGCCGCCTCATTCGATGTCGATCCTCTCGCCGTCGTCGTTCCAGCCGTCCTGATAGGTGGCCACGCCGTGGCCCGTGTACACGTGCTCGTAGTGCGGCGAGCGGTACGTCTCGATCTCGCCGCCGCGGAACACCGCCAGCATGTTGTCCCACGCGTCGCTGCGCTGCTGGAAGACGCCCGAGTGGGAGGCGATCCCCGTGTTCGGCGTGCCGTCGACCTTGTCGCCCGTGTGCAGCCGGACGGTGCCGGCGAAGTCGTCCGGGTCGGCGCCGTGGCCGATGTCGCCCACCTGCACGCCCTGCGTGAGGCTGATGAAGTCGTCGGGCGCCGTCATGGAGTAGCGGTCGACGCCGGACTGCGACGACGGCAGGTCGCCCGCGTCGTGGACGTCGTGGCCCATGCCGGCGGACTCGATGTGCAGCACGCGGTCGGCCACCAGACCGCTCAGCTCCGACCGTCCGACCACGGCCCCACCGTACGAGTGACCGGCGACGGTGACCCGTGCGCCCGCCCCGTCGGAGCGTGAGATCTCCAGGTCGAGGTCCCTGGAGAAGTCCGCCAGCCGAGGTCCGAGGTCGAGGCTGTAGCTCGGATCGGGGGCGTCCGTGGCGATGCTGTCGGGCAGGTCGCCGCCCATCCAGCTGATCATCGTCAGTCCGCCGGAGGAGTCGCCGTTCTGGAAGCCGCGGGAGCGGGGCGCGAGGTCCTTGTCGTAGTTGGCCAGGTCGGCCGTGGTGCCGGGCACGAGGACGCCCACATTGTCGGTGCCGGCATCGATCGAGCCGTGCAGCTCGGCGATCGCCCCGTCGCCGGCGGGATCGAAGTACACGATGCTCCGGCCGTCGGACAGGATCGACTCGTAGAGGCAGATCCGCCTCTCGAGGTCCTCGATCGGTCCCTCGAGGTCGTCGTTGTTGCGGCCGAGGAAGTCCCAGTCGCCCTGGTTCTCCTCGTGCTGGTCGCGCAGCCCGGCCAGCTCGCGCCGCTCGTCCGCGAGCGCCGCGACGACATTCACGGTGTTGGCGTGCGCGCGGTTCGCGAAGGGGACGCCGGCCAGGTTGCCGACGATCGACGGATAGGTCATCGCGAGGATCGCGGCGTGCTCGGGGGAGAGACCCTCGAACAGGTCGCGGGCGTCGAGCCGCCGCTGCTCGTACACGGCGGCCACGCCGCCGGGAGCCGTCACGAACGCGCCGGTCAGCGAGCGCAGGGTGCCCGCGGGCCCGTCGCCCAGCGGGACGGTCGCCTGGAGGGCCGCGGCGACCGCGGGGTGGTCGATGACGAAGTCGCGCAGCTCCGCGGCGGTCATCACCGAGCCCTCGGGCACGTCGCGTCCGACCGAGCCCAGCGTCTGCAGCAGCGACGCCAGCTCGCGCCCGGTCAGGCCCGTGGCCTCGACGAATCCGGGGCCGAAGCGCTGGTCGCCGGCCTCGCGCACGAGGTCCGACGGCGACCACGCGTCCCGCGGGACGGTGACGGCCGCGTGCCCGTCGCCGTCATCGTCGAGCAGGATCGCCAGCGCCGCGAGGTCGTCCAGCATCGGCACCTGCTCGCGCAGCCATGTGGCCTTCGCGGGCAGCGGCGCGAGGCTCGGCAGCAGGATCGGGCTCGCGGCATCGGCGCGGCGGGCGCCGCTCTCGACCGCCTCGGCCAGGCGCTCGGCCTCGCTCCGGGCCGCGAGCAGCGCCGCGGCCTGCAGCTCGACCCGCATGCGTCCCCCCTCGACGATGTCCGGCCAATGTACGAAAGGCCCGTCAGGGCGGCAACCCTCGCGGTGGACGGGCCCGGCGGCGGGTTCGTGGCTCCCCACTACGCTGGAAGGCGATGTCCACGACCCCCGCTCGCGTCTACCTCGACCACGCGGCCACCACCACCATGTGGCCCGAGGCCGTCGAGGTCATGCACGACGAGATGCGGCGGACGGGCAACCCGTCGAGCCTGCACGAGTCGGGCCGCCGCGCCCGCCGCGTCGTCGAGGAGTCGCGCGAGCTCATCGCCGAGCGGCTCGGGGCACGCCCCAGCGAGGTCGTCTTCTGCTCCGGCGGCACCGAGGCCAACAACCTCGCCATCAAGGGCCTGTACTGGTCGCGCCGGTCGGCCGACCCGCACCGCGACCGGGTCCTGTTCAGCTCCATCGAGCACCATGCGCTGCTCGATCCCGTGACGTGGCTGGCCGCCCACGAGGGCGCACGCATCGACGTCACTCCCGTCGATCGTCAGGGCCGTGTGCGGCTGGACGCCCTGCGCGAGTCCATCGCGGCGAACCCCGACGACGTCACGGCCATCACCACGATGTGGGCCAACAACGAGATGGGCACGATCCAGCCCGTCCACGAGGTCGTCGCGCTCGCGCACGAGCACGGCATCCCGGTCCACTCCGACGCCGTACAGGCCGCGGGCTACCTGCCGCTCGACTTCGCCGCCAGCGGCCTCGACGCGATGACGGTCACGGCGCACAAGCTCGGCGGTCCCGTCGGCGTCGGCGCGCTCGTCATCCGTCGCGAGGTGGACGTCACGCCCCTGCTGCACGGCGGGGGACAGGAGCGCGACGTGCGGTCCGGCACGGTCGGCGTCGCGATGATCGCCGGCTTCGCCACGGCCCTCGACCTCACGGTCCAGCGCCAGGCCCAGGCCGTCGAGCGGATCGAGCGGCTGCGGACGCGCCTCGTCGACGGGGTCACCCGCCTGATCCCCGACGCCGTCGTCAACGGCGACCCCCGGCCCGGGCCGGAGCACCGCCTGCCCAACATCGCGCACGTGACGTTCCCCGGCTGCGAGGGCGACGCCCTGCTCATGCTGCTCGACGCGCAGGGGGTCGAGGTCTCCACCGGCTCGGCCTGCCAGGCCGGGGTGCCGCAGCCCAGCCACGTCCTGCTCGCGATGGGCTTCGACGAGGCCGCCGCGCGCGGGTCGCTGCGCTTCAGTCTTGGCCACTCCTCGACCGAGGCCGACGTCGACCGCCTGCTCGAGGTCCTGCCCGCCGTCCACGAGCGCGCCCGCGCCGCCGGCCTGGTGCGGAGCCGGTCGGCATGAGGCTCATCGCCGCCATGTCCGGCGGGGTCGACTCGGCCGTCGCCGCCGCCCGCGCCGTCGACGCCGGTCACGACGTCACGGGCGTCCACCTCGCGCTCAGCCGGAACCCGCGCTCGTACCGCACGGGTGCGCGCGGCTGCTGCTCGATCGAGGACGCCGGCGACGCCCGCCGCGCGGCGGACGCGATCGGCATCCCGTTCTTCGTGTGGGACATGAGCGACGAGTTCGCCGACGAGGTCGTGGACGACTTCATCGCCGAGTACACCGCGGGCCGCACCCCCAACCCCTGCCTGCGCTGCAACGAGAAGATCAAGTTCGCGGCGGTCCTCGAGCGGGCGGTGGCGCTCGGCTTCGACGGCGTCGTGACGGGCCACTACGCCCGCCTCGTGACCCGTGAGGGCCCGACGGGCGAGGTCGTCGAGCTGCACCGCGCCGTCGACCACGGCAAGGACCAGTCCTACGTGCTCGGCGTGCTCACTCAGGACCAGCTGCGCCGCTCGGTGTTCCCGCTCGGCGACGACCCGAAGTCGCTCGTCCGCGAGGAGGCGGAGCGCCGCGGGCTCCAGGTCGCCCACAAGCCCGACAGCCACGACATCTGCTTCATCGCCGACGGCGACAACGCCGGCTGGCTGGCCGACAAGCTCGGTCCGCAGCCCGGCCCGATCGTCGACGAGACCGGCGCCACCGTCGGCACTCACGACGGCGCCTACGCGTTCACCATCGGCCAGCGCCGTGGCCTGCGGCTCGGCGTACCGGCGCCCGACGGCAAGCCGCGCTTCGTGCTCGACATCGAGCCCGTGAGCCGGACCGTCACCGTCGGCCCGCGCGAGCACCTGGCGATCACGACGATCGAGGGCATCAAGCCGCTGTGGTGCGACGAGCCGCCCGCGGGCGAGCTGGCCTGCACCGTCCAGCTGCGCGCCCACGGCGACGAGCACCGCGCCACGCTCAGGGTCGAGGGCGACACCGTCCGCGTCGTGCTGCTCGACCCCGCCGTCGGCATCGCGCCCGGCCAGGCCTGCGTCGTCTACGACGGCACGCGGGTCGTCGGCTCGGCCACGATCGCCCGGACGGCCCGCGCCCCGGAGTCCGCGACCCCCGCCGCGCGGTGAGCCCGTGGACGAGCTGCGCCCCGACGTCCTCGACTGCGTCGTGATCGGCGCGGGTCAGGCGGGCCTGTCCACCTCGTTCCACCTGCAGCGGCGCGGCGTGCGCCACGTCGTGCTCGACTCCAACGATCGTGCCGGCGGCGCGTGGCAGCACCGCTGGGACGCGCTCACGATGAACGACGTGCACCGCGTCGCCGACCTGCCGGGCCAGCCGCTGCCGGACGCCGTGGGCGCCGAACGGGCCAACACGTTCGTGCCGGCGTACTTCGCCGACTACGAGGAGCGACACGAGCTGCCCGTCATGCGTCCCGTCGACGTGCGCTCCGTCCGCGACGAGGACGACCTGCTGCGGGTGGAGGCCGCCGACGGGCGCACCTGGCGGGCACGCACCCTCGTGAACGCGACGGGCACGTGGCGCCGGCCGTTCATCCCGCACTACCCGGGCATCCGCACGTTCGCCGGCGAGCAGCTGCACACCATCGACTACCCGGGGCCCGAGGCGTTCCGCGGGCGCCGCGTGCTCGTGGTCGGGGGAGGGGCGTCGGCCGTACAGTTCCTGGGCGCGCTGCGTCCCGTCACGGACACCCTGTGGGTGACGCGGCGCGAGCCGGTGTGGCGTGCCGGCGGCTTCGGCGAGGTCGAGGGCCGCGAGGCGGTCGCGCTCGTCGAGGAGCGGGTCCGCCGGGGCCTGCCGCCACGCAGCGTCGTCAGCGTCACGGGACTCATGCTGCGGCCCCAAGAGCAGGAGGCGGCCCGGCTCGGGGCGTACCACCGGCGGCCGATGTTCCAGCGGATCGAGCCCGACGGCGTCCGCTGGGCCGACGGCACGTTCGAGCGCGTCGACGTGATCCTGTGGGCCACGGGGTTCCGTCCCGACATCGACCACCTCGCGCCGCTGCGCCTGCGCTCGCCGTACGGCGGCATCCAGCTCGGGGACACCCCGGCGACCGCGACGACCTCGGTCGTGGACCCGCGCGTGCAGCTGGTGGGCTACGGGCCGTCGGCCTCCACGATCGGCGCGAATCGCGCGGGGCGGGTCGCCGCCCGGGCCGTGGCGCGACGCCTCCGTGAGGACCTCGTCATGGCCTGAGTGACGAGCGGGGGATCGCCCTTCTTACACTGTTCCCCGTGTTCGGACCCCTGATACGGCGCTCCACCGGCGCCTCGGCGTCGGTGCTGCTGGTCATGCTGGGGTCCTGTGCGGGCGGCGGTGACGGTGCGGCGACCGACGCCGCGGTCGTCGACCTCGCCGACTCCGGCGCCGGCCCCGAGCGACTCGTCGAGCAGCGCTGGGACGCCTACTGGGACGCCCGCGTGGCCTCCGAGAACTCCGGCCGCCTGGGCGAGGCGTTCACCGAGGTCGCCAGCGGCAAGGCGCTCGAGGCGCAGACGCGGCGCCTGCGCAACTACGCCCACCACGACCTCGTCCGGGTCGGTCAGCCCGAGTTCCGCGACGTCCGCGTCAGGGTCAGCGAGGACTCCGCGACCGTCCTGGCCTGCATGAACGCCGACGACTGGACCGCGATCGCCGAGGACCGCCCGTGGTCCGCCCGCAAGTACGGATGGGAGCTGACCGGAAGCGTGATGAAGCAGGTCGACGGCACGTGGCTCGTGGTCGACGAGATGTCGACCGAGGACGTCGCGGACATGGGAGCGACGTGCTGAGGCTGATCGGGGCCGCCGTCCTCGCGACGGCGTGCCTGGCCGCCGCGCCGTCGGCCACCGCCGACCATCGCGGCGCCGGATCGGCCCTCGACTACGAGCTGCACGCCGAGCACGCGCACGTCGACGCCGCCGACACGTGCTCCGCGCGCGGCTACTACGACGATCGCTGCGTCGGCGAGAGCGCGTGCTGGGTCAACGACCCGGCCGCGGTCCAGGATGTCGCGGAGCTGGCCGACCAGCCCCGCCGTCGCGGGGACCACGTGGTGTTCATCTCCTGCGTGACGGCGTCGGGCGACCAGTGGTCGCGCTGGTACTGGAGCTCGCAGGAGCCCAGCGCCGCCGAGCGCTGATCAGCCCAGCACGCGCTCCAGCACGAGGTCGTCCTCGGTGCGCCCGCCCACGACGAACCGGCGCTCGCCCACGACCTCGAATCCGTGCTTGGCGTAGAAGCGCTGGGCGCGCGCGTTGCGCCCGTTGACGCCGAGCCAGACGCTCTCCGCCCCGCCCTCGGCGGCGCGCTCGAGCACCGAGGTCATGAGGCGGCCGGCGACGTCCGTGCCGTGGACCGCCGGGTCGGTGTAGCACTTGCTCAGCTCGACGGTGGGGCGCCGGCGCACGAGGGCGGCGATGCCCGCGTCGTACGGCTCGGCGGCGAACGTCAGCGTGTAGCCGATCGGGCCCTCGCCGTCGTCGACCAGCAGCACCTCGGCGGTCGGATCGGCCAGGTACTGCTCGAACCGCTCGGCTGACAGGTGCTGCGCGATGAACGCGGCCATGTCGGCCTCGGGCATGTCCGGCGGGCAGGCCAGCGGGAACGTGCGGGCGGCGAGGTCGGCCAGGGCGGCCACGTCGGGGGCGGTGGCGGTGCGGACGGTCACGCGGATGATTCTCACAGGCGGGCGTGAGGGAGAATCGGCGCCATGCGCGCGACGGGGATCGGATCCATGCCGGGCGACGACCTCTCGGCGGTCTCGCGGTTCGTGATCGACACCTTCGGCGACGAGGGGATCGTCTTCGTGCCCGAGCTGCCCGACCGGGGCGCGCCCTCGGGGATGATCGGCCGCACGGCGGGACTGCTCCCGCTGCCGATCGACCTGCAGCCCGCCGGCTGGCGGCTCGCGCCGGGGGAGGGGATGGACCAGCGGCGCGCCCGCGCGGCCCTGCGCGCGGACCTCGACGTCCTGGAAGAGCTGCTGGCGGGGCAGGCCGTGCGCCTCAAGCAGCAGGTGGTCGGTCCGCTGACCCTGGCGGCCACGATCGAGCGGCCGCGTGGCGACAAGGTGCTCGCGGACCACGGGGCCCGGCGCGAGCTGGCCGAGGCGCTCGCCGAGGCCGTGTCCGAGCACGTGGCCGAGCTGGTCCGGCGGTTCCCCGGCGAGCTCGTGGTCCAGGTCGACGAGCCCGCGATCACCGCCGTCCTCGGCGGACGTGTCCCGACCGCGAGCGGCTTCGGCAAGCACCGCAGCGTGGACACGCCGCTCGCCGACGCGCTGCTCGCGCCGGTCGTGCGCGTGATCCGTGACGGGGGCGCGACGCCGGTCGTGCACAGCTGCGCGCCGGACGTGCCGGTGTCGCTGCTCGCCGGCGCCGGGTTCGCGGCGATCGCGTTCGACCTCGCGCTGGCCGAGCCCTCCGACGCGTGGGCGCAGGCGTTCGAGTCCGGGACGGACCTGTGGTTCGGCGCGACGGACGCGGCCCGCGTCGAGGAGTTCATGGGCCGGCTCGGCTTCGCGCCGGAGTCCTTCGCGGACCGCGGTGCGATCACGCCCGCGTGCGGCCTCGCCGGGCGCTCGCCGCGTGACGCGCGGACGGCGCTCGAGCGCGCCGCGAACGCCGCCGCCTCACTCACGTGAGCCCGACGCGCCTCGTCACACCCGCCCACCGACCGGCAGGGCGAGGAACGAGTCCGCGTGTCGGGGTCACTCCGCCTTGCGCAGCAGCTTGAGCGTCTCGCGCTCGATCGCGTGGCGGCGCTCGATCACGTCCACGACGTCCTCGAAGGACTGCCGCGGGATCACGGTGCCGCTCTCGTAGAGGCTCACCAGGCGCGGATCGACGTACGAGCTGCGGACCACGGTGGGCGTGTTGCCGAGCGCGAGCGCGACCTCGGTCATCGTGTTGCGCACCGCCCGCGCCCGCGATGCCTTCGTGTCGCCCGGCTCGTCCGACAGCGCCAGCAGCTCGGCCGCGAGGACGGTCGCCGCCCACGTCCGCAGGTCCTTGGCGCTGATCTCCAGGCCGGTCTGCTCCCGCAGGTAGTTGTTGACGTCGGAGGAGTCCAGTGGCGTGACGGACCGGCGGGACAGGTACTCCAGCAGGCGCGGTCCGCCGCTGCGCCGGCGCCGCATGCGGTTGAGCGCCTCCACGACCTCCATGTCGTCGAGGTCGACGCGGTGCTGCACGCCGGACTTGCCCACGAACGAGAACACGAGGATGTCGCCCTTCGCGCGGACGTGGCGCCGCTCGAGCGTCGTCAGCCCGAAGCTGCCCTGCCGGGCGTACACGTCGTTGCCGACGCGGAACGCGCCGGAGTCGAGCATGCGGACGGCCACGGCGGCGGCGTGCTCGCGGCTGCCCTTCGTGTCCGCGATGTGCTCGGCCACGAGGGCCCTCAGGTCGGGCAGCGACTCGGCGATCTGGCTGACCCGGTCGAACTTCTGCAGGTTCCGCTGGCGCACCCAGTCGAGGTGGTAGAGGTACTGGGTCCGGCCGGCCTCGTCGACGCCCGTGGCCTGGAGGTGACCGTTGGGCCAGGGGCAGATCCAGACGTCCTTCCACGCGGGCGGGATCACGAGCGCCTCGATGCGCTCGCGCTCCTCGCCGGTGATCACCCGACCGTCCTCGTCTAGGTACGTCCAGCCGCGTCCGGCCCTCCGGCGGGTCCACCCCCGGGAGCGGGTCGTGACGCGGCGCAGTCTCATGATCGGCAACCCTAGGCACCTGCGCGGCGGCGGCAACTCGACGGCTCGGCGGTCGTCGTGTCGGTGTCGGTGGGCGGCACTAGGCTCGCGCCATGGCGGAAGAACGCGACTCCGGACTGCCCCAGGACGACCCCGGCCTCGAGGCCGCGCGCGAGGAGGCGGCCGGCCTCACCGAGCGGATCGAGCAGGCCCGCGACGCGTACTACGGGCGGGACACGTCACTCGTCGACGACGCCACGTACGACGGCTGGATGCACCGCCTCGAGGAGCTCGAGCGGCTCCATCCCGAGCTGCAGGGGCAGGACTCGCCGACCCTCAACGTGGGCGGCGTCGTGTCCTCGGCGCTCGCCCCGATCCAGCACGCCGAGCGCATGCTCAGCCTCGACAACGTCTTCTCGCCCGAGGAGCTCGCGGCCTGGTGCGCCAAGACGCGCAAGGCCGCCGGGCGCGACGTCCGCTGGCTGACCGAGGCCAAGATCGACGGCCTCGCGATCAACCTGCGCTACGAGAACGGCGAGCTCACGTCGGCGGCCACGCGCGGTGACGGCCGCGTCGGCGAGGACGTCACGGTCAACGCGCTCAAGGTCGAGGGCATCCCGCAGCGGCTCGCGGGAGAGGGGCACCCGCCGATCGTCGAGGTCCGCGGTGAGGTCTTCATCGGCATCGCGGAGTTCGAGCGGCTCAACGCCTTCCAGGCGCAGCTGCGCGAGCGCGCCACGGCCGAGTCGGTCGCGCGCGGCGTCGACGAGGAGCGGGCGGCCGCCAGCGCCGCTCGCCGCTTCCCGGCCTTCGCCAACCCGCGCAACGCCGCCAGCGGCGGCCTGCGCCAGCAGCTCGACAAGAAGTCCGGTCTCGAGCACGAGGCCGGCCTCGAGCGCATCGCCGTCCTGGCGCTCTACGTGCACGGCATCGGCGCCTGGGAGAACCCGCCCGTCGCCGCGCAGAGCGAGGTCTACGACCTGCTGCGCGAGTGGGGCCTGCCCACCAGCCCCAACACCCGCGTCTTCGACAGCGTCGACGACGTCCTCGACCGCGTCGCCGAGCTGGGCGGCCAGCGCCACTCGCTCCAGCACGAGATCGACGGCCTCGTCGTCAAGGTCGACGAGCTGGCGCTGCACCCCGAGCTGGGCGAGACCAGCCGTGCCCCGCGCTGGGCGATCGCCTACAAGTACCCGCCCGAGGAGGTGCAGACCACGCTGCTCGACATCGTGGTCTCCGTCGGCCGCACCGGCCGGGCCACGCCGTACGCGCAGATGGAGCCGGTCCGCGTGGCCGGCAGCGTCGTCCGGCAGGCCACGCTGCACAACCAGGACGTCGTCAAGGCCAAGGGCGTGCTGATCGGCGACACCGTCGTGCTGCGCAAGGCCGGCGACGTGATCCCCGAGGTGCTGGGCCCGGTCGTCGAGCGCCGCGACGGCAGCGAGCGGGCCTTCGTCATGCCCGAGGGCTGCCCCGAGTGCGGCACGCCGCTGCGCCCCATGAAGGAGGGCGACATCGACCTGCGCTGCCCCAATGCGCGGGCGTGCCCGGCGCAGGTGCGCGGGCGGGTCGAGCACATCGGCTCGCGCGGCGCCCTCGACATCGAGGCGCTCGGCGAGGTCACGGCGGCGGCGCTCACGCAGGGCGACGGCGCGCCGCTCGAGACCGAGGCGGGCCTGTTCGACCTCACGATCGAGCAGCTCGTGCCGATCGCCGTCACGGTGCGGGACGCCGAGACCGGCGAGGAGAAGGTCGACGAGAAGACCGGTGAGCCCGTGCGCCGCACCCCGTTCCGGGTCAAGGGCGGCGAGCCGTCCAAGCAGGCGCAGGTGCTCCTCGACGAGCTCGAGAAGGCCAAGACCAAGGACCTGTGGCGCCAGCTGGTCTCGCTCAACATCCGCCACGTCGGGCCGGTCGCCGCGCGGGCGCTGGCCCAGTGGTTCGGCTCGATCGAGGCGATCCGCGCGGCCACCCGCGACGAGCTCGCGGCGGTCGAGGGCGTCGGCGGGATCATCGCCGACTCGGTCATCGCATGGTTCGAGGTCGACTGGCACGTCGAGATCGTCGAGCGCTGGCAGGCCGCCGGCGTCCGCTTCGCGATCCCCGACCACCCCGGCCCGGGCGCCGCGTCGCTCGGCGGGGGAGTCCTCGACGGGCTCACGGTCGTCGTCACGGGCGGTCTCGAGGACTTCACGCGGGACTCGGTCAAGGAGGCGATCATCGCCGCCGGCGGCAAGGCCTCCGGCTCGGTCAGCAAGAAGACCGACTACGTCGTCGTGGGCGAGAACGCGGGCTCGAAGGCCACCAAGGCCGAGGAGCTCGGTCTGACGATCCTCAACGAGGCGCAGTTCAAGAAGCTGCTCGAGGGCGGCCCCGCCGCGCTGTAGTCAGCGGGTCAGGAAGGACGCCGCGGCGCCCGCGATGGCGCGCACGGCGTCCGGGTCCTCGTACGCATGCCGGTGGACGGAGTCGTCCGAGCCCCCGGCGCACACGGGGTCGCCGGTTCGGCACGCCTCGACGGTCCGGGTGCCGAGGTGTCCCAGCTCGGGTCCCGGACCGAGGCGGCCTCCGCCGGAGGGGATGCCGCCGGGCAGCATCACCGGCAGGAAGCGCCCGCCCGGATCACGCAGCGGGCTGCCGACGAGCACGAGCACGTCGACGTGCCGGGCCAGCGCGGGTCGCGCCGCGAGCTCCTCGCGCGCGATCTGCGAGCCCTGGCTGAACCCGACCACCGCGATCCGGGTGTCCGGACAGTCCTCGACGATCGACCGGATCCGGACACGCAGCCGGGAGCGTCCGTCCTCGACGTCCGCGACGTACTGGTCCCAGCTGCCGAGCCGGCTCGCGTGCCGGATCGCGGTCGTGCGGACGGAGCCGAGCGACGAGAGCTCGTCCGCGAGCTCGTCGGCGATCAGGCGGACCTCGGTCCCGAGTCCGTCGTTGGCGTCCAGCGACTGGCCCTGCCCTCGCAGCCCCACGATCTCGACCGCCGGGCATCCGGACGACGGCGCGGGAGCGTCCTCACCGGTGCCGTCCCGGCACCCCGCGAGCAGGGCGGAGCCGGCCACGAGAGCCGCGATCGTCCTGCGCATGCGCGTCATCCTCGCCCATCGCGACCGGCGCGGGCCGTGTCCGACCCGCCGACTAGGATGAAATCCATGTCGTCACCCGAGATCTCCCGCGACGACGTCGCCCACCTGGCGAGCCTGGCCCGCATCGACCTGTCCGACGCCGAGCTCGATCGCCTGGGTGCCGAGCTGCCCGCGATCCTCGACTACGTCCAGGTCGTCCAGCAGGCCGCCGGCGACGACGTCCCCGCCATGAGCCACCCCGTGCCGGTCACCAACGTGTTCCGCCCCGACGAGGTGACGCCGAGCCTGACGCCCGACGAGGCGCTCGCCGGTGCCCCTGCCAGCGAGGAGCAGCGCTTCCTCGTGCCCAAGATCCTGGGAGAAGAATGAGCGACCTGACCCGTTCGACCGCGGCCGACCTCGCCGCGGCGCTCGCCGACGGCTCGACCACCTCGGTCGAGGTCACGCAGCAGCACCTCGACCGCATCGAGGCCGTCGACGGCCGCATCCACGCGTACCTGCACGTGGACGCCGAGGGTGCGCTCGCCACGGCCGCTGACGTCGACCGCCGCCGCGAGGCGGGCGAGTCGCTGCACGCGCTGGCCGGCGTGCCGATCGCCGTGAAGGACGTCCTGACCACCACGGGCCTGCCCACCACGTGCGGCTCGAGGATGCTTGAGGGCTGGGTCCCGCCGTACGACGCCACCGTCGTCAGCAAGCTCAAGGCGGCCGGCCTGCCCATCCTGGGCAAGACCAACATGGACGAGTTCGCGATGGGCTCGTCCACCGAGCACTCGGCGTACGGCCCCACGCGCAACCCGTGGGACACGGACCGCATCCCCGGCGGGTCCGGTGGCGGCTCCGCTGCCGCGGTCGCCGCGTTCGAGGCCCCGCTCGCGGTCGGCACCGACACGGGCGGCTCGATCCGCCAGCCCGGCGCCGTCACCGGAACCGTCGGCGTGAAGCCCACGTACGGCGGCGTCTCGCGCTACGGTCTCGTCGCGATGGCCAGCAGCCTCGACCAGGCCGGTCCGGTCACCCGCACCGTCCTCGACGCGGCGCTGCTGCACGAGGTCATGGCCGGTCACGACCCGCGCGACTCCACCAGCCTCGACGTGCCGGTCCCGCCGGTCGTCGAGGCCGCGCGCCGCGGCGACGTCGACGGCCTGCGCATCGGCGTCGTGCGGGAGCTGCACGGCGAGGGCTTCCAGCCCGGCGTGCGCCAACGCTTCGACGAGTCCCTCGAGATGCTCGCCAAGGCCGGTGCCGAGATCGTCGAGATCTCGTGCCCCAGCTTCGAGCACGGACTCGCCGCGTACTACCTCGTCATGCCGAGCGAGGTCTCCAGCAACCTGGCCAAGTTCGACGCCATGCGGTACGGCCTGCGAGTCTCGCCCGAGGGCGTCGCCGATCCCAGCGCCGAGCAGGTCATGGCGGCCTCGCGCGACGCCGGCTTCGGCGACGAGGTCAAGCGCCGCATCATCCTGGGCACGTACGCGCTGTCCAGCGGCTACTACGACGCCTACTACGGCTCGGCCCAGAAGGTCCGCACGCTCATCGCGCGCGACTTCGAGGCCGCGTTCGAGCAGGTCGACGTGCTCGCCTCGCCGACGTCGCCCACCGTGGCGTGGCCGCTGGGGGAGAAGCTCGACGACCCGCTGGCCATGTACGCGCAGGACATCGCCACGATCCCGGCGAACCTCGCCGGCGTGCCCGGCATCTCGCTGCCGATCGGCCTGTCCGACGGCCTGCCCGTGGGTCTGCAGTTCCTCGCCCCGGCCATGGCCGACGACCGTCTGTACAACGCCGCCGCCGCCGTCGAGCGGCTCGTCGCCGAGCGCGACGGCCGCCCCTTCGCCGCACAGGCACCCGAGCTGGAGGTCGCCCGATGAGCACCACCGCCACGAAGCTCGTCCCGTTCGAGGACGCCCTCACCCGGTACCAGCCCGTCATGGGCCTGGAGATCCACGTCGAGCTCAACACCGCGACGAAGATGTTCTGCGGCTGCCCCACCACGTTCGGCGCCGAGCCGAACACGCAGGTGTGCCCGGTGTGCCTGGGCCTGCCCGGCGCGCTGCCGGTCGTCAACGCCAAGGCCGTCGAGTCCGCGATCCGCATGGGCCTCGCGCTCAACTGCGAGATCGCCGAGTGGTGCCGGTTCGCGCGGAAGAACTACTTCTACCCGGACATGCCGAAGAACTTCCAGACGTCGCAGTACGACGAGCCGATCGCGTTCAACGGCTGGATCGATGTCGACGTCGAGGGCGAGACGTACCGGATCGAGATCGAGCGCGCGCACATGGAGGAGGACACCGGCAAGTCGCTGCACGTGGGCGGCAGCACGGGCCGCATCCACGGCGCCGAGCACTCGCTGCTCGACTACAACCGCGCAGGCATCCCGCTGATCGAGATCGTCACCCGCACGATCGAGGTCCCCGGCGACAAGGCGCCGGCGGTGGCCCGCGCGTTCGTCAACCAGGTCCGCGACCTCATGGTCGCGCTGGGCGTGTCCGACGCCCGCATGGACCAGGGCTCGATGCGTGCCGACGTCAACCTGTCGCTCAAGCCGCACGGCGCTGACAAGTTCGGCATCCGCTCCGAGACCAAGAACGTCAACTCGTTCCGCTCGGTCGAGCGCGCGGTGCGCTACGAGATCAGCCGCCACGCCGGCATCCTCGACGCGGGCGGCACGGTGCTGCAGGAGACGCGCCACTTCCACGAGTCCGACGGCACCACGTCCTCGGGCCGGCCCAAGTCGGACGCCGACGACTACCGCTACTTCCCCGAGCCGGACCTGGCCCCCGTCGCCCCGTCCCGCGAGTGGGTCGAGGAGCTGCGCGGCACGCTGCCCGAGCCCCCGGCCGAGCGCCGCAAGCGCCTCCAGGCGGAGTGGGGCTTCAGCGACCTCGACATGCGCGACACGGTCGGCGCGGGAGCGCTGGACCTCGTCGTCCAGACGGTCGGGGCGGGTGCCACGCCGCAGGCCGCGAAGAAGTGGTGGCTCGGCGAGCTCGCCCGCACGGCCAACGAGCAGGGCACCGACCTGACCTCGCTGGCGATCACGCCCGCGCAGGTCGCGCAGATCCAGGGCCTGATCGACGCCAAGCGCATCAACGACAAGCTGGCCCGCCAGGTGTTCGAGGGCGTGCTGGCCGGCGAGGGCGACCCCGAGGCGGTCGTGGCCGCCCGCGGGCTCGAGGTCGTGTCCGACGACGGCGCCCTCGGCGACGCGGTCGATCGCGCGATCGCGAACGACCCCGACGCGGCGCAGAAGATCCGCGACGGCAAGGTCGCCGCGGCCGGCGCGCTGATCGGCTTCGTCATGAAGGAGATGCGCGGCCAGGCCGACGCCGGCCGCGTGCGCGAGCTCATCCTCGAGAAGCTCTCCTGACCGACCGATTGCCCCCGTACTGAGTCTTCCCTCAGTGCGGGGGCATCGTCGTACCGTCGGAGCAGGACCACCGATGGAGGCCATCATGGCGATCACGCAACTGCCACCCGTCCACGACTGTGCGGTCGAAGGCTGCTCCTACAACGCCGATCACGAGTGCCACGCCGGCGCGATCAACATCATGGGCGGCGCGGAGGCGGGCTGCGCGACGTTCATCGACATCAGCGTCTCCGGTGGCCTGCCGACGGCGACGGCGATGGTCGGCGCGTGCCACCGCACGGACTGCACGCACAACGACCACCTCGAGTGCCACGCGGACTCGATCCGCGTCGGCCCGGGCGCCGACCCGGCGGACTGCCTGACGTACGAGGTCGCCTGACCCTCTCCGGGAGGCGAGTGTCCCCGCTCGGTGCGAGGGTCGAAGCATGACTCACCACGACGAGCAGCTCCAGACCGTCGCCACGATCATGCGTGAGACGCGCATCGCGGTGCTCACCTACGTCTCGCAGGAGGGCGCCCTGGTGTCCACGCCGATGGGCACCCAGGACTTCGACGAGCCGGGCACGCTCTGGTTCCTCACCCAGCGCAGCAGCGAGAAGGTGCAGGCGCTGGTGGCCGACCCGCGGGTCAACGTCGCGTATTCCAGTGACTCGGGCTGGCTCTCGGTCGCCGGCACCGCCCAAGTGGTCGACGACCGGCTCAAGGTCAAGGACCTGTGGGACGCGTCGTCCGGCGCGTTCATGTCCGGCGGTCCAGAGGACCCCGACAACGTGGCGCTGCGCATCGACGCGACCACGGCCGAGTACTGGGAGTCCCCGAACAAGGCCAAGGGCGCCTTCCAGTTCGTGAAGGGCCTCGTCACCGACGCGCAGCCGGACCTCGGCGACAGCGGCACCGTCCGGCTCTGAGTCGGGCTCAGTCGGCGTTGCCGAGGACCGTGGTCTCCGTGGGCGGGACGCCGCGCAGCGCACGGTCCTTGGCCAGCCCCGAGAGCAGGGCCGCCGCCCACTCCGGGCCGCGCGCGGGGGTGCGCTCCGCGAGGCGGGGTACGCCGGGATCGACGGCGAGGGCGGTGCGCGCGTCGAGGATCTCGTGCGCGTGCGGCAGGTGCATCGTGTAGCGGATCACGTACGTCAGCAGCACCGGGAAGTCGCGCGTCCGGGCGACCAGCTCGTCCGCGGTCGCGCGTCCCGATACGACGTCCTCGACCGCTGCCTCGAGCTCCCCGGGACCCCACTCGGCCTGCCTGCGCGCGTTCCACACGAGCGTGCCGAGCGCCCAGCCGAGCTCCTCGTAGAGGCGGTGGTCGCGCGAGCGCTCCTCACGGGTGCGTGCGCGGGCATCCTCCACGATCTCGGCGTCCGCCCGCCTGACGACCGGGTCGCGACGGTGCTGCACGAGGTCGTCGAAGTCCACCTGCGCGCTCACGTCGGCCCAGCGCTGCTCCAAGTAGTCGCGCTCCGCCTCCCTGCGATGGGGCACCTTCGCGAGCAGCACGAAGCTCTCGACGATCTGGTCGTCGATGAGCTCGCGCCGGAAGTCCGACAGGCGGCGGTTGAACACGGCACTCCTCGGGTCGGTCCGGGTGGTCGGGGCGAAGTCGGGGTCGTCACTCGGTGGTGGGCCCGGCGCGGGAGAAGCGGATCTCCTCGATGTCGAGCCGTGCCTGGACCTGGCGCAGCACGATGTCGTCGATGCGGCGCTCGTCGCGCAACTGCAGGATCGCCTCGCGCCGTCGGGCGATGAGCGCGAGCGAGAGGCTCGTGTACTCGCCGTCGTGCTGGACGAACGGGTCGCCGTCGGAGCCGTTCGCGGCCAGCAGCTTGCGCTGCTTGTCGAGCTCGCGCCGGACGCGATCGGTCACCCGGTCGCTGACGCCGAGCTCGCTCGCGGTCTCGTCGATGGCCTCGATGGCGGCATCGAGGGAGACCTCCTCGGCCAGCTGGATCTCCTCGGCGACGGACTCGTCGGCCGGCAGTCGCGCGAACCGGACCACGGCCGGCAGCACGAGCGCCTGCAGGAGCGTCAGGACGATCACCCCGGAGGCGATCACGATGATGAGGTCGCGGTCCGGGAATGGCGCGCCGGACTCGACCTCGTGCGGGACGGCGAGCACCGCGGCGAGCGAGATCGCGCCACGGAAGCCGGCCGTCGCGTTCACGGTGCGCTGGCGGGCGCTGACCCGGCGCTCGCGTTGGACGGGGCGGCGGTCGATCGCGCGGATGACGTAGGGCGTGGTGTAGGTCCACAGCCACCGGACGCCGATCACGACGGCGGTCACCACGAGGATGTCGGCGAGCGCCTCGAGCAGCGTGGTGCTGGAGAGCGCGCGGAACGCCGAGTGCGCCGAGATGCCGATCAGGACGAACAGCGCACTGCTCAGGACGGTCGTGGAGAGCGACCAGAACGGCGTGACGAGGTGCCGGGTGGCGGCGTTGGTGATGCGCGGTGCGACCTGGCTGATGAACAGGCCGCACGAGACGACGGCGAGCACGCCGGACGCCTCGACGGCCTCGGCGGCGAGGAACGCGGCGAACGGCGTCACCAGCATCGCGATGCCCTCGAGCATCGGGTCGTCCATGCGGCGCCGGACCTGCCAGCTGAGCAGGCCGACCAGCCCGCCGGCCAGGATGCCGCCGCCGTACGAGAGCACGACGAGCCACGTGACGTGCCAGCCGGTGAGCTGCTCCTCGCCGACCGTCACCCCGACCGCGAGGCCGTAGAGCACCAGCGCCGTGCCGTCGTTGATGAGGCTCTCGGCCCGCAGCGTGGTGACCGTGCGGCGGGGGAGGTTGCGTGCCAGGACGCCCACCGCGGTGGCGTCCGTGGGCGCGAGCGCCGCGCCGAGCACCCAGGCCGGGCCCCACTGCATCCCGAGCTCGTGAGCGGTCACGGCGACGGCACCGGCGGTCACGAACACCAGCACGGTGCTGGTCAGGACGACCACGCGCAGGTTGTTGTGGATCTCCCGCAGGGAGGTCGTCAGGCTCTCCCAGTAGAGGATCGCCGGCAGGAAGACGAGCAGCACGACCTCAGGAGGCAGGCCGGTGCTCCCGAGGTGCGGGATGAAGCCGATGAGCACGCCGGAGAGGACCAGCAGGATCGCCGGGGCGATCGGGTAGCGGCTGGCGAGCGCACCGCACACCACCAGCGCGAGTCCCAGCAGGACGACCATCTCGAGTCCGAGCACGGGTCAATCTTGGCGCAGGACCTGAGGGGACCGCGCTTGGTTCCAGCCTTCAGGCCTCCAGCGCCACCAGCAACGAGCACCCGGCCAGCACGGCGCAGGCGGGGGTCATGACGGCGCGCTCCGGCCGGCTGCGCGAGATGGCGTTCACGACGATGCCCAGTGTGAAGTAGCCGACGAGCACCCAGGCGATCACGCCGAGCGCGCCGCCCCGCCCCGTGGCTCGCACGATGAGTACCGTCGCCATGACGGCATACAGCACGACCGAGACGGCGCTGCCGATGCGCAGACCACGGGGGAGCACGTCATGCTGACCGCCCCACACGAACCGGCCGACAGGACGCCCCGCCGCCGCCGCGATCTGCACGGCGGAGATGGCGAGCAGGACGAGTGTGGCGAGGACGGCGGCGGCGACGGTCACGAGAGAAGTGTCCCCGTACCTGGCGGGTCAGGAGGCAGATCGCGATGTTCTCATCGATGTCACGTCGTCTGCCGGCCTCGGTAGACGGAGCCGTCGTGGACCGCCCACGCCGTTCCGTCGGCGGTGACGACGTAGTGCTGGGTCGCGGAGACGAACCGGCGTGCCTCGCGCGGTGACAGGGGCAAGCCGGTCACGGCTCTGACGGCGACGAGAGCTGCGTCCCGGCCGGGGCGCGTCTCGCGAGCGCGTCGCCAGATCTTCACGGATGCCACGGCCCACGCGGTTGCTGCGAGAACGGTGGCGGCGAGCGCCACGACCTGCCCCTTGGATGACCAGCCGCCGTCGAGCCCGAGCGAGGTCGCCATGAGCATCAGGACTCCGACGCTGCAGCAGGACGCGCTGGCGTTCCACCAGGCCCACAGCTCCGGCTCGGCGCGCGCCGGCATCGGCGCGATGGCGTCACCGGTCGGGTCGAGCGCGAAAGACCTGTCATCGCTGCGGATGTGGAGCGTTCCCTCGGCATCGACCTCGAAGAAGGTGCCGCGCTCGAAGTCGAAGTGGATGCCCCCGGCAGCTCCCGCCGCAGCGCCCGCGCCGAAGAACATGACCCCAGTGTCCATCGACCGGACGCTTCCGTCCCGGATTCCGTCACTCGGCCGCGTGGGAGTGTCCGACCGGTACGCGGCGGGATGACGCTGCCCGAACCTGCACGCCCAGCGGTCCCCGGCCGCCTCGAGCCGCACGCCCTAGAGTCGAAGCGTGGATGACAAGCGCACGGTCGACCTCGTCCTGGAGGGCGGGGGAGTCAAGGGCATCGCCCTCGTCGGCGCGGCCACGGCACTGGTCGAGAACGGCTACACGTTCGCGCGGATCGGCGGGTCCTCGGCCGGTGCGATGGTCGGGGCGATCATGGCGGCGATGCAGCACGCGAACGAGCCGTTCAGCCGGGTCGACGACATCATGCGCACGATCGACTACATGTCGTTCCTCGACCGGCGTCCGGGGGCGAGGTTCCTGAAGTGGTCGACGCGGGCCGCCGACCTGTGGGGCGTGCTGTTCCACCTCGGCGCCCATCCGGGCAAGCAGCTCGACCAGTGGGTGCGTGGCGTCCTGAAGGACCTCGGCGTCAGCACGTTCGGCGACCTCGTGTTCCCCGACCCGGGCAGCTCGCTGCCGGACGGCGACTCCTACCGGCTCGTCGTCACCGCGACCGACCTGTCGCGCCAGCGGGCGATGTTCCTGCCGTGGGACCTGCGCGCGCACGGGCGGGACCCCGACGAGTACCCGGTCGCGCGGGCGGTGCGGGCCTCGGCCGCGATCCCGTTCCTGTTCGAGCCGGTGAAGGTGAACTCGCAGTTCGGCAAGCTCACGCTCGCCGACGGCTCGATGCTGCGCAGCTACCCGATCGAGATCTTCGACCGCACCGACGGCCTTCCCAGCCGATGGCCCACGCTCGGGGTCCGGCTCAGCTCGCCCGCGGGGGAGCGGGCCAAGGCCACGCCGGTCACCTCGCCCATCTCCCTCATGGAGAATCTGATCAAGACCACGGTGGACTCGACCCAGGTCCGGCACGTCAGCGACCCGAGCTCGCTCGACCGCAGCATCTTCGCCAAGCCCAAGGGCGTCCGCTGGACCGACTTCGACCTCACGCCCGATCAGCGCACGAGCCTGTTCGAGGCAGGACACCGCGCCGCGACGAAGTGGATTGCCAAGAATCCGTCCGGGCCGGTCGGCTCGCACCAGACCATCAAGTGAAGGTCATCGCTTCACTTCGTCGAAATAAAGTCATATACTTCATTTCGTGGACATGAAGCCCTCGGCTGAACCTCGCGAGTGCGTCGCCGTGATCGGCGACCTCGTCGCCTCCCGGCAGGCGCCCTCGCGCGCCGCCGCCCAGGACGCGCTCGTCGAGGCGCTCAGGACCGCCGCGGAGCTCGCGCCCGCCCTGCAGTCCCCGGCTCCCACGATCGGCGACGAGTTCCAGTCCACCCACGAGTCGCTCGCCGACGCGCTGCTGTCGGCCCTCGTCGTCAGGCTGTCCCTGCCCGAGGGGATGGACGCGCGCGTGGGCATCGGGCGCGGGGTCGTCGAAGTCGTCGGTCGCTCCGAGTACGGTCTCACGCAGGACGGACCGGCCTGGTGGAACGCGCGCGACGCGATCGGCGAGGCCGAGCGGCGCGCGGCGCGCCAGACGGGTCTGCGGACCTGGGTCCACGAAGGGGGAACCGTGAACGCGTACGTGATGGCCCGCGACCATCTGGTCAGCGGATTCGACGGCCGTCAGCGGCGCCTCGTCCTCGGCCTGCTGCGAGGCCGCACCCAGCGCGAGCTCGCCGCCGCCGAGGGCATCTCCGCCTCCGCCGTCTCCCAGTCGCTGCGCCGCAGCGGAGCCCTGACCGTCGTCGACGGACTCGAGCTGGTGCGCTGATGGCCCTGCTCGCCCTCGTCCTGCTCGCCATCTGCCTCGCCGAGCACCTGCGCCACATCGACACGATCTGGGTCGTCGTGGCCGAGGTCCTCGCCATCGTCGGCGTCGTCGTGCTCGCCGCGCACGGCCTCGGCTACGGACCCGGCGCCGGCTGGCTGCCGGCGATCGTCGGCCTGTGGTGGGCCAGCGCCCGCACCCTGCCCTCGTGGCGCGTGCCCGGCATGGTCGTCTGCGGCGTCGCCGGCGCCCTCGCGTTGATCGCCTCCCCGCTCATCGAGCGCGAGCGCCCGCCGCTGCTCGACTGGTACGAGGACCTGGGCATCCCCGGCCTGTTCGACGTCGGCCTCGACGAGTTCGTCCTCGCGATCGTCACCGCCGTCGCGCTCGTCGGCCCCGCCAACGCGATCGTCCGCGAGGTCCTCGACCGCGTCGCCCGCGGGCTGCTCGCCGAGGAGCGCCGGCTCAAGGGTGGCCGCGTCATCGGACCGCTCGAGCGCGTCATGGTGTTCGCCTTCGCGATCGGCGGCAACTACGGGGGAGTGGCCGCGATCCTCGCCGCCAAGGGCATCCTGCGATTCCCCGAGATCTCCAAGGACGAGGGCGACGGCTCGCGCGCCGAGTACGTCCTGGTCGGCAGCTTCGTCAGCTGGTTCCTCGCGCTGGCGCTCGTCCCGCTGTTCTGACCGGGCGACGATCCGTCCTTGTGCCGGTCGTACGATTCCCTCATGGCCGAGACCCCCGACACCGACAAGATCGACATCAAGCCGCGCAGCCGCGACGTCACGGACGGTCTGGAGAAGACCGCCGCCCGTGGCATGCTCCGTGCCGTCGGCATGGGTGACGACGACTGGGAGAAGCCCCAGATCGGTGTCGCGTCCAGCTGGAACGAGATCACCCCCTGCAACCTCTCGCTCGACCGCCTCGCCAAGGCCGTCAAGGAGGGCGTGCACGCCGGTGGCGGCTACCCGCTCGAGTTCGGCACCATCAGCGTCTCCGACGGCATCAGCATGGGCCACGAGGGCATGCACTTCTCGCTCGTCAGCCGCGAGGTCATCGCCGACTCCGTCGAGACCGTCATGATGGCCGAGCGCCTCGACGGCTCCGTCCTGCTGGCCGGCTGCGACAAGTCCCTGCCGGGCATGCTCATGGCGGCCGCGCGCCTGGACCTGTCCAGCGTCTTCCTCTACGCCGGCTCGATCATGCCCGGCAACGTCGACGGCAAGGACGTCACGATCATCGACGCCTTCGAGGCCGTCGGCGCCTGCATGCGAGGCCTCATCACTCGTGAGGAGGTCGACCGCATCGAGCGCGCGATCTGCCCCGGCGAGGGCGCCTGCGGCGGCATGTACACCGCCAACACGATGGCGTCGGCCGCCGAGGCGCTCGGCATGAGCCTGCCCGGCTCGGCCGCCCCGCCGGCCCCCGACCGCCGCCGCGACGACTTCGCCAAGAAGTCCGGCGAGGCCGTCGTCGAGCTGCTCCGCAAGGGCATCACGGCGCGCGACATCATGACGCTCGAGGCCTTCGAGAACGCCATCACCGTCGTCATGGCGCTCGGC
Organism: Aeromicrobium jepli; assembly: GCF_047246605.1. NCBI lineage: Bacteria > Bacillati > Actinomycetota > Actinomycetes > Propionibacteriales > Nocardioidaceae > Aeromicrobium > Aeromicrobium jepli. The sequence continues at coordinate 24,646 of NZ_JBFOKO010000012.1, forward strand.
GGCTCCACCAACGCGGTCCTGCACCTGCTGGCCATCGCCCGCGAGGCCGGCGTCCCGCTGACCCTCGACGACTTCACCCGCGTCGGCGACAAGGTGCCGCACCTGGGCGACCTCAAGCCCTTCGGCCGCTACGTCATGAACGACGTCGACAAGGTCGGCGGCATCCCCGTCATCATGAAGGCGCTGCTCGACGCGGGCCTCATGCACGGCGACGTCATGACCGTGACCGGCAAGACGATGGCCGAGAACCTCGAGCACATCGACCTGGGCCTGGACGGCGACGTCATCCGCCCCCTCGACAAGCCGATCCACAAGACCGGCGGCCTGACGATCCTGCACGGCTCTCTCGCTCCGGAGGGCGCTGTCGTCAAGAGCGCCGGCTTCGACGAGTCCGTCTTCACCGGCACCGCCCGCGTCTTCGACGGCGAGCGCGCCGCCATGGACGCCCTCGAGGACGGAACGATCGGCGCCGGCGACGTCGTCGTCATCCGCTACGAGGGCCCGAAGGGCGGCCCCGGCATGCGCGAGATGCTCGCCATCACCGGCGCCATCAAGGGCGCCGGCCTGGGCAAGGACGTCCTGCTGCTGACCGACGGCCGCTTCTCCGGCGGCACCACCGGCCTGTGCGTCGGCCACGTCGCCCCCGAGGCCGTCGACGGCGGCCCCATCGCGTTCGTCCGCGACGGCGACCCGATCACGCTCGACGTGGCCAACAAGCGCCTCGACGTCGAGATCGACGAGGACGAGCTGGCCCGCCGCCAGGAGGGCTGGGAGCCCAACCCGCCCAAGTACACGACCGGTGTCCTCGCGAAGTACCGCAAGCTCGTCAGCTCGGCCGCGCACGGCGCCGTCACGGGCTGATTCGCCGTCGACCGGGCGTGGTCTCGATACACCCCGCTCGTTCCTCGCGGGGCACTCGACCACCGGATCCACCCGGTGATCGAGTGCGGCGAGCGCAGCGAGACGGTGTGTCGAGATCACGTCCGACTGGTGGCACGACGGCCTCGTGGGACGGCCACGTAGAATCGCTCGGTGCCGAACTTCACCGACGACGAGCTCGCGATCGCCCTCAAGGTGCTCGGCGAGGCGCAGCACCTCGGCGATGAGGACGAGGCGTACGTGGCCCTGCGCCGCGCCTGCGGCAAGTTCTACAAGGACGTCAAGAAGCAGCGCCGCAAGGCCAAGCGCGACGCCGTCAACGAGGCCGACCGTCAGGTCGTCGCCCTCACCGCCACCGGCTCGCCGCGCCGCATCGACGACGAGACCGCCGGCATCCCGCTCGTCTCGAACGCCAAGGGCGCCACGGCGGGCGTGCTGACCGTCCCGCGCGGCTGCTACATCTGCAAGGACAAGTACACGGTGGTCGACGCGTTCTACCACCAGCTGTGCCCGGCGTGCGCCGCCAAGAGCCACGCGAAGCGCGATGCCCGCACCGACCTCACCGGCAAGCGCGCCCTGCTGACCGGCGGCCGGGCCAAGATCGGCATGTACATCGCGCTGCGCCTGCTGCGCGACGGCGCCCACCTGACCATCACCACGCGCTTCCCGCGCGACGCCGTCCGCCGCTTCACGGCGCAGCCGGACAGCGCCGACTGGATCGACCGGCTCAAGATCGTCGGCATCGACCTGCGCGACCCGGCCCAGGTCATCGGCCTCGCCGACGAGGTCGCCGCCGCCGGCCCGCTCGACATCCTCATCAACAACGCCGCCCAGACGGTCAAGCGCCAGCCCGGCGCGTACCAGGCGATCGCCGACGCCGAGGCCCAGCCGCTGCCCGAGGGCTTCACGCCCGAGCTGGTCACGTTCGGCCACACGAGCGACGCCCACCCCGCCGCGCTCGTCGGATCGGTCGCCTCGCACCCCGCGCTCGCCGGCGACGCCGTCACCGCCGAGGAGCTCACCTCGCTCGCGCTGGAGGCCGGCTCGGCCGACCTCGAGCGGATCGACGCGGGGGGACTGCTGCCCGACCTCGTCGACACCAACAGCTGGGTCCAGCACGTCGGCCAGGTCGACGCGCTCGAGCTGCTCGAGGTCCAGCTGTGCAACAGCGTCGCCCCGTTCATCCTCGTGAGCCGCCTGCGTCCCGCCATGGCCGCCTCGGCGGCGCGCCGCAAGTACGTCGTCAACGTCTCGGCGATGGAGGGCCAGTTCTCGCGCGGGTACAAGGGTCCCGGCCACCCGCACACCAACATGGCGAAGGCCGCGCTCAACATGCTCACCCGCACGAGCGCACGCGAGATGTTCGAGAGCGACGGCATCCTGATGACCGCCGTCGACACCGGCTGGATCACCGACGAGCGCCCGCACGTCACCAAGAAGCGCCTCGCCGAGGAGGGCTTCAAGGCTCCGCTCGACCTCGTCGACGGCGCCGCCCGCGTCTACGACCCGATCGTCCAGGGCGAGGCCGGCGTCGACCTGCACGGCGTCTTCCTGAAGGACTTCGAGCCCTTCCCGTGGTAGGCGGGCGCGCTCGTTCCTCGCGCTCACTCCCGGCGATTCGCTGAGCGAATCTCCGGGCCCGCCTGGCTCGCTTCGCTCGCCCTCTGGTTTGCGCCTGCGACGCACTCGACCAGGAGAGTGCGGTGCCGATGATCAAGTGGGGGCGAGCTTGCGAGACGCTGTATCGAGATCACCGTCCGAGACGGGGGAGTGGATGACCGACTTCACGCACGTGACGACCGAGCGGCTCGACCTGCGCGCGGTCGCGGCGACCGACCTGGCCGAGCAGTACGCGCTGCACGCCGACCCTCGCCTGTGGCGGCACCTGCCCTCCGGGGTCTACACCGACGTGAGCCGCATGGCGCACGACCTCGAGCGCTACGCCCCGACTGGGAGGCGGGGCTGGGCTACTGGACGCTCCGCCGCCGTGAGGACGACGCGTTCGTCGGCATCGGCGGAGTGCGGCTCGTGGACGACCGCGTGTGGAACGTCTACTACCGGATCGCCGTCGAGCACCAGGGACACGGCTACGCCACCGAGGTCGTCCGGGCAGCGCTCGACGCCGCGGCCGAGGTCGGGCCCGACGTCCCGGTCGTCGCGTACCTGCTGGACCACAACGCCGCCTCGCGCCGCACGGCCGAGCGCTGCGGACTGCGCGAGGTCTGGCGCGGCCCGGACAAGGAGGTTCCCGGCGGCACGCGCCTCGTGTTCGCGGACCGGGACCTGCCCGAGAGCGCCCTCGCCGTGACGACCTGACCGTCCGGATACTGGACACGGAATCTCACAACTTGACCACTCGCGTCCGGCGAAGCACACTGGTGTCATGCACACGCTGCTTCTCGTAATTCGCTGACGCGCCGGCCCACGCCGCGCGTCCCGCCCTCGTCGCCTCATGGCCGGGGGTTTTTTCATGCGATGAATCCACCACGACAGGCAGGGAATACGATGGGGAACCGAGCACCGGCCACGACGGCGAGGCCGGCCGACAAGACGGGTACGGAGATGACCGAGACGGCACCGGAGACGATGACCGGGGCGCAGAGCCTCGTCCGATCGCTGGAACAGGCCGGGGTAGAGGTCATCTTCGGCATCCCGGGCGGCGCGATCCTGCCGGCCTACGACCCGCTGTTCGACTCGTCGATCCGCCACGTGCTCGTCCGTCACGAGCAGGGCGCGGGCCACGCCGCCCAGGGCTACGCGATGGTGACCGGCAAGGTCGGCGTCTGCATGGCCACCTCGGGTCCCGGCGCCACCAACCTGGTCACCGCGATCGCCGACGCCTACCTCGACTCGGTGCCGATCGTGGCCGTCACGGGCCAGGTCTCCAGCACGGTCATCGGCTCGGACGCCTTCCAGGAGGCGGACATCCGCGGCATCACGATGCCCATCACCAAGCACAGCTTCCTCGTGACCGACCCGGCCGAGATCCCGCGGGTCGTCGCCGAGGCGTTCCACATCGCCTCGACGGGCCGCCCCGGTCCGGTCCTGGTCGACATCGCCAAGGACGCGCTGCAGGCTGCCACGACGTTCCAGTGGCCGCACGAGCTCGCGCTGCCCGGCTACCGGCCGACCACGCGCCCGCACAACAAGCAGGTGCGCGAGGCCGCCCGCCTCATCGCCGAGGCCGAGCGCCCGATCCTCTACGTCGGCGGCGGCGTCATCAAGGCCGACGCCGCGGCCGAGCTGAAGATGCTCGCCGAGCTGACGCAGATCCCCGTCGTCACGACGCTCATGGCGCGCGGCGCGTTCCCCGACTCGCACGAGCTGCACCTGGGCATGCCCGGCATGCACGGCACCGTCGCGGCGGTCGCCGGCCTGCAGAAGTCGGACCTGCTGATCACGCTCGGCGCGCGCTTCGACGACCGCGTCACGGGCGACCTGCCCACCTTCGCGCCCGGCGCCAAGGTGATCCACGCCGACATCGACCCGGCCGAGATCAGCAAGAACCGCACCGCCGACGTGCCGATCGTGGGCGACGCCCGCGAGGTCATCGCCGACCTGATCCGCGCGCTGCGCAAGCAGTCCGACGAGGACGGGCTCGAGGGCGACTACACCGCGTGGCGTCAGTACATCCTCGGCGTCAAGGACAAGTTCCCCGTCGCGTACGACAAGCCCGAGTCCGGCCTGGCGCCGCAGACCGTGATCGAGCGGCTCAGCGCCATCGCCGGTCCCGAGGCCGTCTACGCCTCGGGCGTCGGCCAGCACCAGATGTGGGCCACGCACTTCGTCGACTTCGAGCGCCCGCGCCAGTGGCTCAACTCCGGCGGCGCCGGCACGATGGGCTACGCCGTTCCCGCGGCGATGGGCGCCAAGGTCGGCGAGCCCGACCGCGTCGTGTGGGCCATCGACGGCGACGGCTGCTTCCAGATGACCAACCAGGAGCTCGCCACGTGCGCGCTCGAGGGCATCCCGGTCAAGGTCGCCGTCATCAACAACTCGTCCCTGGGCATGGTGCGCCAGTGGCAGACCCTGTTCTACGAGGGCCGCTACTCCAACACCGACCTGCACACGGGCCCCGAGTCCATCGGCGCTCGCCGCATCCCCGACTTCGTCAAGCTCGCCGAGGCCTACGGCTGCGTCGGCCTGCGCTGCGAGAGCGAGGACGAGCTCGACGACGTCATCGCCAAGGCCATGAGCATCAACGACGTCCCGGTCGTCATCGACTTCGTCGTCGAGCGCGACGCGATGGTCTGGCCGATGGTCGCCGCCGGCACCAGCAACGACGACATCAAGATCGCCCGCGATCTGGCCCCCGACTGGGAAGAGGAAGACCTCTGATGCCTCAGCACACCCTCAGCGTCCTGGTCGAGAACACCCCGGGCGTCCTGGCCCGCGTCTCGAGCCTGTTCATGCGGCGCGGCTTCAACATCGACTCGCTCGCCGTCGGTCCCACCGAGATCCCCGAGATCTCGCGCATGACGATCGTCGTCAACGTCGAGGAGCTCCCGCTGGAGCAGGTGACCAAGCAGCTCAACAAGCTGGTCAACGTGCTCAAGATCGTCGAGCTCGACTCCGGCAGCGCGGTCGAGCGCGAGCTCATGCTGATCAAGGTCAAGGCCGACGGCGCGACCCGCGGCCAGGTGCTCGAGACCGTGCAGCTGTTCCGCGCCAAGGTCGTCGACGTCGCGCAGGACTCGGTCACGATCGAGGCCACCGGCGACGCCGGCAAGCTCACCGCGATGCTCAACGTGCTCGAGCCCTTCGGCATCCGCGAGATCGCCCAGTCCGGTCGCGTCGCGATCGGTCGTGGCTCGCGCTCCATCACCGATCGCACGCTGCGCACCGTCCCCGGCACCGCCGCGGGCTGACCCGAACCCTCACGTATCGCGCCGGCGCACGCCTGCGCCCCCCGAACCACCAACCAAGGAGAACCGAGAATCGTGGCTGAACTCTTCTACGACGACGACGCCGACCTGTCCCTGATCCAGGGCAAGAACGTGGCCGTGATCGGCTACGGCAGCCAGGGCCACGCCCACGCGCTCAACCTGCGCGACTCGGGCGTCGACGTCCGCATCGGTCTGGCCGAGGGCAGCAAGAGCGTGGCGAAGGCCGAGGCCGAGGGCCTGCGCGTCCTGCCCGTCGCCGAGGCCGTCGAGGAGGCCGACGTCATCGTCATCCTCACGCCCGACCAGGTCCAGCGCCACGTCTACGCCGAGTCGATCGCCCCGAACCTCGCTGCCGGCGACACCCTCGTGTTCGGCCACGGCTTCAACATCCGCTTCGGCTACATCAAGCCGGCCGAGGGCATTGACGTCATCATGGTCGCCCCGAAGGCCCCGGGCCACACGGTGCGCCGCGAGTACGTCGCGGGCCGCGGCATCCCGGACATCATCGCGGTCGAGCAGGACGCCTCGGGCCAGGCCTGGGACCTCGCGCTCTCGTACGCGAAGGGCATCGGCGGCACGCGCGCCGGCGTCATCAAGACCACCTTCACCGAGGAGACCGAGACGGACCTCTTCGGCGAGCAGGCCGTCCTGTGCGGCGGCATGTCGCACCTGGTCCAGGCGGGCTTCGAGGTGCTCACCGAGGCCGGCTACCAGCCCGAGATCGCCTACTTCGAGGTCCTGCACGAGCTCAAGCTCATCGTCGACCTCATGTGGGAGGGCGGCATCGCCAAGCAGCGCTGGAGCATCTCGGACACCGCCGAGTACGGCGACTACGTCTCCGGCCCGCGCGTGATCGACGCGGGCGTGAAGCAGCGCATGCAGGAGGTCCTCGCGGACATCCAGAGCGGTGCGTTCGCCGAGCGCTTCATCTCCGACCAGGACAACGGCGGCAAGGAGTTCCTCGAGCTGCGCGAGAAGGAGGCCGGTCACCCGATCGAGGCCACCGGCAAGACGCTGCGCGCCCACTTCTCGTGGAAGCAGGCCGACGACGACTACACCGAGGGCAGCGCCGCTCGCTGACGCGACGCACCCACGCCGAGCGCGGCGTCCCACCGACCCCTCCGGGTCGCGCGGGGCGCCGCGTTCAGCGTTTGCGGGGCCGCCTCGCCCGGGGTGCGCGCGGGGACTTCAGCGGAGCGGGGCGGGGGAGCAGCACCACCGGGACGGGGCTGTGGTTGACGATGCGCGTGGCCGTCGAGCCCACGAAGACGCGTGCGACCGGGCCGTGCTGGCTGGAGCCGACCGCGAGCAGGTCCCCGCCGCGCCAGCCGTAGGAGTCCAGCGCGAGCGACCAGCGCTCGCCGGTGCTGATCTGCACCGTGCTCACCTCGGTGTCGGGGGAGAGCTCGCCGATGCGCTTCGCGAGCCGCACCTGGTGCTCGTGGACCAACTCGGCCCACGCCTGCCGCACGCCCTGGTCGGCGAACGTCGCCATCGCGCTGCGCGACCCGCTGCGGACGGCGAACGTGACGATCTCGACGGGGACGCCCAGCCAGGACGCGAGGTCGGCGACGGGCTGGGCCAGCGCCTCGTCCGACGAGGTCGGGTCGACGGCCACGACGAGCCGCTCGATGCCGTTCGGGTGCGCCGTGTAGCCACGCGGCGCGATCGCGACCGGCGTCTCCGAGCTGTGCGCGAGGCGGTCGTTCGTGCTGCCGAACGCGATGCGGCCGAGCGCCCCGTGCGAGGCGGAGCCGGCGACGACGAGCTTCGCCCGGTTCTCGCGGACCTCCTCGAGCAGCGACTGCGGCACGGACCGCGCCGTCCGCGCGCGGGTCACGACGCGGTGCTCGTTGCCGAGGTGCTCGCGCGCCTCGGCGAGCGCCTCGCCCGCCTGCGTGCGGACCTGGCGGCGCCACTCGTCGTCCACGCCCGCGAAGTCGCGCAGCGAGTCCCAGCTGTCCTGCACGACGCTCACGAGCACGATGTCCTCGCCTGTCGTGTGCGCGATCTCCGAGGCGAGGTCGAGCGCGGACGTGCTGCGCGTGTCGCTGCCGAAGCCGACGACGATGCTCACGCCGCCTCCTTCGCCGCGGCCGTGTTGAGCCGCGAGTGCTTGTAGCCGTAGGCGAAGTAGACGATGAAGCCGAGCAGCAGCCACACGATGAACCGCAGCCACGTGTCGACCGCGAGGCTGGCCATGAGGCCCAGGCACGCGCCGACCGTCAGGATCGGCAGCAGCGGGACCAGGGGAGCGCGGAACGGGCGGTTCATGTCCGGCGAGGTGCGGCGCAGGACGATCACGGCGATCGCGACGACGACGAACGCGAACAGGGTGCCGATGCTGACCATCTCGGCCAGGACCGAGATCGGGACGAAGCCGGCGAGCAGGGCCACGGCGGTGATCGTCAGGGCGGTCATCAGCACGGGCGTGCCCCACGTCGGGTGGATGCGGCGGAAGATCGGCGGCAGCAGGCCGTCACGGGCGAGCGCGAAGCCGATGCGGCCCATGGCGACGAGGTCCACGAGGATGACCGAGGTCAGGCCCGCCACGGCCGCGATGCCGATGAGGATGCCGGCCCACTCGACGCCGACCTGGTCGAAGACGTCGGCGACCGCGTCGCCCTCGGAGAGCTTCGAGTAGTGGACCATGCCGGTCATGACGAGGCACACGCCGACGTAGAGGATCGTGCAGATCGCGAGCGTGCCGAGCAGGCCCATCGGCATGTCGCGCTTGGGGTTCTTGGTCTCCTCGCCGAGGTTGGCGACCGCCTCGAAGCCGGAGTAGGCGAAGAACACCACGGCGGCCGCGACGAACACGCCCGCGATGCCGTACGTGGCCGGCTCGATGCCGGTGAGCGCCTGCCACAGCGGCGCGTGCAGGCCGCTGGCGACGGCGCCCTCCTCGGGCGCCTTGGACTCGGGGATGAACGGCACCCAGTTGGAGGTCTTGACGTAGAACGCGCCCACCGCGATCACGAAGATGCACACGACGACCTTGATGACGACGAGGCCGTTCGTGACCCACGCGGACTCGCGGATGCCGCGCATCGCGACCCAGCCCAGCACCAGGGTGATCGCGATGGCGCCGACGTTGACGACGGAGCCCTCCTCGGCGAACCACTTCTCGGGCAGGTCGAACACGCCGGCGACGTAGCCGGACCAGCCGCGCGCCACGACGGCCGCGCCGAGCGCGAACTCCAGGATCAGGTCCCACGCGATGATCCAGGCGAAGATCTCGCCGATCGTCGTGTAGCTGTAGGTGTACGAGCTGCCGGCCGTGGGCACGGCCGAGGCGAGCTCGGCGTAGCACAGGGCCGCGAGCAGGGCGACGACGCCGGCGATGAGGAACGAGATCGTGACGGCGGGACCCGCGTTGTCGCGCGCCTGCAGGCCCGTGAGGGTGAAGATGCCCGTGCCGATCACGATGCCGATGCCGAACCCGATCAGGTCGATCGCCGAGAGGTTCTTGCGCAGGCCGGTGGCGTGCTCGGCGTCGGGGCCCTCGTCGTCGTTCTGGTGGATGACGTCCTCGACGTCCTTCTTGCGCAGCAGGTCCATGACGCTCCTCGCCCGTCGTGGCCAGGACCCCGGACGGGCGGCCTGTATGGCACTTTGCGGTGTGTCGGGACCGCCCGCAACACGAGACGCGGCCGCGTGACCGGCGTCGTTCAGGCGATGAGGTCGACCGTGTCCGGGTCGTGGGCGCCCTGCGGCTGGCCCGAGACGACGCGCTGCCACGCCCGCGCGAGCCGGCCCACCGCGTCGTCGACCTGCTCCGGCGGAAGGACGAACGGCAGCCGCAGGTGGCGCTCGCCGAGCGCGGGCAGCGTCGGGAAGAACCGCGGTCCGGGGGTGAGCGTCAGCCCTTCGTCCTGGGCCGCGACGGTCAGGGACGAGCTCGCGGCGACGGGCAGCGTTGCCCACAGCGAGAGGCCGCCCTCGGGGCGGTTGAGCCGCCAGTCGGGCAGGTGCCGGCCGACCGCCTCGGCGAGGGCGTCGCGGCGGGCCCGCAGGTCCTCGCGTCGTCCCGCGGGGACGATCTCGCCGTGCTCGAGCGCGGTGGCCACCACGAGCTGGTCCAGTGCGGCCGTGCCGAGGTCGCGCACCATCCGCTCCTGCACGAGCTTGGACACGAGCGAGCGGGGCGCCCGGATCCAGCCGATGCGCAGCCCGCCCCACAGCGACTTCGCCGCCGAGCCGACGACGATCGCGTTGGGGTCGTGGTGGGCGTAGGGCTCGGGCATCTCGAGATCGCCGATCGCGAGGTCCCGCAGGGTCTCGTCCACGATCGTGGTGACGCCGGAGGCGGCGAGGGTCCGGGCGACGGCCCGGCGGGCGGGGGAGCCCATGAGCGACCCGGTCGGGTTGTGGAAGTCGGGGACGAGCATCGCGAGCTGCGCCGACGGCGCCACGCGGGCGAGGTCGTCCACCGGCCACGGATCGTCGCCGACGGGCAGCGGCAGCAGGCGCGCGCCCGCGCGGCTCAGCATGTCGAACGCGTGCGGGTAGCCGCAGCCCTCGACGACGACCCGGTCGCCCGGCCGCACCAGCACCGCGACGAGGAGCGACAGGGCGCTCTGGGCACCGGTGGTCACGACGATCTGGTCGGGGTCGGTGGGCACGCCCTGGGCGGTGAAGCGTGCGGCGAGGCGCTCGCGCAGGATCGGCAGCCCGTCGGGCAGGTAGCCGTCGGTCGCGAGCACGGCGGGCAGGCTGCGCATGGCCCGCTCGACGAGCGAGGCGAAGCCGTCGGGGGCCTCGGCCGCGGCGGCCGTGAGCGCCACGCCGTCGGGACGGGAGGGACGCCCCAGCATGCTGGTCGAGCCGGCGGCACCGAGCGGGACGTGGACGACGGTCCCCGAGCCGTGCCGCGTCCGGGCGAGTCCGGTCGAGCGGAGCGCCTCGTAGGCCCGGGTCGTGGTGGTGCGGCTCAGTCCGGTGGCCTCCGCCAGCGCGCGCTCGCTCGGCAGGCGCGTGCCCGTGGGGATGCGGCCGTCCATCACGGCCGAGCGGATCCGGTCGGCGAGCCGACGGTACGCGGGGCCCGTCCCGTCCTCCGACGCGTCGAGCATCGAGGCCAGTCGCCGCGCCGAGAGGGTCGTGGTGCGCTCCATGAGGGCCACTGTCCCATGAGTGGCTATGGATTCCAAGGCCACTTCGGCGCATCGTGGCATCATGCTCTGGTGGATCCTTCTCGTCGCCCTCGCCGTGTGGGGCGTGATCGCGACCGTCCGCGCCGTGCGCGTCGACGGACTGCGCCGTCAGCCGACCGCTCGGATCGTCCGGTCGGGGGAGCGCGCATGATGCGGCGACTCGTCCAGCTGATGCTGGGTCTGTGGCTCTACGGCGCCACGATGGCGATGCTGGTCCGCTCCGGGCTCGGCCTGGACCCGTGGGACGTCTTCCACGAGGGACTGACCCATCACGTGCCGCTCACGTTCGGCCAGGTCGTGATCCTGGTCGGCGCCCTGGTCCTGCTCCTGTGGATCCCGCTGCGACAGCGGCCGGGCATCGGCACGGTCCTCAACGTGATCGTCATCGGCCTCGCGGCCGACGCGACGCTCGCCGTCCTGCCCGACGCCGAGCATCCGGCCGTGGCCGTCCTGCTGCTCGCCGGCGGCGTCGTCGGCAACGGCCTGGCCGGCGCGATGTACGTGGGCGCCGGGCTCGGGCCCGGTCCGCGCGACGGCCTCTGGACGGGGATCGTCGCGCGCACGGACCTGAGCGTGAGGGCCGTGCGGACGGCGCTCGAGGTCACCGTCGTGGTCGCCGGCTTCGCCCTCGGCGGCACGATCGGTGTCGGCACGGTCGTCTACGCGCTGGCGATCGGCCCCATCGTGCAGTTCTTCCTGCCGTGGTTCGAGATGCGCCCGCGCGTCACCGCGCCGGCGGCCGCCTGAGGGCCGGCGCCGGTCAGGGCGCCAGGCGCCGCAGTGCCCAGCCCAGCAGGATCCACAGCAGGCCCATGCCCGCCGCGAACAGGGCCACGCCGTAGGCGACCACGGAGGTGAACAGCGAGGCACGCAGGAACGACGCGTTCATCGCGACCTCGCGCAGCGGGTCGTCCTGCTCGAGCTCGGCGTAGGTCTTGCCGCCGGTGGCCTCGAGGGCGTGCTTGTCGATGACCTGGGCCTGGGAGTAGGCGTCCAGTGGTCCGTTCACCTGCTTGCCGGCGAACCAGTCCGCGTCCTCGGACACGGTGATGTTCTGGGCCACGAGCTGGTCGGTGACGACGTACCAGGTGACGGCGCCGGCGGCGATGAGCACCAGGCCGGCGATGATCGACAGCAGTCCCACGAGTCGGACGCCGCCGCGGCCCCTGCGGGCGGGGTGAGTCGGTTCGGACATGGACTGATCCTTCCGTTGACCTCGTCTGGTGCTTCGAGGCTAGAACGGGAGAGGGTCAGCGTCGGGTGGCGATGATGAGGCTCGCGTCGGGGTCGATCAGCATCTCGACGGCGGCGAACCGCTCGTCCGTGAGCCACTGCTCGCGAATCGTGTCGACGTGGCCGTCGACGATGGGCGGCCAGAACGGCGAGGGGACGAAGTCGTCGAGCACCGCGATGCCGCCCGGCTCGAGCAGGTCGGCCAGGACGTCGATGCTGGCCATGACGTCGCGGACGTCGACGAACAGCAGCGAGAACGGGGCGTACTTCTCCAGCACGGTCCAGTCGCCGCACGTGACCTCGACGTTCTCGGCGTCGCTGAAGATCTGCTGCACGTCCTCGGCCAGGCCCGGGTCGAGCTCGGCGGTGACGATGTGGGCGCCCTTCGGCGCACCGCTGGAGAGCCATGCCGATCCCACACCGCAGCCCGTGCCCAGCTCGGCGAGCGTGCCGGTGCGCGAGGCGGCCAGGGCGGCGAGCAGGCGACCGGTCTCGCTGCGGGTCGACGTGATGAACCCGCGGCGCCGGGACAGGTCCAGCGCGCGGGCGACCAGCTCGGGTACCTCGACCGGTGCGCTCATCTGGTCAGTGTGTCACGACGGTCCGGAGGGCGTGCCGTGGCTCATGGGATGAGACATGCCGGCAACGCTCCCGGCCGTGACCCCGCCCCCGTGTATGCTCGCGGACATGCGGAAGCAGCTCGTATTCCTCGCTTGCCGCGGCAGGACCTCCTAGGGCCACACCTGCCGCGGAGTTTCGGCGTTGGCTCGACGACTCTGCAGCAGATGTACCGGACCAGGACCTGGTTCCTCCTCTGAATCGCTGAACGACTCACCCGTCGCAGCGCGTGGCCCGCAGTGTCGCCGGATCGCCGGATCCCGCTCTCCACCACACACCGCCATGCTTCAGAGGAGCACTCCCATGTACGAACCGACCCTCACCATCGAATGGGGCCCCGCCCACCTGCGCGACGACGCCGGATCCTTCGACGAGGTCCCCGAGGACAACTGACCAGAGTGCGAGACCCGCGTTTCAGCATCTGAGACCAGCGTCCTAGGATGGACCACATGACCAGCACCTACTCGCTCGCGGTCGTTGCCGGCGACGGCATCGGCCCCGAGGTCACCGACCAGGCCCTGAAGGTTCTCGACATCGTCGCCGCCGACACGGGGATCACGTTCGACCGGACGGCCTACGACCTGGGCGCGCGCCGCTGGCACGCGACGGGCGAGACCCTGCCCGACTCCGTGCTCGAGGAGATCCGCGGGCACGACGCGATCCTGCTCGGCGCGGTGGGCGACCCCTCGGTCCCCTCGGGCGTGCTCGAGCGCGGCCTGCTGCTGCGGCTGAGGTTCGAGCTGGACCACTATGTGAACCTGCGCCCGTCGAAGCTCTTCCCGGGCGTCCCGACGCCGCTCGCGGACCCCGGCGACATCGACTTCGTCGTCGTCCGCGAGGGCACCGAGGGCCCGTACGTCGGCAACGGCGGCGCGATCCGCGTCGGCACGCCGCAGGAGGTCGCCACCGAGGTCAGCCTCAACACGGCCTTCGGCGTCGAGCGCGTCGTCCGCGACGCGTTCGCCCGTGCCCAGGCGCGCCCGCGCCGCAAGCTCACGCTCGTGCACAAGAACAACGTGCTGGTCCACGCCGGGCACCTGTGGAGCCGCACGGTCGAGGCCGTCGCCGCGGAGTTCCCGGACGTCACGGTGGACTACCTGCACGTCGACGCCGCGACGATCTTCCTGACGACCGACCCGGGTCGCTTCGACGTCATCGTCACCGACAACCTGTTCGGCGACATCCTGACCGACCTGGCCGCGGCCGTGACCGGTGGCATCGGCCTGGCCGCGAGCGGCAACGTCAACCCCGATCGCACGGCGCCCAGCATGTTCGAGCCGGTCCACGGCTCGGCGCCCGACATCGCGGGCCAGTCGAAGGCCGACCCGACGGCGGCGATCCTGTCCGCCGGCCTGCTGCTCGACCACCTCGGCCACGCAGCCGAGGCGGCGCGCATCACCGAGGCCGTCGAGGCCGACATCGCTGCCCGCTCGGGTCAGCCGCGTTCCACGCAGGAGGTGGGGGAGGCCATCGCGTCGCGCGTGGCCGGGGCGGTATCGGTCGGCTGACGACCACCACCCCTCCCATCGAAAGGACTATCGTGTCCGGCATGACCACCCCTGCGTTCTCCCCGCGACTGGAGCGCAATCCGAACGCGCGCAGTGACGCCGAGCGGGAGTCGATCCTCGTCGACCCCGGCTTCGGCAACTACTTCACCGATCACATGTTCCTCACCGAGTGGACGCCCGAGGCCGGCTGGCACGACCCCCGGGTCGTGCCGTACGGCCCCCTGTCCCTGGACCCGGCGACCGCGGTGCTGCACTACGCGCAGGAGATCTTCGAGGGCCTCAAGGCCTACGCCCACGCCGACGGCTCGGTGTGGCTGTTCCGCCCCGACGCCAACGCCGTCCGCCTCCAGCGCTCGGCTCACCGTCTGGCGCTGCCCGAGCTGCCGGTCGAGTGGTTCATCGGCTCGGTCCGGGCCCTCATCGAGGCGGACCGCGACTGGGTCCCCACGGGTGAGGAGCGCAGCCTCTACCTGCGTCCTTTCATGTTCGCGTCCGAGGTCTTCCTCGGCGTGCGGCCCAGCCAGCACGTCACGTACTCGGTGATCGCGTCGCCCGCCGGCGCGTACTTCGCCGAGGGCGTCAAGCCGGTCGACATCTGGCTGTCCGAGACGTTCTCGCGTGCGGGCTCGGGCGGCACGGGGGCGGCCAAGTGCGGTGGCAACTACGCCGCCAGCCTGCTGCCGCAGCAGGAGGCCGCCGCTCACGGCTGCGCGCAGGTCGCGTTCCTGGACTCGGTCGAGCACCGCTGGATCGAGGAGCTCGGCGGCATGAACCTGTACTTCGTGCAGTCCGACGGGTCGATCGTGACGCCCGAGCTGAGCGGCTCGATCCTCGAGGGGATCACGCGCGACTCGATCCTGCAGATCGCGCGCGACCTCGGCCACGAGGTGGTCGAGCGCCGCGTGAGCATCGACGAGTGGCGCGACGGCGTCGCCGACGGCTCGATCACCGAGGTCTTCGCGTGCGGCACCGCCGCGGTCGTGACCCCGGTGGGCAAGCTCAAGTGGGACGGCGGCGAGGTCGTCAGCGCCGAGGGCGAGTCCGGCAAGGTCACCGCCGACATCCGCGCCGCGCTGGTCGACATCCAGTACGGCCGCGCCGAGGACCGCCACGGCTGGATGACCAAGGTCCTCTGACACCTGATCCGACGCCGCCGGGCCCGTGGTTCCTCCACAGGCCCGGCGGCGTCGTCGCGTGCGTCCACAGGTCCGCGCGAGCGCCTTCCTCCACGGCCTCCGCGACGCGAGGCTCGGGGCATGACCTACGCGCGGAACCAAGCACTCGGCGACTACGGCGAGCGGATCGCCGCCGATCACCTGCGATCGCTCGGCATGGCGATCCTGGCCCGCAACTGGACGTGCCGCTTCGGTGAGATCGACATCGTCGCGCGCGACGGCGACACGCTCGTCGTGTGCGAGGTCAAGACCCGCACCAGCACGCGCCACGGCACGGCGCTGGAGGCGGTCTCGGGGCTGAAGGTCCAGCGGCTGCGGCGCGCGCTCGCCGCGTGGCTCGAGGTCAACGCCGTGTCCCCGGCCGGGGTGCGCATCGACGTGGTCACGGTGCACGTCCCTCGCGCCGGCGGCCCGCGCGTCGAGCGCATCGCGGGGGTGGCGTGATGGCGGCGGTGCACTCGATCGCCCTCGACGGGCTGGCTGGCCGGCCCGTCGAGGTCGAGGTCGACATCGCGTCGGGCCTGTCGGCGACGGTCGTGGTCGGCCTGGCGGACACGACGGTGAGCGAGGCGCGCAACCGCGTTCGGTCGGCGGTGGTGAACTCGGGCACCTCGTGGCCCGACACACGGGTCACGATCAGCCTGGCGCCGTCCAGCCTGCCCAAGAGCGGGTCGCACTACGACCTCGCGATGGGACTGGGGGTGTTCGCGGCGAAGGCCGTGGTGCCGCCCGAGACGCTCGGGACGTCGGTCTTCCTGGGGGAGCTCGCGCTCGACGGGCGGTTGCGCGCGGTCCGAGGGGTGCTGCCCGCCACGCTGGCCGCCGCCGAGGCAGGCTTCGAGCGGGTCTTCGTCCCGGAGTCGAACGTGCCCGAGGCGGCGCTCGTGCCGGCGGTCGACGTCGTCGGGGTGCGCTCGCTGCGCCAGCTCGTCGCGATGCTGCGCGGCGAGGAGGAGCCGGACGACCCGCCCGTGCCGCCGCTCGGCGACGGCGCGGACGGTGGCTGGGCCGGGCTGGGCCCGACGGATCTCGATCTCGCCGACGTCGTCGGACAGGAGGACGCGTGCCTAGCGACGCTCATCGCCGCGAGCGGAGGGCACCACCTGCTGCTCACCGGTCCGCCCGGCGTGGGCAAGACGATGCTCGCCCAACGCCTGCCGGCGCTGCTGCCCGACCTCGAGCCGGCCGACTCGCTCGAGGTCAGCGCGCTGCACTCGCTCGCGGGCGTCCTGCCTGCGGACGTGCCGATGCTCGTGCGTCCGCCGTTCCTCGAGCCGCACCACACGGCGAGCGCCGTCGCGGTCGTGGGCGGCGGCAGCCGCACCGTCCGGCCGGGTGCGATGTCGCTCGCGCACCACGGCGTGCTGTTCCTCGACGAGGCGCCCGAGTTCGCCGTGAACGTCCTCGAGGCGCTGCGCCAGCCACTCGAGAGCGGGCAGGTCGTGGTCTCCCGCGCGGCGCAGACGGCGACGTTCCCGGCGCGGTTCCAGCTGGTGCTGGCCGCGAACCCGTGCCCCTGCGGCCACGCCGGCTCGGTCATGCAGCGGTGCGAGTGCTCGGCTCCGATGCGGCGCCGCTACGCCGATCGGCTGTCCGGCCCCATCCGTGACCGGATCGACATCCACCGGACGCTGGTCGAGCCGTCCCGCCGGGAGCTGGGCGAGTCGCTCGGAGCGGCCCCGTCGATGGCCGACCTGGCCGGACGCGTCGCCGAGGCGCGGCTGCGCCAGCGGCAGCGCTACGCGGGCACCCCCTGGCGCGTGAACGCGGCGGTGCCCGGCGTCGAGCTGCGCAAGGCCTGGCCCGCCTGCGACGAGGGCACGCGGCTGCTCGAGCGGCAGGTGCGCGGCCACAAGATCACGCCGCGGTCGGCCGATCGCGTGCTCCGGCTCGCGTGGAGCGTCGCCGACCTGTGCGGACACGAGCGTCCCACGGTCGACGACGTCCAGACGGCGCTCGACCTGCGTCGCGGCAGCCCGCTCGGCGGCGAGGTCGTCCGGCTGATGGAGGCCGCGTGACGGCGCGGCAGGCACGGGCCCGGCTGCTGCTGTCGCTCACCGTCGAGGCGGGTGACCCGCGGCTCGTCGAGTGGCGCGAGCGCGCGGATCCGGACGAGCTGTGGCGGGCGGTCCGCGCCGGCGCGGGGGACATCCCCGACCGCTGGCACGAGGCGGCGACGGACGCCGAGCGACGACTGGACGGTGTGCTCCGCCGCGCTGACGAGGTCGGTGCCCGGTGGGTCGTCCCCGGGTCGGCGGCGTGGCCCGTGGCCCTGGACGACCTCGACCACCTCGAGGGCATCGGCCAGGTGGCGGGCGCCCCGCTCGGCCTGTGGGTGCGCGGGGGAGGGGACCTGTCGGTGATCGCCGCCGCGCCGGTCGCGGTCGTCGGGGCGCGCACGTGCACGACGTACGGGGCCGAGTGCGCGAGCGACATCGCCGCGGACTGCGCCGACCAGGGTCATGCGGTCGTCAGCGGGGCGGCGTTCGGCATCGACGCGTGCGCGCACCGCGGCGCGCTCCTCGCCGGCGGACCGACGGTCGCGGTGATGGCGTGCGGGGTGGACGTCGACTATCCCGGGACGCACGCGGCGCTGTTGCGGCGCATCGCGGAGGAGGGCCTCGTCGTGAGCGAGTTCCCGCCGGGCGCCGAGCCCAAGAAGCACCGGTTCCTGGTGCGCAACCGGCTCATCGCGGCGCTCAGTGTGGGCGTCGTCGTGGTCGAGGCGGCGCAGCGCAGCGGCTCGCTCAACACGCTGAACTGGGCCGACCAGCTGGGCCGCACGACGATGGTCGTGCCCGGTCCGGTGACGTCGCAGGCCTCGGGCGGGACCCATCGGGCGGTCCGTGACGGCAAGGCACTGCTCGTGACCTCGGGTCGCGACGTGCTGGCCGACACCTTCGGGCTGGTCGGCGACGACGTCCCCGCCGTCGGCGCCGCCGCGCGGCGGGTCTGGGTGCGGCTCGGCGCCGAGCCCGAGCCGCTCGAGCGGATCGCCTCGGTCCTGCGGCTGGGCACCGTCCCGGTCCATCGGGCGCTGCGCGAGCTGGAACGCCACGGAGTCGTGGCCGGGGACGAGCGCGGCTGGTGGCGATCGGCGGGCCCGGGTGGGCAGGCGGCGGTAGGTTGACGGCGTGAGCGACGCGACGAGTGAGGTCTTCGAGTACTGGGAGTCGAAGTACGGCGGCCGCGACGGCGTCTGGTCGGGCCGGGTGAACGCCGCCCTGGCGCAGGCGGCCGAGGACCTGAAGCCCGGCCGGGCGCTGGATCTCGGGTGTGGCGAGGGCGGGGACGCCCTGTGGCTCG
Source organism: Aeromicrobium jepli (assembly GCF_047246605.1). NCBI lineage: Bacteria > Bacillati > Actinomycetota > Actinomycetes > Propionibacteriales > Nocardioidaceae > Aeromicrobium > Aeromicrobium jepli. Next base: position 43,407 of record NZ_JBFOKO010000012.1, read on the forward strand.
CCGAGCGCGACTGGACCGTGGTGGGCGTCGACGTGTCGCCGACGGCCCTGGCGCGCGCGGAGGTCGCGGCGGAGCGCGCGGGCCTCAGCGGCAGGGTGACGTGGGTCGCCGCGGACCTCGCGACATGGTCGTCCGACCAGCAGTTCGACCTCGTCACCGCCTCGTTCCTCCAGTCGCCGGTCGAGCTCGACCGCGCCCGCATCCTGCGCGCGGCCGCCGGGCGCGTGGCGCCGGACGGGCACCTGCTGATCGTCGCGCACGCCGCTCCGCCGCCGTGGGCGCACAGCCACGCCGAGGAGCACCGGACCACGATGTCGTTCCCGACGCCCGAGGACGACCTCGCGATGCTGGACCTGGCACCGGACGAGTGGCGGACGGTCACCGCCGAGCTGCAGGACCGCCGCGCCTATGCGCCGGACGGCGCCGAGGTCGTGCTGCGCGACAGCGTCGTCGTGGTTCAGCGGGTCGTCTGAGCCCTCAGGTGTGCAGGGGGCGCTCGGCCGGCTGGCCGTGGCCCAGCTGCTCGAGGGCGTGATCGACGAAGCCCTCCAGGACCTCCAGTCCCTCGCGGACGCCGCCCGTCGAGCCGGGCAGGTTCACCAGGAGCGTCCGGCCGCTGATGCCGGCGATGCCGCGCGAGAGGTCCGCCATCGGCGTGGTGGTGCGCCCCTTCGCGCGGATCGCCTCGGCGATGCCCGGCGCCGGGCGGTCGACGATCGCGGCGGTCTGCTCGGGCGTGTGGTCGTCGTCCGTGAAGCCGGTGCCGCCGGTGGTGACGACGAGCGCGCAGCCCTCGTCCACGAGCCGGCGCAGGGTCGCGCCCACGTCGGGGCCGTCGGCCACGACGTGTGGGCCCGAGACCTCGAAGCCGTGACGGCGGCCCCAGTCCGCGATCCGTGGACCCGTCAGGTCCTCGCGGCGACCCTGAGCGGCGCGGGTGGAGGACACCACCACCCCGAGCCGGCGCGGCGCGTCACTCATCGCGGCTCCAGTCGTGGGTGCCACCGGTCTTCTCCTCGACACGCACCGACTCGATGACGGCGCGGGCGTCGACGGCCTTGACCATGTCGAACAGCGTGAGGGCGGCGACGCTCACGGCGGTCAGCGCCTCCATCTCGACGCCCGTCGGGGCCGTGGTGGCCACGGTCGCCTCGATCGCGACGGCGTCGCCCTCGGCGCGGAAGTCGACGGTGATCGAGCTCAGCGGCAGCGGATGGCACAGCGGGACCAGCGCCGGCGTCTGCTTCGCGGCCAGGATGCCGGCGACGCGAGCCGTGGCCAGCGCCTCGCCCTTCGGCAGGTCGCCCGCCATGATCCGCTCGACCACGTCGGGTCGCGTGCGCAGAAGGCCGGACGCCGTCGCGCGGCGCTTCGTCGGCGCCTTGGCGCTGACGTCGACCATGTGGGCGCTGCCGTCGGAGCGGTAGTGCGACAGGTCGGGGTCGCCGGCCGGGCCGGTCATGCGATTCTCCACCACTCCACGCTATCGCCGGGGGACAGCGCCGTGACGTCCTCGGGCACGAAGACCAGCAGGTCGGCGCGCGCGTACGCGGCCACGAGGTGCGAGCCGGCCTCGCCGACGAGGCGCACGCGTCCGTCCTCGTCGAGGCGCCCACGCCGCACCTGCAGCCGGCCCTCGGGGGAGCTCAACGGCTCGGCAAGCACCGACGTGCCGGACGGCCGCCACCCGACGCGGCCCGCCGCCGTGGCCAGCGGGGGACGGACGAACAGCTCGAACGAGACCAGCACGCTGACCGGGTTGCCCGGCAGGCAGACGACCGGGACCTCGCGGTCGCCGGCGACGACCGACGCGAGCCCCTGCGGACCACCGGGCTGGACGTCGACATGGCCGAACCAGGCGCCCGGAGTCTCGGACAGCACCTGCCGCACCACCTCGCGCGTGCCGGCGCTCACGCCGCCGGTGGTCACGACGAGGTCGTGGTCGCCCGCGAGCCGGTCGAGCAGCCGGCGCAGGGCCGGCGGCTCGTCGGGGACGACATGAGCCGTCGCCGCGAGCCCGAGCCCGAGCCCGAGCTCGTGGGCGTGCGCGAGCAGCGCGCGGGAGTTCGAGTCGGGAACGTCCCCGCTGACGACCTCAGTGCCGGTCCCGACGACGGCGATGCGCAGTGGGGGAGCGACGCTGACGGTCCCGACACCAGCGGCGGCCAGCGCGCCGACCGCCGCCGCGTGCAGCGGGGCGCCGGCGGCCAGCACGGGCTCGCCCGCACGGATGTCCGACCCGCGCCGCCGGACGAAGGTGCCAGGGGCGACCGGCTCGGCGAACTCGACCAGGCCGCCGCCCTCGACCGGCCCGAAGTCGCCGGGACGGGTCCGCTCGACGGGCACGACCGCGTCGGCGCCCGGCGGGATCGGCGCGCCGGTCATGATCGGCGCCACCGTGCCCGGCGCGAGCGGCGCCGGCGCGCCGCCCCCGGCCACGACATGGGCGACGGTGGGCAGCGCCACCGGGGTGGACCCGGCGGCGGCGAGGTCGGCCGAGTGCACCGCGAAGCCGTCCATCTGGCTGTTGTCGAAGCCCGGCACGTCGAGGGCCGACGGGGCGGGCTCGGCGAGGCGTCCCGCGAGGTCGGGCGCGACGACCCGGCGCGCGGGCGCGTCCTGCGCGCGGCGGTCCGCGGCCCGGCGCACCGCCTCGGCGACGGCGCGTGCGTGCTCGTCGACGGATCTGCCCATCCGTTCTCCTGTTCCGGACGCAGATGCGTCGATAGAGTGGCGTTCATGGCTCATGTGCGTGTCTCCGACGCCGCGGAATTCCTCGGCGTCAGTACCGACACGGTACGACGACTCATCGGCACGGGTCGGCTGACGGCGGACCGTGACGCCGCGGGCCGTACGGTGGTCGACGGTCGCAGCCTGGCCGACCACGTCCGCGCGGAGGGACGCTCGGCGGCCGATCCGACCGGCGTCGCGCGCTCCGCCCGGAACCGGTTCGTCGGGATCGTCACCGAGGTCGTCAGCGACACGGTGATGTCGCAGGTCGAGCTGCAGGCCGGTCCGCACCGCGTCGTCTCGCTCGTCAGCACCGAGTCCGTCCGCGAGCTCGGCCTGGAGCCGGGCGTCGTCGCGGTCGCGGTGGTCAAGGCGACCAACGTCGTGCTCGAGACCGCCGGGCCGGGCGCGTGAGACGACTCCTCGTCCTGGTCCTGCTGGCGTCCGCACTGGGCGGCTGCTCGTCCTCGTCGGCCGGCGAGCGACGGGTCACGGTGCTCGCGGCCGCCTCGCTCACGGAGGCGTTCACCGAGCTGGCCACGGCGTTCGAGCGCGAGCACGAGGACGTCGACGTCGTGCTCTCCTTCGGCGGCTCCTCGGACCTGGCGGCGCAGGTCGTGGAGGGCGCGCCGGCCGACGTCTTCGCCGCCGCCGACGAGCGCACGATGCGGACCGTCACCGAGGCGGGGGCGACGGCCGCCGAGCCGGTCGTGTTCGCCACGAACACGCTGCAGGTCGTCACGCCGAGCGACGACCCAGCGGGCGTGCGGTCCCTCAGAGACCTCGGGCGACCGGACGTCAAGGTCGTGCTGTGCGCGCCGCAGGTGCCGTGCGGCGCGGCCACCGCGCGGCTCCTTGCCGCGGGGGACGTCGACGTCGCGCCCGTCAGCGAGGAGCGGTCGGTGACCGACGTGCTCGGCAAGGTCGCCAGCGGCGAGGCCGACGCCGGCGTCGTCTACGTGACCGACGTGCTCGCCGCCGGCGAGTCCGTCCGCGGCGTCGAGGTGGCCGAGGCCTCCTCCGTGGTGAACCGCTACCCGATCGCGCCGCTCGACGGTGCCGACGACAGGGCGCTGGCCCAGCAGTTCGCCGCGTTCGTGACGAGCGCCACGGGGCGCCGCGTCCTGACGGCGGCCGGGTTCGGTGCGCCGTGAGCAGCCGCGCCGACGTGCCGCGCTGGCTGCTGCTCCCGGCGCTCGTGGGGCTCGGGCTCGTGGGCCTGCCCGTCCTCGGTCTCGTGCTGCGGGTGGACTGGGCCGCGTTCCCCGGGCTCGTCACGACCGAGGCCTCGCGCGACGCCCTCGGACTGAGCCTTCGGACGGCCGCCGCCAGCACGGCGCTGTGCCTCGTGCTGGGCGTCCCGCTGGCGCTCGTCCTGGCCCGGGCGAGCGGCCGGTGGGTGCCCCTCGTGCGGGCGGTGGTGCTCGTGCCCCTCGTGCTGCCCCCGGTCGTCGGCGGCATCGCGCTGCTCGCGACCTTCGGGCGGCGGGGCCTGCTGGGCGAGCGGCTGGAGGCGTTCGGCGTCGAGATCGCGTTCACGACGGTGGCCGTCGTGCTGGCGCAGGCGTTCGTGTCACTGCCGTTCCTCGTGGTGAGCCTCGAGGGCGCCCTGCGCGCAGCCGATGCGGGGTACGCCGAGATCGCCGCGACGCTGGGCGCCGCCCCGAGTCGTGTGCTGGGCCGGGTGACGCTGCCGCTCGTCGCGCCGGGCCTGGTGGCCGGGACGGTCCTGAGCTTCGCGCGGGCCCTGGGCGAGTTCGGCGCGACGGTCACGTTCGCCGGCAGCCTGCAGGGCGTGACGCGCGCCCTGCCGACCGAGATCTACCTGCAGCGCGAGGTCGATCCGGACGCCGCCGTCGCGCTCGCGTTCCTGCTGATCCTCGTGGCGGTCGCCGTGATCGCCCTCGTCCAGCGGCCGGGGCGGTCGCCGTGGTGACCCTCGACGCGCACGTCGTCGAGGCCACGCGCGACGTCGACGTCCGCCTCGTCCTGGAGTCCGGCGAGACGCTCGCACTGCTGGGCCCGAACGGCGCGGGCAAGTCGACCGTGCTGTCGGTCGTGGCCGGTCTGCTGCGGCCGCAGGACGGACGCGTCCTGGCGGGGGAGCGCGCCTGGTTCGCCGGGCGCACGTGGCTGCCGCCGCACCGTCGCTCGGTGGGCCTGCTCGCGCAGGAGCCCCGGCTCTTCCCGCACCTGACCGTCCGGGAGAACGTCGCCTTCGGCCCGCGCAGCCGCGGCACCGACGATCCCGGTCGCGTGGCGTCGGCCTGGATGGAGCGGGCGGGTGTCGACGCGCTGGCCGACCGGCGGCCGCGTGAGCTCTCCGGAGGGCAGGCCCAGCGCGTGGCGATCGCGCGAGCCCTGGCCACCGAGCCCGAGGTCGTCCTGCTCGACGAGCCGTTGGCCGCGCTCGACGCCGAGGCCGTCCCCGAGGTGCGCCGGCTCCTGCGCGAGGTGTTGGCCGACCGCACGGCCGTCGTGGTCACGCACGAGCCGCTCGACGCGCTCACGCTGGCGGACCGCGTGGCCGTCCTCGAGGCGGGCCGGATCGTGCAGGAGGGCACCGCCGCGGACGTCCTGGCGCGCCCGCGCAGCGCCTTCGGTGCGGCGCTGTCCGGCGTGAACCTGCTGACCGGGACGGTGGTCGCGCCGGACAGGCTGCGGACGCCGGACGGACGCGAGGTCACCGGGCTGGCCACGCTCCCGCTCGAGACCGGCTCACGGGCGACGGCGACGTTCAGTCCCGCCGCCGTCGCGCTGCACCGGACCCGCCCGTCCGGCAGCCCCCGCAACGTACTTCCGGGGGAGGTGGAGGCGGTCGAGCTCCGCGCCGGCACCTGTCGCGTCGTGGTGAGCGGCTGGCTCGCTGACGTCACGACCGACTCCGTCACCGAGCTCGGCCTCGAGCCGGGTGCGGCCGTGTGGCTCAGCCTCAAGGCGACCGAGGTCCGGCTCGAGCCGGCCTGACCCGTGCCTCCCGGGATCGGCCGCCGCCGGGTGCGAGAGTGGTCGCATGGGTGACGTGGGCGAGTCCTGGGCGCGGGTCCTGGCGGACTACGAGCGTCACCTGCGCGACGAGCGCGACCTGTCCGAGCACACGGTGCGCGCCTACCTGACGGACCTGGCGAGCCTTGCCGAGCACGCCTCGCTGCTGCACGTCGACGATCCGGCCGCGCTCACGATCCGCACGCTGCGCAGCTGGCTCGCGAACCTGCAGACCCGCGGCCGTGCCCGCACGACGATGGCCCGCCGCTCGACGGCGGCCCGCCGCTTCACCGCCTGGCTCGAGCGGACGGGCCGCGCCGACGCGGACGCCGGGGCGCTGCTCGCCGCGCCGAAGGCACACCGGACGCTCCCGCCCGCGCTCAACCAGACCGACATGCGCGCGGTCGTGGACGCCATCGTCGAGTCCATCGACGACGACGGACCCGTCGGCCTGCGGGACCTGGCGATCATCGAGCTGCTCTGGGCGACGGGTGTGCGCGTGGGCGAGCTCGTGGGCGCCGACGTCGACGACCTCGACGCGCACCGTCGCGTGATGCGCGTGCTGGGCAAGGGCTCGAAGGAGCGGATGGTCCCGTACGGCGTCCCCGCCGCGGAGGCGGTGGCGCGGTGGCTCGATCGCGGCCGCCCCGCGCTCGCGGTCGCCGACAGCGGCCCGGCGCTGTTCCTCGGCGCCCGCGGCGGCCGGATCGACGCCCGGGTGGTCCGCCGCATCGTGCACGAGCGGATCGCCGCGGTGCCCGACGCACCCGACGTCGGCCCGCACGGGCTGCGGCACACCGCGGCCACCCACCTGCTCGAGGGCGGCGCCGACCTGCGCTCGGTGCAGGAGCTGCTGGGCCACGCCTCGCTCGGCACGACGCAGATCTACACGCACGTCAGCGCCGACCGGCTGCGTGCCGCGTTCGCCCAGGCGCACCCGCGGGCCTAGCCGAGCGGGTCCACGGGACGCCCGCCGGCGAGGCGCATGAAGTGCAGGTGGCAGCCGGTCGACATCCCCGTGGAGCCCACGCGTCCCACGGTCGTGCCCGCCGCGACGTGCTGGCCGCGGCCGACGGTGACGGACGAGAGGTGCGAGTAGGACGTCGCGCCGGACCCGTGCCGCACCTCGACCTGCAGCCCGTAGGGCCCGCGAGGCCCCGCGTGCGTGACGACGCCGCCGGCCACGGTGGGCACCGCCGTGCCACAGGCGGCGCCGATGTCCACCCCGTCGTGCAGCCTCCGCTCGCCGGTCACCGGGTGCACGCGCATCCCGAACGCGGACGTGACCGGCCCGTCGAGCGGCAGGTCGCCGCTCGCGACCTCGGGCGGCTCGGGAACGGGCCCGTCCGGGTCGATGAGCCGGTAGGCGCCCTCGGTCGCGAGCAGCTGCGCGGGGTCCAGGTACGTGTCTCCGCGCAGGCGCCCGAGGTTGAGGCACGTCGAGCCGCCGCACGACGGGTGGCCGCCGAGCAGGCGACCGATCGGCTGGCCCGCCGTCACGGCGTCGCCGACCCGCACCGTCGCCCTCACGGGCTGGTAGGTGGACCGCTCGGTGCCGTGGGTGATCGTGATGGTCGCGATGCCCGCGACCGTCCCGGCGAACGTCACGCGCCCCGCGGCGACCGCGCGCACGGTCTGCCCGACGCGGCCGGGCAGGTCGATGCCGCGGTGGCCCGGCCCGTAGTCCGAGTCCGGCGGGTCGAATGCGCGGTCGATGCGGTGGTCGCCGAGCGGCCACTGCCAGGGTGCGGCGTGCGCCGGGGCGGTCAGCAGCGACAGCGAGAGCACCACGAGGACGAGGCGGAGGGCGCGGTTCATGCCTCGACCCAACCGCCGGGGGAGGGGGCGCGGAACCCCGTGATCGCAGGCTGTGGACGGGGCTCGAGGACGGCGCCGGGCTGTGGACGAGCCGATTACCGCGCACGGGGGCGCGTGCCCTAGAATGGGACGGATCCGTCCTTCGGGGCGGAAATTCGCGTGTCCTCTCCCGTGACGTGAGCAACCGAACGGGGCGCGTACCGAGTCCCCAGGCACCTGGGGTGGCTCGCGTGGGACACCAGGGCATCGCCGATCCCGGCGGTGCGTCAACTTGGTTCGAAAGGAAGTACGGCCATGGCCGTCGTCACCATGCGTCAGCTGCTCGAGAGCGGCGTCCACTTCGGGCACCAGACCCGTCGCTGGAACCCCAAGATGAAGCGCTTCATCATGACCGAGCGCAACGGCATCTACATCATCGACCTGCAGCAGTCGCTGTCCTACATCGACTCGGCGTACGAGTTCGTCAAGGGCACCGTCGCCCGCGGCGGCACCGTCCTGTTCGTCGGCACCAAGCGCCAGGCGCAGGAGCCGATCGAGGAGCAGGCCAAGCGCGTCGGCATGCCCTACGTCAACCAGCGCTGGCTGGGCGGCATGCTCACCAACTACTCCACGATGTCCGCTCGCCTTCAGCGCATGAAGGAGCTCGAGGAAATCGACTTCGACGACGTCGCGGGCTCCAACCGCACGAAGAAGGAGCTCCTCCAGATGCGTCGCGAGTACATCAAGCTCAACCGCACGCTCGGTGGCATCCGCGACATGGGCCGCGTCCCGAACGCGGTCTGGATCGTCGACACCAAGAAGGAGCACCTCGCGGTCGACGAGGCCAAGAAGCTCAACATCCCGATCGTCGCGATCCTCGACACCAACTGCGATCCCGACGACGTCGACTACCCGATCCCGGGCAACGACGACGCCATCCGCTCCGTGGGCGTGCTGACGCGCGTCATCGCCGACGCCGTGGCCGAGGGCCTCGTGTCGCGTGGCGGCGCCAAGACGGGCGAGGAGGCCCCGGGCTCCGAGCTCGGCGCCGAGGAGCCGCTGGCCGACTGGGAGAAGGAGCTGCTCTCCACGGGCGACGCCGCCCCCGCCGCCGCCGAGGGCACCGCTGCCGAGACCACCGAGGCGCCCGCCGCCGAGGCACCGGCCACCGATGCCGCCCCCGCCGCCGAGGCTCCCTCCGAGTCCTGAGCGTCACCAGTCCACCTGCCGCCGCGGCGTGACCCGCCGCGGCGGCAAGACCAGAACCGAGGTTGAAACATGGCAATCACTGCTGCCGATGTGAAGAAGCTCCGCGACGCGACCGGCGCGGGCATGATGGACGCCAAGAAGGCCCTCACCGAGGCTGAGGGCGACTTCGACAAGGCCGTCGAGATCCTGCGGATCTCGGGCGCGGCCAAGGCCGCCAAGCGTGGCGCCGAGCGCGAGGCCTCCTCGGGCCTCGTCGCCAACGCCGGCTCGGCCATCGTCGAGCTCAACTCCGAGACGGACTTCGTCGCCAAGAACGACCAGTTCATCGAGCTGGCCGAGCGCCTCGCCGTGGCCGCCGACGCCGCGAAGCCGGCCGACGCCGCCGAGTTCGCGAACGTGACCCTCGACGACGGCAAGACCGTCGCCGAGGCGATCAGCGCCCTGGCCGCCGTCATCGGCGAGAAGCTCGAGCTGGGCCGCGTCAGCGCCCTCTCGGGCAACGTCGCCACCTACATGCACCGTCGCGCCAGCGACCTGCCCCCGGCCGTCGGCGTGCTCGTCGAGTACGAGGGCGACAACGAGGACGTCGCCCGCGGCATCGCGATGCAGGTCGCGGCCATGCGCCCGCGCTGGCTCTCGCGCGAGGACGTCCCCGCGGACGTCGTCGCCAAGGAGCGCGAGATCGCCGAGGCCACGGCCAAGGAGGAGGGCAAGCCCGAGCAGGCCCTGCCGAAGATCGTCGAGGGCCGCGTCAACGGCTTCTTCAAGGAGAACGTCCTGCTCGAGCAGGCCAGCGTCACCGACAACAAGAAGACCGTCAAGGCCGTCGCCGACGAGGCCGGCATCACGGTCAAGAAGTTCAGCCACATCGAGGTCGGCGCCTGAGTCGCACCCCGATCTGACGAGGGCCCCGCGGAGCGATCCGCGGGGCCCTCGTGCGTCCGGTCACACCAGCCACGCCACGCACACCTGAGGGCGGCGGGAGCCGGTCCATCCGATAGCCTCGTGTCCATGGCGCGCCGTGTTCTTCTCAAGCTCTCGGGTGAGGTTTTCGGCGGCGGGGCCATCGGCATCGACCCCGACGTGGTCAACGACGCCGCCGCGCAGGTGGCCTCGGCCGTCCGTGACGGCGTGCAGGTCGCGATCGTCGTGGGCGGCGGCAACTTCTTCCGCGGCGCCGAGCTCAGCCAGCGTGGCATGGAGCGCGCCCGCGCCGACTACATCGGCATGCTGGGCACCGTCATGAACGCCCTCGCGCTGCAGGACTTCATCGAGAAGCAGGGCGTCGAGACGCGCGTGCAGTCCGCGATCGCGATGGCCCAGGTCGCCGAGCCCTACATCCCGCGCCGCGCCATCCGCCACATGGAGAAGGGCCGCGTGGTCATCTTCGGCGCCGGCGCCGGCATGCCCTACTTCTCCACCGACACGGTCTCGGCGCAGCGCGCCCTGGAGATCAAGGCCGACGTCGTCCTGATGAGCAAGAACGGGGTCGACGGCGTCTACGACTCCGATCCCCGCAGCAACCCCGAGGCCCAGCGCTTCGACAGCCTCACCTTCAACGAGGCGCTCCAGCGCAACCTGCAGGTGGTCGACGCGGCCGCCTTCGCCCTGTGCATGGAGAACGACCTGCCCATGATGGTGTTCAACATGAACGACGAGGGCGCGGTGACGCGTGCCCTGCGTGGTGAGATGATCGGAACACTCGTCCACGCCTGAGGCGCGGACGCCCCCAACGATGCAACGGAGCATGACGTGATCGACGAGACCCTGCGCGATGCCGAGACCCGCATGAAGAAGGCGGTCGAGCACACGCGCGAAGAGTTCGCCGCCATCCGCACGGGCCGCGCCCACCCGGCGATGTTCGCCCAGATCACCGCCGACTACTACGGCACGCCCACGCCGCTGCAGCAGCTGGCCGGCTTCCAGGTCCCCGAGGCCCGGACCGTCATCATCGCTCCCTACGACCTCGGCGCGAAGTCGGCCATCGAGAAGGCCATCCGCGACTCCGACCTCGGCGTCAACCCGTCCGACGACGGCAAGGTGCTGCGCGTGACGCTGCCCGAGCTGACCGAGGAGCGCCGCAAGGAGTACATCAAGCTCGCCAAGTCCAAGGCCGAGGACGGCCGCATCGCCGTGCGCGGCGTCCGGCGCAGCGCCAAGCAGGCGCTCGACAAGGCCGAGAAGGACTCCGAGATCAGCAAGGACGACAACACCGGCGCCGAGAAGCGCCTCGACGCGCTCACCAAGAAGCATGTCGACGAGATCGACGAGGCGCTGAAGAGCAAAGAGGCGGAGCTCCTTGACGTCTGACGCGCCGAAGAAGGTCGGTCGCGCGGGCCGTGACCTGCGCGCCGCCATCACGGTCGGTGTCAGCCTCGTCGTCCTGGTCCTGGTCTCGCTGTTCTGGATCAAGGACCTCTTCGTCGCCGTCGCGGCGCTCGCCCTCGTCGTCGCCGCCCTCGAGATCGCCAGGGCGCTGCGGACCGCCGGCATCTCCGTCCCGCTTCCGCCCGTCCTGGTCGGCGGCGTCGCCATGCTCGTCGTGGGCTTCTACGACGACATGGACACGGCCGCGGCGATCATGGCGATCACCGTCATCGCCACGATGGCGTGGCGGCTGCGCAGCGGCAGCGCGGGCTTCGTCCGCGACGCGACCGCGGGCGTCTTCCTGCTGTCGTACCTGTTCCTCATGGGCACGTTCGTCATGCGCATGCTCGCGGCCGAGGACGGCACGTGGCGCGTCGTGGCGTTCATCCTCGTCACGATCGCCTCGGACATCGGCGGCTACGCCGCGGGCGTCCTGTTCGGCAAGCACCCGATGGCGCCCACGATCTCGCCCAAGAAGTCCTGGGAGGGCTTCGCCGGCTCGATGGTCGCCAGCGTCGCCGCGGGCATCGCGATCGTCGTGCTCGCCCTCGAGGGCCCGTGGTGGGCCGGCCTCGTGCTGGGCGTCGCGGGCGTGTGCCTGGCCACCCTGGGCGACCTGTGCGAGTCGCTCATCAAGCGCGACATCGGCATCAAGGACATGGGCGACCTGCTCCCGGGCCACGGCGGCCTGATGGACCGGCTCGACTCGCTCATCGCGGTCGCGCCCGTGGCGTACCTGGTGATGTACCTGCTCGTGTGATGCCATGACCGTCCTGCGCGACTACGCGGCATCCGTCACCCAGGCGGTCCTCGGCCAGTCCGTCACCCCGTTCGACGAGGTCGCGACGCCCGACGGCGCGCTGCGCCCGGCGTGGAAGAGGATCGCGGCCGACGCGGTCGACGTCACGCTGCCGCAGCTCGACCGCGCGGGTCGCGAGATCGCACGGCTGATGTCCGACGAGGGCGTCGTCTACACCCCGCCGGGCGACGAGCAGCGGCCGTGGCGGCTCGACCCCGTGCCGCTCGTCATCGCCGCCGACGAGTGGGCCGTGCTGGAGAAGGGCCTCGCCCAGCGCGCCGAGCTGTTGAACGCGATCCTGCGCGACCTGCACGGCCCCCGGACCCTGCTGTCCAGCGGCACGCTGCCGCCCAGCATCGTGTTCGGCCACGGTGAGTTCGTGCGCGCGGCGCAGGCCGACGAGCACCAGCCCCTCGTGATCACGGGGACCGACCTGGCGAGGACGCCGTCGGGGGAGTGGCAGGTCGTCGCCGACCGAGCGCAGGCGCCCTCGGGCATCGGCTTCGCGATGGAGAACCGCCGCGCCATCTCGCGCGTGCTGCCCGTCGCGTACCGCGAGGCCGGCCTGCACCGCCTGTCGCCGTTCTTCCAGGCCCTGCGGTCCTCGCTCGTGGAGTCCGCGCCGCACGACGCCGAGAACCCCCGCGTGGTCGTCCTGTCGCCGGGCTCGGCGTCCGAGACGGCGTACGACCAGGCGTTCATCGCCGCGACGCTCGGCTTCCCGCTCGTGGAGGGCAGCGACCTCGTCACGCGCGAGGGCGCCGTGTGGATGCGCGTGCTGGGCCGGCTCGAGCGGGTCGACGTGATCCTGCGGCGCGTCGACGCGCAGTGGAGCGATCCGCTGGAGCTGCGGGGCGAGTCGCGCCTCGGCGTCCCGGGCTTGGCCGAGGCGGCGCGCCGCGGCACCGTCACGATCGTCAACGGGCTCGGCTCGGGCGTGCTCGAGAACCCGGCGATGCTGCCGTTCATGTCGGCGATGTGCGAGCTGCTGCTCGACGAGCCGCTGCGACTCGGTGGGGTGCCCACGGTGTGGGCGGGCACGCCCGAGGGCCGCGAGCAGGTCCTCGACCGGCTCGACGAGCTGACGGTCCGCCGCATCGACCCGCCCTTCGAGGTCGACGGCTGGTCCCGATCCGAGCTGGAGGCGGCGATCGCGGCCGAGCCCCACCGCTTCGTCGGCCAGGAGCTGGGCGCGGTCTCGGTCGCGCCCACCCTCGAGCACGGGACGCTGCGGCGCCACGCCGTCACGCTGCGCGCGTTCACGCTGCGCCGCGGCTCGAGCTACCGGCCGATGGTGGGCGGACTGGCCACGGCGCTGCCGCTGGGCGCGTCGCCGCACGATCCGGGCACGAGTAAGGACGTCTGGGTGCTCAAGGAGTCGCCCGACGACCCGGACCAGAACCTCGCCGAGCCGCCTCCCGTCCCGGCGGTGCGCGCCATGGTCGCGCCCGTGCCGCGCGTGCTCGACGACCTGTTCTGGTTCGGCCGGTACGCCGAGCGCGTCGAGGACCTGCTGCGGCTCGCGATCGTGACGCACGAGCTCGCCGAGGACTTCCAGGGCCGCCCGCGCTCCAGCGGCGGGCGCGCGCTCGCGGTGCTCTCGGGCACGCTGCGCTCGCTCAGCCCGTGGCACGGCGACCCGCGCGACCACGAGGGCGACCTGCGCTCGCTGCTCCTCGACGACCGGCGCCCGGGCTCGGTCGCCCAGACGCTGACGCGACTCAAGGAGATCGCGCAGAGCCTGCGCGACCAGCTCTCGCCCGACGTGTACCGCGCGTTCGGCGCCGTCGACCGTGCCGGCAGCGCGCTGACGGCGAGCCGCCACGGCTGGCAGATCGGCGAGAGCGCGGGCCGGATGCTCACGGACGTGCTCGCCCTGCACGGCATCACGGGCAACATGGTGCGCGACGAGGCCTGGTACCTCATGGACATCGGTCGCGCGCTCGAGCGCTCGCTGCAGCTGTGCCAGCTGGTCGGGCCGTCGCTGTCGGTACGGCGCGGCATCGACGTGGACCGCGACGTCCAGTCCGCCGTGCTGCAGGCCGCCGAGAGCGCCGTCACGCACCGCCGCCGTCACCGCGGCGTCGTGCGCGGCGCGTCCGTGCTGGACCTGCTGCTGCTCGACGGGGCGAACCCGCGATCGCTTGAGTTCAACCTGCGCCGCATCGCGGACGCGCTGCCGCACCTGCCGGGCTCCAGCGGGTCCACGCGTCCCGAGCGCCTCGTCGAGGACCTGCTCGCCGAGCTCGAGCGCCTGGAGGTCACGGCCCTCATGGCGATCGACGGCGAGCGCCGGCCCAACTTCGCCCGCTTCGCGCAGGCCACGGCCCAGCAGCTCATGCGGCTGTCCGACGCCGTCTCCGAGGTCCACTTCGCCACCGGGCCGTCGCAGCGGCTGCTCGGGCTCGCCGCGGGGGAGGGCGTGTGAAGTACCGGGTCTGGCACCGTACGCGCTACACGTACGACGACGACGTCTCCAACAGCTACGGCATCGCGTACGTCGTGCCGCGCGAGCTGCCGTCGCAGGACGTCGCGTCCGCCGACGTGCGGGTCGTGCCCGAGCCGTCCGACGCCAGCCGGCGTGCCGACCACTACGGGAACGTGCGCACCTACTTCCAGGTCACCGACCCGCACCGCGAGCTCGTCGTCGAGGCCACCAGCGAGGTCGACGTGCGCGAGCCCTCCTACGATCCGGACGCCCTGGCCCAGTCGTGGGAGCTCGCCCGTCCGCAGGCCAGCCCCGGCGGCGTCGACGCCTGGCGCGCGGTGGACTTCGCACTGCCGTCCAAGCTCGTCGACCAGACGCCGGAGGCGCACGCGTACGCCGCGACGTCGCTCGTCCCGGGGCGCCCCGTGGGGGAGGCCGTCACCGAGCTGATGCAGCGGATCCACGCGGACTTCGAGTACCGCAAGGGCGCCACGACCGTCACGACGCGGATCGACGACGTCTTCGCCCAGCGGGCGGGCGTGTGCCAGGACTTCGCGCACCTGACGCTCTCGTGCCTGAGGTCGCACGGCCTCGCGGTGCGGTACGTGAGCGGCTACCTCGCCACGACGCCACCGCCGGGACGCGAGCGAGTGGTCGGCGCCGACGCGACGCACGCATGGGCCTCGGTGTGGCTGCCCGACGGGTCCTGGCTCGCGCTGGACCCGACGAACGACCAGTGGGCGAACGACCGCTACGTCACCGTGGCGTGGGGACGCGACTACAAGGACGTGCCGCCGGTCAAGGGGATCATCTACACCGACGCGACGAACTCCACACTCGAGGTGCAGGTCGACGTCATGCCGATGTCGGACTGACCTGACAGGCTGGTGGGGTGCAAGCCTTCGCGTGCCGCAACTGCGGCAGCCCCCTGTACTTCGAGAACTCCACGTGCGTGTCGTGCGGGATCTCCCTCGGCTTCTCGCGTGACGAGCGCGCGATCGTCCCGGTCGACGAGAACGGCCGCTACGTCGACGCCGAGGGCCAGGAGTGGTGGCTGTGCGCCAACGGCGAGATCGCCGGCTGCACGTGGCTCGCGCGCGAGCGCGGCACGCTGTGCTTCAACTGCTCGCTGACACGCACGCGCCCGAACGATGCGGACGAGGCGGGACTGCGCGCGTTCAAGGGCGCCGAGTCGGCCAAGCGCCGGCTGATCGTCGAGCTGGACGCCCTCGGGCTGCCGATCGTCACGCGCGCCGAGGACCCCGAGAAGGGCTTGGCGTTCGACCTGCTGTCCAGCTCGCAGGAGTCGGTGACCACGGGCCATGCCAACGGGCTCATCACGATCGACCTCGCCGAGGGCGACAGCGTCCACCGCGAGCAGGTGCGCCGGAACCTCGACGAGCCGTACCGCACGATGCTGGGGCACTTCCGCCACGAGATCGGCCACTACTACGAGATGGTCCTCGTCCAGGGCGAGCTGCTCGAGCGGGCCCGCGAGCTGTTCGGCGACGAGCGCGAGGACTACGGCGAGGCGATCGACCGGCACTACAAGCAGGGCCCGCCGCCGAACTGGCGCCAGAGCCACATCAGCGCCTACGCCACGATGCACCCGTGGGAGGACTTCGCCGAGAACTTCGCGCACTTCCTGCACATCAACGACACGATCGACACGGCCCAGTCGTTCGGCCTCACCACGGTCGACGCGCAGGCGTTCCGCTCGTTCCGCGACCTCGTGACGGGCGTGTGGATCCCGCTGTCGGTGGCGCTCAACCAGATCAACCGGTCGATGGGCCGCGAGCCGCTGTACCCGTTCGTCATCGCCGGGCCCGTGCTCGACAAGCTCGAGTTCGTCGCGGCGCTGTCCCCGCGGTACAAGCTGCTCTGACGCGCGGATTCGTCGACGTCAGGGCCGATCTGGGACACTGGAGCAATGGCTCATGAGGTGGACGTCGCGGACGTGAACCCCCGACCGCTGCCGCTCGTCATGGCTCCTGCCCGGGGCCGGGGCAAGCCGCCGCGGCACCTGGCCGACCTCTCCGCCGACGAGCGCAAGGCCGCCGCCGAGGAGCTGGGCCTCAAGCCGTTCCGGGTCAAGCAGGTCGCGCACCACTACTTCGCGCGGCTCGAGCGCGATCCCGAGCGCATGACCGACCTCCCGGCGAAGGAGCGCGACGCGATCGTCGGCGCCCTGCTGCCGCCGCTGCTGAACCAGGTGCGCGTGCTCGAGGCCGACAAGGGGGCCACCCGCAAGACGCTGTGGCGGCTGTTCGACAACGCCCTCGTCGAGTCCGTCCTGATGCGCTACCCCGACCGCGCCACGATCTGCGTGTCCAGCCAAGCCGGCTGCGGCATGGCGTGCCCCTTCTGCGCCACCGGCCAGGGCGGCCTGCAGCGCAACATGAGCACGGCCGAGATCATCGACCAGGTCGTCGACGCCGCGCACCAGATGGCCAGCGGCGCCGTGCCGGGCGGACCCGGCCGGCTCTCGAACGTCGTCTTCATGGGCATGGGCGAGCCGATGGCCAACTACAAGGCGGTGATCGGCGCCGTCCGCCGCATGGTCGCTCCCGCCCCCGACGGCCTGGGCATGAGCGCCCGCAACATCACCGTCTCGACCGTCGGCCTCGTGCCGCGCATGCGCCAGCTGGCCGAGGAGGGCATCCCGGTCACCCTCGCGCTCAGCCTGCACGCGCCCGACGACGAGCTGCGCAACGAGCTGGTCCCGATCAACACCCGCTCCAGCGTCGCCGAGACGGTCGAGGCGGCCTGGAACTACGCCAGGGTCACCAAGCGCCGCGTCTCGATCGAGTACGCGATGATGCGCGACATCAACGACCAGGCCTGGCGCGCCGACCTGCTCGGCGACGTGCTGAACTCGTACGGCGACTGGGGCTGGGTCCACGTGAACCTGATCCCGCTCAACCCCACGCCCGGCTCCAAGTGGACCGCCTCGCGCCGCGAGGACGAGCGCGAGTTCGTCCGCCGGCTCGAGGCCAAGGGCATCCCCACCACGGTCCGCGACACCCGCGGCTCGGACATCGACGGCGCCTGCGGCCAGCTCGCCGCCGCCGAGTGACGCGTCGTTGACGCGCCCTCCCCGCGACTTCTGGAACACGTTCCACCGTCTCCCACGAGGGAGCGGTGCAACGCGTTCCAAGAGTCGCTGAGGGCGGCGCGATCACGCACCGAAGGCCTAGATGTACTCGGCTGAGACGTTCATGACAGTCGGCTGATCGGGGGTAGTCCTTCGAGGGCTGTGTGGCGTCGTCCAGTGT
>NZ_JBFOKO010000013.1:0-59793 GCF_047246605.1 Aeromicrobium jepli
AGACATCTCCACTAAGCCGGGAGGTCCTCCTCTTTCACAAGCCCCGTGTCACCAACGTGTCTGCCGAGTACAGCTAGACGACGCGCAGCACCGTGACGGCGAAGTCCGAGTCGGGCTCGAACGGGTCGAGGTGCCACGTCGAGAACCGGCTCTCCACGCGCGCGATCCCGCGCGCCTCGAGGTCGGCCAGGTCGGCGTCGTACTGCTCGAACGGGTAGCTGGGGCCGCGCCGGAAGCCCAGCACCACGCGGCCGCCGTGCCGGGTGGCGGCGCAGAGCCGCTCGAGGACGCGCCGCTCGGTGCCCTCGGCGAGGAACACCATCACGTTCCCGGCGCAGACGACGAGGTCGACGGGCTCGCCGCCGACGTCGTCGAGCGTCAGCTCGCTGAGGTCGACCACCCCGTACGTGGGACCGGGGTGGTCCGCCTCGGCGGCCTCGACGAGGGCGGGATCGACGTCCACGCCGTAGGCCGTGTGGCCCGCCGCGTGGAGCGCCTGGGCGAGCCGCCCCGTCCCGCATCCGGCGTCCAGCACCCGCGAGCCGCGCTGCAGCAGCATGTCCGCGAAGCGCGCCTCGCCCAGCAGGTCGGCGCCCTGCGCCTCCAACGTCCGAAACCGCTCGATGAACCACTGCGAGTGGCCGGGCTGCGTCTCGGTGAACCAGCGCGGACGGGGCGTCGGTGAGCTCATGGCCCCATCCTGCGCGAGGCCGGGTGAGCGAGGGGACGACGGGGGTACACCCCGGACGTCCCCCATCGGAGGAACCCATGGCCCACCGGACCGCCGAGCACCGCATCCGCGTCCCCGTCGCGCACTCGGCCTGGCGGTGGATGGCCTTCGCCCACTGGCGGGTGGATCCGGGTGCGGTCCAGGCGCTCCTGCCCCGGGGCCTGGAAGTCGACACGTACGACGGAGCGGCCTGGCTCAGCCTGACGCCGTTCGAGCTGGCGGACGTGAGGCCGGGCCTGCCGGGACTCCACGGGGTCGACCGCGGCTGGTCCACGCTGGAGACGAACCTGCGCACGTACGTCCGACGGCCCGGGGGAGCGGACGGCCTGTGGTTCCTGAGCCTCGACGTCGAGAACGTCCTGGCCGTCGCGGGCGCACGCCTCGGAGTCGGGGCGCCGTACTTCCGCGCCGACCTGACCCTGCGCCGCGAGGCCGGGACGGTCGCCTACTCGGGGCGGCGGATCGGGTCGGACGCCGACTACGCGATCGCCCTGCGCCCGGGCGAGCCGATCGAGCCCGACCCGCTCGAGGTCTGGCTGACCAGTCGGTGGCGCGCCTACACGCGGCACCTCGGCCGGCTGTGGATGCTGCCCGTCGAGCACGAGCCGTGGCCGCTGCGGGCCGCCGAGGTGGTCGAGCTCGGCGAGACGGTGACCGACGCGGCGGGGTTCGAGGCCCTCGGTGCGCCGGACCTCGTGCACTGGTCCGAGGGGGTCCGCCGGGTCCGCAGCGGCGCGCCGCGCCCCTGCGCATGACGACCGGGCGCCCGGGTACCTCAGCAGCACGGATCGTCGAAAGGACTCATCATGGCGACACGCTCGCACCGGCGCCGCTCCTCCTCGCCCGCCGTCCGGCTGGCCAGGTCCGTGGAGTCGGCCTCGGTCCTGGATCCCGTCGTTCGCGCGATCAACCCCGCGGCCCAGGCGCTGATCGGCTCCGAGGGACGCCGACGGCTCCTGCAGGGCGACTGGCTGGGACATGCGGTCCACCCGCTCATGACCGACCTGCCGATCGGCTTCTGGACGTCGGCCACGGTCCTGGACCTCGTCGGCAGCGAGCAGTCGAGGCCGGGAGCGCGCAAGCTCGTCGGCCTCGGGGTGCTGAGCGCGGTGCCCACGGCGATCACCGGGTGGGCCGAGTGGGCCTCGGTGTCGCGTCCGCAGGAGCGCCGCGTGGGCGTCGTGCACGCCGTCTCGAACGCGGCCGCGATCGCGGCCTATGCCGCCTCGTGGCGCGCCCGGGCCCGCGGCGAGCACGCCCGCGGGCGCAACCTCGCGCTCGTCGGCGCCGCCGTCGCGTCGGCCGGCGGCTTCCTCGGTGGGCACCTCGTCTCGGCGCGGAAGGTCTCGAGCCGGAACGCCGAGTTCGACTGAGTCCTAGCGTCGTCGCGCGGTCGCGGGCACCCGTGTGCCGGCCGGCCGATAGCCGGGCCGTGCCGCCAGCAGCATGACGAGCGCGAGCAGCAGCTCGGCGATGTCTCCGCCGAAGTACATGAGCGACCCCGCCGCCTGGAGCTGTCGGGTGGGCTCGTCCACGCGCACCCACAGTCCCGCGTACAGCAGCTGCGAGACCGCCGAGTGCACGACGATCGCCGCCGCCAGCGTGATCAGACGGGTGCGGACGCTCGCCCGGTGCGGCGACGGGTCGAGCCCGACGATCACCCACGCGAAGAGGAACCCGGACAGCACGAGGTGCACGTGCACGAGCAGGTGCACCGTCGGGGACTCCGTGCTCCAGCGGTAGAGGTCCGTGAAGTAGAGCAGCACGAGTCCGCCGCTGCTCAGCAGGAGCGCGACGAGCGGGGTCGAGAGCACGCGGACCGGTGCGGTGTTGAGCAGCGAGCCGAGTCCGCGCGCCGCCGCGTGGGGGAGTGCCCGCAGCAGCAGCGTGACCGGCATCCCCAGCACGAGCAGCAGCGGCGCCACCATCGCTATGAGCAGGTGCTGCGCGGCGTGGCCGCTGAAGTCGTCGTGCGCGAACGCGTCGAACGGCGGCGAGAGGGCCAGCGCGACGAGCGCGGCCCCGGCGACGAACGCCGAGGTCCGGCGCAGCGGCCAGCCCTGTCGGGACTCGGCGCGGACAGCGCACACGACGTAGGCCACGGCGACGGCGCCGACCACCAGCATCGGCGTGTACGCCGAGACTCCCGAGGATGCCGCGTGGTCCGCGTGTGACGCGAGCACGGTCAGGCGCGCCGGTCGTGCGCGGGCGACAGTCGCCGCGCGAGCAGCCAGCCGACCGCGATCAGGACGACGCCCATCGCGAGGTAGCCCAGGTCCCACGCCAGCTCGGCGTCACCGGGGCGCACGTGATGGATGCCGAGGATCTGGTGGCTCAGCAGGCCCTCGACGACGTTGAACACGCCCCAGCCGACGAGGATCCACGGCCACAGGGCGTTGAGCCGCCACGTCCGGCCGCGCCCGCGCTCGACACGACTGAACAGCATCGCCATGCCGGTCAGCACGAGCAGCCACGTGACGACGTGGAAGATGCCGTCCCACAGCGTGTTCATCTCGAGGCCGTGGACCGTCGTGTCCGGGTAGTAGGGGATGCCCACGTGGTCGCGGTCCGTGGTGGTCAGCAGGTGGTGCCACTGCAGCACCTGGTGCAGGACGATCCCGTCGAGGAAGCCGCCCAGGCCCATGCCCAGGACGATCCCGGGCGCGGCCAGGCTGCGTGGGGTGGTGTCGGTCTCGGAGGTCATCGCTGCTCCTGTTCTCGACGTGGACTCGATGCGCCGCTCGTTGGTCGCGTCACCCGACCAGGGGAAGGTCGGGCACCGGTTCCTGGAGCCGTACCCAGACTCCGCGGAGCCATGCGCGCGCCGTGCCGACCGTGCCGCGCCGCCCTACGGTGGGGGCATGGCGACCATGGACGTGGACCCGGCGCGGCCGCTGCGATGACCTCGATCTGGTGGATCCGCCGCGACCTGCGGCTGGCCGACAACCCCGCGCTGGTGGCCGCCGCCGCCCAGGGCGAGGTCGTCCCCCTGATCGTCCGCGACCCCCGGCTGGCCGGGACCGGTCGTCCGCGACGGGCCCGGCTCGAGGCGTCGCTCGTCGCCCTCGACGAGGCCATGAACGGCGCCCTCGTCGTCCGCACCGGCGACCCCGCCGACGTCGTGCCCGAGGTCGCGGACGAGGCCGGCGCCACGAGCGTCCACGTCACGGGCGAGTACACGCCCTTCGGCCGCCGCCGCGACGAGCGGGTCGTGGAGCGGCTCGAGGAGGCCGGGATCGAGGCCGTGGCCACGGGAACCCCCTACGCGGTCGAGCCCGGCACGGTCCTGTCGGGGCAGGGAACCCCGTACAAGGTGTTCACGCCGTTCTCGAAGGCCTGGCGCGAGATCGCGTACGTCGACCCGGCGCCCAGGCCCGAGGTCGAATGGGTCCGGCTCCACGGCGAGGACCTCGACCACGAGCTGGCCGGTTTCGGTCGCGGCTCCGGCCCGGTCGGCGAGGCCGAGGCGCTCCGGCACTGGCGTGAGTTCGTCGACGAGCGGCTCGCCGACTACGGCGACCAGCGCAACCGTCCCGACCTCGACACCACGAGCCGCATGTCGGTCCACCTCAAGCTCGGCGAGATCCACCCGCGCACGATGCTGGCCGACCTGCACGACTTGGCCCCGGACGACGAGGGCGGCGTGGAGCGGTACGTCACCGAGCTGGCCTGGCGCGAGTTCTACGCCGATGTGCTCTGGCACCGTCCCGACTCGGCCTGGTCCGACCTGCGCGACGAGCTACGCGCCATGCCGTACGACTCCGGGCCCGACACCGCCGCGCTCGTCGACGCCTGGCGCGAGGGCCGCACGGGGTTCCCCTTCGTGGACGCCGGGATGCGCCAGCTGCTGGAGCAGGGCTGGATGCACAACCGCCTGCGGATGGTGACGGCGAGCTTCCTCGTGAAGGACCTGCACGTGTGGTGGCCGGTCGGCGCGCAGCACTTCCTCGACCACCTCATCGACGGCGACATCGCCTCGAACAACCACGGCTGGCAGTGGGTCGCCGGCACCGGCACGGACGCCGCCCCGTACTTCCGCGTGTTCAACCCGGTCGGCCAGGGGCGGCGATTCGACCCCGACGGCGCGTACGTGCGCCGCTGGGTCCCCGAGCTGGCGCACCTCGACGGCGCGGCCGCCCATGAGCCGTGGAAGGTCCTCGACGGCTACGCCCACGGCTACCCCGAGCCGATCGTCGACCACGCCGAGGAGCGCCGCGCCGCCCTCGACCGCTACGACCGGGCCCGGGGCCGATGACCGTGACCGAGGCGACCGGGCGGCGACGCGGGTGGGTCGTGGTGACGCTCGTGGTGGGGGCCGCCGCGCTCGCCTTCACGCTGAACCGGCCGACCGGCGACGACCTGTTCCTCGTCACGGGGTACGCCATGGCCGCCGTGTGGGCGGGAGGCGCACTGCTGTCCGGGCCGATCCCGCGCAGTGACGCGGGAGCCGGCCGCGCGGCGCTCATCGGGGCCGCGGTCGGAGCCGTCCTGCTGGGCGCGTGCCTCGTCGTCGCCGTCCTGATCGCCGACGTCCCCGCCCTGGCTGAGCCCGCCGACGAGCTCCTCGAGCACGCGGACGGCGCCCTGCTGCCGGTCCTGCTCATGACCGCCGTCAACGGCGTCGGTGAGGAGATGTTCTTCCGCGGCGCCCTGCACGACTCGCTGCCGCGCCGATGGGCGTGGCTCGTGAGCACGGCGGTCTACACGCTCACCACCGCCGGCAGCGGAATCGCGCTGCTGGTCCTGGCCGCGGCCATGCTCGGGGGCGTGACCGCGTTCCTGCGCGAGCGGACGGGCGGCCTCGCGGCGCCGATCGCGACGCACCTGGTCTGGTCCCTCGGCATGCTGCTGCTCCTGCCCCACGCCCTCGCGATCGGAAGGTGACCCCATGACACGCACCGCACTGGTGACCGGAGCGTCCGGCTACGTCGGCGGGATGCTCGTGCCTCGGCTGCTCGAGGACGGCTGGCACGTGCGCGTCCTGAGTCGCCGACGGGCGTCGATCGAGGGGCACGACTGGGCCGACCGGGTCGAGGTCGTCGAGGGCGACGCCGGCGACGACCAGGTCCTCGCGCGGGCCCTCGGCGGCACAGACGTCGCGTACTACCTGATCCACTCGATGGGCGGCGGGAGGGACTTCGCCGAGCGCGACCGTTCACTCGCGGAGTCGTTCAGCCGCGCCGCCGAGCGCGCGGGCGTCGGCCGGATCGTCTACCTCGGCGGACTGCACCCGGACGGCGAGCTGTCCCCGCACCTGGGCTCTCGTGTCGAGGTCGGCCAGGTCCTCCTCGACGGTGGTGTCCCGACCGCCGCGCTGCAGGCGGCCGTCGTGCTGGGCGCCGGCTCGATCTCGTTCCAGATGCTGCGGTACCTGACGGTGCGCCTGCCGGTCATGCTCGCGCCCAAGTGGCTCTACAACCGCATCCAGCCGATCGCGATCGACGACCTGCTGCACCACCTCGTGAACGCGGCGGACCTGCCGGCCGACGTGAACCGCACGCTCGACGTGGGCGGGCCCGAGGTGCTGACGTACTCGCAGATGATCCACCGCTTCGCGCGCGTCACGGGACTCAAGCGCCGCACCGTGCTGGGCGTCCCGGTGCTGACACCGGGGCTGGCGAGCCGCTGGATCGGCCTCGTGACGCCGCTGGACACGAAGGTCGCCCGGCCGCTCGTCGACAGCCTCGTGCACGAGGTGGTGTGCCGTGACGACTCCGAGCGGCTGCTGCCCCCGCCGCCCGGTGGTGGCACCGGCTTCGACGAGGCGATCCGGCGCGCCATGGCCGAGCTGGAGCCCGACCACGGTCCGCGAAACCTCGCGATCGCGGCCGCGGCGACGGCCGCCTGTGCGGTGGCCGGCTCGATCGCGACCAACCCGGGCTCGCGGTGGTACCGGCGCCAGGAGCTGCCGCCCTGGCAGCCGCCGGCGCTCGCGTTCCCGGTGGTGTGGACCGCGCTCTACGCCGACGTCGCGGTCACGTCCGCGCGAGCGGTGACCGAGTACGAGCGCGATGGCGACCCGCGCTCGGCGCGCTCGTACTGGCGCGCGTTCGCGGTGAACCTCGTGCTGAATGCGGGCTGGAGCGCCGTGTTCTGGCGTGGCCGTCGACCGGACCTCGCGACGCTCGAGGCCGCCGCGCTCGCGGTGAGCAGCGCCGACCTCGCGCGCCGGGCCGGAAGTCCCGGCCGGCGCCGCGCCCTCGTCCCGTACGCGGTCTGGTGCGCCTTCGCGACGGGCCTGTCGGGCTCGATCGCCCGCCGCAACCGCCTGCGCGGACGCTGATGGGGCGGTGAGCCTTCAACCCCTCCCCGCGGACAGCGGTGAGCCGTCAACCGGACGGGGCACCGTTTCGGTTGATGAACGACCGGCGTCCGAGGCGCTCGATCTCCGGCGCGACCCGGCCCCGGCGCCGCGCGACGATGCCCTGTCGGCGAACGCGATCCATCGGGGCCCAGACGATCGGCTCCATCGACGTGCGAGGCCCGGGGACAGGGCACCGCGAACGTCATCACCGGCTTTCTCCTCGGTCGCCGCGCTGGACGCCATCGAGACCAAGTACGAGCGCAAGGGCAAGCGCGTCGAGATCGTCGGCCTCGACCGCGCCAGCGCCGACCGGCACGGACGCCTCTCGGGCCGGCTGCCCTAGGTCCCACGGGATGCCGTCGCGCGCCCCCTGTGGTGACAATGCCGTCATGGCTGGCTACCCGCAGTTGATCCAGACGGTCATCGACACGACCGAGGTGCGCGCCACGGCGGAGTTCTACCGCGAGCTGTTCGGGCTCGTGTACCGGCCCGGCGACGAGCCGGCGGACGGCGAGGAGCCGCCCCAGTGGCTCGTGCTGCGCCGACCGGACGGCACGAACGCGCTCGCGTTCCAGCAGGCCGACGAGGTCAAGCGCACGACGTGGCCCGACCCCGAGGTGCCGATGCAGCTGCACCTGGACTTCACCGTCACCGACGTCGACGAGCTGTACCGGCACCGCGCCCGGGCCGAGGAGCTCGGCGCGACGTTGCGGCTGGACCGGTCCGACGACAGCGAGGAGCCGCTCTTCGTCATGACCGACCCCGCGGGCCACCCGTTCTGCCTGTTCGTCGGATGAGCGCGCCACTGCTCACGATCGGGCACGGCACGTCGGAGCGCGACGAGCTGGCGCAGCGGTTCCGCGACGCCGGGATCGACACCCTCGTCGACGTGCGCCGCTTCCCGGGCAGCCGGCGCCACCCCGAGGTGTCGCGCGACGCGATGCAGGAGTGGGTCCCCGGCCTGGGCATCGAGTACGTGTGGGAGGAGCGGCTCGGCGGCCGTCGGCGCGTGCCCAAGGACGACCAGGACGCCGACGCGTGGTGGCGCGTCGAGGCCTTCCGCGCCTACGCCGCGCACACGCGCGATCCGGAGTTCCACGCCGGCATGGCCGACCTGCTCGACCGCGTCAGCGGGAGCACGGTCGCCGTCATGTGCTCGGAGTTCGTGTGGTGGCGGTGCCACCGGCGGATCGTCTCGGACGTCGCCGTCCTCGTGCACGGGATCGACGTCGAGCACGTCATGCCGGACGGTCGGCGCAGCGCGCACGAGCCCTCGGAGGGAGCCGTCGTCGCCGGGCAGGGCCTCACGTATCCCGCGACACCTGCCGAGGCGGGCGACGCGTAGCCGGGCTACGGTGACGCTCAGTCGAGCTCTGGAGGTGGATCGTGACCAGGGTGTCCGAGGTGCCGACGCTGGCCGAGGTCGCCGACGTCGACCAGGCCCGTCGCGCGCGCAGGTGGCGTCGCGTGGGGGTGACGCTGCTGACGCTGGTCGTGGCGGCCGCGTGCCTGGGCCTGCTGGGCCCGCGCGAGGGCACCGCGACCGACGGTGACCGCCTCACGGTGGCGTACCCGCAGGTCACGCGATCGGGCTCGGACAGCGCGCTCACGATCGAGGCGAAGGGCGTCTCGGCCGACGCGCCGCTCTCCGTGGAGATCCCACACGAGGCGTTCGAGCGCCTCGGCCTGGAGACGATGACGCCCGCGCCCACGGCGGAGTCCTCCGACGGTGACACCGTCCGGCTCACGTTCGAGGCACCGGGCGCCGACGAGCTCTCGGTCGACCTGTCGGGACGCTTGGGCACCCGGTCGACGCTCGGCACGTTCACGTTCGACGTCCGGGTCACCAGCGCCGGCGAGGAGCTCACCGCCTCGGCCAGGACGTGGGTGCTGCCATGAGCATCGTGCTGAGCGCCGTCGCCGTCTTCGCACTGGTCTGGGTCGTCGTCCGCATCGTCGGCAAGCGCGAGCTGAGCGAGATGGCCCCGTTCGACTTCGTGATCCTCGTGGTCATGGGCGACCTCGTGGCCGAGTCCGTCATCGCCGAGGACACGTCGGTGACGGGGGCCGTCATCGCCGTCGCCACGTTCGGCCTGCTGACCGTGGTCGTCTCGTGGATCTCGTGGCGGCTGCCGCAGCACCGCTCGGTCTTCGAGGGCGTGCCGACCCTGCTCATCAGGAACGGCGAGCTCATCGAGGAGGCGCTGCACATCGAGCGGCTCAACCTCGAGGACCTGCGCACGGCGGCCCGGCTCGAGGGCATCCGCGACCTCGAGGACGTCGAGTGGGCCGTGCTCGAGCAGGACGGCAAGTTCTCGTTCTTCGCGCGAGAGCAGTCCGGCTGAGCGTGTAGGGGCGCCATGCGCGGGTACCCCCCTGCCGACCGATCTTTCCGACGCAGAGGTGGGACATGAA
This sequence comes from Aeromicrobium jepli, assembly GCF_047246605.1. Classification (NCBI taxonomy): domain Bacteria; kingdom Bacillati; phylum Actinomycetota; class Actinomycetes; order Propionibacteriales; family Nocardioidaceae; genus Aeromicrobium; species Aeromicrobium jepli. The sequence continues at coordinate 9,450 of NZ_JBFOKO010000013.1, forward strand.
AGCAGTGACCTGGCAGGGCAAGCGCGACGTGCGGGTCGAGCAGGTGCCCGATCCGACGATCCAGGCCGACACGGACGCCATCATCGAGGTGACCACGACCGGCCTGTGCGGATCGGACCTGCACCTGTACGAGGTCCTCGGCCCGTTCATGACCCCGGGCGACGTCCTGGGCCACGAGCCCATGGGCGTCGTCGTCGAGACCGGCTCGGGCGTCGGCAACCTCAAGGTGGGCGACCGGGTCGCCGTCCCGTTCCAGATCGCGTGCGGCAAGTGCTGGATGTGCGACCACGACCTGCAGACCCAGTGCGAGACCACGCAGAACCGCGAGCACGGCATGGGCGCGTCCCTGTTCGGCTACAGCTCGCTCTACGGTGCCGTCCCCGGTGGCCAGGCCGAGCTGCTGCGCGTGCCGCACGCCGACTACGGCCCCATCAAGATCGAGTCCGATCTCGACGACGAGCACTTCGTCTACCTGTCCGACGTGCTGCCGACCGCGTTCCAGGCGCTCGAGTACGCGCAGGTGAAGGAGGGCGACACGCTGCTCGTGATCGGCCTCGGTCCCATCGGCGACATGGCCGCCCGGCTCGCGCTGCACCGCGGGATCCGGGTGATCGGCGCCGACCTCGTGCCCGAGCGCCTCGCGCGCACGGCCGCGCGCGGCGCCGAGACGTACGACGTGACGAAGGTCGACGTGGCCGAGATCGTCCGCGAGGCCACGAGCGGCCGCGGCGCCGACGGCGTCATCGACGCGGTGGGCATGGAGGCGCACGGCTCGCCCGTCGCCCAGGCCGGCCAGACCGCCGTGGGCTTCCTGCCGGACTTCCTGGCGCGCAAGGCGATGACCACGGTGAGCGTCGACCGCCTCGGAGCGTTCCACATCGCGGTGGACGCGGTCCGTCGCGGCGGCACGATCTCGCTGAGCGGCGTCTACGCCGGCACGGTCGACCCGATCCCGCTGCAGACCCTGTTCGACAAGCAGGTCGCGCTGCACATGGGCCAGGCCAACGTCCGGCGGTGGGTCGACCAGGTCAAGCCGCTCGCCGAGGACGCGTCGGACCCGCTCGGCCTGGCCGACTTCGCGACGCACCGGCTGCCGCTGGACCAGGCGCCGGACGCGTATAAGGACTTCCAGGACAAGGCGAACAACACCGTGAAGGTGCTGTTCAAGCCCTGAGGCCCGGTGGTGGGGCGGTGGGCCCCCGTCCGAACCCGTCGGTTCGGCCGGGGGCCCACCTGTGTCCGGAGCGGTTCAGCGTGGGACCTTGAGGACGCAGAACTCGTTGCCCTCCGGATCGCGCAGGACGACGAACGCCTCGTCCGGGCCCTGGCCGACGTCGGCGTACGTCGCGCCGAGGGACAGCAGCCGCTCGACCTCGCGGTCGACGTCGCCGTCCGCCGGGCGCAGGTCGACGTGGGCGCGGTTCTTCGTCGTCTTGGGCTCGCCCGCGTGCTGCACCCACACCGTGACGGCGCCCTCGGGCGCGTCGTCCGGCGGCCACAGGTGGCACGTCGGGCCGTCGCCGTCGCGCTCGAGCCGGTAGCCCAGAGCCTCCGCCCAGAAGCGCGCCATGAGGTCGATGTCGCGGGCGTCGATGGTCCATTGGCGGATGACGGCGGTCATGGGCCCTCCTGCTCAGTGGTGGGGATCGGTCCGGTGGACGAGGTCCTGCATGACGGCTCGCAGGTCGGCGGGCGTGCCCGCGGCCGCGCGCTGGCGGGCGGCGCCGTTGCCCGTGGTGAGCAGCCGCTGGACGCCCTCGCGCACCCGGTCGGTGGTGCCGGCCTCGTCGAGCGCCGGCGCGACGGTGGTCAGCAGGGACTCGAGCGCCTGCGACGCGGGGACGAACTCGCCGGTCGTGGGGTCCATGAGCCGGCCGCCGAGCCCGTCGTGCCGCGCGCGCCAGCGGGCCCAGCGCAGCAGGTCGAGGTTCCAGTCGGCGGCGTCCTGCCCGTCGGCGATCGTGGTCACGATCGCCCGCGCGAGCTCGGCGACGAGCAGCGCGTCGTCGACCTCGGTGCACACGTCGGCGACGCGGATCTCGACGGTCGGGTAGTTCTCGGCGATGCGGGCGTCGAGGTAGACCATGTGCTCGTCGACGGCCGCGCCGGACGAGATGGCCGTCTCGACGAGCCGCCGGTAGGACTTGAGGTCGCCGAACGCGTCGACGACGCCCGCCGTGGGCCACATGTCCCACAGGTGACCGCGGAAGCTGGCATGGGCGGTGTCGCGGCCGTGGAAGAACGGCGCGTTCGCCGAGAGCGCGTTCAGCAGGGGAGTCCACGGGCGCAGTCGGTCGATCACGCGAACGGCGTCCTCGTCGGCGACCTCGACGTGGATGTGCATGCCGCACGTCATGCCGTTGCGGGCGATCTCGCCGTAGTGGGCGATCATGCGCGCGTACCGGGAGTCGGGCGTGGGGACCGGATCGCCACCGCCCAGGACGTCGACGGGCATCGCCGCCAGGTGGAAGCCGGCGGCGCGGGCGGCCGCGACGGCGGAGGAGCGCTGGGCGGCGAGGTCCTCGCGCAGCGCATCGGGGTCATCGTGGGCGTCGGTCTGGATCTCGACCTGCTGCAGGAACAGCTCGTGATCGAGCTCGTCGCCGGGCTCGAGGCGCCGGTGCGCCCTCACGACCGCCTCGGACTCGGGCACCACACGGCCCTCGTCGTCGACCACGAACAGCTCTTCCTCGATCCCCACGCGTCGCACGCGCCCGACGTACCCGCGCGCGGGCGCGCCAAACCGCGCGTCAGCGCCCCAGGATCCGGCGCAGCCAGGAGTCGTTGTCCGGGTCGTCGTGGCCCGCGCACCACTGGTCGGCCGGCACCGTCGCCTTGACCGAGGCCACGTGGTTGCCGCAGCCGGCCCACGTCGTCTTGCCGCACGTGCGGCACGTGGTGGGTCGGCACATCAGACCGCCGCCTCCTTCGCGTCCAGCGCGTCGGCGAACTCGCAGAACGCCTCGTAGGCACGGGCGCCGTGGATCGTCGCGGGCCCGCCGTGCATGAGGAACGTGACGCCGATGGCCTCGGCGGCCTCCTGGCGGGTGGCGCCGGCGCGCGCCGCAGCCTGTCCGTGCGAGGCGATGCAGCCGTCGCAGCCCTCGACGACGCCGATCGCGAGGGCGATGAGCTCCTTGGCCTTGCGGTCGAGCTCGCCGTCGGCGAACGCGGCGCCGGACAGCTCGGCGAAGCCGCGGTAGACGTCGGGGATCGCCTGGCGCAGCCGGCGGTGCTGGGGCGAGAGCTCGCGCAGCACGGACTTGCCGTGGGCGGAGCAGGTGTTCTCGGTGGTCATGTCAGCCTTCCGTCGTCTTGATCTCGAACCCCCTGGGGGGATACGATGACGACGATAACAGAACCCCCCAGGGGGATCCAAGGAGGAGGCAGGATGCCTGCGTTCACGATGGCCGCGACGGTGCGGTCCGGATACGACGAGACGCTCGAGCGGGTGCGGGCGCTGCTGGCCGACGCCGGCTTCGGCGTGCTCACCGAGATCGACCTGCGGGCGACGCTGCGGGACAAGCTCGGCGTGGAGGTGCCGCCCCGCGTGATCCTCGGGGCGTGCCGTCCGCAGCTCGCCCACCGAGCGCTCGAGGCCGACCCGCGCGTCGCGACGCTCCTGCCGTGCAACGTGGTGGTGGCCGCCGAGGAGGCGGGCACGCGCGTGGAGGTGCTCGACCCGGCCGTGATGTCGTCGCTGGGCGACGCCCCCGCGCTGGAGGAGGTCGCCGGTGAGGCCCGCGAGCGGCTCGCGGGCATGATGGACGCCTTGGTCCGAGGAGAGGAAGAACGCCGATGAGACTCGAGCCCGACGAGGTCAAAGCGATCGCGACGCGACTCAAGCGCGCGAACGGTCACCTGGCATCCGTCATCAGGATGCTGGAGGAGGGCACCGAGTGCGAGGACGCGCTCACGCAGCTGGCCGCCGTGAACAAGGCGATCGGCCGCGGCGGCTACGCGCTGGTCTCGACCGGCCTGCAGAAGTGCCTCGCCGAGGGCGGTCCCGACAGCGTCGACGCACAGAAGCTGGAGAAGCTGTTCCTCGCCCTGGCGTGAGCCGGGCGATCCGATACGGCCGATGGGTGAGCGAGGACTGCGCTAGGTTCTCCTCGTAAGTCCGTTGCGGCCCGACAGGCGAGTCCGATGACAAGCCTCCACCCGTGCGGGAAGTTCGTCATGTCTTCCTGGGGTTGTCGTCGTGCCGCTGTACCGCGGGTCTGCCGCGAAGTTCCTTGCGCAGGCCGAAGACGGGTCGTTGTTCACCGTGCTGTCTGAGCAGTTCCGTCACGTCGTGGGCCGCGCCGCGCCGCCGGCGGAGGTCCGGTCATGGGAACGGAGCCTCCGGGTACTGGCGCACGACCTCTCGGATGCGGCTCTTGGACCGGTCGAGGTGCTGGTCGAGCACAAGCTGCCCCTGAGCAGCCTCCGCATGGACGTCGTGCTCTGCGGCGTTGATCCGCAGTCGGCCGTGCCGTCCTACGTCGTCGTCGAGCTCAAGCAGTGGACACACGCCGCGGTCCTCGACGGGACGGACGACGTCTGCGAGCTGGGGCACGGTGTGACGCGACTGCATCCGTCGGCACAGGTGGAGCGCTACTGCAGATACCTGCGCGACTACGTCTCTGCGTTGACGGCCAATCCCACGCGCCTGTCCGGGGTCGCGTACCTCCACAACGCCACGGACCTCGATGTCCAGAGCCTGTGGTCCTACCCCCATGACGACTGCTCGCAGATGTTCACGGGGCAGCGTCGCGGCGAGTTCCTGGATTTCCTCCGCGGGCGGCTCGCCCCGAAGCCCGGTGCTGACGCCGCCGACCTGCTGCTGGGGTCTGCGGTCAGACCGAGCAGGCAGTTGATGGCCGTCGCGGCCGATGAAGTCCAGCGTCGGGAGCAGTTCGTTCTCGTCGACGAGCAGCAGACCGCCTACTCCTTGGTGATGCGCGCGATCGAGAAGTCCTACCGCGCGAACACCAAGGAGGTCATCGTCGTCCAGGGCGGTCCGGGCTCGGGAAAGAGCGTGATCGCGCTCTCCTTGCTGGGCGAGCTGTCGCGCCAAGGGCGCACCGCGCTCCACGCGACGGGATCGAGCTCCTTCACCCAGACCCTTCGTCGGGTCGCGGGTGCGAGGAACAAGCGCGTCCAGTCGATGTTCAAGTACTTCAACCAGTTCATCGACGCCGAGCGGAACGGTCTCGACGTGCTGATCAGCGATGAGGCGCATCGCATTCGCGAGACGTCCGAGAACCGGTACACGAAAGCCTCGCTGCGGACTGGAAGGCCACAGGTCGAGGAGCTCATCGACGCGGCACGGGTGCCTGTGTTCCTGCTCGACGAGCACCAAGTCGTACGACCCGGCGAGATCGGGCGCGTGGAGGACATCCAGGAGGCCGCAGGACGCATGGGTCTCGGTGTTCGGGTCATCGACCTCGATGGCCAGTTCAGGCTGGGTGGGAGCCGCGCGTACGAACGCTGGGTGCTGCGCCTGCTGGGGCTCGAGCCCGGCGGGCCTGCGGTGTGGGAGGGCGACGACACGTTCGACCTCGTGGTCGACCCGGCGCCGTCGCTCATGGAGCAGCGGCTCGAGCGTCTCTTGAATCAGGGCTACGGAGCGCGGATCGCTGCCGGCTACTGCTGGCGATGGAGCGATCCCGTCAAGGACGGAAGCCTGGTCGAGGACGTGGTGATCGGCGACTGGCGACGGCCGTGGAACAACAAGAAGCCCACGTCGCACGGAGGTGCGCCCGGGACACCCTTCTGGGCCACCGACCCGGCGGGCTTCGGCCAGGTCGGCTGTGTCTACACCGCTCAAGGGTTCGAGTACGACTACTCGGGCGTGATCATGGGACCGGACCTGGTCTGGCGCACCGATCATTGGGAGGCCCGGCCCGAGTTCAGCCATGACAGCCAAGTCAAGAGGGCGACGGTCGAGGAGTTCGACCGTGCCGTTCGCAACACGTACAAGGTCCTGCTCACGCGGGGGTTGCGTGGGACCTCGATCTACTCCACGGACCCCGAGACCCAGGCGTTGCTGGAGAAGCTCGTCGGTGGCGCTGCTCGTGGATGACCTGTCGGAGGTAACCCGGGCCATGCGGGAGTTCTCGCAGGCTCGCGACTGGGAGCGCTTTCACGATCCCAATCGCTCACCCTCGCCCTGGTGGGTGAGGTCGGCGAGTTGGCGGAGCTGCTCCAGTGGCTCCCAGCGCGGCATCAGGACCGCGCAGTCCGCAGCGAACCGCTGCAGACGAGACTCGGCGAGGAGCTCTCGGACGTGCTCCTGTACTTGGTGCGACTCGCCGACGTCTGCGGCATCGACCTGGCGTCCGCCGTGGACCGGAAGCTCCTGTTGAACGAGCAGAAGCATCCGGCGCCCGGCCAAGACGGCTGAGCCCGGTCCCGCCGGTCTCATCCCGGCGGGACCGGGCTCACCGGTCAGGCGTGGTGCTCGTCCTGCTCGGCCACGTCGGGCCGGGTGGGGGACTGGGGCATGTCGTCGACGTCCTCGGACGTCGTGGTGTCCGTGTCCGGCGGGACGGGGTTGGCCGAGCTCTCGCTCACCTGGCCCTCCTGCTCGTCCTCGGGTGTGGAATCGCGCGGGTCTGTGGTCATGGTGATCCCTCCTTCGGCAGCCACGTACCCGCCTCGCGCGCGCTGACACGCGCGCCTGCATGACCCGCGCGCGGCGGGGTACGTGCCGGAGGTACCCCACCCTCAGGAGAGCATCAGCATGGATCCGAGCCAGGCCGCGAAGAACATCAAGGACGCCGTCGAGACGACCGCGGAGAAGGTGGCGGAGAAGGCAGCCGACCTGATGCAGCCCGACATCCCGGGACGACCGGGAGCCGAGCCCGCGAGCCTCGAGGAGCCCACCGAGCCGCGCGAGCCGCTGCCGCCCAAGCCCGACCAGGGCGCCCCCGAGGTCCGCACCGCGACCGGCGCGGAGACCGGTGCCGACCCGCGCGTCCGCGCGCAGCAGGGCGCGTACCTGACGACCTCGCAGGGCGCCCGCCTGCGCGACACGGACCACTCGCTCAAGGCGGGTCCGCGCGGGCCGATCCTCATGCAGGACCACCACTTCCGCGAGAAGATCACCCACTTCGACCACGAGCGCATCCCCGAGCGCGTGGTCCACGCCCGCGGCTCGGGCGCGCACGGCGTCTTCGAGGGCTACGGCACCGCCGGTGACGTCACGCACGCCGCGTTCCTGCAGGAGGGCGTGCAGACGCCGGTCTTCACGCGGTTCTCGACCGTCCTCGGCTCACGCGGCTCCGCCGACACCGTGCGCGACACCCGCGGCTTCGCGACGAAGTTCTACACGCTCGAGGGCACGTTCGACCTCGTCGCGAACAACATCCCGGTCTTCTTCATCCAGGACGGCATCAAGTTCCCCGACGTGATCCACGCCGGCAAGCCGCACCCGGACCGCGAGATCCCGCAGGCCCAGAGCGCGCACGACACGTTCTGGGACTTCGTCTCGCTGCACACCGAGGCCCAGCACCACGCGCTGTGGAACATGTCCGACCGGGGCATCCCGCGCTCCTACCGCATGATGGAGGGCTTCGGCGTCCACACGTTCCGGCTCGTCAACGCCGAGGGCACGACGTCGCTGTGCAAGTTCCACTGGAAGCCGAAGCTGGGCACGCACTCCCTCACCTGGGAGGAGGCGCAGCTCATCAACGGCATCGACCCCGACTTCCACCGCCGCGACCTCGCCGACGCGATCGAGGCCGGCGCCTTCCCGCAGTGGGAGCTGGGCATCCAGGTCTTCGAGGACAACCCCGAGCAGGAGTTCGCCGGCATCGACCTGCTCGACCCGACGAAGATCGTCCCCGAGGAGCTGGCGCCGGTCCAGCCGATCGGCCTGCTGACCCTGAACGCGAACCCGACGAACTTCTTCGCCGAGACCGAGCAGGTCGCGTTCCACCCGGGCCACCTCCCGCCGGGCATCGACGTCACCGACGACCCGCTGCTGCAGGCCCGCCTGTTCTCGTACATCGACACGCAGCTGACCCGCCTCGGCGGCCCCAACCACTCGCACATCCCGATCAACCGCCCGCACGCCCCGGTCAACGACATGTTCCGCGACGGCTTCCACCAGCACGCCGACCACGTGGGCGTGGCGCCGTACAAGCCGAACTCGCTCGACGGCGGCTGCCCGTTCCACGCCGGCGCCGGCGACCGGGCGTTCGAGGACCTGCCGGTGCGGGTCACCGAGTCCACCAAGGTCCGCCGGAACCCGGCCTCGTTCGACGACCACTTCAGCCAGGCCCGCCAGTTCTGGCTGAGCATGTCGCCGGTCGAGAAGGAGCACATCATCCGCGCCTACTCGTTCGAGCTGGGCAAGTGCTACGAGGAGGCCGTCAAGGCGCGCCAGCTGCAGTGCCTGGCCAACATCGACCCGGTGCTGTGCAGTGAGGTCGCCACGGCCCTCGGCCTGCCGGCGCCCGAGCCGACGGTCCCGCTCGCGGACGTCGAGCCGAGCCCGGCGCTGTCTCAGGTCGGCGGCGAGTACCCGCCGGACGGCCGCATGGTCGGCATCGTCGTCGATCCCGCGGGCGACCTCAGCGGCGTCGACGCGGTGCGCCGCACGATCGCCGGAGCCGGGATGGTGCCGCTCGTCATCGCGCCGCACGGCGGCACGGTCGGCGGCGTCACGGTGCAGCGCACGTTCGCGACGGCGCGCTCGGTCGAGTTCGACGTCCTGCTGCTCGCGGGCTGCCCGATCCCGGCGCCCGACTCCCTGGCGTCGCGCGACGACAAGGGCGGCGCGCCGGCCGGCCCGGGCCTCGACCCGCGCGTCAAGCTCATGATCGACGAGGTCTGGCGCCACGCGAAGGTGATCGGCGCGTGGGGTCCCGGCCGGGACGCCCTGGAGGCCGCCGGTTACGACGGCCGCCTGACGGGCGTGGTCGTCGACGACGACGCCACCGCCGTCCTGGCGAAGGTCCAGGAGCTCATGGCCCACCACCGGGTGTGGGACCGCTTCCCGGTGGCGGTGTCCTGAGTTGAGGCTCCACGACGAGACGGCCCTGCGCCGTCCCGCGGCCACGGCCGACCCGCAGCGCCTCGCGGCGCTGCGGGTCGCCTCCGTGCCGTCGACGCACGTGTACATCCGCCACCTCGGACCCGTCGAGGGGCCCGCGCCGTTCAAGTTCCTGCCCGACCCGGACCCGGACGACCCGACGCAGCCGGCCCGGGGCCGCTGGTGGCCGCCGGCGATGCTCGACCCGCAGTGGGTCCGCCAAGGCGAGTTCGACGTGTTCCACGTCCAGTTCGGCTTTGACGCGCGCTCGCCCGAGGACCTCGCGGCCCTCGTCGGGGCGCTCAAGGAGCGCGGCAAGCCGTTCGTGCAGACCGTGCACGACCTGCGCAACCCGCACCACCCCGACCGCACGCTGCACGACGCGCAGCTCGACGTGCTGGTGCCCGCTGCGGACGCCCTCGTCACGCTCACCGAGGGCGCGGCGGACGAGATCCGCCGCCGCTGGGGGCGTGAGGCCCACGTGATCCCGCACCCGCACGTCATCGACTTCGCGACGATGGAGCGCCTGCAGCGGCACCGCGCCGAGCGGCGCACCGACGAGTTCCGTGTCGGCGTCCACATCAAGAGCCTGCGCCAGAGCATGGACCCGCTGCCGGTCATGCAAGTGCTCGCGGACGCCGTCACCGCCATCCCCGGCGGCGTGCTGCAGGTCAACGGGCACCACGACGTCCTCGACGACGACGGCGCCCGCCGCGACGACGAGGTCGCCACGTGGCTCACGCGCGCCGCGGCGGACGGCCGGATCGACCTGCGGGTGCACGACTTCATGCCCGACGAGGACCTGTGGGACTACCTCGGCAGCCTCGACGCCGCCGTGCTGCCGTACCGCTTCGGGACGCACTCGGGGTGGCTCGAGGCGTGCCGCGACGCCGGGACCACCGTCGTCGCGCCGACGTGCGGCTACTACGCCGACCAGGCGCCGGTCCTGACGTACGGGTTCGACGAGGACCACTTCGACGCCGACTCGCTCCGGCACGCGATCGAGGTGGCCTTCACCGAGCGTCCCGACCACCGCGTGACCGTCCAGGAGCGGCGCGACCAGCGAGACCACGTCGCCCGGCTCCACGAGCACCTCTACCGGTCGCTGACATGAGACCGCTGCGGATCTGCCTCATCGCCTCCAGCCGGTTCCCGATCCGGGAGCCCTTCGCCGGAGGCCTCGAGGCGCACACGCACGCCCTGGCGCGCCAGCTGCACGCGCGCGGGCACGAGGTGTCGGTGTTCGCCGCGCCGGGGTCGGACCCGTCGCTCGGCGTGGTCGAGCTGCCGGTCGAGACGTTCGAGCCGGCCGAGGGCGAGCGCCACGACACGGGCGTCACGCCGGACTCGTGGCTCAACGAGCACCACGCGTACCTCGGGCTCATGCTCGACCTCGCCCGCACGGGCCACGAGCGGTTCGACGTCGTGCACAACAACTCGCTGCACCACCTGCCGATCGCGATGTCACCGGCCCTGCGGGTGCCGATGTTCACGACCCTGCACACCCCGCCCGTGCCGTGGCTGGCGTCCGCCGTCGCCTACGCCGACCCGGGCAGCACGTTCGTCGCGGTCAGCCGGTTCACCGCGCAGGAGTGGTCGCCGTCGGTCGCCTGCCTGACGATCCACAACGGGATCGACGTCGAGGCGTGGTCACCCGGTCCCGGCGGGGGACCGGCGGTGTGGTCCGGCCGGCTCGTGCCCGAGAAGGCGCCGCACCTCGCGATCGACGCCGCCCGCCGGGCCGGCATGCCGCTGACCCTGGCGGGGCCGAGCCTCGACCGCGGCTACTTCGCCCGCGAGATCGAGCCGCGGCTCGGCGGCGACGTCGAGTACGTCGGGCACCTGACGCACGAGCAGCTGCGCGTCACGCTCGGCGCCGCCTCGGTCGCCGTGGTGACGCCGGTGTGGGACGAGCCGTACGGCCTCGTCGCGGCGGAGGCGCTCGCGTGCGGCACGCCCGTCGCGGCGTTCGCCCGCGGCGCGCTGCCCGAGTTCGTGGACGACTCGGTCGGCGCGCTCGCCCGGCCCGACGACGTCGACGACCTGGCCCGCGCGATGCGGCTGGCCGTGACCCGCGACCGCGCGACCGTGCGCCGTGTCGCGGAGGAGCGGTGCTCGATCGCCCACATGGTCGACAGGTACGAGGAGCTCTACCTCACCGGACGCGAGCGGGTGGCCGCATGATCGGCTACTACGTCCACCACGTCGGCCGCGGTCACCTGCACCGGGCGACCGCCCTGGCCTCGCTGCTCGACCACCCGGTGACAGGACTGTCGTCGCTGCCGCGCCCCGACGGCTGGGAGGGGGAGTGGATCGAGCTCGAGCGCGACGACACGACCGGTCCCGGTGCCGATCCCACGGCGCACGGCGCGCTGCACTGGGTGCCCGAGCGCGACCCGGGCCTGCTCGACCGGATGGCGGCGATCTCGCAGTGGTGCGCGAAGGCCAGGCCGGACCTGATGGTCAGCGACGTCTCGGTCGAGGTCGCGCTGCTCGCCCGGCTGCACGGCATCCGCGTGCTGTCGGTCGTCCTGCCCGGCCACCGCGCGGACGCGGCGCACCGCCTGGGCTTCGCCGCGTCGGCCGCGCTCGTGTCCTTCTGGCCGGAGTCCGCCGCGGGCATGGTGAGCGGCATCGACACCGCCGCGATGCGCCGCTGGCACCGCGTCGGCGCGATGTCGCGATACCCCGTCAGCGACACGCCCGCTCCGGGTGCGCGCCGTGTCGTGGTGCTCAACGGCAGCGGTGGCGATGCCGTCGGTGCGGCCGAGATCGAGGCCGCTCGCGAGCAGACGCCGGACTGGGACTGGCAGGTCCTCGGGCCCGGCGGCTCGTGGGTCGCCGACCCGTACCCGGTCCTGCTTGGTGCCGACGTGATCGTGACCCACGCCGGCCAGAACGCGCTCGCGGAGGTCGCCTCGGCGCGCCGGCCCGGGGTCGTCGTGCCGGGGGACCGGCCCCACCTCGAGCAGCGCACGACGGCACAGGTCCTCGCCGACGGCCCGTGGCCCGTGCTGGTCGAGTCCCAGTTCCCGACGACCGGCTGGCGCGAGCGGCTCGAGACGGCCGCCGCGCTGGACGGGACCGCGTGGTCGTCCTGGTGCGACGGACAGGCCGCGACGCGATTCGCCGCCGTCGTCGACGAGCTCGTCACGGGGGACCGGGGATGACGTCGGTCGCGGCGATCACGATCGTCCACGGCCGGCACGAGCACCTCGTCGCCCAGGAGTGCTCGCTCGCGGCCGGGACGCGGCCGCCGGACGTCCGCGTGATCGTGTCGATGGACGACCCGGCCGTCGCGGACCTCGTCGATGGCGCGACGGTCGTGCCGGTCGAGGCGCACGAGCTCGGCCTCCCGCTCGCCGCCGCGCGGAACGCCGGCGCGCGGACGGCACTCGCGGCGGGCGCCGACGTCCTCGTCTTCCTCGACGTCGACTGCCTCGCCGGCCCCGACCTGGTGGCCGACTACGCCGACGCCGTCACCACCGCGCCGGACCGGCTCTGGTGCGGGCCCGTGACGTACCTGCCACCCGCGCCGGAGGGCGGCTATCCGGACGACCTCGCCGGCTGGGACGACCCGCACGCCGCGCGGCCGGCGCCGCTGCCGGGGGAGCGCGTCGAGGGCGGCGACCCCGACCTGTTCTGGTCGCTGTCGTTCGCGCTGCACCGCGCCGCGTGGGAGCGCATCGGCGGGTTCGACGAGGCCTACGTCGGGTACGGCGGCGAGGACACCGACTTCGGCCACCGGGCCGTCGAGCGCGGCGTCCCGCTCGGCTGGACGGGCGGCGCCCGCGCCTACCACCAGCACCATCCGGTGGAGCGACCCCCGGTGTCGCACCTCGACGACATCCTGCGCAACGGCGCGGTCTTCGCACGGCGCTGGGGCCGCTGGCCCATGACGGGCTGGCTCGAGGCATTCGAGCAGCGAGGGCTCGTCGAACGAGACGGCGACGGCTGGCGACGTGCGGGACGGGCCGACAGCCGAGAGACTGCCAGCACGAGACAGGAGGCATCATGAGGAACGAGGACGTGTTGCACGGCCACATGCGCACCCACCTGATGGGGGCCAGTGGTGGCACCGCGGCGTTCGAGCGCGTCGCCCACACCCACGGCATCCCCGAGGTCGCCGCCGGCCTCAAGGCCATGGCCGAGGAGATCAAGCAGGAGCGCGACTGGCTGCGCGAGATGATGGCCGACGTGGGCATCGAGCCCTCGGTCATCAGTCGGCTCGCCTCGCAGGGCGCCGAGACCTTCGCCAAGTTCCGCCCCACGCTGCGCCTCGTGGGCCGGTCCGAGCTCATGGACGTCCTGCAGCTCGAGGCGCTGTACGCGGCGGTCGCCACGAAGCGCAACGGGTGGCGGTACATGCGCCAGGCCGCGCGTGCCGGGGCGAACCTCGACCTGGCCCAGATCGACGAGCTGGAGCGCTGGGCCGACTCGCAGCTCGAGCGGCTGCGGGACTGGCACGCGCTGACCGCGGCGACGCACTTCCCGGCCTGACCCGGGCCGCGTGAGCCTCGCCGACGCGGGTACGTGGTGGGCATGAAGGTCGTGATCATCGGCGCTACCGGCAACCTGGGTTCGGCCGCCACGCGCGAGCTGACGGCCGCGGGCGACGAGGTCGTCGGCATCGCCCGGCGGCGTCCCGACGTGCCGCAGGACGCCGACGCCTCGGTCCGCTGGCATGCCGCCGACGTGTCCACCGACGCCCTCGAGCCCTTGCTGGAGGGCGCGGACGCCGTGGTGCACCTGGCCTGGAAGTTCCAGCCCACGCGGCACCAGGACATCACGTGGGAGACCAACGCCGTCGGCACCCGGCGCGTGCTCGACGCCGCCGCGACGGTGGGCGTGCCGACGGTCGTGGCAGCTTCGTCGGTCGCCGCCTACTCGCCCGTTGACCACGACCGCCCGGTCGACGAGTCCTGGCTGACCGACGGCACGTCGGAGGCGACGTACTGCCGCGAGAAGGCCTACAACGAGCGGGTGCTCGACGCGTTCGAGCTCGCCAACCCCGGCACGCGCGTGGTGCGCCTGCGCCCCGCGTTCGTCTTCCAGCGCTCGGCCGCCCGCGAGCAGCGCCGGATCTTCGCCGGGCCGCTCGTGCCGGCCATGCTGTTCGAGCGCAGCCGCATCCCGGTCCTGCCCATCCCGCGCGGCCTGCGCATGCAGGCCGTCCACGCCGCCGACGTCGGCCGGGCGATCGTGGCCGCCGTCCACCGGCCGGTCTCGGGTCCGTTCAACCTTGCGGGCGACGGGGTCCTGCGCCGGCCCGAGTTCGGCGAGCTGTTCGGCGCGAGGACCGTCGAGGTCCCGCCCATCGTGGTGCGACGCGCGCTGGGCGCGGCCTGGCGGGCCCACGTCGCCCGGGTGCCGGGGAGCCTGTTCGAGGCGCTCATGCACGTGCCCGTCCTGTCGAGCGACCGCGCCCGCGCGGAGCTGGGCTGGGAGCCGCGGCACACGGGCATGGACGCCCTCGAGGCGCTGCTGTCCGGCGTCACCGAGCACGGCGGCAGCACGATGCCGCCCCTGCACCGCTAGGAGCCGCCGATGTCGTCCGAGCCCGGCCTGCTCACGGCGGCCGCCCGCGGGGGAGGGGCGCTGCTGGAAGGGGCGACCCACGTCGTCTCCGCGCTGCGTCCAGCCCCGAAGCCGCTGCACCCGCGGGGCACCGTCTGGGCCGCCGAGATCCAGCGCACCGGCGGCGGCGTCGTGCCCACCGGCGTGCCGTGGCTGGACGAGCCCGGCACGGATGAGGCCGTCGTCCGGATCTCCGCCGCGATCGGCTTCCCGCACGGCTGGCCCGACATCCAGGGCGTCGCGATCCACCTGCCCGACCAGGACGGCGCCGACCTGCTGCTCGCCAGCACGGGCGCCGGCCGGGTCACCCGGTTCATGCTGCGGCTCGTCAGGCCCACCTCGCGCCACGTGACCTCGACGCTCATGCCGTACAAGGGCCCACGCGGTCCGGTCATGCTCGCGGCGACGCAGGTGGAGCCGGGCGAGTACGCGCTGCTGCGCGCGGCCGGTGACGGCCCGTGGGTCGGCTTCGGCCGGCTGCGGCTCGTCGCGCAGATCGACGAGGAGCACTCCTACGACCCGGTCCTGCGGCCGCTGCCGGGCCTGGAGAACTACGCGTGGGTCGAGCGCTTGCGCGCGCCCGCGTACCGCGCGGCCCGGCACGATCGCGGCGAGACGCTGGACGACAACCTCACCTGAGCCCCCGGACCTGCGGCGCCGTCGGCGACCCGACGCCGTCCTGTGATCCGGGTTACGTTGGAGACCGACCCAGGAGGTATGACGTGACCGACACCGAAGACCTGAAGGCGAAGATGCGCGAGGCGCTCGACAGGAAGAAGGAGCACCACCACCCGACCGCGGAGGGCGTGGAGCACGACGGCAGCGACAAGTCGCACGGCGCGGCCGAGTCGCTCGACAAGCCCGAGTTCCACCGCAAGTCCACCCACGGCGGGATCCGCGGCACCTCCGGCGGATCGACCTGATCCCCGCTGGACGACGAAGCGCACCGAGTCCGGCAGGACTCGGTGCGCTTCGTGTTGGGGCAGTCCCCGGGGCTCAGATGACGCCGAGGGCCAGCATGGCGTCGGCGACCTGCGTGAAGCCGGCGATGTTGGCGCCCGCGGCGTAGTTGCCCGGCGCGTCGTACTCGTCGGCCGTCTCGAGGCAGCGGTCGTGGATGCCGCGCATCGTCTCGGCGAGGCGCTCCTCGGTGTACTCGAACGACCACCGGTCGCGCGAGGCGTTCTGCTGCATCTCGAGCGCGCTCGTGGCGACGCCGCCGGCGTTCGCGGCCTTGCCCGGCGCGAACGTGATGCCGGACTCGGAGAACAGGCGGACAGCCTCGGGCGTGCACGGCATGTTCGCGCCCTCGGCGACGATCGTGCAGCCGTTCTGGGCGAGCGTCGCGGCGTCCTTGTCGTCGAGCTCGTTCTGCGTGGCGCACGGCAGCGCGATGTCGCACGGGACGCTCCAGATGGAGCCCTGGCCGAGCTGGGCGGAGTCGCGCTGGGCGGCGTAGTCGGCCACCCGGCCGCGCTGGACCTCCTTGACCTCCTTGAGCAGGTCGAGGTCGATGCCGGCCTCGTCGACGACGTAGCCGCTGGAGTCCGAGCAGGCCACGACGACCGCGCCGAGCTGCTGCAGCTTCTCGATCGCGTAGATCGCGACGTTGCCCGAGCCGGACACGACGACGCGCTTGCCGTCGAACGAGTCGCCGCGCGAGCGCAGGATCTCCTGGGCGAAGAACACGGTGCCGTAGCCGGTGGCCTCGGTGCGGACGAGCGAGCCGCCCCACGTGATGCCCTTGCCGGTCAGCACACCGGACTCGTAGCGGTTCGTGATGCGCTTGTACTGGCCGAACAGGTAGCCGATCTCGCGGCCGCCCACGCCGATGTCGCCGGCCGGGACGTCGGTGTACTCGCCGATGTGGCGGTACAGCTCGGTCATGAAGGCCTGGCAGAAGCGCATGACCTCGCCGTCGGAGCGGCCCTTGGGATCGAAGTCCGAGCCGCCCTTGCCGCCGCCGATCGGCATGCCGGTGAGGGAGTTCTTGAAGATCTGCTCGAAGCCGAGGAACTTGACGATGCCCAGGTAGACGCTGGGGTGGAAGCGCAGGCCGCCCTTGTACGGGCCGAGCGCGGAGTTGAACTCGACGCGGAAGCCGCGGTTGATCTGGACGTTGCCCTGGTCGTCGACCCACGGAACGCGGAAGATGATCTGCCGCTCGGGCTCGCACACGCGGCGGATGACGGCCGCGTCGGTGTACTGGGGGTGCTTCGCCACGACGGGGTTGAGGCTCTCGAGCACCTCGCGCACGGCCTGGTGGAACTCCGTCTCGCCGGGGTTGCGGTGCAGCACCTCGTCGTAGATCTGGCCAAGGCTCTCGTGCAAAGTCACCGGATGCGTCCCCTCTGGTTTGTTACGAACATGTGACGAGTCGTCACGCCATCCTCCCTCACGGGACCTCGCGCCCGGGCAGGGGCTCCCGGGCGCGAGGGTCGTGCGCCGTGTCAGGCGGTGGCCAGCAGGTCGGCCCGCGCGGCCTCGTACTCGCGCTTGAGGCGGGCGACGAGCTCGGCCGCGGGAACGGTCCGGTCGATCACGCCCAGGCCCTGCCCGGCACCCCAGATGTCCTTCCACGCCTTGGCGTCGCTCGTCCCGCCGGAGCCGAAGTTCATCGTCGACGGGTCGCCCTCGGGCAGCGCGTTCGGGTCGAGGCCGGCGGCCTCGATGCTGCCGCGCAGGTAGTTGCCGTGGACGCCGGTGAACAGGTTGGAGTACACGATGTCCTCGGCCGAGGAGTCCACGATCATCTGCTTGTAGTCGTCGACGACGTTGGCCTCCTCCGTGGCCAGGAACGCCGAGCCGACGTAGGCCAGGTCCGCGCCGGCGGCCTGGGCGGCGAGCACCGCGCGGCCGTGCGCGATCGAGCCCGACAGCAGCAGCGGGCCGTCGAACCAGGCGCGGATCTCCTGCAGCAGCGCGAAGGGGGACAGGGTGCCGGCGTGGCCGCCCGCGCCCGACGCGACGGCGATGAGGCCGTCGGCGCCTTTCTCGATCGCCTTGTGCGCGAAGCGGTTGTTGATGATGTCGTGCAGGACGATGCCGCCGTAGGAGTGGACGGCCTCGTTGATCTCGGGTCGCGCGCCGAGCGACGTGATGACGATCGGCACCCGGTGCTCGACGATCGTCGCCATGTCCTCCTCGAGGCGGCTGTTGGAGCGGTGCACGATCTGGTTGACCGCGAAGGGCGCGGCGTCGGTGCCGGCCAGCTCGTCCTCGATCTGGTCGAGCCAGTCCTTGAGCATCGAGGCGGGGCGGGCGTTGAGGGCGGGGAACGAGCCGACGACGCCGGCCTTGCACTGCGCGATCACCAGGTCGGGGCCCGAGGCGATGAACATCGGGGACGCGACGACCGGGATCGACAGGCGGTTCTCCAGGACTGCGGGCAGGGACATCGTTCAACCTCCGCGGCGGCGCCGCTGATCTCGACAGTGCAACGAGTTGCATATTACTTCGCGGCGCGGAGATGCGCCAGCCCTCGGGGGCGGCGGGACCGTCACAATTCATTGACAGTCCGGACGGACTGTGAAATCGTGACGGCGACCACATCCCTCCCCGAAGGAGACGAGCATGACCTTCGCCGGCACCACCGTCCGGTACGAGGTGCGAGACCACCGCGCCTACATCACGCTGGACCGGCCCGACCGCCTCAACGCGATCACGGCCGAGATGGCGCGCGAGATCCACGCCGCGGTGGACGAGGCCAATGCGGATCGCGCCGTGCGGGTCATCGTCCTGCAGGGCAGCGGCCGATCGTTCTGCTCCGGCTACGACCTGAAGGTGTACGCCGAGGGAGGCGTCGACCACCAGGGTGAGGTCTGGGACCCGATCCAGGACTTCCAGATGATGAAGGCCAACACGGACCACTTCTTCTCCCTGTGGCGCTCGGCCAAGCCGACGATCGCGAAGGTGCAGGGCCATGCCGTGGCCGGCGGCAGCGACATCGCCCTCTCGTGCGACCTCGTGGTCATGGCCGAGGACGCGCAGATCGGCTACATGCCGGCCCGCGTGTGGGGTTGTCCGACGACCGCGATGTGGGTCTACCGGCTCGGCGCCGAGAGGGCGAAGCGCATGCTGCTCACCGGCGACACGATCGACGGACGTCAGGCGAAGGAGTGGGGCCTGGTGATCGACGCGGTCCCGGCCGACGAGCTCGACGCCGCCGTCGAGCGGCTCGCCGACCGGATGGCCGGGGTGCCGATCAACCAGCTCGCGATGCAGAAGCTCATGGTGAACCAGGCCCTCGACAACATGGGGCTGCAGAGCACGCAGAACATGGCCGTGCTGTTCGACGGGATCACGCGTCACTCGCCCGAGGGGCGCTGGTTCGTCGACTTCGCCCAGGAGCACGGCTTCGGCGCCGCCGTCCAGTGGCGCGATGCCGGCCGCTTCATCCCCGACGGCGGAGGGCCCATCCCGTCCGCGGGCGAGGTCGAGCAGCTGCGTCGCGACGCCGCCACGGAGCGGGAGGCCGGCCGATGACCACGCTGACCTCGTCGCTGTGGCCCGCCGACACCAGCGAGCCGGTCCTGCCGCTCACCGTCGGCGACCTGCTCCGTGCGGGGGCGGACGAGTCCCCGGACGCCGTGGCACTCGTCTCGGTCGCGCCCGACCGCGCCCCGCGGACCTGGACCTACGCCGAGCTGCTCGAGGACGCCGAGCACGCCGCGGCGTGGCTGCTCGACCGGTTCGAGCCCGGCGAGCACGTCGTGGTGTGGGCGCCCAACGTCCCGGAGTGGCTCGTGCTGCAGTACGGCGCCGCGCTGTCGGGGCTCGTGCTGGTGACGGCCAACCCCGCCCTGCGCGGCGAGGAGCTGCGCTACCTGATCGACGCCTCGCGGGCGTCGGGCGTGTTCCACGTGGCCGACTTCCGGGGCACGGACATGGCCTCGATCCTCGGCGAGGTCGCCCCGCAGGTGCCGGCCGTGCGCCACGTCGTCGACCTGGCGGGCTGGCTCGAGCAGACCCGTGCCGTCCCGCGTCGCCCCGAGCTGCCCGCGGTGGATCCGCACGGACCGACCCAGATCCAGTTCACGTCGGGCACGACCGGCCGCCCGAAGGCGGCCGTGCTCAAGCACGCCGCGATGGTCAACAACGCGCTGTACGTGCGGCAGCGGTGCGGAGCCGAGCGCGGCGCCACCTTCGCGACGGCACTGCCGCTGTTCCACACGGCCGGATGCGGGCTGGCCGCGATGGGCACGTTCGGCGAGGGCGGCACGCTCGTTCTCGGCGAGCTGTTCGAGCCCGGGCTGCTGCTCACCGCGGTCGAGCAGCACCGCGCCCGCGTCCTCGGAGGCGTCCCGGCGATGCTTCACGCGATGCTCGCCCATCCGCGCCTGGCCGAGTTCGACCTGTCGAGCCTCGACGTGATCATGTCCGGCGGCGACCTGGTGCCGCCGGCGATCGTCGATCGCTGGCGCGAGGTCTGCGGCGCCGCCTCCAGCGCGGTCTACGGCCAGACCGAGCTGAGCCCGATCGTGTGTCAGACACGGCCGGACGACGCCCGCGACGACAACCTGTACACGGCCGGCCAGCCGCTGCCGAACGTCGAGGTCGCGATCCTGGACCCGCAGACGCGCGCGGTCCTGCCCGTGGGGGAGGAGGGCGAGATCTGTGCCCGCGGATACCAGACGATGCTGGAGTACCTCGACCGGCCGGACGCCACGGCACAGGCGATCGACGTCGACGGCTGGCTGCACACCGGTGATCTCGGCCGGATGGACGAGCGCGGGTACGTCACGGTCACGGGCCGCATCAAGGACCTCATCATCCGTGGTGGCGAGAACATCTACCCCCGTGAGATCGAGGACCAGCTCGTACGGCACCCGTCGGTGGCCTCGGCGATCGTCATCGGCCTGCGGGACGAGGCGTGGGGCGAGTCGGTGGCGGCCGTCGTCCAGCTCGCGGACGGGGCGCCCCGCCCGACCGCGGAGGAGCTGCACGCGTTCCTGCGCGAGCGGCTCGCGCCACACAAGACGCCGAAGGCGTGGCACGTCGCGACGGACCTGCCGACGAACGCGATGGGCAAGCTGCAGAAGTTCCGCCTGCGCGAGCAGATCGAGGCCGGCACCCTGCCGGCGTTGTGATGCCCGGGGCCGGCGGTCAGTAGGTTGGTGGCCGTGGCCACGATGACTCGCAAGGAGCAGCTCGCACGCACGCGCGAGCGGCTGCTCGACGCGACCGTCGAGTGCCTCGTGACGTACGGTCACGCGCACACCACGACGCAGCGGATCCAGGACGCGGCGGGCGTCTCGCGCGGGGCGCTGCTGCACCACTTCGGCTCCAAGTCCGAGGTCCTCGTGGCGGCGATCCACCACATCGCCCAGATCCGCTTCGACAGCATCAGCAGCACGCTCTCCGAGCTCGACGACGGTCCGGACTCGCTGCGAGAGATGGTCCGCGCCATCCGCGAGGCGATGACCGGGCCTCCGTTCCAGGCGGCCCTCGAGCTGTGGGCGGCCTCGCGCACCGACGAGCAGCTCCGCGCGGCGCTCCTTCCGGCGGAGCGGCGGCTCGGCGAGGCCCTGCGGGAGATGTTCCACCTCCACGCAGGGATCGCCGATCCCCAGGACGAGACCGTGGCGTTCGAGTCCCTCATGGCGCTCGTCCGCGGCCTCGAGCTCACGCGAAACATGCGGTCGACGTCGGACGTCGCCGACCGGGTGGTCGAGGCGTGGCTCGAGAGCGTCGAGCGACTGCGGTCCGCCTGAGTCAGGCGGCGGCGAGGTCGGGGTGGCCGCGCAGCGTGTCGAGCACCTTGGAGATGCGGCGCGAGACCTGCATCTGGCTGATGCCCAGCCGGTCGGCGATGACCTGCTGCGTGAGGCCGTCGACGAACCGCCACTGCAGCAGCTGGCGCGCGCTCCGGTCGAGGTCGCGCAGCGGCCGGCACACGGACGTCCAGTCGACGACGAGGTCGAGGTTGTCGTCGTTGCGGGCCAGCTCGCGGCGGCCACGCAGGTCGTCGACCGAGTCGGGATGGAAGCAGCCGCGGGCGGCGGCGGCGTCCTTGAGCTCCTGCGGCTCGACGCCGATGCGCTCGGCCAGCTCCTCGACGTTGGCGCCCGTGATCTCGGGCAGCTGCTCGGCGACGATGAGGGCCTGGATCTCCTGCAGCCGGCGCGGCGGACGGACCATCCACGCGCGGTCGCGGAAGTGACGCTTCAGCTCGCCCTGGATCGTGGCGGTCGCGAACGGCGGGAACGGCCCCTGCTCGGGGTCGTAGCGGCGGGCGGCCTTGCACAGGGCGAGGCGGGCGACCTGCTCGAGGTCGTCCATGTCGACGCCCCGGCCACTGAAGCGACGGGCCAGGGCGGACGCGAGTCCGAGGTGATCGAGGACGAGTTCGTCCGTGTCCGACTGGCTCGCGGGGTGCAACATCACAGTCATGGTTCCTCCGGTGGGAGAGGGGAACGTCTGGCTGGGGGGCTCAACCTTTTTCACCCTCACACGCGCCCATGGGGTCGGCAACTGGAAGCGCTTCTGCCCGAATGAGGCGCGGATCAGTCCCGCCGCACCCGTCCCAGCAGCCTCACGGCGTCGTGCGGCGCGTGGCCCTCGGAGTCGTTGTCGAAGTACACGTGCACGTCGCGACCGGCCTCCAGCCAGCGCTCGCACCACTGCGCCCAGCCGTCCAGTCCGGCGTCCGAGTAGCGACTGGCGTACAGCCGCGTGTGCCCGTGCAGCCGGGCGTAGGCGACGCTCGACGACGCGATGTCCAGCACGGGCCACGGCTTCGGGGCGTCGTTGCGCACGGCCGCCACGTCGTGGCGGTGCAGCAACGCCTCGAACTCGGGCACCACGAACGACTCGTGCCGGACCTCGAGGACATGGTGGATCGGCACGTCGACGAGGGGAGTCGTCGTGGCGCGCTCGGGCGGCAGCCGGTCGTCGTGCTGCTCGGCGAGCCGTCCCGCCGCCACCGTCGTGCGCGGCAGCAGGCCGAGGAAGCGGTCGATCAGGTCGGCGTCCCACGTGATCGTGGCGGGCAGCTGCCACACGATCGGGCCGAGCCGCGCACCCAGCTCCAGCACGCCGGAGGCGAAGAAGTTCGCCAGCGCCGTCTCGACGTTCACGAGCCTCAGCAGGTGCGTCACGTAGCGGCTGCCCTTGAGCGAGACGACGAAGTCCTCGGGCGTCTGCTCGGCCCACCGCCGGAAGGTCGTGGGCCGCTGCAGCGAGTAGAACGTCCCGTTCACCTCGACCGCGGGCAGCTGCGACGCGAGATACGTCAGCTGCTTCGTGCGGGCCAGGCCCTCGGGGTAGAAGTCGCCGCGCCAGGAGTCGTAGCTCCACCCGCTCACGCCGATCAGGGGACGGGGCACCGGCTCACCCGCCCAGCCGCTCGCGGACCCGCGGGAGCACGTGCCGCCCGAACGCCTCGATGAAGCCGGCCTGGTCGCGCCCGACCTGGTGGACGTAGATGCGCTCCACGCCGAGCCCGGCGCACGTGCACAGCCACTCGACGTGCTCGTCGAGGTCGGCCGAGACGACCACCCCGTCCGCCAGGTCGTCGGGGGTGGCCCCGGCCGCCGCGGCCGCGATCTCGGCGGGCAGGGCGAGGTCCTGCGTGGCGGATGGGTCGAGCACGGCCATGGCCCACTGGTCCACGGCCTGCTCACGGGCCATCCGCTCGTCCTGCGCCCACGAGACGTGGACCTGCACGTGGACGGGACCGTCGCCGCCCGCGCCCCGGTAGGCCTCGACGACGTCGCGCAGGTGGTCCCACGACGCGTTCACGGTGATGAGGCCGTCGGCCCACGTGGCCACCTCGGCCGCGGACTCCGGGGTCATCGCCGCCGCGAACAGCCGCGGCCGGACGGGCGGCAGGCTGTACAGCCGCGCGCGGTCGACGCGGACGAGGCCGTCGTGGTCGACCTCCTCGCCGTCGAGCAGCCGCGCGATCACGTCGGCGCACTCGGCGAGCCGGGCGTTGCGCTCGGCCTTGTCGGGCCACGGATCGCCCGTCACGTGCTCGTTGAGCGCCTGGCCCGAGCCGAGGGCGACCGTGAGCCGGCCGGGGGCGAGGGCGGCGACGGTCGCGATCGCCTGGGCCAGGACCGCCGGGTGGTAGCGCTGGCCGGGTGCCGAGACCGACGCGAGGGGCACGTCCGTCGTGGCCGCCAGCGCGCCGAGCCACGACCAGGCGAATCCCGACTCGCCGTCCGGCGACCAGGGCGCGAGGTGGTCCGAGGACAGGACGGCGTCGAAGCCGGCCGCCGCGGCGGCGCGCGCGAGGCCGAGCAGCTCGGCGGGGCCGAACTGCTCGTGCGAGGCGTGGTACGCGAGCTCCACGGTCATCGCGGCTCCGCGCTCAGGACCCGTCGGCGCGATCCAGGCACGGCAGCGGACGCGTGGCCGGGCCGTTGAGCACCTGGCCGTCGGGCGCGAATCGAGAGCCGTGCAGCGGGCAGTCCCACGTGCGCTCGGCGTCGTTCCAGCTCAGGACGCCCGCCAGGTGCGTGCACAGGCCCGAGACGCGGCGCACGGTGCCGTCGGCGTTGGACTCGGCCACGACCTTGGCACCCTCGCGGTGGACGAGGCCCTCGCCCTCGGCGGGGGTGCGCGACGGCGCCGTGAGCGCGCCGGCGACGCCGGTGACGACCTCCTTGGCGACCTCGGCGTTGATCTTCGCCCGGCCGGCCGCGGAGACCAGCGGAGCGGAGCGGTGCGTCAGCGCGCGTGCCCACGACGGGGCGTCGCCGAGGATGTCCTGTGAGATCGCGATGGCCGCGGCGGTGCCGTTGGTGAAGCCCCACTTCGCGAAGCCCGTCGCGAAGCGGATGTTCCCGCCGCCACGCGGGAGGTGGCCGTAGCGGGGGAGCCCGTCGCCGGTCGTGTAGTCCTGCGCGGACCACGCGGCGATCTCGCGGGCTTCGGGGAAGTGCTCGGCGGTCCACGAGCGCAGCCCGTCGACGTGCTCGAGCTCCGAGCCGGTGCGTCCGACGCCGTGGCCGTTGCCGCCGACCAGCAGGACCGGCCGGCCGTCGGCCGTGCGCGCGTCGCGCAGGGACAGCGAGGGGGAGCCGGCCGACAGCGCCATCGTGGTCGGCGGCGCGTCCAGCTCGAACGCGACGCTGTACGACCGCGAGGGCTCGAGGTCGGCGAACGCCATGCTGCGGTCGAGGATGGGCGAGCCGGTCGTGACGACCATCGTCCGCGGCTCGATCTGGCGGCCGTCGAGCAGCGTCGCGCGGGGCGCGCCCGTCCAGCTCACGTGCTCGACCCGGGCGTCCTCGACCAGCACGCCGCCGGCCGCGCGCAGCTCGCGCACGAGTGCGGCCACGTGGGTCGCCGGGTCGACCTGGGCCTGGTCCGGCAGAACGGCGGCGCCGTGCGTCGTGAACGGCACGTCGAGCTCGTCGACCCACTCGACGGGCAGGCCCATCGCCTGGGCGGAGACGAACTCGGCGCGCGCCCGGGACCGCTGGTCCGGGCTCGCCGCGAACGTGGCCGCCGGGCGACGGTCCAGGCGCACGTCGTGCTCCTCGGCGAAGCGCACGAGCCACTCGAACCCGGCGAGGTTCGCGTCGACGTACGCGCCGACCAGGTCCCGGTCGTGCTGGCGCAGCAGCGTCGACAGCCGCGTGCCCTGCAGCAGCGTCACCTTCGCCGTGCTGCGGCCGGTGTTGCCGGAGCCCGCGCGCCGGCCCTCGACCACGACGACGTGGCGACCGGCGCGGGCCAGCAGCACCGCCGTGGTGAGGCCCGCGATGCCGGCGCCGACCACGAGGTCGTCACACGTCTCGGGCAGGACGTCCTGCGACGGCTCCGCGACGGGAACCTCCCACAGCGGACTGCGTTCGCTCATGCCTCGCCTCTCAGATCGGCCGGGTGGCGAGCTTCGCGTCCTCGCCGGGCTCGTCGTCGCCGGTGCCCTCGTCCGGGGTGTTGGGCTCGTCCGGCGCCGATGCGGGGTCGGCGGGATCGGCGCCTTCGGCGGGTGCCTCGGGGTGCGGAGTGCTCATGGTTCCTCCTCGGATCGGGTGTCGGCGCAGGCGTACCCGGCCGCCCCCGACTCATGCACGGGGCCGCCGCGGGGCACGAGCGTGCATGACGCGGGCGCGCGCGGGTACGTCGGCGTCGACGCCTGAGGCACGAGGGAAGGACACGGATGAGCACAGCGGTCATGACGGAGCGGGGCGAGGCCACCGCGATGGGCCTGCCGAGGCCGCGGGGCGAGCTGAGCGCCGCAACGGTCGCCGCCCTGTCCGGAGAGCTGCCCTGGGACCGCCTGCCGCGGGTCCGCGCCTCGAGCGACGAGGACGGCCTGCTCACCGCGTGGATCGCCCACGAGCTGCACCACCGGGGATTCCCCGGCCTCGAGGACGCCGAGTGGACACCCGAGCTGATCGCCGTGCGGATGCGCGTCGAGCGCGAGCTCGAGGCCCGGCTGCGCGAGCGCGCCGAGGGCCGGCTGCCCGCGTCGTCGGAGCCGGACGCGCTGCTGGACTTCGTCCGCGAGCACCCCGGCCGCTCCCTCGCCGCGTACGTGCAGCGCTCGGCCACGACGGAGCAGGTGCGCGAGCTGCTGTGGTTCCGCACGCTCTACCACCTCAAGGAGGCCGACCCCACGACGTGGACCGTGCCGCGCCTGCCCGCCCCGTCGCGCGCCGCGCTGGCCGAGCTCCAGTACGACGAGTACGGCGCCGGCAAGCCCGGCCGGCTGCACGCGCACCTGTTCACGCAGGGGCTGCGGGCCTGCGGGATGGACGCGCGCGAGAACGCCGCGATCGACGACGTGCCTGCCGAGGTCCTCGAGATGAACGTGACGCTGACGATGTTCGGCCTCCAGCGGCGCCTGCGCGGCGCCTCGGTGGGGCACCTCGTCGCGTTCGAGGCGTCGAGCTCGGGTCCGTCGCGCAAGCTCGCACGCGGCCTGCGCCGCCTGGGCTTCCCCGAGGAGATGGCGGCGTACTACGACGAGCACGTCGAGGCCGACGCCGTCCACGAGCAGACCGCCGCCCGCTTCATCGCCGGCGCCCTGCTCGAGGCCGAGCCCGAGCTCGCCGAGGACGTCGCGTTCGGCGTCTTCACGTGCCTCGACCAGGAGGACCGGTTCGCCGAGCACATGTTCGCCCGGTGGGGAGTGGACGCGTGAGCCGCGGCGTCGACCTGTGGGTCTGCCCCAACGGCCCGCTGCTGGTGCGCGGCGACATCGGCGTGCGCACCGAGGACGGCGAGGTCCACCGGACCGAGCGCCCCGTGAGCGCCGTCTGCAGATGCGGCAAGTCCGCATCGCTGCCATGGTGCGACGGGACCCACCAAGTGATCCGATTCCGTGACGAAGGAGATTCCGCATGACTGAGGACGAGGCCGGCTTCCCGGCCCAGCAGCAGGAACCGCCCGGAACGACGGGCGAGATGGAGCCCAAGCCCGATCACGGCGAGGAGAGCTACGTCGGGTCGGGCCGACTGGAGGGGCGCAAGGCGCTCATCACCGGTGGTGACTCCGGCATCGGCCGCGCGGTCGCGATCGCGTACGCCCGCGAGGGCGCCGACGTGGCCTTCACGTACATGCCTGAGGAGGTCGAGGACGCCCGCGAGACGTCGCGCCTGGTCGAGGAGGCCGGCCGCACGTGCCTGGCCATCGAGGCCGACCTGCGCGACAGCGCGACGTGCGACCGCGTCGTGGCGCACGCACACGACGGGCTCGGCGGCCTGGACATCCTGGTCAACAACGCCGGCTTCCAGATGGCGCGCGACGGCAGTCTCGAGGAGATGAGCGACGAGCGTCTCGAGCGCACGTACACGACCAACGTGCTGGCGCTGCTGTGGCTGACCCGCGCCGCGCTGGCCCACCTGGGCCGTGGCTCGTGCATCATCAACAACTCCTCGATCCAGGCGTACGACCCGTCGACGAGCCTGCTCGACTACGCCTCGACGAAGGCGGCCATCAACAACCTCACGGTGAACCTCGCCGCCGACCTCGGCGAGCGCGGCATCCGCGTGAACGCCGTGGCGCCCGGACCGATCTGGACGCCGCTGCAGCCGGCCACCCAGCCGGAGGAGAAGATCGAGCAGTTCGGCGCGGACACGCCGCTGGGCCGGGCCGGCCAGCCGGCCGAGGTGGCGCCGGCCTTCGTGTTCCTCGCGTCCGAGCGCGACGCCAGCTACGTGTCGGGCACCGTCCTGGGCGTGACCGGCGGAAAGCCGGTCTTCTGATGCTGCAGCAGGCGCCCGCGGAGCAGGTGATGACGTTCGGCGGTCGCGAGATCAGCTACGACGAGACGGTGCTGACGCCGAGGCCGTGGACCGAGGGGCAGTCGCACTGGGCCCGGGAGCTGCTCGACGAGGCACCGCCCGGGCGCGTCCTCGAGGTGTGCGCCGGTGCCGGCCACATCGGCCTGCTCGCCGTCGTCGGCACCGACCGCGAGCTCGTCCAGGTCGACGCGGACGTCAGCGCGTGTACGTGGGCGCTCAAGAACTCGCGGGCCTGGGGCGTCGAGAGCGAGATCCGCCTGGGGTCCATGATCGACGTCCTGGAGCCCGACGAGCGGTTCGCGCTGATCATCGCCGACCCGCCGTACCTGCCCACCGACGGCGTCGGCCAGTACCCCGAGGACCCCGTGACCGCGATCGACGGCGGCGCCGACGGCCTCGACCTTGCCCGCATGTGCCTCGACGTCATGACGCGGCACCTGGGGCGCGGCGCCGTGGGCCTGCTGCAGCTGCGCGACCTCGACCAGGGTGAGCAGCTCACGTCCGACGCGGCCGCGAGGGGACTCGAGGTCGCCGAGGGGCGACAGTTCGACGGGGGAGCGGTCCTGCTCCTGCGCAGAGTGACGGAGGCGATCTGATGACCGAGCCGATCGACGACGAGACGGCCCGCGGCCGCGAGGCCAAGCTCGATGACCTCACGGTGGACCCGCGCCACGAGGACAAGGACGAGCCCGGCGGCAACGGCGAGCACGGCACCGAGACCGAGACGGTTCCGGGAGTCGAGGGTCCCGAGGGCGTGCCCGACCTGGGCGTCCCGGACGATCCGGGCACCGGCGGCCCGGGCGACGAGGGCGGCGAGTAGTCCCGGCGATCGAGTGGCACCGCGAGGAACGAGCGGGCGTATCGAGATCCTGACGTGGTCTCGATACGCGGCTCGTTCCTCGCCGGGTGCTCGACCACCGTGAGTCAGGTGAGGTCGTCGGGCGTGACGACCTGCTGGCGGTACTGCTCCTCGAGCCACTTCAGCGCGGCGGTGTGCCGCTTCTCGTCGTAGGACGTCACCGCGCCCTCGGCGATCGAGACCTTGAGGTCGTGCGCATAGGCGGTCGCGGCGGTCATCGCGATGCAGGCCTCGGTCACGACGCCGGCGAGCACGATCTCGTCGACGTCGAGGTTGTGCAGGCGGTCGAGCAGGTCGGTGCCGTGGAAGGCGTCGTCGCGACGCTTCTCGATCGACAGGTGCGGGTCGACCTCCAGCTCGCGCAGCCGCTCGATCCCCTCGGTGCCCTCGAGCACGACGGGCTGGTCGTCCTCGCGCATGTTGAGCGCCCACGTCGACTTGTCGCGCGGCAGGACGGTGCGCACCTCGATGACGGGCACGTCGTTGTCCCGCGCCCAGTCGATCCAGCCCTGCACCGCGCGGACCAGGTCCTCGCGCTGCTCGGCCAGCGGGGGCGGGTTCAGGAAGTCCTCTTGCAGGTCGATCAGCAGTAGTGCGCGCACGCGTCCATCCTCGCGTCGACAGCGCTGAGTTGCACGTTCGGCCAGCGACACGCCGTGCGCGAGTGGCCGAACGTGCAACTCAGCGTGGTGGTCACTTCGGGGGCATGCGGATGGCGCCGTCGACGCGGACCGTCTCGCCGTTCATGTAGGAGTTCGTGACGCACTCGACGACCATGCTGGCGAGCTCCTCCGGCTTGCCCAGGCGCTTGGGGAAGTTGACCGACTCGCCCAGCTTGGCCTTGAACTGCTCGGCCGCCTCGCCCTCGCCGTAGATCGGGGTGTCGATGAGGCCCGGGGCGACCGTGTTGACGCGCACGCCCACGGCGGCGAGGTCGCGCGCGACGGGCAGGGTCATGCCGACGACGCCGCCCTTCGAGGACGAGTACGCCGCCTGGCCGATCTGGCCGTCGAACGCGGCGACCGACGCGAGGTTGCAGATCGCGCCGCGCTCGCCGGAGTCGAGCGGCTCGGTGCGGCTCATCGCGGTGGCCGCGAGGCGCAGCGCGTCGAACGTGCCGATCAGGTTGATCGCGATGACCTTCTTGTAGGCGTCGAGGTCGTGCGCGGACTCGAACTGCCCGTCGCGGCCGACCGTGCGCTGCGCCCAGCCGATGCCGGCGGAGTTCACCAGGACGCGCAGCGGCGCCAGCTCCTCGGCGGCGGCGATGGCGGTCTTGATCTGCTCGGTGTCCGTCACGTCGACGTGGATGAAGACGCCGCCGACCTCCTGGGCGAGGGCGTTCCCGGCCTCGTCGTTGAGGTCCGCGACGACCACGCGGGCGCCGCGCTCGGCGAGTTGACGTACGACGGCCGCGCCGATGCCCGAGGCGCCCCCGGTGACGATGGCTGATGCTCCACTGATGTCCATGCCCTGATCCAACCATCCGGTCGGTGGTCCATGCTGGAGGTGCTGCCCACCACCCAGGAGGACCCCGTGGCCGTCGACCGTGTGATGCCCAGCGACGAGGCGAGCGACCTGATCGCGCTGACCCGCCAGATCGTCGACGCCGAGCTGCGTCCGCGCGTCGACCAGGCCGAGCGCACCGGGACGTTCCCGCGCGACGTCTTCCGCACCCTCGGCCGCGCCGGCTTGCTGGGCCTGCCGTACGCCGAGAAGCTGGGCGGGGGCGGCCAGCCCTACGAGGTCTACCTGCAGGTCGTCGAGGAGATCGCGATCGCGTGGGCCAGCGTCGGCGTCGGCACGAGCGTGCACGCGCTGAGCTGCTTCGGCCTCGACCATGCCGGCACGCCCGAGCAGAAGCAGCGGTGGCTGCCCGACATGCTCGGTGGCGAGCTGCTGGGCGCGTACTGCCTGTCGGAAGCGCACGCCGGCTCGGACCCCGCGGCGATGCGGACCACGGCCAGGCGCGACGGCGACGAGTACGTCATCCGGGGCGCGAAGGCGTGGACCACGCACGGCGGCCAGGCGGACTACTACAAGGTCATGGCGCGCGCCGACGCCGGCATCACGTGCTTCCTGGTGCCGGCGGACGCGCCCGGGCTCACCGCCGACGTGCCCGAGGACAAGATGGGCCTGATGGGCTCGACGACGGCCACGATGCTGTTCGACGACGTCCGCGTGCCGGTCGAGCGGCGGCTCGGCGACGAGGGCCAGGGGCTGTCGATCGCGCTCGCGGGGCTCGACTCCGGCCGGCTCGGCATCGCGGCCGTCGCGACGGGCGTGGCGCAGGGCGCGCTCGACGCCGCGGTCGCCTACGCCAAGGAGCGCGAGGCGTTCGGCGTGCCCATCATCGACCACCAGGGCCTGACGTTCCTGCTCGCCGACATGGCCGCCGCGGTCGAGAGCGCCCGCGCGACGTACCTGGCGGCGGCCCGCCTGCGCGACCTCGGCCGGCCGTTCTCGCGGCAGGCGTCGATCGCGAAGCTGGTCGCCACGGACAACGCCATGAAGGTCACCACCGACGCGGTCCAGGTGCTCGGTGGCGCCGGCTACACGAAGGACTTCCCGGTCGAGCGCTACATGCGCGAGACCAAGGTCATGCAGATCTTCGAGGGCACCAACCAGATCCAGCGCCTCGTGATCGGCCGGGACCTCAAGAAGCGCGGCTGACCCCAGCCCGCCCGGCCCGCTCGCGGCCCGCGGTCCGCCCGCCGCCCTCCCGACTTTCTGGAACACGTTCCACGGTTCCGCGCCGAGATGACGTGGAGAGCGTTCGAGAAGTCGAGCGGTGGCGCCCCGGACGGCACCCGGCCCGACGCGGTGCCAAGGTGGAGCCGTGGAAATCGGGGTGCACCTGCCGCAGGTCGCGTTCGCGGGGACGCCGCTCGACGGGGCGCACCTGGGGTCCGTGGTCGACGCCGCGCGGGACCTCGGCTTCGCGGCGCTGAGCGCCAACGACCACCTGACGTTCGCGCGGCCCTGGACCGACGGTCCGACGCTGCTCGCGGCCGCGGCGCCGCGCGCGGGCTCGCTCGAGCTCGCCACCACGGCGGCGCTGCCCGTCCTGCGCGGACCGCGCGCCTACGCCGCCGCGATGCAGGCGCTCGACCAGCTCGCGGAGGGACGCGTCGTCGCGGGCGTCGCGGCGGGATCGTCGCCCACCGACTACGAGCTGGCCGGCGTGCCCTGGCAGGAGCGGTGGCGCCGGTTCGACGAGGCGCTCGGGTCGCTGCACCTGCACCTCGGCCCCGACGTGCCGTTGTGGGTGGCCAGCTGGGGCTCGGCCGCAGGCCTGCGACGCGTCGCCGAGTACGGGGACGGCTGGCTCGCGTCGGCCCACCGGATGACGCCCGCCGAGTTCGGTGCCGCGCGACGGCGGCTCGCCGCCGCGTGTCACGAGCGAGGACGCCCCGAGCCGCCGCACGCCCTCGTCACGATGTGGACCTTCGTGACCGAGCACCCGGTCGTCGCCGAGCGGATCCTCGTCGACGTGCTGGCGCGCGGGCTCGGCCGCGATCCCGCGACCCTGCGCGGACGGGTGTGCATCGGGTCGGCCGAGGCGTGCGCCGAGCTGCTCTCGCAGTACGCCCGGGAGGGCTGTCGTCGCGTCCACCTGTGGCCCGTCGCCGACGAGGTCCACCAGCTCGAGCGCATCGCGAACGAGGTCCTTCCGCTCGTGAGGCCGGTGCCGGCCGGGAGCTGAGCCGGCCCACGCGGCGCGTCCCCCACGGACGAACGGGGACTCAGGACGCGAGCGGCTCGTAGGACTCGGCGACCGGAGCCAGGTCGAGCGGGCCCACCGCGTGCAGCCGCGCGCCGCGCGCGCGGAACGCGGCGGCCATGTGCGCGGCGTACCAGTCGAGGAACGTCGTGCTCAGCCCCTGGGCGATCGTCGGCGCGAGGCGGACCGGCCCGAGCTCGGCCAGCCGGGTCAGCGCCCGTACGACGGCCTCCGGGTTCGTGGACGCCCTGGCCAGCAGCCGGCGGGGGACCGCGGACACCCAGGGCCCGGCGCCGGCCTCGCGCGTCGCGTGGATGAGCGTCGTGCCGGGTGCCGCGACCGCCAGGGTCGCCGCCGTCACGTTCACCGTGCCGAGGACATGACCGCGCAGGATCTCGGCGGGGGAGGAGCCCACGACGCCGGCCGCGTGCACGACCGTCGCGATCGGGCCGGCCTCGCGTGCGGCGGACATGAGCGTCTCGACCGAGCGCCGGTCGGCCGGGTCCGCGACGATCGACTCGGCCGAGACCCCCGCGGAGTCGAGCTGGTCGAGGGCGCGGTGCAGGCGCTCCCGGCTGCTGTCGCTGAGCACGACATGGTGCTCCCGCGCCAGCAGCTTCGCGCTGCGCAGGCCGGTCTCGCCGCATCCCCCGGTCACGACAGCCACGGAATGGGGCATGTGCTCGCTCCCTGTCTCGGACGTGGACCTCGGTGTCCACTCGACCCATCGTGCGCGCTTCCGACCTGCGAGACGAGAGGAAGCGCGACATTCCTCAGGTATCTGAAAACCGCGGCATTGGAGGCAAAACGCGTAACTGCGGATGTCACTGACGGTTACAGCCCTGTGACCAGAGTTACTGATGTGACGTACGTCTCACTCAGTGGGGCCTTCGTTTTCCGCGCTCGCCTCCCACGTGAAGTGACCCGCTGGTAACCTGCGTCACATTGCACGGTCGAAACCAACAGGATCTGGAGAGACAATGGGCGACCTCGGTTACAAGTTGACGGTGCTGCGGCGGATCGGGCTGCTGAAGGCCCAGAACCCCGTACGCCTCGTCAAGGCGGGCAAGAAGCTGGCCTCGTGGGGTCCGGGCTTCCCGTCCGCGCTCGGTGCCGCCGCGGCCCGCAAGCCCGACCAGCTGGCGATCATCGACGACGCCGGCCAGCTGACGTGGCGCGAGGCCAGCCAGGCCGTCAACCGCCTCACGCAGGCGCTGAAGGATCGCGGCTTCGTGCCCGGCGACCCGATCGCCGTGCTGTGCCGCAACCACCGCTACATGGTCATGGCGATGGTCGCGATCTCGCAGATGGGCGGCCGCATGCTGCTGCTCAACACGATGGCCAGCGCCGGCCAGCTCAGCGAGCTCGTCAAGCGCGAGGGCGCCAAGATGGTCATCCTCGACCAGGAGTTCCTGCCCGTCGCGAAGGACATCGACCACGACAAGCTCGTCGTGGCGTGGGAGGACGACGACAAGCACGGCCTGCCCACCCTCATGGGCCTGCAGGAGGGCAAGTCCGACGCCGACCACGACAAGCCCGAGAAGCCCGGCGGCATCGTGATCTTCACCTCCGGCACGACGGGCCTGCCCAAGGGCGCCAAGCGCAAGGAGCCCGAGAACCTCGAGCCGCTGCTGACGTTCTTCGGCTCGATCCCCTACGAGGGCAACTCGACCGTCGTGGTCGCCGCTCCGCTGTTCCACTCGTGGGGCCTGCTCAACTTCGGCTTCGGCCTGTCCACGGTGCCCACGTTCGTGCTGCGCCGCCGCTTCGTGCCCGAGCAGGTCATCCGGGACATCGCGCAGTACAAGGCGAAGGTCCTGGTCGTCGTGCCGCTCATGATGCAGCGCCTCGTCGACGCCGACCCCGAGGTCATCAAGAGCAACGACGTGTCCAGCCTGCAGATCACCGCGTCCAGCGGTTCGGCCCTCGCTGGCGAGCTGGCCACGCACTTCATGGACACGTTCACCGACTCGGTCTACAACTTCTACGGCGCGACCGAGACCGGCTGGGTCACGATCGCCAACCCGAAGGACCTGCGCGACGCGCCGGGCACCGCGGGCCGCGTGCCGTGGCACACCGTGGTCAAGGTGCTCGACGAGAACGGCCACGAGGTGCCGACCGGCCAGACCGGCGTCATCTACGTCGGCAACTCGATGATGTTCGCCGGCTACACGGACGGTCGCACGAAGGACTTCCGCGACGGCCTCATGCACTCGGGTGACCTGGGCTACTTCGACGAGGAGGGCCGCCTGTTCGTCGCTGGCCGCGACGACGACATGGTCATCTCCGGCGGCGAGAACGTGTTCCCGCGCGAGCTGGAGGACGCCCTCATCGAGCACCCGAGGGTCCAGGACGTCGTCGTCACCGGCATCCCGGACGCGCAGTGGGGCCAGTGCCTGGCGGCCTACGTCGTCCCGCGCGAGGGCGAGACGCTCACCGAGGACGAGGTCGTCGAGTACGCCAAGGAGCACGTCGCCCGGTTCGCCGTGCCGCGTGCCGTGATGTTCCTCGACGAGCTGCCGCGCAACCCCACCGGCAAGGTGATGAAGCGCGAGCTGCCGAAGTTCGACGCGACGGCCTGAGCCGCCGCCGACTCCGACGCCCGGTCCCCTCGAGGGGGCCGGGCGTCGTTCGTTCCCGGTCGCCACGCGTGTGGTGACGAAGTCCCGGGAGGTCGGTGACCAAGGTCCCGGAGAAGTCCGGGCCTTCGCCTCATCCCCGCGGCCCGGCGCGTCACTAGCGTCAGGAGTGACCCCACAACGGTGTGGGATCACCGCACAGAAGGAACAGCATCATGCGTCGTTCGGCACTCGACAAGCTCATCTCGTGGACGGGCCTGGCCCTGGCAGCACTCCTGGTCGTCGCCGGTGGATTGACGTCCTGGGCGCACTTCTTCATCGCCGACCAGGTGCAGACCCAGCTCACGGCGCAGGACATCACGATGCCCGAGGGTGACGCCCTGGAGAGCCTCTCGAAGGCCGACCGCGAGGCGCTCGAGCCCTTCGCCGGCAGCCGCATGGACACCGGCGCCGAGGCCCGCGCCTTCGCCGACCACTACATCCTCGCCCACATGAACGCCTCGAGCGACAACCGCACCTACGAGGAGGTCAGCGGCGAGTTCCTCGCGCTGGACGACGCGGCCAAGGCCTCGGCCGAGGGCCAGGAGCTCGGCGCCCTGCGCCAGTCGCTCTTCATGGGCAACACCCTGCGCGGCCTGCTGCTCTACGGATACGCCTTCAGCACGATGGGCACCATCGCCGGGATCGCCGCCATCGCGTCCTTCCTCGGTGCCGCGCTGCTGGCCGTGCTGAGCTTCCTCGGCCTGCGTCACGCGAAGACCCGCGAAGCGGAGATGGCCACCATCTGATCCGCCTCGCATCCCACCAGACGGCCGTCCGGGCCCCCGACCGGGCGGCCGTCGCCGTGTGTCAGAAGGGTGGCCACGGCACCGCGGGCATGTCGCCCTCGGGTGCCGGGAAGACCGGCTCGGCCAGCAGCCGGTCGCAGCGCGCGACGAGCGCGTCCAGCTCGGGATCGTCGAGCAGCGTGGCGAGGTCGTCGGCGAGGTCGCCGTCCAGCCCGTCGCGGACGCGGCGGACGCCCGCGACCTCGTCCTCGGTCAGCGGCCGGCCGAGCCAGCCCCACAGGACGGTCCGCAGCTTCGGCTCGGTGTGGAACGTCAGCCCGTGGTCGACGCCGTGGCGGTGGCCGCCGGGCATGGCCAGCACGTGGCCGCCCTTGCGGTCCGCGTTGTTGGCCAGCACGTCGAACACGGCCATGCGCCGCAGCGCCGCGGTGTCCTCGTGGATGAGCGAGACGGGACGGTCCTCGGCGTCGAGGCCGTCCAGGACGTGGCACCAGTCGCGCGGCAGCTCGTCGGCCGGGACCAGGGTGACGGGCTCCTCGTCGGGCTCGCCGTCCTTCCACTCCTGCAGCATCCCGACGCCGTGCGGGCCGTCGCCCAGCCACGTGCGCGGGACGACGTCCCAGCCGAGCGCCTCCGAGAGCCGCCACGCCGCGACCTCGCGGTGGGCGAGGATCACGCCGGGGAAGTCCCACAGCGGGCGCTCGCCGGCGACGGGCTTGTAGACGACGCGGGTGCCGTCGAGCAGGCCGACGAAGGTGGCGTTGGACGCCGGCAGGATCCGCCCCTCCAGGACGAGGTCCGACCCAGCGGTCACATCAGCTCTTCCGGGGGCTGGCAGACGTGGCCGTCGGGATCGATCGGGGCGAAGCACAGCGGGCACGTGGGGCGGCCGGCGCTGACGATCTCGCGGGTGCGCTTGCAGAACGAACGGGCCGCGCCGACGGGGATGCGGACGTGCAGGACCTCGGCGGGCTCCTCCGGGTCCTCGTCGACGAGCGAGGCGGGGGAGTCCTCGACCAGCGGGAACGCCTCGATGACGACCTGCGCGGTCGAGGGGTCGAAGCCCAGCGACAGCATCCCGACCCGGAACTGCTCGACGACGGGGGTGTCGAGCGGGTCCCGGTCGTCGAGACCCTCGGGGGCCTCGGCCGGCACGCTGAAGGGGTTGCCCTCCTGGATCATGAGCTCGTCGAGGACCTCGTCCAGCTTCTCGGCGAGGGCGGCCGACTGCTCCTTCTCCATGCCCGCGCTGACGAGCCGCTCGCCGGCGCGCGCCTGGAGGTAGAAGGTGCGCTCCCCGGGGCGGCCCACCGTCCCGATCACGAGACGATCGGGCCAGTCGAACTCGTACCGTTGCGCCATGTCCCCATGCTAGGAGCGACCCCGAAGCAGCGCCGCCCGGGCGTGGAGGATCACACCGCCGCCGGCGTGCGGGGCGACGGCCGGGGGCGGCGCCTCGAGGTCACCGCGATGCCGGACCCGCGCCTCCGCCGACGGGCGCGTCCGCCGCGGGGGCGGGCGCCCGCAGCCAGCCGAGCTCGCCGGCGGTGGTGTTCACCGCGATGAGCGTGGGGCGCTGCGGGGCGTACCGCACGATCGACACCGAGGCCGGGTCCACGTGCAGGCGCTGGAAGAGGTCCAGGTGCATCCCGGCGGCGTCGGCGAGCACCGACTTGATGACGTCGCCGTGCGAGACCGCGACCCAGACCGCGGCCGGCCCGTGCTCGGCCTCGATGCGGGCGTCGTGCGCGCGGACGGCCTCGACGGCGCGCGCCTGCATCGCCATGAGGGACTCGCCACCGGGGAACGTGGCGGCGGACGGATGGCCCTGGACGGTCTTCCAGAGGTCCTCCTGCGCCAGCTCGCTCAGCGGCCGGCCCTGCCAGTCGCCGTACCCGCACTCGGTGATCGCCTCGTCGACGGTCGCCTCGAGGTCGTGGTGCGCCGTGATCGCCTCGGCGGTCTCGCGGCAGCGCTCCAGCGGACTCGTGACGACCTCGACGACGGGGACGTCGGCCAGGCGCGCGCCCGTGCGGCCCACCTGCTCGCGCCCCGTGTCGTCGAGGTGGACGCCGGGCAGCCGCCCGGCCAGGGTGCCCGAGGTGTTCGCGGAGGAACGCCCGTGACGGACCAGCAGCACGATCGCCATGGCCCCGACCCTAGTGGGAGAGCGGAAGTCCCCCGAGGTGTGAGCGACGCGCCCGGGCCGGCTGCACGGATTTGTCGGTGCGTCTGATTAGCGTCGAAAGCGTGAAGATCCTGCACACGTCCGACTGGCACATCGGTCGCACGTTCCACCAGCACTCGACCGCCGACGCGCTCGCGTCGGTGCTCGACGCGCTGGTCGCCCTGGTGCGCGATCACGAGGTCGACGTCGTCGTCGTGGCCGGCGACGTCTTCGACTCGTCCACCCCGTCGGCGGCGGCCGTCGAGGAGCTCGATCGCGTGCTGCTGAGCCTGCGCGCCACGGGCGCCACGGTCATCGTCACGAGCGGCAACCACGACTCCCCGGCGCGGCTCGGCGCGAAGGCCGCGTTTGCGCGCGAGTCGGGCGTGCACATCATCACGCGTCCCGAGGACCACGCCACGCCCGTCACGGTCGAGGACCGGCACGGGCCGGTCCACTTCTACGGCATCGCCTACCTCGAGCCGGCGCTCATCCGGCACCGCTGGCCCGAGCAGCGGCTGACGAACCAGGCCACGGCCGTCGGCTTCGCGCTCGACAACATCCGCGCCGACCTGGCACAGCGCGACGGCGACCGCTCCGTCGTCCTGGCGCACACCTTCGTCTCGGGCGCCGAGGGCGAGTCGTGCGAGTCCGAGCGCGGCATCACCGTCGGCGGCGTCGACCGCGTGCCGGTGCCCGCGTTCGACGGCATCACGTACGCCGCGCTCGGCCACATCCACGGCCGCAACACGCTGGCGCCGCACGTGCGCTACAGCGGCGCGCCCCTGCACCTGTCGTTCTCCGAGCAGGACAAGCCCCGCGGCGCCTGGCTCGTCACGCTCGACGCGGCCGGGCTCGGCGAGGTCGAGTGGCTCGACCTGCCGGTCCCGCGGCCGCTCGCCACCATCACCGGCACGCTCGACGAGCTGCTCTCCGACGCCGCGCTGGCCCGGCACGAGCAGCACTGGGTGCGCGCGGTCCTCACCGACGTCTCGCGTCCCAGCGACCCGATGCGCCGGCTCCAGCGGCGCTTCGCGCACTGCGCGCTGCTGGACTTCCGTCCCAGTCGTGTGCACGACGGCGGCGCGCCGGCCGACCCGCGCCGCCTCGCGACGCTGACCGACCAGCAGGTGATGGCCGAGTTCCTCGCCTTCGTCCGCAACGGCGAGGGACCCACGGACGAGGAGGCGGCCATCCTCGACCACCTCGTCAGCGAGGTCGCCGGCACGGACGTCAGCCGATGAGGATCCATCGCATCGAGATGACGGGCTTCGGCCCGTTCCGCCAGACCCAGGTCGTGGACTTCGAGGCCTTCGACGACCACGGCATCTTCCTCATCACGGGGCGCACGGGAGCCGGCAAGTCCAGCATCCTCGACGCCATCGTCTACGCGCTGTACGACTCCGCGCCGCGCTACGGCGGCGGCAGCGCTCGCCGGGTCCGCAGCGACCACTGCACGCCCGACGAGCCGACCCGTGTCGAGCTCGTCTTCAGCGCGGGCGGCCAGACGTACCGGATCGTGCGCCAGCCCGAGTACGTGCGGCCCAAGTCGCGCGGCGAGGGCCTCACCACCGAGAAGGCGAAGGCCGAGCTGTGCCGCCTGGACGGCGGCCAGTGGGTCGGCGTCGCCTCCCAGCTGCGCGTCGTGGGCGAGGAGCTGCACCAGATCCTGCCGCTGTCGTGCGACCAGTTCCTGCAGGTCGTGCTGCTCGCCCAGGGGCAGTTCCAGCGATTCCTCGTGGCCTCCAGCGACGAGCGCCAGCGGCTGCTGCGCACGCTGTTCCGCAGCGACCGGTTCACCGAGTACGACGCCGTCATGCAGCGTCGCGCCGCGGCGCTGCGCAAGGAGCTGCAGATCGCCGAGTCCGGCATCGAGGCCACGATCGAGCGCCTCGTCGAGCACAGCGGCGGCCCCGCCCCCGAGACGGCGAACGAGGAGTGGCTGACCGGTCTGCTCGACGCCCACCAGACCGACGTCGAGGTCGCCCAGGCCGATCTCGAGCAGGCCGACAAGGAGCTGCGCGCCGCGCAGGACGTGCTGCAGCAGGCCACCGACCTGGCCGCGCGCCAGCACCGGTTCACGGCGGCCAGCGCCGAGCTCGGCCGGCTGCTCGCCGAGGTCGACGCGATCGAGCAGGACCGCACCCGCCGCGACCGCGCGGTCGCCGCCCAGTCCGTGGCGGTCGCGCACACCTCGCTGCGCTCCGCGGCCACGCGCGCCCGGGACGCCGATGCCGAGCTCGGTGCGGCGCTGACCCGCTTCACCGAGGTCGTCGGCACCCACCCGCCCGAGGACCTGCCCGCCCACGCCGATCGGCTGACGTCCGAGCTGGCCCTGCTGCAGGCGCGGCTGGCCGACGAGCAGCGCCTCGAGCAGCTGCGGGCCGGCGCCGAGTCCCTGCGCGAGCAGCTGGCCTCCGTGACCGAGCGCCTCGAGCGGCTCACGCAGGAGTGCGAGCAGCAGCAGTCCGTCGTGGACGCGCCCATCGAGCTCTCGTCCGAGCAGGCCCGCCACGCGCTGGACCTGCTGCGCGACGAGGTCGCGCAGGCGACGCGCCGCGTCCGGGCCGAGGAGGAGCTCGCCACCGCCCAGCGGGAGGAGCTGCGCTGCGGCCGCGACCGCACCGCCGCGTCCGCCGCGCTCGACGCCCTGCAGGAGCGCCGCCTGGCCAACTACGCCGGCACGCTCGCCGCCGAGCTGCGCGAGGGCGAGCCGTGCGCCGTGTGCGGTGGCGTCGAGCACCCCGCCCCGGCCGGTCTCGCCGCCGAGCCGGTCACCGAGGAGATGCTCGACGAGGCGCGGACCGCCCTCGACGAGGCGTCCTCGTGTGCGCGCGCCGCGAGCGATCGCGTCGTCGCGCTGCGGACCACGGTCGACGGTCTCGCCGCCGTCCGTCCGTTGGCCGATCTCGAGACCGCCGTGCAGCAGGCGCAGCAGCGGCTCGAGCAGGCGCAGCAGGCCGAGGCGGCTCGTACGCGCGCCCAGTCGGCGTGCGAGCGGCTCACCGCGGAGCGGCAGGACCTCGAGGTCCGCCAGGTCACGCTGCAGCAGGGGATCGAGCACGCCACGGCCCAGGTCGCCGAGCTGGCCGCCGGCGTCGAGCAGGCGCGCGGGGCCGCCGGCTCGGTCGTCGAGCGCATCGAGATCGTCACGGGGCACATCGCGGCGACGAGCGACCTGATCGCGGCGCGGGCCGCCGCGGCGAACGCGCAGGACCAGCTCGGCGAGGCCGCCAAGTCGTTCGACGAGATGCTCGCCCACCACGGCTTCGACGACGAGGAGGCGTTCTCGGCCGCGCGCCTGCAGGACGGCGCCCTGCGCGACCTCACCGCTCGGATCGCCGCGCACGACCGCGCCCGCGCCGGTGCCGAGGCCGCCCTCGCGGCGCCCGAGCTGCAGGACCTGCCCACCGAGCCCGCCGACGTCGAGGGTCCCCGCACGGCGCACGCCGAGGCGGAGAAGGTCTGCGACGCGGCGAAGGAGCACGTCGGGGCGGTGCGCAAGGTCGCCGAGATGACCGGCCGGCTCGCTGCCGCGATCCGCCGCGGCTGGGAGGGCAGCGCCCGCGCCCGGGCCGAGTACGAGGTGCTCGACCGGCTGGCGAAGTCGTTGCACGGCGAGCCGCCGAACACGCGGCGCGTGCGCCTCGAGAGCTACGTCCTCGCGGCCGAGCTCGACCAGATCGTCGCCGCGGCGAACGTGCGGCTGCACGAGATGTCCTCGGGCCGCTACGCCCTGCGCCGCAGCGAGGACGTCGCCACCCGTGGCACCAACGCCGGCCTCGAGGTCCAGGTCATGGACGAGTACACCAGCCAGGCCCGCACGCCCGAGTCGCTCTCCGGCGGCGAGAAGTTCCTCGCCTCGCTGGCCCTCGCGCTCGGCCTGGCCGAGGTCGTCACGAGTCGCGCGGGCGGCATCACGCTCGACACGCTGTTCATCGACGAGGGCTTCGGCTCGCTCGACGCCGAGACGCTCGACGTCGCGATGCACACGCTGGACTCGTTGCGCGAGAACGGCCGCACAATCGGCCTGATCAGCCACGTCGAGACGATGAAGGAGCGGATCCCCGCCCAGCTCTCCGTCGTCAGGACGCCGGCCGGGTGCAGCGCCGTCGAGTCCCGCGTTTGACCTGAAACGACAAGCGTCACAGGCGTCCCGGGCGTATCGTGACAAGATGCGCGACGACGGGTTCCTGAGTCTCCTGCCGCAGCGCCTCGACCTGCCACGAGGGCGGTCCGCCCTGCCGGAGTCCGAGGTCGCGGAGTCGCGACGCGGGCGCATCCTGCAGGCCACGCTCGACGAGGTCGCCGGCTCCGGCTACGCCGCCACGACGGTCGCCTCGATCACCAAGCGCGCCCACGTCTCGCGCACCTCGTTCTACGAGGCGTTCAAGGACAAGGAGCAGGCGTTCGCCGCGGCGCACTGGAACGCCAGCGAGCTCGCGCTCGGCCGCGTGTGGCGGCCCGCGCTGACCGGGGCGGACGTCGACTTCGACACGCGCATGCGCACCGCCGTCGCGGCGTACGTCGGCGTGCTGGAGCGGGCGCGCGCGTTCACGATCTGCTTCTACGTCGAGATCCGGGCTGCGGGGGAGCGCCTGCAGTGCCAGCGCGACGAGATCACCGACCAGCACCTGGCGATCCTGCGTGACCTCGCCGAGGCGTCCGGAGTCGGCCGCTCCGGCAGCGCTCTCGACCGCGACGTCCTGCGTGGCGTGCTGGGCGCGTTCGACGAGCTCGTGGGCCGCGCGGTCCGCGCGCAGCGTCACGACGAGGAGCTCGACCTGGGCTCGGTCGTCGAGCCGTTCACGCGGCTGCTGCTGGCTGTGATGCATGGCACCTGACGACACGCGCCCGGCGCGGCGCGCGTGCCGATTCCGCGGGCCACGGCGCGTGTACGTTGTGGTCGGCGATGCGGCTCGACCCCCCCTCGATGAGCCCCGCCGTGCCGGTCGGCGTCCCCGTCATCTCCCCGAGGACGGGGGCGCCGACACCCGACCAGAACAGTGTGACCTGGATGACATCGGGCGACGCGCATCGTACATTACTAGGACATCCTAGTAATTGAGGTCGCCATGCACGTCCCGACGCATCCCGTGCGCTTCGTCACCGCCTCGAGCCTGTTCGACGGCCACGACGCGAGCATCAACATCATGCGGCGCATCCTGCAGAGCCAGGGCGCCGAGGTGATCCACCTGGGCCACAACCGCTCGGTCGCCGAGATCGTCGACGCCGCGGTGGAGGAGGACGTCCAGGGCGTCGCGGTGAGCTCGTACCAGGGCGGGCACGTGGAGTACTTCGAGTACCTCGTGCAGCTGCTCGCCGAGCGCGGTGCCGGCCACACCCGGGTCTTCGGCGGCGGGGGAGGCGTCATCGTCCCCGACGAGATCGCGCGGCTCCGCGAGGCCGGCGTGACGATCTTCAGTCCGCAGGACGGCCAGCGGCTGGGACTCGTCGGGATGATCAACACGCTCATCGAGCAGTGCGACGTCGACCTCGTCGAGCTCGGCCTGCCCGAGCCGGACGCCGTCGTGGCCGGCGACCGGACGGCGGTCGCGCGTGCCGTCACGGCGGCCGAGCAGGGCCGACTGCCGCAGGGCCTCGCGGACGCCGTCGCGCGGGCGGCGGAGCGGTCGACCGCCCCGGTGCTGGGCATCACCGGCACGGGCGGCTCGGGCAAGAGCTCGCTCACGGACGAGCTGGTGCGGCGGCTGCGGGTGGACCACGCCGACAAGCTGCGGGTGGCCGTGGTGGCGATCGACCCGACCCGGCGCAAGGGCGGCGGCGCGCTGCTCGGCGACCGGATCCGGATGAACGCGCTCGGCGGCCCCGTGACGTTCCGCTCGCTCGCCACGCGCGGCAGTCACGAGGTGCCCGAGCACCTGGCGGACGTGGTCGCGGTGCTCAAGGGCGCCGGTCACGACCTGGTCATCGTGGAGACGCCCGGCATCGGCCAGGGCGACGCCGGCATCCTGCCGTACGTCGACCGCTCGCTCTACGTCATGACGCCCGAGTTCGGCGCGGCCAGCCAGCTGGAGAAGATCGACATGCTCGACTTCGCCGACGTCGTCGCGATCAACAAGTTCGAGCGCCGCGGCGCCAAGGACGCGCTGCGCGACGTGGGCCGCCAGCTCGTGCGCAACCGCGAGGCGTTCGGCCAGCAGCCGTCCGACATGCCCGTGTTCGGCACGTCGGCGGCCCACTTCAACGACGACGGCGTGACCGCGCTGTACCAGGAGC
Organism: Aeromicrobium jepli; assembly: GCF_047246605.1. Lineage (NCBI taxonomy): Bacteria > Bacillati > Actinomycetota > Actinomycetes > Propionibacteriales > Nocardioidaceae > Aeromicrobium > Aeromicrobium jepli. The sequence continues at coordinate 53,611 of NZ_JBFOKO010000013.1, forward strand.
TGCGCGACGTCCTCGGCCTCGAGCCGGGCGTCCTGCCGCGCGTGGACGTGCGGCACTCGACCGACGAGCACCACCTCGTGCCGCCGCAGCGGATCCGCTACCTCGCCGAGATCGCCGAGACCGTGCGTGGCTTCCACGCCGAGACCGAGCGGCTCGCCGACCTCGCCGACCGCGCGCAGCACCTGGCGACCGCGGCCGCGATGCTGCCCGACGACGAGGCCGTCGCGGAGGCGGCGCGGAAGGCGCTCGACGACCTGCCGGCCGACGTGCGGAGCGCGTTCGAGCAGTGGCCTGCGGTCGTCGAGTCCTACTCCGGCGACGAGCAGGTCGTGAAGGTGCGCGACCGCGAGCTGCGGTTCCGGCTCGCGCGCGAGACGCTCTCAGGCAACCAGGTCCGCCGCGTGAGCCTGCCGACGTACCGCGCGCACGGCGACCTCGTGCGGTTCTGGCGGCGCGAGAACCTGCCCGGCCACTTCCCGTTCACGGCCGGGGTCTTCACGTTCAAGCGCGACAACGAGGACCCGGCGCGCATGTTCGCCGGCGAGGGCGACCCCTTCCGCACGAACCGCCGCTTCAAGCTGCTCAGCGAGGGTCAGCCGGCCACCCGCCTGTCGACCGCGTTCGACTCGGTGACGCTCTACGGCCGCGACCCCGACGAGCGCCCCGACGTGTACGGCAAGGTCGGCACGTCGGGCGTCTCGGTCGCGACCCTCGACGACATGCGGGCGCTCTACGACGGCTTCGACCTGCTCGACCCGTCCACGAGCGTGTCGATGACGATCAACGGGCCCGCGCCGACGGTGCTGGCGTTCTTCCTCAACACCGTGATCGACCAGGCGGCCGAGCGCGGCATCAGCGCCGAGCAGGCACTGCGCGAGGTCCGCGGCACCGTGCAGGCCGACATCCTCAAGGAGGACCAGGGCCAGAACACGTGCCTGTTCTCCACCGAGTTCAGCCTGCGGATGATGGGCGACATCCAGGAGTGGTTCATCGAGCACGGCGTCCGGAACTTCTACTCCGTGTCGATCTCGGGCTATCACATCGCCGAGGCCGGGGCGAACCCCATCAGCCAGCTCGCGTTCACGCTCGCGAACGGCTTCACCTACGTCGAGTCGTACCTCGCGCGCGGCATGGACATCGACGACTTCGCGCCGAACCTGTCGTTCTTCTTCAGCAACGGCATGGACCCGGAGTACTCGGTCATGGGCCGCGTCGCCCGCCGCATCTGGGCGATCGCGATGCGGGAGAGGTACGGCGCGAACGAGCGCAGCCAGAAGCTCAAGTACCACGTGCAGACGTCCGGCCGGTCCCTGCACGCACAGGAGATGAACTTCAACGACATCCGCACCACGCTGCAGGCGCTCATCGCGATCTACGACAACGCCAACAGCCTGCACACGAACGCCTTCGACGAGGCTGTCACGACCCCGTCGGAGGAGTCCGTCCGCCGGGCGCTCGCGATCCAGCTCATCATCAACCGCGAATGGGGCCTGGCGATGAACGAGAACCCGCTGCAGGGCTCCTTCGTCATCGACGAGCTCACCGACCTCGTCGAGGAGGCGGTGCTGCGCGAGTTCGAGGCGATCAGCGAGCGCGGCGGCGTGCTCGGCGCGATGGAGACCGGCTACCAGCGCGGCCGGATCCAGGACGAGTCGATGCTCTACGAGCACCGCAAGCACGACGGCTCGCTGCCCATCATCGGCGTCAACACCTTCAAGAACCCCCACGGGGACGACGTGCCGCAGAAGCTCGAGCTGGCGCGCGCGACGGAGGAGGAGAAGCAGTCGCAGCTGCGCCGCGTGCGGTCGTTCAAGGAGGCGCACCGCGACGAGGCCGAGGCCGCGCTCGCCCGCCTCAAGGAGGCCGCGACGAGCCACGAGAACGTGTTCGCCGTCCTGATGGACGCCGCCCGGGTCTGCACGCTGCAGCAGGTCACCGAGGCGTTCTTCGAGGTGGGCGGCCAGTACCGCCGGAACGTGTAGCGGCCGGCGTCAGGCGGGGTCGAGCAGGCGGGGTCCGGCGCCCTCGGCGGCGAGCACGTCGTCGGGGTTGTGCAGCTTGCACTTCGTCAGCGAGAGGCAGCCGCAGCCGATGCAGCCGTCGAGGTCGTCGCGCAGGCGCTGCAGCCGGTCGATCCGCTCGTCGAGCGAGGTGCGCCAGCGCCGCGACAGCCGCGACCAGTCGGCCTTCGTCGGCGCCTTGTCGACCGGCAGGGTCGACAGGGCCTCGCGGATCTCGCCGAGGGAGATGCCGACGCGCTGCGACGTCCGGATGAACGCGACCCGCCGCAGGACGTCGCGCGCGTAGCGCCGCTGGTTGCCCGCCGTGCGGGTGCTGGTGATGAGCCCCTCGCGCTCATAGAAGTGCAGGGCGGACACCGCGACGCCGGCGCGCTGCGCGACCTGGGAGGGGGTGAGCAGAACAGTCATTGACCTGAACCTTAGTTGAGGTTGTTGGCTTGGTCCATGCTCCAGCCCAAGGCCCCGCGCCGCGTCCGGTCCATCCGTCGACGACCCGTCCTCCGACCCGCCGTCCCACCCGGCCGCCGGGACGGGAACGGCCTCATCGCGACCGCGCCGATCTGGCTGCGGCTGCGATGAGGCCGTGGCCCGCCGCTCAGGCCGGGACGAGGACCTGCTGCTCGAGGCGGGCGTAGCTCGCCTCCATGCCGTCGGTCATGCCGGTCGCGAGGACCTGGTCGCGCAGCTCGCGGCTCGGGTAGGTGATCAGGATCGACAGCAGGGTGCCGTCCTCGACGGGCGTCAGCGTCATCTCGTTGAGCGTGCCGTCGCCGTCCATGCCGACCATGCGCTCGGTCGTGACGGACCGGTACGGCTCCTCGCTCTCGAGCAGCTCCCCGGTGAAGCCGAAGCCGCCCTCGCCGCCGCCCTCGGGCTCCCACGCGTAGTGGTACGTGCCGCCGACCTCGTGCGCGATCTCGCACGTGGACATGACCCAGCCGTCCGGGCCCAGCAGCCAGCGCCGCATGAGCTCGGGCTCCTGGTGGGCGCGCCACACCTGCTCACGGCTGCCGCGGATGACCCGGCTGACGCGCACGTGCGTGTCGTCGAGCAGCTGCGTCGTCGTGCCGCTGCCGGACGCGAACGTCGCCAGGTCGGCCAGCACCTCGTCCATCTGGCCGATGGCGGACGTCATGCCCTCCTCCATGCCCTGCGCGACGAGCTGCTCGAGCTCGTCCACGGAGTTGAAGACCGTCCGGGTGGTCACGCGCGAGCCGGTGTCGGTGGACTCGAACGTGAACACCATCCTCATCGTCGGCATGTCGGGGTTCGGCACGCCGGGGGAGCTGGCGAAGCCGTCCTCGACCTCGAACGAGCGGCCCTCGTAGACGGACAGGAAGCGCCAGTAGCCCGCGCTCTTCTCGCCGTCGGGCCCGGTCATGTAGTAGTGAGACTCGCCACCGCGCGCCATGTCGTGGCGCGTGAACGTGGCGGGCCACTCGACGGGGCCCCAGAAGCGCTCGAGCTGGCGGGGGTCGGCGTAGGCGTCCCACAGCCGGCGGACGGGGACGGGGAACTCGGCCACGACGGTCATCGTGAGGTCGTCGGTGTCCTTGGTGACGGAGGTGATGGGCATGGTCGTGCCTTTCAGGAGGTGGGATCGTCGGTGAGCAGGGCGTCGAGGCGTTCGACCCGAGAGCGCCACAGCAGCTCGAACTCGTCCAGCAGGCGCTGGGCGCGCGCGATGACGGCGGGATTGCCGCGGACCAGTCGTTCGCGGCCCCGGCGGTGCTTCGTCACGAGACCGGCTCCCTCCAGGACGGCCACGTGCTTCTGCACCGCGGCGAACGACATGGCGTAGGACTCGGCCAGCCGGGAGACGGAGGCCTCGCCCACGAGGGTGCGCCGCACGATGTCGCGGCGCGTGGCGTCGGCGAGGGCGTGGAAGATCCGGTCGACCTCGTCGTCGGTGAGCTCGGAGTGCGTATTTACAACCATTTGGTTGCAGATTAGGCCGGAGCCCCGCCCTGGGTCAAGGGCTTTTCCGATCAGGGGCTCTCGCGCAGCGTCAGGTCGTCGAAGTGCGTCGTGACGGGTGCGGTCGCGCCGCTGCTCATGTACGTCGAGAGCGTGATCCCGCCCGGCGCCTGCAGGCTCGCGGTGGCATCGGTGACGGAGGCCTGCCAGGCCGGCTCGGGCGTCCCGGCGGGGAAGATCTTCGCCGACAGCGTCGTGGTGCCGCCGGCCGTCACGGTGCGCACGACGGTCGTGTACCGGGTGTTCGCCGCGATCGTCAGCCCCGAGACCTGCACCGAGCGCAGCACGGTCTCGGTCCCGTTGACCCGCCGCGCGAGGTCGAGCCGGGGCCTCCCGGCCGTGCCGATGTTGAGCGTCAGCCGGTAGTCGTCGCGTGCCGTCACCGCCCGGGGCACGAGCCGCGTCCACAGCACGCCCTGCGACGACGGGCGGCTCCAGGCCAGGTCGGTGCGCAGCTCGACGTCGCGCGCCGGGCTGCCGTTCAGCGTGGAGAACGCCTCGGTGCCCGCCTGGGTGAGGACGTGCTGGCCCGTCCCGCCGGCGACCGCGTACAGGCTCGTGCGTCCCTGCACCGCCCACGTCCCGCCGCGGTCGGCCGTTCCCCACCCTCCGGTCACCGACCGGGCGAACCGGTCCTCGACCCGCGGCCCGGCGGGCGGGGGCGTCCGGACCGTCCGCACGGGCGACGTCACCGTGCTCGTGCCGTCGGACACGCGCACGCGCCACTCGTACTCGGTGTCGGGCTCCAGGCCCGCCCAGCTCGCCGAGGCCGTCTCGCCCGAGGCGGCTCGCACGGTCGTGATCGGCGTGAAGGGGACCGGCTGCGGATCGGACGCGGGGAACGCGAACGGCAGGGTGAAGGCCGAGTCCGCGTCGGTCTCGTACTGGTTGAGGTAGGGCGAGTAGGTGGCGGCGGTGACCGTGCCGGCGGCCGGGTCGAAGCGGTACGTCCGCAGCCAGCCGTTGCCGCCGTTCGCGCGGGCCTGGTAGTTCGACAGGACCTGGTGGACCGGCCGGCCGCACGCGTTGGCGTCCGTGCGGCGCGCCTCGCCGAGGTCGCCGCTGTTCTCGTGCCCGCTCAGCACCAGTCGCACCTGGCAGTGCGTGCGGACGAAGTCGCGCCACAGGCCCTCCTGCGGCGTGCCGCCGGGCCGTTGGGGGACGGTGCGTCGCGTGCCGTCGAGGTTGAGGAACGAGTGGGTGAACATGATGACCTGGCGGTCCGGGTGGGCCGCGAGCACGCGGTCGGCCCACTCCAGCGAGGCCGGCGGCGCCTCCCACTCGAGGCCGAGCACGAGCCAGTCGACGCCGCCCGCGCTGAACAGCGAGTAGTTGTTCATGTTGCGGCGGTCGACCGGGTCGTCGCCGAACTGGTCCTGGCCCATGAAGCCGCCGTAGCGGGCCGTCGACGGGGTCGGGGTGAGCGTCGAGAAGCGGGTCGTCGGGAACCAGCGGTCGTACTCGGTGAAGCCGCCCGTGCGGTAGTCGAAGTCGTGGTTGCCCGGCACGACGGCGTAGGGGACCTTGCGATCCTCGAGGACCTTGAGTCCGTCCGACGTCCACGGCCAGTGGCCGGCGTAGTCCCATGCGCTCACCAGGTCGCCGAGCTGGACGACGAACTGCGTGTTGAGGGCCGCGCGCTGGTCGGCGATCCAGCGCGTCTGCTGCGCGATCATCGGGCCGCGGGTGCGGTTCGTGTAGTTCTGCAGGTCGGGCAGTGCGACGACCGTGAACGGCTCACCGGCCGACCCGCCGCCGGTCGTCTCGCCCTTCCTGCGCCCCTCGAACGTGACGTCGAGCGGGTCGCCGTCGGGGTCGGAGGCGACGACGCTCAGGGCGGGATCGGCCGTCGTCGAGACCGCGCCGTCGGCCGGGGAGACGAGCTGGACCGTCGGCTCGGCGGCGGCCGCGGGGGTCACCGGGGCGAGGACCGCGAGCAGCGCCGCGCAGGCGGAGAGGGTCAGGGCGTGTCGCCGGTGCGGCGCGACGGACGTGCGCATCGCCACCTCCAGGAGGTGCTGCTGGACGGGTCGTGAACCTCGATCGTCGCACCGTCCCGCGGCGGCGGGACATGGCTCGTTCTGGGGGTCTTGCCCGGCCCGTAGGGCCCTAGATGTACTCGGCTGAGACGTTCATGACAGTCGGCTGATCGGGGGTAGTCCTTCGAGGGCTGTGTGGCGTCGTC
>NZ_JBFOKO010000014.1:0-58204 GCF_047246605.1 Aeromicrobium jepli
ATTCTTACTGGCATTGGAGGGCTTTCCCTCTTACTTACTTACTTGGATCCAAAGATCCAAAATAGATCTACTACTACAGGGGGCCTTCATCTCAGAATCTCAGAGCACTGAGATTGAGACGGACTCTCTGTATAAGGGTGGGGGTACGGGAAAAGTTGGATTTCTGGAGCCAGCGCTCCTTTTGGTCAACGTTTCCAGCCAGAATCTTGGCTCCAGACAGTTGGCCCACGTTGGAGCCAGATCCAACTTTCGACCCGAAACCGGGCCGATCGACTCGAACAGCGCCCCGAGACACGCCACGGGCACCACCGCGACGTTGGCGGCAAGTCTCATCATGTGAGACCCGATCGAGTCGCGTGAGGGTTGAGGGCTTGCACAGACAGCACCCGCACCCACACAGGAGTTACTGCATGATCACCCTCGGCGACCTCGGACTCACCCCCGTCAAGGACACCACCCCCATCGAGCCCGTCGAGGATCCGAACACCACCGAGAACGAGTTCGCGCTCGTCACCGGCAGCGCCGTCGCCCGCACCCTCATGCACACGTGGTCCGGCGACCGCCTCGTCTCGGTCAAGTCCCCTCCCGGCGCGGGCAAGTCCACCCTCATCATCGATCTGGTCCGACACCTACTCCACCGCACCGAGTTGGACATCGTCGTCGCCTCCCCCACCAAGCGCGGCATGTACGACCTCACCGAACGCCTCGTGGACGTCCTCGGCGTCGGCGAGAACATCCCCAAGGTCGTGTTCAGCCACCCCACGATGGACCGCCCCGAAGGGTCCGTCACGTCCGCCATCAAGAGCCGCCACGTGACCGTCCGAACCGTCGCCTCGTGCGCGGCCAAGCCCCCGCCGGTGGACGTCCTCATCATCGACGAGGCATACCAGTCCACGTTCTCGCAGGTGTTCTCCGCAGCCGGTCAGGCCCAGCAGATCGTCATGGTCGGCGACCCCGGCCAGATCGGTCCGGTCAACCGTGTTCCGGTCACCTTCTGGGACAACTCCAAGGTCTCCCCCGCATCCCGCGCCCCCGAGGGGTTCGCCAACTTCGACGGCATCGTGGAGATCAACCTCGACTCCACGTACCGGGTCGGCCAGACCACCGTGGACGTCATCGCTCCCCTGTACGAGTTCGTGTTCAAGTCCGCCCGCCCCGACCGGTGGCTCGTCGCCGCTGACGGCACCCGTGCCCCGGAGATCACGTCCGTGAAGGTGCCCGAGGTGTCTGTTCGTGCCGACCAGCCGCTCATGAAGGTCATCGCCGCCGAGGCCGTGAAGTTCATCGGTCAGACGGTCGTGGACGGTCACCACGAGGACGGTTCGCCCATCGAGTCGGTCATCGAGGAACATGACATCGCGGTCGTCGTCGCGCACAATGATCAGGCGCAGATGGTCGGCGCGTACATCAACATGCTGCTCGGACGTGGCGCGAACGCCGCCAGCGAGTCCCGTATCTACGTCGGCACCGCCGACCGGGCGCAGGGCGGCCAGTGGAAGACTGTCGTCGCGCTCGACCCGGTGGTCGGTCACGAGAACGCGGGCTCGCACCAGTTGTCGGCCGGGCGCCTGTGCGTGATGTTGTCGCGCCACACCCACCACCTGACGTGGCTGCACGACGGTACGTGGTGTGAGAAGTTCACGTCCGTCCTCGACTCTGAGGATGTTGCGGCCGCCACGCAGAAGGACGCCAGCCTGTGCATTGACGTCCGTCAGCGTCTCTCGGTGCACGACTCGGGTCGCGAGGTGACGTTCGACGCGTGAACGCGCGATGAGGTGCCTGTTCCGCCGCATAGATAAGGGACAGGCACCTCTTTGCTTTGGGCGCGGGCCTCGCGTCCTGATCACGAATGGACGGACCATGATTCTCAGCGACGCACTGTTGCAGAAGGCGTACAACGCGTTCCTCACCAAGTCCGGTGGACTCGGCGGTATCAAGGCTGCCGTGAAGGCCGTCCTGCCGACGGTGGAGGTTCAGGCGAAGGCAGACTTCGCTGACGCGATCGAGGAGCGGGTGCGCAACATCGTGACGGCGTTGTCGGACGAGAACGGGATGGTCCCGGCGGACAAGGTCATCGACCGGGTGGAGTCGTACACGGCCACCATCAAGGGTCGCGCGAACCTCGAGCGGACGACCGCGGATCCGTCCCGCGACAAGGTGTTCGTCAAGACGTTCGACCCTGATGCACGAAAGCGCCCGGCAGGCTACTGACCTGCGAGGCGCCGCCGCCGAAGACCCACTGCCCTAGTTCGGGTAGTGGGTCTTCTTCCAGTATGCGCCGTTGGACGGACCGACCTCGGCTCGGTACGCCCGACGTGCCTCCTCGGCGTCGAGGGCGCGGTAGTGCTCCCACTGGTGCCACGTGAGACCGTTGACCGGGATGTGGTCGACGTGTGCTTGGGCGAGTCGTAGCGCCTCGTCGAGGCTGAACCGGTGGGTGGCGAGCCAGTGGTCCTCACGGCCGGACGGAAGGCTCTCGTAGTCCCAGCAACCGTCGGTGCCGAGCGCCTCACGGTTTCGAAGGACGGCCCACTTGTGCGGGCTTCGCCACTGAACGGTGATGGTGAACGAGTGCGCTTCGCTCATCCCGTCGAGCGTGTCGGGGTCCACTCCGGTCGGGTACACGGTGTACGTGGTGGCGTGAACGTTGCTCATGCGGCGGCTTTGCGGGTCTCGCGGGCGACGGCGGCGACCATCAGGGGCAGCCATGCGACGGACGCGAGGCCGTAGAACAGGTACGTCTTGGCGTCGGCGCGGTCGCCCGGGTTGTCGGACGAGGCGAGCGCGAGCGCAGCGCCGAGACAGCGCCGAGACAGCCGACGGTCACGAAAAGCGCGACGGCGAGGTAGCCGTAGGCGATCGTTTCGGTGAGGTTCATGTCTGGTTCAAGCCCGGACGGGCTCGACCTCCGATCCTGTTCGGGCGGCGAGGAACTCGAGCCGCTTGGCGATCCGTTCGTCCCGGTCGTCGATGGCGTTGACGACCATGAACTCGTGGTACCGCAGGTCGAACTGGGTGGTCTTGTTGGCGTGCTCGACGGCCAGTTCCATCGCGGTGTCGAAGTCGAACCGGTGGTTGGCGAACCACTCCTTCCGCGCCGATTCGGGGCCTTCGAAGAACGAGAACTCCCCGTCGGTGCCGAGCGCCATGTCCTGACGGGTGACGGCGTACAGGCCACGGGAACGCCATTCGACCTTCACCGCGAACAGCCACGCGCTGTCGAACCTCGGGTCGACGCTCTCAGGATCCACGCCGTCGGGGTAGACGACGTAGGTGTATCCGATCGCGTTCTCGGGCAGCAGGCCGGTCATCGGTACTCGCTTCCTTCACGTGTGTAGTACAGGGGCGCGACCTTCTCGCGGGACAGGTTCCAGCACGCTTCGGTCGCTTGTGCGAGCCGTTCGTCGTGGTCGGCCGAGTCGAGGACGAGGTAGTTGAGGTTGAACTTGGCGCACAGGTCGAGCCAGTACTGGTCGGTGGTCTCGCGCTGGTCGCCGCCGTAGCGGAGCGGGTCGGGCTCGAACTCGATGTTCGACTTCGTGACGAGGTACAGGTCCGAGGTGAGTTTCGCCGCGGCCGTGGTGAGGGTGCGCTCGTCGTCCTCGTCGAGGGTGAGGGTGCCGTTGTTGCGGAACTGTCGCCACAGGCCGAGCGTGGTGAACAGGTCGGTGTCTTGGACGATGAACGGCTTGCCGGTCTTGTCGTCGCAGGTCTGCTGTCGGGCCTGCTGTCCGGCTGCGATGGTTCGCATGGCATCTGGTGTGAGGTCCGGTCCGACGGTTTCGAGGTAAGGGCGAGCCCATTCGGGAACCCAGTGCCCGCCGAGGGTGCGGGCGAGATCCTTCGACAGTGTGGTCTTACCGGTGGAGTCGGCGCCGAACACGGTGACGGTGGGGCGCAGGTACTTCTGGAACTCGGGCAAGATGATGTCGAAGTTGCCGATGACGTTGTTGCGGACGCGGGTGGCTTTGGCGTCGTTGATCTCGCGGGCGATGTCGTAGGGGACGAACTTCGCGCCGACTTCCTTGGCGAGCCGCAGGCCGTACATCTCGGACGCGACGAGCAGGTCGCCGGGCTCGAGCGCGCAGTGTCCGATGAGGAAGTCCCGCCACATGTCCCAGAAGGCGGTGTCGTTCTCGCCGTTGGGTTCCTGCTGGATGGTCCGGTGGATCTGGTAGACGCGAACGTCGCCCCGGATGGAGTGAACGGCGGAGCGGAGGGCTTCGGCGCGTTCACGTGAGTACGGCTCGTGGGGTTGGGTGTTCAGCACGACGGTCACGTGGTCGGCGAGGTGGGACGCGAACCGGATGAGGTCGAGGTGTCCGGTCGTGGGCGGGAGCGCCGTCATGAGGACGAACGCCCGGTAGGCGGTCACTGCCAGCCGTTCTTAATCTTGACGGCCCGGTACAGGTCGAGGAGAGCCGCGTTGGTGTCGGCGACGATCTGTTCGCGTTCGGGGTTGGAGTCCTCGGGGTAGCAGGTGACGTACCACTGGCCCTGCTCGGGACGCCCGGGCAGGTTGTAGGGGACGTGCCACCAGAACTTCCCGCCGAACCCGAGGCGACCCATGAAGCGGTACTCCTTGCCGCCGAGCCGGGTGTCGAGTGCGCCGGAGAGCCAATACACGAAGTCGTCCTTGTCGTCGGCGTCGTCGACGGCTCCGGCCTTCTCGATGAGGAGGTCGTAGATGCGTCCGGCGAGTTCACGATCGACGGGGACGAGCCGGGTGTCGGTGCGGTTGCTCATGTCGTGTTCAAGCCCTTCAACTCGGGGTGGTTCGATCAGATGCCGTACCGGGACTGGATTTGGAACATCGCCTCGGTGTGGTCGGGCTCGATGTGGGCCTTCGGGTTCTCGGTGCGTCGGGCGGGGGTGTTGATGCCTCCGAGCCACCAGTTGCCGTTCCCATCGTTGTGTGCGAGGCGGCGGTGGCTTTGGTGGCTGACGCAGACCTTGCCGTCGGGCGAGATGGACCGGCATGGGATCTTGCGCTTCTCTGCCTCGTCGGCTTGATGCTGGGCTTCGTCGGACTGCCAGCGGGCGTTCTTGCGGATTCCGCCGATCCACGGTTCGGGCGCGTCGGGGTGGGTGTGCTCGATGTCGGTGGTTCCGAGCGCGTGGCCGCGACCCCGCACGCAGGCGTGACCGTCCGGTGAGGTCGCCGGGCACGGCAGGGCGCTCGAGGGGATGGTCTGGTACCACTCGGGTCGGCGTCGCATACCCCTTTCAAGCCCTCCCCTGCTGCCCGTGCCGATCAGTAGTCGCGCCCGAACGACCCGAGGGTCTCCTCGGGTCCGGTGAACTCGCTGTCGTCGTGGAACGTCACGTACATCCGGCGGCGTGCGGTGACCTCGCGATGGTCGCCGTAGACCTTCACGAGATCCTCGTGCGCCTTCTTCGCGGCCGCGAGGCACTCGATGTCGCTGTCACCGCCAACGTCACTGCCCCACGGCCCGGACACGGAGTACTGGTACCCGTGTGTGGCGACGCCCGCGGCGATGGACTCAGCGACCTTCGCTTCGACGTCGCTCATGCGGCGACCCACACTCCGGCGGCGCGCAGTTCGTCGGCCACCTGCTCGTCGTTGTCGGGGTTGACCGAAGCGGTCAGGTGCTTGATCACCCGGGTCTTGAACCCAGCCCGGGAGGCGTCGAGTGCGGTCTCCTTGACGCAGTAGTCGTACGCGATGCCGACCACGTCGACGTCGGTGACGTCCCAGCCTTCGAGGAACGATGTGAGGTGCTCCTCGTAGGTCGTGTCCTTGGCCTCGTAGTCGAACGCGGAGTAGGCAGCGTTGTACTTGCCCTTGTGGACGGTCCTCACAACGGGGCTCGACTCGGCGCTCTCGGTCAGGTCGTTGTACCGGGAGACGAGTTCGTCGGCGATTGCTGCTCCCCCGCTGTTGGCGACACAGTGGACGGGCCACGTGTCGATGAAGTCCGGATCGGTGCCCTCCGCGGCGAAGTGCCCATCGGGGTCGATGTGCCAGTCCTGCGTGAACACGATGACGTCGTGGGCCGAGAGGTCTTCGGCCGCGATCTGGGAGGCGACGGACCGGCCTCCGGCGACGGCGAGGCTGCCGCCTTCGACGAAGTCGTTCTGGACGTCCACGATGATGAGGGCCCTGCGGGTCATGTCAGACCATCTCCTTGATGCGGGCGACGGCGTCGCCTCGGTTGGTGTCGTTGGTGGTCTTGGCTCGGTACCAGACCCACGCGCCGAAGCACGCGTTGGCGAGGAAGAACACGTACTGGAATCCGGCGAGGTACAAGCCGGTGTTGAAGTAGGTGTAGATGGCGGCGACGTTCACGATGCCCCACACGGCCCACGACTCGATCTTCTTGTTGTCGAGGAGGAACTGGGCGAGCATCGACCCGACGAAGATGATCGCGTCGGCGGGTGCGAACTTCCCGTCGAACAGGTTCACGATGCCGAGCGCGCCGAGGTAGGCGACCACGGTCGCGGCGATGTAGGCGGGCCACCACTTGGCTGCGACGAATCCGACGGGCCGGGTGTTGGTGTCGGACTTCCATCGCATCCACCCGTAGATGAGGGCGGGGGTCATGTAGATGTTCAGCATGGCGGACGCGACGAGGCCCCACTGCCAGAACAAGATGGCGTAGGAGGCGGTGCCGACGGCGCCGATGAGGTAGTTGATGCGTCGCTGGAACACGACGAGGATGACGCAGGCGTAACTGGTGACGACTGCGAGGGCTTCGAGCCAGTTGATGCCGTCGACCCATCCAGCCGCGAGGGCGACGAGGTAGGACAGGGCTGTGATGGCCAGACCAGCGCCGAGGGCGATGGTCACGTCTTGCTTGATGGTGCGCGTGTAATTCACCGGGTGCTTCTTTCTGTAGTTGTCGGTCACCGATTACAAGACCTTTTGGTCATGTTGACTCGATCACCTGTTACTGGATTCTATGCGGCACTTCGAGACGACATCGATCAGATGTCGAGATCCGTGGCAGGGACAACGAACGCAGGCCGAAGCGAAATCCGGCCCTCGGCGACGAGCACGCTCAGCGGCTCCCCTGCTGGCGTGTTCGGAGTCAAGGGGAAGCCGTCGATGTTGCGGCTGTGCGTGGAGACCGACGCCTTCGTATCGAGGGTCGGGCCGTCACCGTTGAGCGGCCGGAAATGGGGCCGGGCGTTGTAGTCCCACGAGATCTGCCGCTGGTAGATTCGCCCGGCAGGTGTCAGGTAGGTCGGTTGGTCGGTTCGCTCGTACCCGTTGTCGTACGGGAGGGTGTGCCCGGTGGGCGTGAGAGGGACTTCCTTGTAGTACTCGACCTTGTGCTTGTCGCCGAAGTTGGACTTCTCCTCGGTGTCGCCGACGGGCAGGTAGCCGATGACCGTCTCGGGAGTGTTCATCGCATGAGCGCCGCAACGGTGGACGCGTCCATGCGTTGGATGAACATGTTGGCGACCTGCTCGGGCGTGATGGCCGCGTAACACTGGTACGCGAACGTGACGTGATCCTTGGGGAACTCGAACACGAGGTTGAGCGCGGCGGTGAGCCCGTTCACGGTCGTGACGTCGGCGCCGAACTCGATGACGGTGGTCGCGTCGTTGTCGAGGCGCCCGGGCTGGGCGGGCAGGACGCCACTGGTTTCGAACTCGGCGAGGGACTGGTCGCCCTGAGCGCGAGCGAGTTGCAGCATCGTGTCGAAGATCGGTTCGATGGAGTCGAGGAACAGGGCGTACACGGACATGCCCTGCCCGTCGGGGTAGTCGATCGTCAGGGTGGGCGCGAAGTCCTGCCCTGACGCCAACTTGGCGGCCGGGGTCATGGTGATGAAGTCCGTCATGGTGGGTCCAAGCCCGGAACGTTCACGGGTCCGATCGGTGCTCGTCGCGGATCCGGTCAGCCCACTGCTGCTCATGATCCTTCATCCATGCCCAACGGATGTTGAAGTCGGCGTCCTTGAGGTGCTCAGGCGGCAGGAACCCAGCGATCTCCTCGAGCGTGAACCGTTCCATGAGCGTCGCGAAACGCGCCCGCGTCTCGAAGCCGTAGAACGCGAACACCTCGTCGGTGGTCGAACCGCCCAGCAGAGCGGCAGCCCAGTACGGCTCTTGCATCCCGGGGAGACAGTGGCCCTCGCACAAGTACGTGCCCGGGGTGGTCCCGAAGGTCTGCCAGTTGGTCTTGGTGCCGCACACGTAGCAGGGCACACCGACCTCGGAGATGTCGAACACATGCGTCCCGAACCGGTTGCATGCCTTGCAGAACCCGGCGCCGTTGCGGTACCCGCGGGCCTCCCATTCGTGGTCGCCGTTCTTGACCATCGACTCACACGACAGGACGGTCTGCGCCTTCGCCCATGCGGCATGCTCGGCTTCGGTGACCGTGTCGCCTTCACCGCGAAGGAACCCGATGACATCGTTGTGCACCTCGACGAAAGCGGTCTCGTACGAGTCGGCGGTGCCGCGAACGAACACGATCCCGTTGGCTCCCCCTTGAACGAAGGTGCCGTCAGGCCAGTCACAGACCGCTTCGACGGTCGTGTTCGCGATCAGCATGGGTCAGGAGACCGCGACGCCAGCCGCGTTCATCGCGTTGACGATGGACCCGTCGTAGGACTCGGTGGCGATGATCTGGGCTACGTGCCTCTGCTGCCCGGGGAGCATCGCGATCATGGCGACCGTGGTGAGGGCGTGATGCTCGGGGTAGGAGAAGGTGAACCCGACGGGGACGGTGATGCCGGACGTCAACGTCATGTTGGCGCCGAACTTCACCTCGTGACGCTCGCCGGTGACGTTCTCAGGGGTGGCCGGGGTCATGATTCCGTCGTCCTCGAACGCGGTGATGGAACGATCCTCGTGATCGTTGTAGGCGATGTCCGCGAACATCTCGATGAGCGGGTCGGTCATCTGCTCGCCGAGCGCGGCGATCGCTGCCATGCCCTGACCGGTGGGGTACTCGATGGAGAAGTCGAGAGGGAACTTGACGCCGCTGTCGAGATCCTTGCTGACGTTGAGGGTGACGGTCGACTTGGCGTCGGTCATGGGGGTGGCTCCTGTGCTGCGCCGGGGCGCGGTAGTTGGACTGTGGGTTCAGATGCGACGAATCGCGGCGACAGTCGCGTCGATGATGCGGGTCCGGGCTGTGGCGAGTCGCTTCTGCTCTGCGGTTGTCAGCACGGGAACCTCGCCGGTGAGGTCGAGTGGTGTCAGTGCCGGGAACAGGGGCGCGACGTACTTGATGATCGGCAGGAGGTTCTCGTCCTTGCGGACGCGGCCGATCTGGTTCATGTACCCGGACGCTGTGAAGTCCTTACCGCTGGCCTTGAAGTAGACCTCGAGCGCGAGCGCGCGCACCCACACGGCGGCCCGGTTCTTCGGGTTGATCCGCTGGGACACTTCGCGGTCGTTGAGGGCTGCGTCGTACAGGGACCAGTCGGTGCCGTGGAAGAGGTTCAGGACGCTGCCGTTGTAGGGGCCGCGCAAGGTGAAGAACAACATCTGCTCGACGGGCGGCTTCCACCCGAGGACGGCGTCCCACACGTCACGACGGTGATCCCATTCGTCGTCACTCAGGTCGTCGGGGCCTTCGGTGGAGTTCTGGTAGTGGAAGTCCTCCACTCCGGGAATGCTGGTGAGCACGTTGGTGAGTTCGTCGTGAACGGTGTAGACCTTCACATAGACGCGGCCGTCATGCTCGGCCACACCCATCGTGAACACCCCGGCGTAGTCGGGATCCTTGTGCTTCTTGGTGTCCTCTTCGAGCAGTTCGAACGTCGCAGCGGACAGGGGTGTGTCTCCGGCGCCGGACGTCGCGGGTTCACCGGTGACGCGCTGGTCGTACACGCGCACGGCCTTGATGACGGTGTCGACGGCGTCAAGCCTGTCAACCTCGGCGTTCAGCAGGGGTCGAACGTGGTTGATGAACTCGAACGCGTTCGTGCCTTCACCGAGCCGGTAGGCGTCGTAGATCTTGGTGCTCACACTCGGTCCTTGTCCGTGACGGGCAGGTCGCGGAACGGGATGAGGTTCAGGTCGTCGGCGTTCATCCGGTCACGGAGCAGATGGAAGTTGAGCGGTTCGCTTCCGACGGCGCATCCGGTCCACCTGCCGCCGGGGCAGTGGCAGGAGTTGCCGAGCAGGACGGCGACGGTCATGTGGTTCGCGAGGTGGGTGTCGCCGCGCTTGGACGCTCGGACGGCGAGCCACGTGAGGACGACGCCGGTCCACTGACCGACGATGTACTCGAACCGAGACTTGTGGGCCTCGCAGTTGGGGCAGTCCCTCTTGCCGAACAGGGGCTTGAAGATTCCCTTGGCGAAGTAGCGCCGGTTGATCTTGCTCATGACTCGCTCAAGGCATCAAAGAGCCGAGGGTCGATCACGGGGGCTTATCGTGTTGTCAGCGAAGGCCCGAGGCGCCCTCGAGGACGCCGCCGTGTCCAGCGAACGTGATGTCTCCGTGTTCGATGCGGAAGTTCAGGAACTCGTGGTCCATGCGTCCGTAGCCGACAGGGCACGCGGATGTCTTGGCCGAGTCGGGTGCGTGATGGCAGGGCTTGTTGAGGATGGACGCTGCGGCGAGGTGGTTGGCGGCATGCCAGTCGCCTCGGTTGACGGCCCGGGACGCGAGCAGCCGTGCGCCCCAGCCGATGAACTTCGCGAACAGGAAGTCAAGATAGGGCCCCGCGTCGGGGCCGCAGGTGCGACAGGATCGTTTGCGGGACACGGCTGCGAGGCGACGGGGCATGTCGGTGGCCTTCCGGTTGAGACGGACAGGCCCACGGCGGCGACGGGCCTACCGACCTCTATGCACGCTGGACACTGGACACGTGCGCGTCGGGATTGAACTGGTGCAAGATCGCGTTCCAGTCCTCCGAATGGACGTACGTGTTGGTCTCGCCGATGGGCCGCAACGGCTCCTCAGGAGTGGCGGTTGTGTTGAACCCTCCGCTGGTGGCGTACATGCGGGCCGTGGTGTCGTACCACAGGACGTAGAGCCGCCACTGGGTGAACGCCTGCCCGACGACCATGCCGCGACGGATGAACGGTCCACCGGTGTTCGCGAAGAGGGCTTCGGTGATCTCCCACGTGACTGCGCCGTGGTGATCACGGCGGAACTTCGCGAGCGCTTCGTCGAGGTTCGCAACGGTCTGGTCGAGTTCAGGCATCATCGGCACCTTCCTCGTCTTCGTCGGTTTCGGGTTCGTAGCCGTTGTAGACGCGATCGCACAGCGACTTGCGGAAGTGCAGCATGGCTGCGGCGATCTTGCGGGCGTGCGGGTTGTCCGGTTCGGCGTCGAGGAAGTCTGCAATGAGGGAACCGACCTGCGGCTGCACCAAGTCGAGGTACTCGCCGGTCTCCTCCCACTGGACGATGAC
Organism: Aeromicrobium jepli; assembly: GCF_047246605.1. Lineage (NCBI taxonomy): Bacteria > Bacillati > Actinomycetota > Actinomycetes > Propionibacteriales > Nocardioidaceae > Aeromicrobium > Aeromicrobium jepli. The sequence continues at coordinate 11,349 of NZ_JBFOKO010000014.1, forward strand.
ACCTCCGTTGTCGAGGACACCGTCGGGGGTGTGCTTGCTGGTCGCCAGTGTGTGCTTCGCAAGCAGGAAGGTGAACCGCAGCGACTTCCACTTGGCGCGGACGGCACCGAACGGCTTTCCTGCGAACTCTTCGCGGTCGGCTTCACGAAACGCAGCGAGCAGACCGTCCCGTCCGCCTACGCCACGACGGCGGGGAACGAAACGTCGCGCGGCGCGGTAGAGGCGCCGGTGGGGTGCGTCGTAGCCACGGAAGTCGTCGTCGTACCGGATGTGACGGATGTCGTGCTCGCGGGTGTACGCCCAGTCTCGAGCGGCGAAATGCTCAGCGAAGACGCGCAGCAGTTCAGCAGCCTTGGCCACCTCGCTGCTGTTCGTTGCAGGTTCTACGAGGTGTCCGGTGGTGACCTGTCCGTCTTCATGGACGATCGCGCCGGTGTCCGGGTCGGTGTAGTGACCGACATGGGTTCCGTCAGCGTTGGTGAACCGGGACCGGTCCGTGGCTCGTGTCACGTGTGCCTCCTGTGATTAACCCCTGCAAGGAAGATGCGAACGACGGTTCGATCTCTTGTAGGCGAGACGAAGGTCGGTGTTCGGCGTTACCGTGATGTAACTCGCGTTTCTCGGGGAGGACTCACATGAACAAGGACGTTCGCCAACTAGTGCGACGGCTCAAGAAGCAGGACTTCAATGTCGAGCACACAGAGAACGGCCACCTACGCGTGAGCAACCACGGTGGCCCGTATGTGGTGATACCGACGACGCCGAGCGACTGGCGGTCGATGAAGAACGCGAAGGTCCGGCTGCGACGGATCGGGTACGTGGAACGTTAGGCGCCGTGCTCGACTGCGTGTTCGAGCGCGTCCCACTTGGAGTCGAGTTCGTCACGCAGGGACGTGCCGATGTCGTCGTTGCCTCGGTCGCCGTAGATGCGCGTGTAGGAGGCGTGCTCGCAAGCGAGGAGGGCGACGTCGGTGCACAGGTCTTCGACGGCCGTGGAGGTGGCGTCGGTGGCGACCTTGACGGAGATGCGAGATGCCGCGACCTGCTTGAAGTTCCGCATCGCCGCTTGGGTCAGGTGCGTGGACAGGTACTCCTCCCAGCCGTCACGGTCGTGCAGGTCGATCGGGTGTCCGGCGTCAGGAAGCGCGTCGAACGGTTCGGTGGTTTCGGGGAGCGTCTGGGGCACGTACCGACCGTCGCGGCCGTGCGCGTTCCCCACCGCGTCAATCAAGGTCATGACTGTCAGGTGTGCGGGGCCGAGACATCGTACAGGTTGTCTCGGGATGTGAGATGCGATCGGGAGAGTGGCTGGTTCGGGTCTTAACCCGGTGTCAGAGCGACACGCCGGGCGAACGGCGACGACAGAATTGAGCGAATCATGGCTTTCCTCTCCACCCCCGAGATGCGTGTGATGGCTGCGTGCTTCCGAGCGCGCGTGCCCCTGCTGTTCGAGGGCTCCCCCGGTGTCGGCAAGTCCGCCAAGATCACCTCGTACCTCGAGAAGTGGGTGGACTACCACGACGTCATCATCGGCGGTATCCGTGAGGCGACCGACTTCCTCGGCCTGCCCGTCGCGACCCCGGAGGGTGGCGTGGTCAACTACCCGCCCATGTACGGCATCAACGCCAACAAGGCCAAGTCCGCGGCCCTGCTGTTCGACGAGTTGAAGACCGCCGCCCCGTCCACCCAGAAGGGCATGCTGCGTGTCATTCAGGAGGGCGTGCTGGGCGAGTTGGTCCTCGGTTCGCACGTCTACATGATGGCGGCCGCGAACCCCGTCGAGGAAGGCGCCGACTCGTGGGATCTGACTCCCCCGATGGCGAACCGCTTCTGCCACGTCGAGTGGAAGTTCGACGTGGACGAGTGGCTCAACGGTGTCGCCGACAACTTCGAGTCCACGCACGTGTACTCGGTCGAGGAACTGATCGGTCGCCCGGACCAGATGCGACGCTCCATCGCTGCCGCTCAGGTGACCGGCTTCCTGTACGAGCGCGGGTCGGAGTTCCTGAACCCGCCCGTGCCGACGAACCCGGCCGAGGCTGGTGGCGCGTGGCCGTCGCCGCGCTCGTGGACCAACGCAATCGCTGTCATGGCGGAGTTGAACCCGCGTGACGAGAAGGCCATCCTGCTGGCCGTGAAGGGACTGGTCGGAAAGAAGGCCGCCGCTGAGTTCATCGGCTGGCGCAAGTTGGCGTCGCTGCCGAACCCCGACGAGGTGCTGGCCGACCCGGAGAACGCGATCGATTGGCAGTCGCGCCCGGACGTCCTGTTCGCCATCGTTCGTTCGGTCGCATACATCGTGAAGTCGAGGGGCACGAAGGTCGCCTACGAGGCCGGGTTCAAGGTGATGGAGGCGTACGAGCGGCACAACCGTTCCGACGTGGCGTTGCCGTCGTTGAAGCAACTCATCTTGTCGTGCCCTTCCGACGCGACCATCCCGGCTGACATGCTGAACCAGTACTCCAAGTTGTTCGAGCAGGCGGGCATCCTCAAGGCCGCCTGACCTGTTCGACCTCAGGGTCGCCTCCGATAGGGCTTTCGCTCAGCCCTCGCGTCCCTGAAAGGGCCCCACGTTTCGCTCACGTGGGGCCCTTCCGTTTTGTCCACGATGCGAGATCGGATCGTGAATGGGTGGGGCTGCGGGCTTGAACCGGGTGAGCGAACGATTCACCTGAGCGAGAGGCACCATCATGGGTCACGAGAGCGTCACCGGAACCACCTTCGAGGGAACGACCGACGAGGCGTTGACGAACCTCGTCTGGGGTCTCATGGACGACCATCACGCCGAGTACGGCCACAGCCACAGCGTCCGCCAGTACTACACGGTCCGTCCCGGCGTCGCGACGGTCGCGCAGGCGTTCAACGCCGACCCGTATTCGTGCGAGTGGGCCCAGAAGGTCTACAGCGACGACGACGTGGTTGTGAAGACGCACCGGGTGTCGCTCCCGGTGTCGGACTTGTCGGTCGTGTCGAACTACGGAGCAGTGGAGGCACTGGTCAAGGGTTGGGCGAAGGAGAACGGCAAGCAGGTGCGCCGGTACTCGCTCGCGGAGGATGTTCAGGCCGAAGGTCTGCCGAAGGGTGTCACGGGCAAGGCGAAGGTCGTGCACGAGAAGTCCGAAGGTGAGGTCGTTTCGTTCTACGGCGTGTTCGATTCCCAGACCGGTGGGCGCATGCTTGCCAAGGGTGACACGGCCGCGGAGGCGAAGAAGGCTGCCGAGGCGTTCTTGATCGCGAACGCCTCCGACCGGTGGATGCGGTACTCGCAGACGTTCCTGCGCAAGGTCACCACCCGTGACGGCTCCGAGGCGCTGTTCACGTCGAAGGTTGTCCTGTCTCGGGGCAAGATTCATCTCGATGTGGAGGTCGAGTCGGTTCGCAAGGGCGCGGTCGCGAAGGGTTGGGCTGTCTCGCTGGACTGCCACATGTGAACCATTCACCGCTGCACGGTGCCCCTGCCACGTCATGTGGTGGGGGCATCGCGCATAGAACCGTCCATGACGGATACCCCCGACATCCTGCCCACTCACGCGCTCATGGCCTTGTGGGAGTCGCAACTGTCGTTGAACGACGACGAGTTCAACTTGATCACGTCGGAGATCGACCCGCAGAACCTCATTGGTGGTTCCATCATCGCGGTCACTTTCACGGCGTCGAAGTGGTCGTCGTCGTACATGGAGGGCGTCTACAACATCATGGAGGTCGGCCGGGCTGTTCGTCGGGTTGCTGAGGGGTGGCGCGATCAGCAGGCCCACTCGGCAGAGGTCGTGAACACCGTGGACGAGTACGGTCTGGCGCTGATCATGGCTCCACGTCAGACCGGCACCGGTGTCGAGATGGAGTTCTTCCTGCCCGGTGAGCATGGAACGCTCGAGACTGCGATGGCGTCGTTGGTTCCGTTGAACATCTTGTCGAACACCGCTGTCCAGTCGGGTCGCCATCGCGATGGTGAGTCGTTCCGGGCGTGGCTGCGTGAGTCGTTCTGGAAGTTGCAGGCGGGTCAGGGTCTCGTCTGATCGAGAAACCTTCAAGTGAAGCCTTAAAGATGGCATGACCAACGACATCTTCACCGTCACGTTCATCTCGACCGGCTTCGCCGCCCTTCTCGGGCTCGGACTGGTCGGCACTGTCGTCGTCGTCGAGACCAAGGCTCGCGGCCGCTTCACGCTCGCTGCTGTCGTCTTCGGCTCCGCATTCATTTCGTGCTACGCGACCGGCTTCAACCCGGTCATCTTCCTGCCCGTCGTCGTGGTCGGCTTCGCCGCCCTCGGCCGCGCCATGTGGGTCGCCAAGGAGGGCACGGGCCAGCGAGCCAACGCCTGACCGACGCCACGGCCGGACCCCGCCCCAGCATCTTGGGCGCGGGGTCCTGTCGTGTCCGGGGAGCGAATGTGGTCGTTCGACGTCGCATAGAACCGGCATGGACACCAACACGATGACCGGCACCCTCTCAGCCGAGTTCGCGACCCTCGGCGGCGTGTTCGTTCTCGTCGCGCTCCTCGGCTACGTCATCTGCCTGTGGGATCTGCTCCCACACCTGACCGAGACGCTCGAGAACCGCTCTGACGCGCTCGTGTACTTCCTCGGCCCGGCCATCGCCCTGACCGTCGCATCGATCGGTGTCTCCCATCCGGTCTCGGGCTGGTTCTTCGTCGCCGGAGGTGTCGCGCTGCGGTTCGTCAAGCGCAACCTCGACGCCGCCTCTTCCGCCGCGCGCTGACGCGTCGATGTGGGTCCGATCTGCCGCATAGAAACCGGCAGAGCACCACGACAGAAACGGACCTCACATGAGTGACAACCTCATCATCGGCTTGCACGGCTACCAGCGCAGCGGCAAGGACACCTCGGGCGACTACCTGCACGAGCGATTCGGCTTCGAGAAGGTCTCGTTCGCGGCACCGCTCAAGGCTGGCCTGTACGCGCTCAACCCGTGGGTCGCTGGCGCACCCGACGAGAACGGCAACCGTCGCTTCCGACTCCTGCAGAATCTCGTCGATGAACTCGGCTGGGAAGGCATCAAGGCGTCGGCCGAATGGAAGGACGACTCCCGTCGCCTCCAGCAGCGGTTCGGCACCGAGACCGCCCGCGAGACCTTCTGGGAGGACTTCTGGCTCGACCTCGCCGACCGTCACATGAGCGAGTCGCCCGTCACGAAGTTCGCGATCTGTGACGCCCGCTTCCAGAACGAGGTCGACTTCATCCGCTCCAAGGGCGGCATCATGGTCAACGTCGTTCGTCCCGGCTTCGGACCTCAGGAGAACCACAAGTCCGAGCAGGCCCTCGAGTGCGACATCACCGTCACGAACGACGGCTCCCTCGACGACCTGTACGCGAAGATCGACGCGCTCGTCGCGGATCTCGCCGCGTCCAAGGCGGCCTGACATGGCACGGCGCATCATCGTCGGTGACCTGCCCGACGACACCGGCAAGGACGACGGCTCCCTGTGGCCGTTCGTCATGCTGCACGGTGAACGAACCGTGTTCGCTGACACTCGCACCGAACTGGTTGGCGCGCTCATCCCCGGCTACGACGACATCGCCACCGGTGACGACGTGACCGCCCTCGTGGACCGGTTCGGTGAGTCCGTACGTCTCGCCAACACGTTGCAGGGGTTCATCGCCGGTGTCGTCGCGAACGACCCCGACGCGCCGTTCAGCCTCGCCACCGCAACCGAGGAGGAGTTGACCCTCTTCCTGTCAGACCGGCTCGACCGGCCCGTGGAGAACATCGGCGTCACGCACTGGGACCACGAGGTGCCACTCGTGCTGGTCACGACGATGTTCGAGCCGCACGACCCCGGCCACGAGATCCCCTCAGGGAACGTGCTGTGGATCGACCCGACCGACGAGACGACCTTCTTGGATTCGCTCGCCGACCTCGGCCAAATCCGCCTGTTCACCTCCTCGTGAAAGGGGGCACCCGGTGACTGACGAACCCCGAAGCAAGTCGTCCCGGTTCGCGAAGTTGCGGCGCCGTCGCACCCCCGAACCGGAGCCGACGCCTGCCGTCGAGGAACCTCAAGTCGGCCGACGGATCGCCCGCTGGGCCGACGAGTCAGACATCGAGGCCCGCCGGGTTGAACCTGAACCCGCCCCGACACCCGACCCGGAACCCACCGATGAGGAACTGGTGGAGATGTTCGCCGACCTCATCGACGAGTCCACCGGCGAGCCTGACCCCGAACCGGCAAAGCCGATGCGGATCCTTGGCACGCTGCGATTCAAGGTGACCCCGAAGCGACCCACACCAACCCCCGAGCCGGTCGATACGACCGCCGAGCAGACCGGTCCGACGTTCCTGCTGCCGCCGTACCACTACGGACAGCGACGCACCGCAAACATGTGGACGGCGTTCGCTTACGAACTACCTGACGTGACGGCCACCGGCAAGACCATCGACGCGGCACGCGAGAACGTGAAGGCGGTCCTGACGGACCTGCTGGCGGCCCGCGCGGCGGCCGGTGAACCGATCCCAGTACCCTTCGTCCCGAGCGTGGACCCGCAGTTCGGGCAGAGCCTGTTCGAACGTGCCGCACCGGTCGTTGAGCAGAAGCCGACGCTGGGCGAGCGCGCCCAGCGGACGTGGAAGAACCTGACACGCCCGAACCGTCCCGACATCCAGTGGAACGCCAAGAAGGGCGTCACGAAAGCGGAGGCACGCAAGCAGACCACCCGTTCTGCTGCCACGGCGACTGGCTGGCTGGTGACGGCCGCTGTCGCGTGGGGTGTGCTGTACGGGCAGACGGCTGTGAACCTCGACCGAGTGGACTCCGACTTGTACGGCGCGATGATCGCTCCAAGCGACCTGATCGTGTACTCCGACCCGGTGAAGGTGACGTCGCTCGACCGTGGCGACATGGTGCGGGTGACGCGAACGGACTCGCTGGTGGAGTTCGGCTACTTCGAGTCGGTGACCGCTGACGGCGCCGTGGTGTTGAACATCCCGACGCTCGATGAGAAGTCGACCGTGTTGGTTGATGAGGTCGCGACCGTGGACCAGACGCTCGACGGGTTGGCTCCGGTCGCTTCGGTCGTGCAGTCCCCGGCGCTCGCTGTGGCGCCGCTGGTTCTGTACGGTGCGGTGACATTGTGGTTGACGCGTCGCCGACGCTCCACGAGCACCTGAGGCGCGTCTTCGCGGTACGAGAGCCCCGGCACCTGATAGGTGTCGGGGCTCTCTTGTGTGCGGACCCATTCAGGGGATGCGGATAGGTAGGGTCCGTTCCCTCAGTCTCACATGATTCAACCGGTTTCCCCTCTCCACGACCTGCCCGGGCGACGCGCTGCTGAGGCACGTACGCGAGGCGTGTCGATGAGGTACGCAGAAGGGTGCTGCTTGGGCAAAGCAGAAGGCCCCCTGCATGGACGCAATGGGGGCCTTCTGATCTATGGGGTTATCGGTTCGTCACTCCTCACCGTCCTCGTCATCGTTCTCCACGAAGTCGTTGACCTGTCGGTACGACGAGATCTCCAGCAGCGTGGACAGGCGCACCGGAACGAGGTTGTCGGTGTACGTGCGCGCGTTGTTCAGGCGCTCACGAATCTTGTACGGCTTCGTCTTCGAGCGAGCCTTCGACTTGGTGAGCATCCGCTTGTCCAGCAGATCCTCCTCCCATGCCGCAGCCCACGACGAGTGCTCGACCTGACCGCCGGGAAGCAACCGCGGGAACGCCTTCTGCGCTTCGGCGAACGCGGTCGTCAGGTCGAACAGCACGCACGGCTCGTCATCGTCATCGACATTCGGCTGGATGAGGAAGCCGATGCTCGCGTTACCCATCGGGCGAAGACCGTTGTCGGTGCCACCGGAGACACCCCAACCGAGCGACAACGCGACCGACGTGTCGGTGTCGTTCGCCGCCGGAGGCTGGGAGAAGTCCGTGCCGTTGATGATGTGCGCCTTGCCCGCCGAGAGGGTCGAGTACAGCGCCTGCATCAGCGAGACACCCGGGGTGCGGGTCGCCATCGACTCGGACTGCTGAGCGATCATGTTCGCGATGGCGGCGCCCATCTGGCCGTCACCCATGCCGAACACCTTGCGCTCACGGGCCGACCAGCCGAGCACGGCCGTCATCTTGGACAGCCACTCCAGCACGACACGGTAATCAGCGAACAGTTCACCGACACGCTTCTTGGAGACGGTCAGGTCGCTACGCAGACGATCCTCCATCTGGTTCTCGGCCTGCTCGACGATGTGCTTGGTCTCGGTGACCAGCGCCTCCCACCCGCCGTTCACGGACGCGTAGTACTGCATGAAGCGGATGAAGTGCTGCGTCAGACGCGACGGCGCACCGTCACGGTTGTACAACTTCTCCATCTGGTCGGTCACGTCACGCGACTTCGCCAGCGAACCCTTACGCATCGTGATGGTGACCATGCGTTGACGCACCGACGTGCCGGACAGTTCGTTCTCGCCGGTGACCATGAGAGCCGTGTTCGGGTCGTTGCGCTTGGTCGTACCCATGAACTGGTTCGAGCGGTTCTTGCCGCCGCCGTTGAACTGGCTGCGGATGATGTCGGCGATCTTGTCCTCCATGTTCTGGGCCTTACGACCATCCACCGACGGGTGGTAGTCGTCGATGACCCAGACGGGGGCGCGAGAGATCGCCAACTCGATGGCGGTCGGGGTGTCCGACGCCGAACCGGGCAGGTCGTCCGAGGCCCACACGCCGGGACGTCGACCCCAGAAACCCATGAACGCGCCAGCGGTGAAGGACTTGCCTCGACCGGGGGCGCCGACGTTCATGATGGTGCCCTTGGGGCGCAGCGGCACGACCGGACGCAGCGCGGCCGCGATGATGAGCGGGCCGACGCCCGGCTCGGTCCACGGCTCGTTGTGGATGTAGTGCGTGAGCACCTTGCGCAGATCCTTGTCGACCTCGGCGCGGTACTCCTCGTCGTCGAACGACATGTGCTGCAGCACCGGGTCGCCGACACCGAACGACAGGGCACGGTTCAGGTTCGACTCGCCGACGCCGGGGGCGGTGACGGTGTCCTCGTCCTTGTGGCTGATGACCTGCTCACCGACGATGAACGACGGGATGGTGGTCGAGTCGCCAACCGGCACCCAACCCATGCGGGTCCACACGGTCGGCGCGGAACGCTCCTCGATGCGGTGCTTCTTGATGGCGCCGAGCCACGAGTGCTCGGTCGTCTTGCCACCACGCGGCGGCCACGCCGGGTGGGCGGTGACCTCGGGAGGGATGCGGGCGCCGTGACGGTCCCACTGGTCCGGTCCGTAGTTCAAGATGGAGTGCGGACCGACGATGATGTGGGTTTCGACGTTGCCGTCGACGTTCTTCCACGTCACCTCGACCTCGACCTCGGATTCGATCGACTCGTCGTTGTCGGACACGCCCGCGCCAAGGACACCGGTGGTCATCTCGACCTCGGACGGGGACCGCTTCTTGGAGATCTTGGTGATGCGACCACCCATCGGGATCCGCACCTCCCAGTAGGCACCGATCTGCTTGCCGGTGGCCTCGTCCTTCTGCGGCATGCACTCCTCGACGGCGCAATCATCACTGGTGACCCGCCAGTGACCGATCATGGAAACGTCATCGTCGTCCGGGATGGGCGGCAGCGAATCGTGCAGGCAGGTCGAGACGAGACGATCCCACGTGCCGACCGAGTACAGATAGTCGTCGATCCCCATCTTGGGGATGTCACCACCGTCGGACGGGTTGCCGCGCGGGGTCAGCAACTTGACCGTGGCCTTCTTCTTCGCTTCGAGCAGGCCCCACATCTGGTTCGCGGCGATCCACACGAGACGGTTCTCGTCGACGTCACCGTCGATGCCGATCCAGACTTCCTTACCGTCGAAGCGGAACGAGTTCCACTCGGGGTTGTTGCGGAAGTTGTAGACGCCGCCGATGCACAGGACCGGGATGCGCAGGTGACGCTCGAGGCGGTTCATGAGCATGTTGAGCCGGTCGAGGTGCTCGGCGTGGGTCTTGACCTCGGTGACGAGGAGGTCTTCGTCGCTGATCTCCTTCGAGGCGAGAAGCATGCCGGTGAGCGCGGCGTCAGCCTTGAACAGGCCTTCGGCCACGAGCCACGTGTCGACGTGCTGGCGGCGGTTCTCGTCAGAGGACAGCCACTCGATCGGGGTGGCGGGGTGCAGTCCGACGATGGACGGGTCGCCTGCGACGAACTCGTACTTCGCGACGCGTTCCTTGACGGTGCCGTCGGCCTTGATCTCTCGGTGAACGCGGGGGCTCTCGGGCCGGTACTGGATGGTGGTGGACTCCGGGGTGACGCCGTCCTTCTGGTAGTAGGTGGCGATGTCGGCGCGGTACCACGGCATCAGCAGGACGTCGCCCTCCTTGAGCGACTTGGACAGGCCCTTGCCCTGCTTGGTGCTCCACTCGGGCAGACCGTACTTCTTCTTCGCGGCGGCCCGGTTGGTGTCGTTGATCTGGGCGTAGCCGCGCGCGGCGGCGACGATGGGGGCGATGGCCGAGGAGTGCATCTTTTCGGCGGTCGGACCGAAGATGCCGAGGATGGCGTAGTCGGCCGGGGTCCACGGGATACGCGCCTGACCTTCGAGGAGGTCGGCGACGGAGAGGCTCTCGGGCACGGCGGGCACGTCAGCGGTGGTGGGCTGCGGCGCCGGAGCGGGTGTGCTGGCGGGTTCGTCGAAGGTGTCGAACCCTTCGGCGGTGCTCTGATCGAAGTCGTTGTTTGCGTCCATGCCCGCTTCTATGCGGCTGGGCTCAGCCACACTCAACAACGAGGGATCAGGTGAACGAGAACCGCTCGTAATCCTCGTCAGGAATCCGGTACGGCTCAACCTGTTCAACGAGTTCTTGTTGCACGCGTGGCAGACGCCCGGGGTCAGGGTTGTCCACCCAGCGGCGGGCGCGAACGGTCCACTCGAACATCTGCGACACGATGAACGGGTCGTCCTGCCCGGAATAGACACGGCGCCGGTGTACGACACGTGTGACAGCGCACCACAAGATCTCGCGCATGGTGGGGCCAGACGAGGTGACGGACAACTTCCGTTCCTCCACGAGCGCCGATGAGATGTACGTGGCGGCTTCCAATACGGACAGGAAGTCGTGGCTGGCGAAACCGATGAGGGCGGCGGCGTTCTCATCTAGATCTTCGGCGACTCCGGCGAGCGCCAAGTCCATGTACCAGTCGGAGAACTCGGGAACGATCATGTCGGCGACGTCACGGCGGGTACCGAACGCACGCTTGGCCGAACGAGATCCTGTCACTGACGGTGCGGGAACGCCCGGACGGTCGGCGATGATGGGCGGCCGACCGTCACCGGGGTAGATGGCGGCGGACAGGTTCCGCCACGGGTCTTGACTCGGTAGCGACCCCAGCAAGGTCACCATGAGGCCGCTCGCCCACGCACACACGTACTCGGGTTCTCGATAGCAAGCCTCGTCCACTTCACGATCGATGTCCTCGCGCGCCTTGGTGCTCATCAACGGCTCGCACATCGCTACTGACCAATGTGCGAGGGCCTTCTGCGAGGGAACGGGGTTCACTTGTTCCACGGTCTCTCCTGTCTGGACGCCAGTCTCGAAAGACGGTCAACGGGGGCTGTTTCGACTGGTTTTCCAGACCAAATTGCTGTCGTATCGGGGTTCGATACGCACTCTCTTGCCATATCTTGTCGCATGTAGGCGCGATTGGCAGTGTATGTGTGCGAGGCGAGTTGCATAGAAGGTTCGTGACTGAAACGAACGAAAGCCAAGCCATCGCGCTGGTGTCGCTGCCCGAAATCGCTGAGGCGTTCGAGAACGCCGGATATCGGGTCGTGACTGACACGACCATCCAGACCGCCTTGAAGGCGGTGACTGCCGAGGTGAAGGCAGGACCGGTTCCGGTTCTGGTGACCAACGTGGGTCCGGCGTCGCTGCTGCGCACCGGCACGCGTCGAGCCATCACCGGCAACGACGGCGCTGCCCCCGTGGCTGTCGTTGTGCTCGACGGCGGGTACACCGACTTCATGCCGGACCGGGCGCGAGTGATCAACACTCCGTGCTCGTTCAACGAACTGCTCGATGCGCTTGACCTCCCTCACGACTCGTCTTTCGACACACTGGGAGTCTCGTCCGACGGCTCTGTCGTGAGTGTCGATCCGGGCTCCCAGTCGACCAACGATACAACATACGATAACTCGGACGCCACTGTCCCGGGTGCGGATGTGATGCCGGGCGAGTCCTCGGAGGCCGAGTCGTTTTCCGAGCCCGTCGCTGTCCCCATTGTTCCTGAGGTGCCTGCGGCGCCGGAGCCCGAGCGTGCCGCCCAGTCACACGGCGAGTTCGTTGCTCCTGCATCGCAGGTGCCGCAGGTTCCCGACGTCCCGCAGGTGCCGAGCGTGCCCACGGTTGATGTCGCGGTGCCTGCCGCCGTTTCGGCTCCCGTGGTCCCGGACGAGGCCGAGGATGAGGCCGAGGAGACCGGGCCGGTCATTCCCGCCGACGTTATCGCCCGCGGCAAGAGCCAGCCGGGCGAGTGGATCCTCCAGTACGACGCGTCGGGTGAGCAGACCACTGAGTCGGCTGTCGGCGCGTGGTACTCGAACCTCGACGGCGAGATCGTGCCGGAGTTCTACGAGCCGAACCCGCGCTACGTGCCGGTGGAGCGTCGTGTCCGCGCCAGCGATCCGGTCATTCCGCAGGTACCTGAGGTGCCCGCGTTCGAGCCGCTCGAGGGCGAGACGGTCAAGCCGGTCTGCGCCGACGAGCCCGCTGTGGATCTCGAAGAAGAAGAGGACGTGGATCTGCTGACGTCCGGTGGTGAGTCCGTCTCCGAGGACATGCGCCACGAGATCGACCATGACGTCGCCACGACCACCGAGACGACGTTCGTTCCGGCCGACCTCGATGAGCCTGCCGCTCCCCCGGCGCTGCCGGAGCCGGTCGCGCCCGTGCTGCCTGAACCGGTCGTTCCGACGTACGAGGCGCCCGTCGCACCGCCTGTCGCTCCGCAGGTTCCGCTGGTTGCCGATGTCGAGCCCGCCCGACCCCAGTACACGACCCCCGAGCCGGTCTCGCCGGTGCCGCCCATCCCGACCTCGGTTCCCACCCCGGAGCCGCAGGCCTTCACCCGTCCTGTCGAGGAGCAGCGTTTCGTGACCGCCACCCCGACCATCGAGTCGTCCGCCGTCGAGCGCGATGACGCGTACCTCGACGTGCGCAAGCGCCCGCACGGCAAGGGTGACGTCGTCATCGTGTGGGGAGCCAAGGGTGGGGTCGGCAAGACCACCACGGCGCTCAACCTCGCGCAGCGTGCTGCCGCTTCGGGCCTGCGTGTCGTCCTCATCGACGGCAACTTCGGGCAGGGCGACATCCGTCAGTACCTGCGTCTGGCGAAGGCGAACATCCCGTCCATCTACGACGCGGCGATCAGCCGTGAGTTGAAGGACGCGTTCGTCGGGCCCGACACCATCAACTACTACCGGCCTGAGGGTCTGGACGACATCAAGTTCGTGTACGTCGCCGCGCCGCCGGAGCACCTCGCCGACATCTCGATCGTGACGCCGGAGTTGTACGCGGCCATCATCGCCGAGTCCACCCACTTCGCCGATCTGGTCGTCGTGGACACGCAGATCGTCGAGACCATCGACACGTCCGGCATGGTGACGCGCCTCATCGAGCCGCTCCTGCAGGAGAACGCGTGGGGTGTCGGCGTCTCGGACCTGTCTGCGCCCGGCATGGCGAACCTGTTCAAGCGTCTCGAGCGGTTCGAGGGCGAGGGTGTCCCCTCGACCCGGATGCTCACACTGCTGAACAAGGTGTCGCGTACCGCGAAGTTCAACGAGACGACGCTGGGCAAGACGCTGAGCAAGAACAGCAAGTTCCTCGGCACCGTCTACCACGACGACGAGATCCACAACAACATGAACCTCGGCCGCACGGCCGTCGAGGTGCTCGCCCTGTTCCCGATGCTCGACACCATCCTCGCGACCATCACCGGCCAGCAGCCGCCGACCGTCAACCTGTCCAGCCCCACCCCGGCCAAGAAGCGCAAGCGTGGCCTTTTCGGACGGAAGGCCAGCAAGTGAAGTACGACGACGATTCCCGAGCCATCGCAGAGTCGTTCGGCCGCCACGCGTCGCTGCACGTCGTTTGCGCGAACTTGCACGACATGATCATTGGAGATAGTTCGAAAGAACTACTCGCCAACCAGTCCGAATTTCCTAGTCATGCCGGGCTATTCATCGCTCCGTCATGGGTGTGGGCCTACCCCCGCATCGACGTCGGTCACAAGGGGATCAACAGCGCTGGCGAGCGTGTCCGACTCCCTATCCGTGTGACATGGACCACTTCCCCCGTGGCAATCTTGGACAATTCCACTGTAACTGCGAGTTGGCAGACGAACGGGATGGGACACTCTGCTGTCGGCGAAACACACCTCGCCACGACCACTTCCCCGGACCCTCTCGCACACCCGCTCGGACTTCCCGAAGCCAACGAGATCCCCGAGCGAGCGGTCATCCAGACACTGACCAAGGGGGAACTGGTGGAGGCGCTGACCGCACTGGTGGAGAACGGCAAGAAGGCCCAGTGGGCTCTCATGGCCCAGTTGCAGCCGTTCGTCGAATCCGCCGTCGAGTCGGCCCACAAGGTCGTCTCCGCCGAGGTCTCCCCCAACGGCCAGCCCGTCCTCGACATCACCGGCCGAGAGCACGTCGTCACCACACTCATGTTCGGCGACGACGACAACACCGACGGCTCCTCGATCGTCCTGAACCTGCTCGGCCGCTGCAAGACGCCCGGCACCTTCATCAAGGTCGACCCGTGGATGTACATGCGCAAGGCCATCAGCAGCGCCGCCGAGTCCGCCATCCGTCGCTCCATCAACGACCCGCACATCGGCCGTAAGGTCCGTCGCGTCGCCGAGGAGATCGGCACCCGCGACGTCGAGGCCGTGCTCGTCGAGTACAACAAGCGGTACCCCAACGACCGCCTCGCCAAGAAGCGCGCGCTCGCAGCCCTCAACGCGGGTTCGGACGCGATGGCAACGTGGTCGCCCCTGCCAGAAGTGTCACCCCTCAGTGAGAGGGTGTGAACACGCAATGACACAGACCCGACCGCCGCTGCTGGCACCCGACGAACTCGCCGAAGCGCGACGTCGAGCCAGCCGCACCCGAGCCGAATGGCTCGTCGCCATCACCGAAGGAGTAGTGACGGTCGACGACCTCATCCGGGCCGCGTGCGAGCCAGATGGCAAGCCGCTGATGAAGATCAGCCTCAGCCAACTACTCCTCGCACAGCCCGGTGTCGGCAAGGCCAAGGCAGAGCGAGTGCTTCGCAAGACGCACACCGCCCTGTCTGGTCGCGGAGATGACAGTCAGCCGTTGCAGACCGTCGCCAACCTCGTCGACCCCCGCTCAGGCGGCCGACGCTACGTCGCTTTCAGGGACGCGCTCAGTGACCGACAGACCCCGGTCACAGGGTTCCCATTCGCGCCACTCGTTCACGACGAGGCGCCCGCATTCACACAGGGTCATCTCGGGAACAGCAGGTACGGGGCATGAACACGGACACTACGCACGACGAACTGCGCGACATCCTCGTCGCGACGGAACCTGAACGGAAGGTGCTGATCAACGCGTTCCTCGCGCGACGCAAGGCGATGTTCATGCGTCACGGGGCACAGTTGTGCAGCCACTTCCGGCAGAACCGCAACGCCATGCTCGACGACCTCGCACAGATCGTCTCCATGTCCGCGTACGAACTCATCCTCGAGATCTGCGCTAAGCCGAAGTTGCTCGACGAGATCGTGTCCTTCGACGCCGTGGTCAAGAAGCGCGCCTCGAACGCCACCTACCAGTTCGTGCGTTCCAACGCGGTCACTCCGCTGTCCGGCATGGGTAACGTGGAGCGTCGCCGGGCCCTCATCGCGAAGACCCGCAAGATCATGACCGAGAACACCGGCGTCGTGCCCTCCGACGATGAGGTCATCGCCGAGACCAACCGGCGCCTGTGGGAGACCAACAAGGATCCGAAGCGGTCCGGGTTCCTCGTCTCCAAGGCCGACCTCAAGAGCAACATCGCCGTCACCTCCATCATCGAGGAAGTGGACCGACCCGACACCACGGACATGCACCAGCCTGACCGCACCGGTGCCCTCGGTCTGCACGCCGGGGAACGTCCCCGCTTCTTCAAGTTGGTGCGCGACCGACTCGCCTTCCACGACGACCTGCGTATCGGTGACATCGCCGAGTACTGGCTGCGGTCCGGCCTCGAAGGGGAGATCCCCACCGGCAAGGAACTGGCCGACGAGTTCGGTCTCGACGTCACCGTCGCCCGCGCCCACCTGCGTGACATCCGGGTCGCCACCGCTGCCGTCCTGCAATCCATGCAGGAGGACGTAGACGCCTGACGGCTGTCGTCCCCGTCTCGCCGCATATCAGACAAGACCACCCATACAGGAGGTCAGTCAGATGAAGCGGATCGCTCGAGACGGGGACGAAGTTGAGGCCTACAGCCGAAAGGCACGACGCTGGTACTCGTGGCGCGCCGGGGAACGCAAGCGCATCAAGCGTCGCACCCACAAGCGCGAACGTCACGAAGGTCGCGTCGTCGCGAACTCTCTCGCCGAGTGGTCCTGACCTCGCCCCCGCGCCCGGAGCCGGTGACCCGTACGTCACCTTGACCGGAGCGGGAAGCAAACGCGTCGTCATCCTCGGTGACATCGGCGGCCAGTTCGACGCGTTCGAGAAAGTCTTGCGTGAACTGGGCATCGACCCGTCCGACCCCGTGCTACCCGACGGGATGACCCTCATCCAAGTCGGCGACATCCTGCGTGTCGGTGGCGCGTTCCCTGAACTGGACAACTCCGAGTGTGTCGCGCTGGCCGACGCGCTCATCCGCGTGAACCCTCACCGGTACATCCAGTTGGTCGGCAACCATGAGGTCGCCGTGCTCGGTGGTCGAGGCAATTACCTGTGGGGTGAGCAGGCTGAACTCGACCCGATCGTCGGTGACTGGTGGGCTCGAGGACTCATGAAGGTCGCCGCCGTCATCCGTCACCGAGACCGACAGATCCTCGTCACGCACGCCGGGCTGACCATCGGGCTGTGGAAGTCTCTCGGAGCACCCACCGCGGTCGGCGCCGCCCGGCTGCTCAACCAGCACGTCACCGGCGACATCAACAACCTCATCATGCCCGGGCAACTCATCAACGGTGTCCCATCGTTGTCGGCCGACCCGGTGAACGCGCTCGCCGGGACCGAACTCCTGCCCGGCTGGCTCGCGTACGGCTCCCCCGGGTTCGACCAGATCCACGGCCACTCCACAGCGTGGGCTTGGCAGGACGACGGCTGGTACGGCAACCCCTTGGAGCAGATCCGCCAGAACTCCATCGTCGACCACGCGACGCGCCGCTACTGCACCCTCATCGACGCGTCAGCGAACGCCAGCGAGTCCACCATCACCTGCGTGGACTGGAAGTACCTCATCGACCATGACACGCGCACGTGGCCCCTGCTGTCGTTCGAGGACGCCGCCGTCATCGCCTGAACCCACAAACGAGAACACCCGCACCCTGAACCCATCGGGCTCGAGGTGCGGGTGTCTTGGCGTCCGGGTCAGCGCATGTCGTTCAGGACCGGCTTCACCAGAGGGAACACCGTGTCGTACCACTGGGCGATCATCGCCTCGTGGGTGGCGGCGCGCTCGGCGCCGACACCCGAGTTGAGCACACCGAGCGGAACCGAGTGAGCGTCCTTGTAACGGGCCAGCGCAACCTCACGGAAGCGCGGGTCGTCCGGCTCGACGAGCGGGAACTTGTACCGGTCCTTGGCGAGCCAGCGCACGAACTCACGCTGGGCGTAGTTCGCGCCGACGGTCGCGGCGTCCACCCGGGCGAGCATGTCCTTCGTGTAACCCTCGAGACGGCGCGCATCGGCGACGTCATGGAGAGTGTCGAGATACGACTCGCCGAGCGCGGACTGGTCCTTCTCCTCGACCAGCCGCTTGAAGTCCACGTCGAACGTCCACGTGACCACACCATCTTCACCTTCGGCTTCGACCGGGATGTCTCCGGAGGTCAGTTCCTCCCATGTCATCGTGCCGCGAACGGTCTCGATCTCGACGGCCATGTTCTCGTGGTTGGACCACTCCGACTTCACGGCCTCGTACGCGACGGCGCCTTCGCCGGGCTTGCGGGTGCCCCACGAACCGGTCGAACCTTCCCAGTCCACCTCGTCGGTGCTGGACAAGTTGGCGTGCAGGGTGAGGGCGTTGACGGCGATCTCGGAGTTGTTCGAGTTCAGCGGGCCCGGGAAGTCGGGGGTGTTCGCCGGGAGTGACTCCATGACCTCGATGAGGTCACCGGCGACCATTGCGTCGAGCGTGTCGCGCTCGATGAGGTCCATGTCGAGGATGCCGCGATGGGCAGAGGCGAACTCGTCGCGGGCCGCGTGGTTGATGCCGCTGTTGGTCTCCGGCAGGCGGACGGCTTGGAAGCCGACCTCGCCGGGCTTGGAGGCCGCGTTGTGGCCGCGACGGTCGCGTCGCGGTGCGAGGGCCGTGTCTGTGTTGCTCACCATGAAAGGTCAGGTGTGTGGGGGCTGGTGGAGGACTGTGGGGTGCCCACATGACGAGACCGCCGGACACCCGTTGCGGGGCGTACCGGCGGTCTCGTCGAGAGTCGAACCGTGACGGTTCAGGGGCGGTCGTACTGGTCCCAATCATCTTCGTCACCGGCGCCGGGCGCGAGGTCGTCCCCCTCGTCCGTAGCGAACGGGCTGACCCGCGACTCGCGCGGCGCACCGTCGACACCCGGGTCGCCCGGCACGTCGGACTGGTCACGCTTGCCGGACTTCGCGACCAGCGCGACCCCGACGGCGCCACCGGCGACGATGAGCAGGCCGACCACCAGCAGGACAGCCGTGTTGGAACCGCCCTCACCCTTGTCGAGCGCGGTGATGGTCAACGTGGCGGGGATGGCCTTCAACTCGTCCTTGGAGTCGAACAGGTACACGACCTTGTTCCCGTCGATGGCGCCGCCGGGCGCGGAGGTCACCTTTCCGGGGAACTCGAACTCCATCCGCAGGATCGGTGAACCGGTCATCGCGAAGTCGTCATCCTCATCACTGACAGCCATGTCGGACGTGTCGAGGACGACCGTGAACTTGCCGTCGGCGTGGGTGACCTTCGAGTTGTCCTCGTCGTTGTCGTTCAAGTTGTTGATGGTCGCGCCCTCGAACGAGAACTTACGCCCCTTGTAGTCGCCTTCCTTCCAGTTGGAGACCTTCGCGTCGGAGAACACACCGTTCTCGTCGTCGGACTGCATTTCCTTGCTCATCTCGCCCCAGAAGGCATCCTCGTCCTCACCGGACATGGAGATGAGCGCGTCGAGTGCGTCTTCCTTGATGCCGACCGCGAGGTGACCGTCGACGGTGTCGTCGGCGTTGAACTTCATAGACATGTCCATGCGGTAGCAGCCGGACAACATGAGCAACGCCATCAACGTCGTCACGACCAGCAGGAGTGGCTTCTTCATGTGGTTCTTCCTGTTCGTGGGGTCTACCTCTCCACATGCGGCGACCGGGCGATCGGAATCTGTGACGGTGCGGGCTTTGGAAGGTCATCAGCAGTGCCGGACAGGCCGACAAGCGCCCGTCGCGGCCGTCACGTCTCGCACACCTTGGAGTCCTTCATGTCGGTTCGTCGCAGCAGCAACTACACGCCCGAGCGCATCGCGCACGCGAGCCCGGACGAGCGGCTCGAGGCGGCGACCGACCCTCACACCCCGTTCGAGATCCTGCACGCTCTGGCTCAGTTGCCCGGCAGTCACAACGCCCGGGTGCGTGGGGCCGTGGTCGCGCATCCGTCGTTGAGCGTCGAGACGCTCGTGTTCATGGCGGACGACGAGGAGACGTCGATTCGTCGGACCGTCGCCGGGCACCTGAACACGCCAACTGACGTGGTGAACCGTCTTGCGTTCGACGTCGATCAGTCGGTGCGGACGTTCGCTCTGTCGAACCCGAACATCGACCCCGGGGTACTGCGCGTGTGCGTGAGCGACCCGACGGTCGAGGTCGCCATCGCGAAGAACCCCGAGACGCCCGGTGATGTGCTGGTCACGCTCGCAGGATCCGCGCGGGCCGAGGTTCGCCTGCTGGTCGCCAAGCACGACAACCTGAACGACGACGTGTTCAACATCCTCGTCAACGACTCCGACGTGAAGGTCATCAACGCACTGCACGTCCCGTGAGGGGCTCTTTGCCGCTTGCGGCGGCGCCCAGATCGACGAACGCCCGGGCCAGACGCCTGTGAAGGCTGCCCGACCCGGGCGTTGTTCTCGCAGCCGATGGACGTGGACGGCAACGACATGTCAACTGCCACCTGTGACCGCACCACCGGGTGGTGGTAGTTGACACCACTTCTATGCGTCTACCCGATGCCACATCGAACAGATCGAATCTCGGCATGGTTCGGGGCATAGAACAGGCATGAACGACGTCTGGATCATCGCCTTCACCTGCGTCCTTGGCTTCGCCGCCACTGCGCAGGCCGCCGTGATGCTCGGTACTGACCGGCGCGAGTCGGGCCTCTACGGCGACCGCACCGCCATCGCCGTCCCGGCGCTGCTCATCATCGCGCTGGCCCTGTTCACCCCCGGGGTCGTCTCGGGCTACCTCACCCCCTGCGTCGGGTTCGGCGCCACCGCCGTCTACGCGGTCCGGTTCCTGTACCGGACAGTCCGCGGGCCCTCCAACAGCAACTTCTGATCGGAAACACCCCGGCTCATCCCTTGGGCCGGTCGAACAACGCACACGCACGGTGTGCAGCACACAACGGAGAAACCACCCATGATCAGCATGACCGTCTTCGCCACCATCGGGGTCATCGGCCTCATCGTCCTCGTCATCTCGTCGTTCCTCGACGACATCTTCGACTTCTTCGGCGGAGAGCCGGTCATCCCGTCCATCGCCGCGTTCGCCACCTTCTTCGGCTTCGTTGGCGCGCTCGGCTACAGCGTCGCCGGTGACGACAACCCCGGCCTCTACACGGTCATCGCGGGTGTCGCTGGCCTGCTCGCCGGTGGCGTCTTCTACATCATCTTCCGCAAGTTCAAGGCCATCGCTGACGCCGACGACTCGTTCGTCCCCAACCTGAACGACCTCGTGGGCAAGACCGCCCGCGTGGACTGGTGGACCGGTGACCGCGGATCGGTCGTCGCCACGTGGCTCGGCCAGCCCCGCTCGTTCAAGGCCGACACCCTCGACGACGCGACCTACAAGTCAGGCGACGTCCTGTTCATCTCCGAGGTCATCGACTCCAGCCACCTCGTCGTCTCCAAGGCGCGCCCGGTCGTGGAGGCCTGATGTTCTCCGTCGTCGCGATCTTCATCGTGCTCGCCGTCGAGGCCATCGCCAACCGGCGCCGCCCGGCCGACGAGTCCAACTAACCCCAGACACCAGCAGCACCTCCCACCAGAGAAGGAAGCATCCCCATGCCCAGCACCACCATGTTGCTCATCGGTGGACTCGTCATCGCGGTCATCGCGGCTGTCGCGTTCATCCTCAACCGTCTGCGCATCGCAGGCGTCTCGGAGGCCATCATCGTCTCCGGCTCGCGGAACAACGGCGAGGTCAAGGTCGTCTCCCCCGGCGGCAAGACGTTCGTCATGCCCATCGTGCAGAAGGCCTCCACGATCTCCCTGTCGCAGACGCAGGTCCAGTTGCACGTGGACGCCATCGACCACCGCAACATCGTTCTGAACATCAAGGCCGTCGCCATGATCAAGGTCGGCTCGTCGCCCGAACTCATCCGCGCCGCCGCCGAGCGATTCAACGGCAAGGAGGACCAGATCCCCCTCGAACGCGCAGGAGATCCTCACCGGTTCGCTGCGCGCCATCATCGGCAAGATGACGGTCGAGGAGGTCATCCGTGACCGTGACAAGTTGGCCTCGGAGGTGCTCGCCGCCGCGACCAGCGACATGAACCGCATCGGTCTGGATCTGGACTCGCTCCAGATCAGCGAGATCAGCGACCCGAACGACTACATCAAGAGCCTCGGTGTCCCCGAGGCCGAGCGTGTCGCCCGGGAGGCCCGCATCGCTCGCGCGAAGGCCAATCAGGAGGCCAACGACGCCGAGGTCGCGTCCAACCAGTTGATCGCGGAGAAGAACCGTGAACTGGCGGTCCGTCAGGCCGAGTTGAAGGCCGAGACGGACAAGGCATCGGCCGTGTCCGACGCCGCCGGTCCGCTCGAGGCCGCCGAGCAGCAGGCCCTCATCGTGCAGCGTGAGCAGGCCGTCGCCGAGCAGCAGGCCGTCCTGCGTGAGCGCCAGTTGGTCGCCGAGGTCAACAAGCCCGCCGACGCAGCGCTCTACCAGACGCGTCAGACCGCCGAGGCCGACAAGCAGCGCGTCGTCGCTGAGGCCGAGGCGCAGGCTGCCGCCATCAAGGCTCGCGGTGACGCCGAGGCTGCCGCCATCGAGGCGAAGGGTCTGGCCGAGGCCAAGGCCATCGAGGCGAAGGCCGAGGCGATGAAGGAGTTCAACGAGGCCGCGGTCCAGCAGATGGTGATCGACAAGTTGCCCGAGATCGTCCGCGAGTTCGCGGCGCCCATGTCGGCCATCGACAACATCCAGATCGTCTCCACCGAGGGCGCTGGCGCGGTCACCAAGGGCATCGTCAACGGCATCGCCCAGTTGGACGGCGTGCTCGCCCCGGTCCTCGGCACGAACCTGTCGTCGCTGATGGGTGGCGGCAACAAGACCGCTTCGGTCGAGGTGTCGGTCCCGTCGGAGAACGGCCAGACGGCCTGACCTGACGGCAACACCCCTCAGTGGGCCCGTCGCGAGCATTGTCTCGTGGCGGGCCCACTGCCTATCCCGATCGACCCGTCCACGCCTACGGGTTTGACGTCACCATGACCTTCCCTTTCGACACGACCGCGCCGTTCATCGACCCTCACCCGCACCTGTCGCTCACGGATTACCTCACCGGGCAGAACATCTGGTGGACCGCCGTCGCGTTGATGGCGACCATGCTCGTGGTCGTCGCCATGCTCCTACTCGGCTGGCTCACCAAGACCGAGGTTGCTTGGAACCTGCCGTTCTTCGCCGTCATGGTCCCCGTGATGGTCTTCCTCTGGCTCGCGGTCGCTGACAAGAATGCCGCGAGCAGGGTGATCTTCAACGGCACCGAGAAGACCTACGACATCTCCCTCGACCAAGACGCCGTCTGGGACGTCACCAAGAACGGCGGGTACGCCAAGAAGGTCGGCGTCCTGCGAGACGACCCGTCGACCATCGTTTACGGCAGCCACATGGACGACAAGGTGTATCTGACGGTCGCTGACGGACCCAAGAAGTACCGCCCGCTCGACAGGTAGTACCTCCACCACTCCAACATGCCTCGGTGCCCTCAGTGGTACCGGGGCATGTTGCCGTCCGGGGACTGTCGCTCTGGTCTGGTGCATAGAAGTCGGTGAAGCACCACCGACCCGAACGGAACTCACTGATGATCTCTCTGTCTGACGCTGTGCCCACGATTCCCGCTGAGACGTTCACGTACGACTGGCAAGGATTCGACTGGTTCATCCTCGCGGCAACGATCATCGGCCTCGTCATGCTGGTTGCTGGCGGCATCAAGGGTAGAAGGAAGGTCGTCGGTTCCGGGGTCGTCCTGATTCTCGCCACTTTCGTCATGCTGACCGGCGTCGAGGCTCAGAGCAAGAAGGCGGTCACGGCTCAGTACGAGGCTGTCACCGAGCAGATCGAGAACCAGTACGACGTCGAACTGGACTACGACGCCATCTGCATGCTGCGTCGGGAGGGGTCACTGTCCGCGCCGGTCGGCCGGTCGACCACCGACCTCACCGATCTGGTGTACGGGTCCTACAGCGACGGGAACGTCCTCCTGATGGTCGCCCGAGGCAAGGAGTTCGTTTCCCTCGACGTCCGCAACCCGGCCCGAGGATTCGACCGCAAGCACGGCGACCGCGACGGCCGCGACCGCATCGTGTTCCCCGGTCCCGGCGACCGTCGCTACCCCACCGCGGGCGACGACCTCGACCCCGACAGCGACCTTCACGAGTTCGACGCGGGTCACTGACCACCCGCCGTACTTGGTCCGCTGACCACCCCGTACCGAACGGAACCCGATGGACACCACCGCCCACCTCGAAGTCGCAGTCGTCGAGACCGCCGACGGGCTCTCGCTCGTGTCGGCTCTCACTGAGAACGACGAGGAGGTCCGCTTCCGCGTCCCGGCTGACGCGCTCATCCTCCTCGGCCCGCAACCCTGCGAGATGACGCACACCCCGCCGTTCGACTTCGCCCAGTGCGAGAAACACGACACCACGTTCCCTCTCGGCGAGGAATGCAAGTTCCACAACCGCGACCCGTGGGAGGTCATCTATGATGAGGCCGACGCTCAGCGGAGGCGCGCCGTCATCGCCGAACGTGACCGTGACGAAGCGCTGGACCGCGCCGAACGCGCGCAACGCGAATGTGACGTCGCTCACATTGAAGCGGATCGGCTGCGCAAAGAGGTCGACATGTTGTACGACCGACTCAAGACCGAGGAAGATCCGGTGGTCCTGCTGGTCGACAGGTTCACCTCCACCTGCGGAGAATGCGGTAGGCCCGCTGATTCCAGAGAAAAGCAGCACCTCTGGGACGACGGGTGCGGACGCACCTTCACCCACATCGGCTCACGCTACTTCATCACCCCCGAGTTCGAAGACCGACTCCGTGCCATGCGCCCCGACCTCACCTTGAAGAAGACCTAGTCTCAATATGTGAGATAAACGATCGGTCGTTCAGGCAAGTGAGACCTTTCCTACAACATGAGGAACTTCCTAAGAAAGCGAAAGGACCGTTCCTCCCTGACCTTCGGAGACTGGGAGGACGGCAAGAGCGCTGCGCTCGAACTACTCCGCGCAGAACTTGCAGGCAGCAATGGTGACTTCGAGGCGCTCGACCGCTTCGGCATCCTACTCGGCAAGATGAACCGAGCATCCCTTGAATCGTCCGTCTACACGATCATCGGTTGGAGCAGCGTCCTCCTGCAGGAAGCGGCACGCCTCAACGAGATGACACCCTCGGAGTACTTCTCCATCCTCGAGCCGTTCATGAATCTCGAGCAGGACGACGAAGGCGACGCGAGCCCCCTCGTCGACGCCTGATCGGCCCGCGATCACCCTGAGGGCTTGCCCCGACATGAGCATCGACATCGAGTCGCACGAGCCGAGCCCCGAAGCGATCGCCGTCCTGACGGCCACGCTCGGTCAGATGCGCTCAGCGAACCCCGTCGAAGCCGACATGTTCGCCGCCGGGCTCCGCGATGTCATCGGCACCCTCACCCCCGAGCAGACGCGCGAGGTGATCATCTCGCTGTCGCTCACGGCCGTCGTCGAGATGATCGAGACCGCTGCGGCGTGCCACATGAGCCCGGAGGACTACCTCCGTCAGTTCGCGACCCCGCTCGCGTTGGACTGACGCCGCCGACGATTCACTCCTGCCCGGGGAGGTTCCGGGCCCGCTCCTCCTGTTCGGCCGCGAACTCACGCGCGTCCTGAACCGCACCAGCCGGTCCACCCAACTTCGACGACGACGGCGCCGGGTCCGGTTCGACCGTCGAGTCGTCACAAGCGGCCATCGACAGCGCGACCAGCATCGCCAGCGACGACAGGCCGAGAGTTCTCGTACGTGACTGCCTTGCGTTGCCCATGTCCTCTACATGCGGCAACCACTTGCCGGGATGCGCAACCAGTCCGCGCGCCAATGCAGCAAGACGCAGCGCCAACCGATCTGTGACGCATGATTCGAATGTGGTTTGGATACGAAACGGTTACAAACGTGTCATTCTCTCCGGGTGTGATAACTCTACAGATTCGGACTTGAGGCGTCTTTTGACTACGATTCCAGCCGAAATGCGGTGCCAGTGATCTCTTCCAGTTGCAGAACCCGCCCGATCGCGGCATGGAAGCGATCGGTCCGTGTGACTCGTGGGACTTGTGAGTACCGTAAGTAAGTAACTACTGAGAATCCGGAAGGAGAATGGCTGACTCCGGGGGCGGGGGCGCTCACACCACGGCGTGACAGAACATCCCCTGCAACCTTCTAACCGCCTGTACCGAACGTGCCTGACCATCGAAAGACGACCGCCGACATCCCCGCCATGATGGAGCGTCGGCGCAACGCAGCCCTCTACTTTCTCAACACCGAGCGCGACGACCGAACCGGCAAGAAGACCCTCGAACGAGCCCGCGCCGACCAGATGCGCCTCATGGAAGGAGGCCTGTTCACCCTCGTCGCCATCTGCTCCTACGGGACCATCGACCCCGACGTCACCGCCAGCAACGTGCGATACGTCGGCGAGCAACTGACCAAGCAGTCCAAGCGACGTGACCTCAGCCGGGAGCGAAAGCGCATCGCCAAGATCGCAGGCGAATGCCTCGCCGACGCGCACGTCCGAGATGGCCTGCTCATCGTGCCCATCGCACCGGACCCGAAGTGGCGCCCCGTCACCGTGATGTTCGCCATGAAGATGATGGTCAGTACGGCCTTCGAACTGGCGAAGATGCGTGGAACTAGGCTCCCTGAACCGACCGACCTCATCCGCAACGCCGAAGTCTCCTACAAGCCTGATCTGAGAAGGCTGCAGACCGGGTCTTGACCCCGGCGTGAAACAACGCCACGCAACCACCAGATCGCTCAACGAGCGCCTCACAGGCATGAGCATGCTCCAAGACGGGTGGGCCGGACATGGAACGCTCGCACCCACCCCCGCCGCCATCGACCGAGCGAAACTACTCGGCGCCTACCTCATCGACCGCGATCTCGCCGTCCCTGACCCCAACCTTGGGACCGACGGCGACCTGATCCTCGAGTTCCCCTGCGACGACAACGCAAAACGACGTACCGTCGTGCAGATTCGCTCCAACGGGGAAGCGATCGCGTACACGGTCACCCCCGAAAACGACGCACCGACGCACCTTCGGCGCGTCGCTATGCACATCCGTTCCCTGTGCGACACCCCCAATTCCGGGGTGTACAGTTACCTGAGTCGAGGTTAGGCATGCCCAAGTCAGGACAGGATCACATGAAGTCGTACGCCGTCACGTTCCCCGAGCGTTACCGCAACCGGCCTCACCGCTCCTACAAAGCGATCACGCCCGACCGGTACTTCGTCATCGACGCCGACAACATCGAGGACGCGTGCGACTTCGCCACCTTCTGGTTCGGTGAAGCCTACGAAGCCGTTCTCGAAGCCGCCGACGCCGAACAAGCCCACCCGAACGGACTCATCGGTCGCGCCGTCGTCTCCCCCGGGCTCCTGTCGGTCGTTCACTCCCGGTAGAAGATGCCCGCCTCCGCGAAGTCGTAACCGCGAGGCTGCCAGAACACCCGGAACGGCTCGGCCATCGCGGTCTTGTACCCGAACGAGCGACGCGCCTTCCTCGGTGCCATCCGCAACCGATTCACGGGCACCCGCAGCAGGCGAGCCGCCGTGGTGACATCACACGTCGCGACGAGGTGACGGGCAACCCGCTCGCCGTCCTCGTTCTCCGGGCAGTCCTCACGGACGCGTTCGGTCTCGTACACCGCCAACGGGTGTCGGCGGGTCCGGCGTACCTGTGCGCTCACCGGATCGTGATGGATGGGGCCGGACCGTCTCCGGTCAGATAGTCCGCCAGCACGTACGACGAATCGACCAGCAGTGTCGGGGCGCCGTCGCAGCAGGTTGTCACGAACAGCACCAGACCGTCACCGCGACGGTTCAGGACACGCTGCCAGTGCACCCCCTCGGTCGGGACGCCATCGGCCAGCGTGCGCGAGTCGAAAGCAACACGGATGACCGGGAGCGTGTCACCACCGAAGTCCTCGAGATACTTCGAGGTCCAGTGCACGTCACCGAGCGTCAACGCCAGACCGGTCTCCCCACCAGACTTCGCGATCGCGAGCAGTCGATGGAAAGCCCCGTCAGGGTCGGTGCAATCTACAGCGGCACCCGTCGGGTTCGGAACCTCGACGACGGGCTTGCCCTCATGATGCGGGTGAGTGTTCATGCCTAGATCTATGCGATAAACCTGCCGTACATCATCACGGTCGCGTACCGTGAACCCATCGGAGTGCGGAGATGGCAGCGGAATGGGGACCGCCACACACGAGCCACCGCCCCGAAGCGCCGCAACGACGGCCCGGAGAACCCCGCGGTTCACCCTCACCAACCCGGGGTTCTCTGCCCCGTCGACCCACCCGAAGAAACGGTCTCAAAGCATGAGATCGGATCAGCGTCGCACCCCCTGCATTCCTTGAAACAGGTGACCCCACACCAGTCAGCAAGGAACCGACATGCAGCGCAGCGCCACCCACAAGTTCGTCCTCACCACCGTCGCCGCCCTCATCATGGCCGCCGGAGTGATGGTCGCCCTGAGGTTCGCTGCACCCGCCACCACCAAGGCCGACACCCTCTCCACCACCGCCAGCGTCGAGTGCGACTACACCCCCGACGCCGAGAACATCGCCTACCAGTCCGAGGCCTACGGTGTCCTACTGACCGCCGCCGAGGCCGACACCATCCACGCCGGACTGTTCCTCGACGACCAGCCGCACGTGACCATGAACGCCGTCACCACGAACGGCGTCCAGAACCTCGCGTTCGTCGCCCAACACGGCGCCATCTCCATCTTCGACACCACCACCGGTGACGCCCTGCCGTCCGGTATCCCACTGCTGTCCACATCCTGCTGATCGGGACCACCACGTCCTCCGCCTTGCATCCGAACATGAGCGACGAGCAGACCGAGCAGGCAGAACCCACCGACTCCACACGAGAGTGGCTGGCAGCGATGGGTAACGCCTACGCCACCAGTGTCGTCCTCGCAGCGCAGGTCGCCGACCTTCACCGCATCATCGAGATGGCGAAGAACCCCGCGTTCACCATCGTCTTCCAACCCGCACCCGCGCACGTTCACGACCCGACCGCACCCGGACAAACCACACCGATGTAGTTCACGTCGGCTGCATAGAACCAGCGTGAGCAAGCCCCGCAAGACCGTCCTCCTCGACACGCTCGAAGCCGAGTTGGAATCCACGGTCCCTTCCTATGCCGAGCCCGACCAGTATCAGTTGACCGTCGAGGCCGCCCTCGATCTGGTCAGCGCCCTCATCGACGACGACTCCCCCGCACCCATCGGCGACGCAGACGACGACGGAAACGTGCACCTGTGCTTCAACACCGGAACCGCCCGCATGCTGTTCACCATCAACAGCGAAGGCAGAGACATCGACGCGTGCCTCGAAGACGACGAGAACGGCTCCATCGTCGAAACCACCCTGTCGCAGAGGTGGCGAGACGACGACGAACTGTGCCGGTTCCGTGACGCGCTCGACGCGATGACCAGCAGATCCGACGAGTACACCAACTTCTTCACCGGAAGCGACCACTGATGACCGCCGTCACGATCGAACAAGTCAGCGACAAACGCATCAAGGCCATCGTGCACAACGACACCACCCTCGACGTACTCATCAAGGCCACCGACCTCGACCCCGGCAGTATCGGACGTCGTTCGTTCTCGTTCCTGTCCCAGCCCGGGCCAGCCGCCGAGCGCAGACTCCCGACCCTCTTGAAGTCCGCCCTCGTGTTCACCCTGCCACCCGGCGAGGTCGTCGAGCGTGAGTACGACCTCAACCTGCTGTTCAACCACCCGTCCGGGCCCGTCCACATGTACGTTCCAGTCCGTCATTCCAGCCCCGACCGCGCATGGTGGGCCGTCTCCAACGTCATCACCATCTGAGATCTCGTCACTTCCACCCTCTCGGACGGACACCGTCGATAACTTCCACTTATCACAGCCTTCCCGCAGGACGGCCGGGTGAACACGTGAAGATCGGCAGGGGCAGACGGATCTTGGCGGTATCGTCGCCGTATGCCTCGCTCATCCTCACTGCAAGACCGGTCCCGAGCCGCCGAGGAGCAGCGCATCAGCGACGCGCTCGACAGGTACGGGGCCGTGCCCGCGCGGGAGATGGGCCAGATGCTCGACCTGCAGGCCGACCGGCCCGAACGAGTCGCGAGGCAACGGCACCGCGCTGGAGACCTCATCGCCGTCTGGACCGACGAGGGACTCATCTACCCGTACTTCCAGATCCGCGGCGGCACCCCTCACCCCGTCATCGCCAAGATGCGACGTCTCGCCACGAGCCACGGGTGGACCGAACGCGACCTGCTGCTGTGGCTCGTCTCCCCCGAACGACACCTCGACGGCGCCCCCGTCCCGGCCGAGATGGTCGCCAATCCGGCCAACGAGGCGACCCTGCTTCGCGCGCTGGCCGCACGACTCGTCCGCGATGCGACTTGAATCACCCGGTGACTCGCGGGTAACCCCGTGTGATCTGCGTAAATGTGTGTGACACATGATCTTGCTGATGTAGCCGAACCACACCCAATGTGTGATAATGGACCCGATGCCGGAGAGTCTCAACCACACCCAAGACCCCAGCACACTCGCGCGTCTCACCGAGATCGCTGACCGAGCCAAATCGCTCCGCCTCTCGGACAACACCCGACGCGCCTACCAAGGTGACTGGGACCGGTTCGAAGAGTTCTGCACAGAGAACCACCTCGAACCGGTACCCGCCGATCCCAACACAGTACGCGCCTACGTCGCCCACATGAGCACCCAGATCGACCACGACGGTCACTGGCGTTACAAGGCCTCCTCCATCAGCCGGGCCATCGCCGCCATCAACGCCGTCCACCGTGCCCTCGGATACCCCCGCGCCTCCAACGAAGACGTCAACGACACCATCAACGGAGTCCGTCGCGCCCGCAAGGAACAGATCGACCGCAAGCACCCCCTTCTGCTCACCGAGATCCGGCACATGATCGCCCGCATGGACCACCACCTGTGGCCGACCGGGATGGCCGCCGCCCGCGACACCGCCGTCATCCTCCTTGGCTTCGGCAGCGCCGCCCGACGCAGCGAAGTCGGCGCGCTCAAACTGCGGAACATGACCGTCAACGAAGATGGCCTCATCATCACCATCAGCCAGTCCAAGAGCGACCAAGAAGGCGCCGGAGCGACCCTCGCGATCCCGCGCGGCAACTCCGAACTGACCTGCGCCGTCTGCGCATGGCTGCACTGGAATCGGCTTCGTCACCTCACCACCCGGCCCGAACGGATGATGGCGTTGTTCCAACGTGGCCACTCCCCGCACTGGAAGCACATCTGCTTCGACGAGCCCGACGTCAAACCCGAGAACCCCGACGCGCCCGCGTTCGTGTCGGTCAACCGCGCCGGTGGGCTCGGCGAAGCACACCTGTCCGGCAACGCGCTCAACATGATCGTCAAGCGCCGTGTCAATGACCTCGGACTCAACCCCGACAAGTACGGCTTCCACAGTCTGCGCTCCGGGTTCGTCACCCAAGCGCGCCGCAACGGAGCCGACACCCGCGCCGTCCGCAGGCAGACCCGGCATAAGTCCGACGACATGGTCAACGCCTACGACCGGGACTTCGCTCCCCTCATCGGCAACGCCGTCACCGAACTGGGAATGTAGCCGTTGGGGTCACTGGTCGAAGATCTCCGCCAAGCCCTCGGTGACCGAGCCGGTCCCCTCGAGGAGTGGGTGTCCTACGCACCGTCGACCATCAAGCGTGCAGGCCTGAGCCACCGCACCCGCATCGAACCTCCCGGTCGGCCCATCACCGCCACCGACGACCTCACCCGAGCCGTATGGGCCTGCGAGATCACCGGCTGGCCCTCCGGATACCGCGGCACCCGAGACGCCGCCCTCCTCGTCGCTGTCGCCTCCAAGACCGCAGGAGGGCTCGGACTCACCCGCAAACAAACCCGGGCGCTCACCCTCAGCGAACTCGCCGCGAACATCGGTTCCGTCGAACGCACCGACCCGCCCCGCACCTGCCCCCGATGCGTCCTGTGGCGATGGGTCACCCTCGCCGACCTGAACCTCACATGGGGTCGCGCCGCCGTCCGCCAGCACCTCACCATCGACCGGCCGCTCACCAGCGTGCACGTGTGCGACACCCCGGCGCCCGCCCCCGACGGCACCGGCCTCTGGTGGGCGTTCTGCTCCATCGACCAGCACGGCTGGACCGAGGACTGGAAGCCCATGAGCGCCCGCGCCATCACCACCGTCATCGCGCGCAGACGAACCGGCAACCCCGTCACCGACGAACCCCGCTTCATCAAACCCGTCCCGGACAACATGGACACCGCCGCGGCCGTCGCAGCGCTCGACGAGATGAACGACCGGATCGAAGCCGCGTGCGCCGCAGCCGACGAGGTGAACGCGCGGGTCGCGGCCGCTCTCGCCTTGCACGCCAACTCGTGATCGGAACCCGCAGAGCCTGAGACCTTGACCCGGTCATGGACGCATCGGACACCACCACGTTGATGGTGCTGCTGTGCGTCGGCTTGGTCATCTACCTCGCCGTCACCATCGCAGCGATCGTGTACGCGGTCCGGCTCCAGTTGACCCCCGATGAGGATGTGGCCGACCTGTCGCCGCATCAAGAAGATCAGGACCGCGAAACCACGGACACCACCGTCCCGAGCGAATGGACCACGACATGGCCGACGCCCACCCCCCGCTGACCGACACCGACCCGGTGAACGTCGAGTACGGGCCCGAGGACTACGAGCCTGCCGAGGTGTCCGCCGCCAAGGACATCGTGATGGAGGAACTGCACTCCCTCGCCGACAGCGCGTTCATCGACCTCGGCGACGACCACGGAGAGATCGACGCCATCGGCTGGGCCGACCAGATCGTCGAGGCGCTCCTCGCCGCCGGGGTCTCCATCCCCGAGTCGCTCGCGGCCCGCCACGACCTCAACCCCCACGGCTGAACCCGGCCCTCGATGCCGGTCAACCACGACGAAAGGAACGCCATGTTAAGGGGCCATTAGGTGCGAGATACGCACCACCCTCAGACAGGAGTTCTGCATGTCCAGAACCTTCAACACCCGACCCCACTACGTCATCGCTGCGCAGTTCGAGGCGGCCGGACGAGCCACGCCCACGCACCACTACACCTGCGTGGAGTTCGACTACGAGGCGGCCACCTCGTACCAGCGCCGCATGTTCCACCACTACGAGACGCGCGGTGAACTCCACACCGGACCGTGCACCCTCGGCAAGCAGAACAGCCCGTGCGGCTGGGACATCCCCAACCCGCGCGACCACGAGATCGTCTACAAGTACCGCGGCTGCGGCTGCTGCCGTCCCGAGAACTACCCCGAGAGCCGCATCCGCCGAGTCGCCCGCGAGAGCCTGAACGACATGCGCCGCGAGTACAACCACCACGGCGACTGCAACGACGACTGGACCTACAAGTCCATGCCCCGCCGCAAGGTGTGGGTCTGACCGAGAGGAACCGAAACGTGAACCACAGCAAGGAGGTGGACCAGATGTGCAAACCCGACAGGTTCGCGCGTGGGTGAGCCACGCGCGACAGACGAAGGAGCACATCTTGTCCAAGACGTACCGCACCCGCCCGTTGTGGGTCACGCTCGCGAAGGTTCCTCACGAGACCGTGATCTGGCATCACCGGGACTGCGCCGACATCGACCTGCCCGCCAAGGGATCACTGGGCTTGCCCTGTGACGTCGACTCCGGCCAGAACGCACGCTGCACCCGCCACCCCGCCAACTGGTCCCTGTGGCGCACCTACAAGGGCACCGACTCGTGCGCGGCCTGCAGCCCTCGAGGCCGCTGGAAGCGTGAACGCCGACAGGTCCGCCAGATCCTCGACACGTCAGTCGTGGAGTTCAACGGCACGGGAGACCCCGGTGAACCGTTGATGCCCAAGCACACCCCCGACGACTACTGGATGTGAAGACACTCAGGCTCGCGTCTGGCTGCGGACCTGCATCAAAGCGATCTGCTTGCGGGTCCGCAGCATGAACTCGTCCCGCTCATCCTGCGTGAACTCGCTACGAGCACCCGGCAAAGTCTCGAACAAGACCGGCTCCTCCTCACCCGTCTGCGGGTTGGCCCAGTAGCCGGTCACCATCCCGTGCCGCACCTTCAACGACCCGGCACGTGTCTTGTGGTACGACCGGTACTCGAAGAAGTCGTACGCCTCACCACGCTTCGCGTCAGCAGGCTGAACCGGGTACCGGTCGGCGAGCAGCAACTCATCGAGCGCGTTGCCTGTCTCGGCGTGCAACCTATCCAGTTCGGTCTCCACGTCGACACCCTTGCGCCACAGAACCGGAGTCACCCATTCAGGCATCTCCGGCTTGCCCTCTCCGGCAGCGATCATGTCCAGACCGGTCCACGCGTGCGTGCGACGGCCGTCGGACACCGACACCGAGTGCAGGCGCCCGTAAGAGATCTTTGCCTCGATGACGCGCGGGACGAGCGGCAGGTTGTCCACCGTGACGGCGAACCGTTCGTCCGGGACCACCTCGACGGTCTCGGTGTGAACGCGGCGGTCCTGCTCCTCGATGACCTGAGGCATCGCGGCGGGCTCAGGACGTGTCACAGCCGCCCACGAACCGGCGGTTCCTTGACCCGGCGCCGGGACCGAACGCAGGTGCTTGTGACGGGTTTGCTCGCGACCGTTCATGCCTGTTCGGTGTGCGGGGTCGGCGCGCTCCGCGCCCTCCCCGGATGGGAAGCCCACCAAGGGAACGAGCACACCCTGCAAGGGCGTCGACACGGGCGCAGTGGCCTCCCTGAGCCGTTGGGAGGCCTCGGGCGGGTATTCGGGCCCGGGAACGCCAAAACGCCCCAGAGAGCGAATCTGGGGCGTTTGACTGACGGTTTCGCGAGGTGATTCCCCACGGGCGCCAACTGGACAAGCCCGAACCGCGACCGAACACGATCGCTGTCCTCGAGCGAACCAGTGAAGGGTCAGGCGGCGACCGCGCGCACCTTCGCATCCGGGTGGCTCGCCAGCACGATCATGCCCGCGTCCGGCAGCGACGGGTTCTTCGCGAGGAACCGAGCCAGATCGACACGGTCCGGCGACTCGTCGAGCGACTCGACCAGTTCGCTGAACCGCGCGTACGACAGGTTCTGGTTCTGCGCCAACGTCAGATCGTACGAGACGTCCTCCGTCGTGTGCGGAACCAGATCGAGGGCCATCTCGTCGGCCGAGTCGTTACCTGCGAGGGCCTCCCACGCACCAACGATCTGCGGGTCGTTCTGGTTCGACTCGCTCAAACGCTCCGCAGCCTTCTGCAGGTCGTCGGGGTTCGAGGTCTTCTCGATGGCGACCGCGAGCGTGGTCAGGTCCGTGCGCGGGGACTCGATGGCGGCACGGAAGGTGTCGTTGTCGGCGTTCTCGTGCGTCATCAGGTTGTGAACCGTGAAGTTCACCAGATCGTCGGCGGCGTACTCGTCAGCCAGTTCCACGCGCGCCGCGGCCGCGATGGTCTCGGCGTTCGAGGCCGGGTGACCGGCGACGTCGGTCGGGGACAGGGCGCCGGACTTCCAACCCGTCTCCAACTCGTCGCTCGTGGTGTCGTCACGCAGGAACGCGGCACGGCGCACACCCGGAGACTTGTCACCCTTGAGACGCTCGACCATCTCGTCGGGCGTGTGCAGGTTCCGGGCGACGAGGGTGCGAACCCACGAATCCGAGTGCAGCGACAGGTCGGCCAGTTCGTCGGCGTCCGACGTCCACTCGGCGTACTGCTCGTCGGACATGCCGCCGATCGTCTGGTTCTTGGGGGCTTGACGCTCGCTCTCGCCGAACTCACCGTTCTTGCGGCGGTTCCGGTTGAGACGGTCGATGTCAACAGTGGTCTTCGTGCTCATGACAGGTTGGGTGTGTGGGGAACCAACCCCCGTTGATTCCCGTCCACATCGTGAGACACGTTCAGAGCACGGTGTGCTTCAACACCCGCTTGGACGCCCGAATGAAGTCCACCGACGCCTCCGCCTCGGCCTGCTTCTTCGTCGCGTCACCCGAGGAGAGCAACTGACGGTGACCGATGTGCGTCATCCCGTGGATGAGACGGGTCTGCTGCTCCTCCGACACCTGCGCCAACGCGTCGGCGACCTCGATGTCGTCCTCCGTGGCCTTCTGGCCGACCTGACGCCACAGGTCACGCGTCGCCTGCTCGTACATCAGGTAGCCCATCAGTGAGGAGGGAACTTCCTTGTCCTCGTCGAGGCACTTGCGAAGCCGGTCACGGGTCGCGTCCAAAGTCACCTGCGCCGCATCGGCAGCACTGTCGACCTCGAACGCGACCAGACGACGAGCGGCACGCTTGCGAATCTGGTCAGGCACAGCCTCCCACGACGCGAGCGCCGACAGAACTTCCGGCGGGGAGATCGTGTGATCCGAAAGCGCGTCAGCGACGTACTCATCGTCGAGGGAGAGCGCCTCGTCACCAACCTTGATGCGCAGGCGCGAGTACGTCATCTTCGCGGACTCCGCACCGAACGCCGGGTCGCTGAACGTATCGTACGTCGGCAGTGCGTCCCCCGTGCCGATCTTGAGGGCGAGATCCTCATCGGTCACTGAACTCGCGTCCGGGGCGCCGAGCACGCCGTCGTACACCTCACCCGCCGTGCGCTCGACCTCGTGGAAACCTTGCACGCCCTTCGATGCGTTGACCTTCTTGCCGTTCTTACCTGTCGTCGTCATGCCCGGCAGGTGTGCGGGGCCTGTGATCGGGCGTACCGACGCTCGCGGGCTTGAATAGGTACGGGAGACCAACTCTCGTGGACGCCCCGGCGCCTATCCCCTTCCCCGTGGAGGTAACCATGAAGTCCGAGATCACCGACGAAGACGTCTACCGCTGGTATCGGCACGTCCTGAAGTCGTTGAAGGCCAACGCGCACGGACCCGACTCCCGCGCCGCCATGCGAAAGCAGCAGGCCCTGCGCCGGGCCGCCGGGAAGTTCGGGCTCAGCATCCACGGCGTCAAGGAGATCGTGCGTCGTCAGGACGCCATCAACGGCATCACCCACGAGCACCCCGACGCGTACCTGCGCAAGTTGGAGCGCGAGCAGATGCGGGCCCTGTTCGAGTCCGAGTACACGCCCGAGACCACCTGCGACACGTGCGGACGCACCAGCGACGGCGTGTACGACCGTGTGGTCGAGATGAATCCCGACGCGGCCGGACGGTTCGACGACATGCGGTTCCTGCGGATCGTGTTCCGTGACCAGAACCCGGAGTGGACGTGCATGTTCTGCACGCCCTTCCACTCCGGCCTGTAGCGCGTCAGCCGACCGTCCCGTCATCTTCGAGATCTTCGGACCAGCGGATGAACTCCAACAGTTCCGCCTGCTGGTAGTCGTCCATCACGTTTGACAACTGGTTGGACGATCGGGAGTCCGGGAACTGGCCCAGTACCTTGCGTACCGCCATCTTCCGGGCACGCCGGGCCGCCTCGCTATAGGTGACACCACGCTCCGCGACGAGATTGTCGATCTCCGTCCAGATGCCTGCGCGAGCCTCACGCTTCATCAGGGTCGTGTAGTCGTTGCTGGTCAACCGTCGACCGCTCCCCAACTTCTCGGTGATGAACTCCCGCTGCTTTGCGAGTGTGCGATGCGAGAACCCGGACTGCTCAGCGACGACCTTGTCGGCTTCGGTCTGCACCGGGTCCACGGCCTCGACACCGTTCAAGCGGGCAGCGATGCGTCCCTTGGTGCGGGCGTCGAGACGGCGGTCGTCGGCCAACTTGCGGAGCGTCTCGTCGCTCGAGGCTGGGTGGTTCGCGACCATCTCGGCGATGCCCTGCTCATGGTCAGCCCACGAGAAGTCGTCCTCGGTGAGCATCTGGACGGCCTTCGCGGTCGTCTTGTCGCCCGCGTGCGCGACGCCGAGTGCCGCGTCGATGGAGATGAGACCGTCATCGACACTCTTGGCGAGCAACTGGTCCGGCATCGAGGACGTGTCGGGGCCCTCAGGAACGACGATCCTCATCGGCGAGGTCGCCTCGGGCTTCGGCGCGGTCGGCTGGAACCCCTGCTTGCCCTTCTTGACGTTCAGATCCTTGCGGGCGGTCATCGGTTGTCCTCCTTGGTGAATGCGCGAGCCTTGTCCAAGTCCGCGTCGGTGTGGGCGGTGCCGCCGGTGTTCAGGCGCATGTACAACTCCGCTTCGGCCTCCACGGACCCCAACTTGCCCTCCACGACTGCGAAGTGCATGCGCGACTCGATGAGGCGACGACCGACGTCGGTGAGGTTCTCGTTGGTGACGTACGG
Source organism: Aeromicrobium jepli (assembly GCF_047246605.1). Classification (NCBI taxonomy): domain Bacteria; kingdom Bacillati; phylum Actinomycetota; class Actinomycetes; order Propionibacteriales; family Nocardioidaceae; genus Aeromicrobium; species Aeromicrobium jepli. The sequence goes on from NZ_JBFOKO010000014.1 coordinate 49,488, forward strand.
GCCGTCCTCGGTCTCGATGGTCGTGTCGATGAACTCGTCCTCGAACCACGACGCCGGGACCGGGAGCCGACCGGCCTGCCAGTCCATGCCCGCCTCGATGCGCTGCTTGCCGTCCACGACCGCGTACATGCCCTTGCCGGTCTTCGGGTCGGGCTTCTCGTCGGTCCAACCGATGTGGAACCGGTCATTGACGACCAACGCCGGGATGGGGACGCCGGACAGCCACGACTTGACGAGGTTCTGCTTCTGCTCGGCCGACCACACCGACGGACGCTGGTAGGCCGGGTTGATGTCGATCTGGCCTTCCTCGGCCAGACGGATCATCTCGCGGGCGGACCGCTGCTGGGCCTGCAGGTTCAGCCGCTCGAGGGGCTTGTCACTCTGGCGGGTGCCCGACGAAGGAAGGAACGCCGAGATGTCGAACTTCGGCTCGGCCGTGTCGATGTCGATGGTGTCCTTCACGGGGACGCCCTTCTTGGTCTCTTGGAACCCCTGAACGCCGGGCTCGACGTTCACCGGCTTGCCGTGCTTTCCGATGGTCATGCCATGAGGGTATGCGGGGCTCAGGCCGGGCAGTTCGAAGCCGCGTGCCCCTGCCGTATCGACTTCGCCGCGGCGAACCCATGCTCCGGGCAGTCCGGCCTTGAACCAGCAACCGCCAACCCGCAGACGCCCTTCTCGCACGGGCACGAGTCCTCGAGCCGGGTGCCAGTGAACGACCGACCGATGTGCATGCCGTTCACTGCTCGATCCTTGATTCGAGCGCCCACCGCATCTCCTCGTCCAGACGCTCATCGGCCACAAACGCCTTCAACATGCGCGGATGCGTGTCCACGTGGTTCGCGATCGCTGTGACCGCTGCGGTGAACTCGCCCGGGTCTTGCAAGGACTGGGCCTTGCGCGCCGCGACCACCACCACACGCGCGTCGGACCTCGGGTCATCGAGCGCTTCCGGTACCGACATCCGACCCGTCGCCACGGCGGCGATGAGGTCCACGCTGCCGCTCTTGGTTTCCGGCGCGGGACGCCCGGACGCCAACGTCGGCTCGGCCGGGGACAAGACGACGGCGCCGACGGTGCCTCGCTCAGCCAACAACGCCTCGACCGCAGCCATCAACATGTCCTCGGTCAGGGACGTAACGGCGAGCGCCTTGACCGACTTGTACTGCGCGATCGCGTCGGAGACGAGAACGCCAGTCGGGTCGACGCTCATGCCTCACCGCCGTACGGGTTCGCGACGTCGATCGTCAAAGGGACACCACCGACGCGAGGTTCGGCATGCGCGAGCGCAGTCTGCACCCCGACACGCCACGCCAGTGCCTCGCGACCGTACCCGCCGAGGAGGCCTTGGTCGTCCATGAGTTCAAGGACCGCACGCAGACCGTGCTCGGTACGCAGTCCCTCCATGCCGTGACGGTCGGCGTCCTCCCATGCCTTCTTGAACGCCTCGATCATCTCCTCGGTCGGCTCGGTGATGTCCGCCGGGAGGATCCCGTTGTCCTGCCGGAACTCGCGGATATGTCGGTCCGCCGCCTGCCCGGGAGTCTCGCTACTGCTCAGTTTCATGGGTCTGAACATGCGGCGAGAACTCAGGGCACGTTCGGCTTCTTCACGAACCCTTCACCGGCCAGCCACGCAGCCAGCCACGCGATCTCGTCGTCGGACGGCTTGGAGAACGTGAAGTTCTCGTCCTGCCCCTCGATGTCGTACCCCATGTGCAGCGACGCTGAGATGTCCGTGGCGGACTGGTCGTAGTCGGGGAGCGCGGCGATGAGGCTGCCAAGCGCGTCCGTGAGCATGTCCTCGACCTCGGTGGTGCCGCGGGTGTCGCGCGCCTTGCGGTACTCGTCGAACGCTTGTGCTGCCTTCGTCACTTCTCGTCCTTCGGTTTCGGCGGCCAGTAGACCGGATCGGTCAGAGTCCTACGCCGGGTGTACACCGGCTCGAACAGTGGATGGAGCCCGGGGCGGCCCGGGAGGAACGCGATCGGGAACAGGTCCGGCTTCACCACCATGACCGGCTTCGGGGTACTGAGGTCGTTCACAGATTGCTCCCGAACTCGATCGCGCGACGCAAGACAGCCAACGCACACGCGATCTGGGTGTCGGTCGCGACGCCAGCGTAGGCGCCGTCGGCGACCGCGCCTTCCATCGTTCGCACGACAAACCCCCAATCCAGCAGCGGGGAACCCAACGTGAGGCACTCGTTGCGGAACGCGAGTGCGTCCCGCAGGACAGGGTTCATCAGTGAACCGACTGGCGTGCCGGTGGCCTGCTCGACACCCATGACGGTCATCAGGAGGCCTGTCCGTTCGCTTCGGCCTCGGCGATCTCGTCGAGCGCGGCGCACGCCTTCTCGATCTGGTTGGGGGTGGCGACGCCGACGTACACGCCGCCTGCGACGGCGCGCTTCACGACCCGGACGACGTGCGCCCAGTCCTTCGGGTCGTCCATCGACATCCGCTCGTTGCGGTAGATGAGAGCGTCACGCAGTACCGGGTTCACCGAAGTTGTGTACGGCTCGACGTGGCTCGCGACGCCGACCACGGTCTCCTCCACCGCGTCAGCGAACCGGCGGGCGTCCGCAGCCATCACACTGTCACCAGAGATGTACCCCCAGTACGCGGTGTCCTCACCGCATACCCGGGCGATGATCGAGGCCTGCGCGGCGCCAATGAGTACAGCCCGGTTCACACCGACGATCGCTTCGGTCTGCTCAGCGAGGACAGCCTTCAACGCGTCCGCGAGCATGTCTTCGGTACGGGAGGTGCCCAGACCGGTCCGGACGACGTTCTCGTACTGGGCGAGTGCGTCAGCGACCTTCTGCTTGGTGCTCATCGTGTCCCCTTCGTAGGTTCACGCACATCAAGCCCGGACGGTCACCGGATCCGATCGGTGAACCACGCGAGAGCACCAACCTCGTCATCGAACACGCCCTCGTCTTGGGCGTTCAACGCGTCCTCGAGGATGGGCCGGAACGCCGGTCCCGGTCGCATCCCCGCCGCGATCAGGTGATCTCCGGTCAAGAGAGGCTTCATCTTCGGGCCCTCATCGAGTTCGACGGCCTTCCAGCCCGACACGTCCGGGTCCACCGACGCGGCCCCGCGGCCAGCACGGTCCGCGCGCCGCACCAGCAACCACTGGTCCAACGTCGCCGGTGCGAGGTTCCGCATCAACTTGCGCACCACCGCCGGTCGCGGCTTGACCGGCATGTCCACCGAGTCCATGTGATGCTCGACCAACTTCTCGACCTTGCCGATGACGTGGTGCGGGGCGTCCATGCCGTGCAGGAACTCACGCACGGGCTTCACACCGCCCTCGGCGTGGCCACGCGAGTGGATGCGCGTCTCGCCGTTCTCATCGGCCTCGATCTGTGTGTACTCAGCCTTGCCGAAGTCGTGGCACAGGGTCGCGAGGACGACGATCTCACGTTCCTCACCGTCGATACCCGCGGCCTTGCAGAACTCGATCGCCTTGTCGGCCGCCTGACCCGTGTGGTCCCACACGGTCCCCTCGGGGTGCCAGCGAGGATCCTGCGGGACGTCACGCAGCACGGCCAACTCGGGGAAGTGCTCGATCCAGCCGGTGTCAACGAGAGCCTTCAACGACGCCGTCATCGACGTGCCCTCCCCCGCCATCCGGCGCCACTCCTTCCACACGCGGTCGGCTGAGATGGTCCCGTACTTGTCGGAGATGGCTCGGCAGTACGCCGCGGTGTCGGGGTGGACCTGCATGTTGAACCGGCCAGCGAACCGTGCCGCGCGCATGACACGAAGTGGGTCTTCGTCGAACTTGTCCGAGACGTGTCTGAGGATCCCGTCACGTAGGTCGCGGCGGCCGCCCCAATGGTCGATGACCAGACCAGTGGCCGGGTCGTACATCATCGCGTTGATGGTGAAGTCGCGTCGCGCGGAGGCGACCTCGGTGGACGCGTGCGGGTCGGCGATGACCTCGAAGTCACGGTGTCCTTCACCGGTCTTGCGTTCGGTGCGCGGCAGGGCGACGTCGAAGTCCTCCCCATCGACGAGCACCTTCGTCATGACAAACGACGAACCGACCTCGTCGACGCGGCCGACCTTGCGGAGCGAAGCCACCACGTCGGAGGTCTCGATGCCGTACACCTCGATGTCGACGTCCTTGGGGTGCTTGTCGCCCAGCAGCGCGTCGCGGACACACCCGCCGACCATGAGTGGGTGACCGCCGATGTCGGTGAGCGCGTCGAGCACCCGTTGGGTTGCGGGGGTGACGTCGATGAGCGGGACCGAGGAGTCGAGGGTGATCTTGGATGACTCACCTCGACGCACAGGGTCGAACATGCCGCCGTTGCCGGGCTTGCCGGTGTCCTTGCGTCGGGTCGTCATCGTCCGAACTCCTCAGCCAGTCGTGACAGCATCGACTCGGCGGCGTCCCACTGGCCGTCGGACATGTCGGAGTGGTCGATGTCGTGCACCGAATGCACCAGCGAGTACAGGATCGCCTTGCCCTCGTTGTCGGTGAACACGCCACCGTGGGTCGGGTCGGCTTCCAGTTCGTAGAACAGGGCCTCGGCGAGTCGGTGCTCCTTCACGCCCCAGCCGTACACGCCGCCCGCGTGGTTGTCGTCGACCTGTGCCAGCAGCGTGTTGTGGATGATGAGTCGGTGGTCGCGGTCGAACCGGGTCGTGAAGTCGTCCGGGTCGGTGACCGTGACCGCGGACGGTTCGCTGCGGGGATCTTCGGTCCACTGTCCGTTGGTGGCGCGCGGCTGTCCGGTCATCGGCGGTAATCCTCTCGGAGCGCATTGAGCATCTCCTCGGCGGCGTCCCACTGTTCCATCGTCGGGGAGCAACTGCCGATCTTGTGGATTCGGTAGCCGATGATGTCGCGCAACGCCGCCCCTTGCGTCTGAGTCAGGTTCCCCTGCAAAGTCACGTCGTTGGTCAGCGTCTCGTGGATGTCTTCGGCGGCTTCCCAGTGAGATTCCGCCCACCGGTTCATGTTGTCGTCGTGGTCCTCCAAGTGAGCGAGAAGGACGCCGTAGATGACGCGCCGGTCCGTGATGGGGAACATCGCAGGGAAGTCCTCGGGAGCGTGCGAACCCATGAAGGACAGGTCAGGCCGGATGGGTTCGCCGCGGCGTTCCTCGGTCCATGTGCCGTTCATGGCGCGCGGCTGGTCGGTCATCAGTCTGCTCTCGTCAGTGTTGCGGGGTACGTCATGAAGGGTGTGCGGTCAGTTCCACCAGAAGAAGACAACCGCAACGAGGTCCAAGGCACCGTCAAACACGTCTGCCACACGGTCACGGAAGGAACACTTGGGCTTCTCGTTCCTGCGGCGGCGTCCCATCAAGTGAGGGACTGGTAGTGCTCGTCGACAGCCGAAGCGCAATCGAGCATGTCGGCCCAGCACCCACCGGCGTCGAACACGAGGTGGTCACCGGTCTCGAAAACGGTCCGGTCCGGATCAGACACGGCAACCGCGATCTGCTTCGAGCCGTCCTTGGATTCGGTTACGGTGAGACCGGAGGTGGCGAAGTACTTCTCGATGACCTCGTTGATGTTCTCCTCGGTCACCTCGATGATGGTGACCGGCTCGACACGCGGGACGTACTTCTTGGCGACGATGGGCACGGCAGGGCTCCCGTTCAGGTTCAGGTGACGGTCAGTAGTTGACATGCGGCGGGAACGGCGCCTCACGCGTTGACGGCGGTGTATCGCTTGATGAGCGCGGCCTCGCCCTCGAACGTGTCGAGCCAGTCGAAATGCTCGTCGAACACGAGGAAGTCGCCGGGCATGCACATGAGAGTGTCCGCCGAGGTGAGCGCCACCTTCTGGCCGTCCCTCTCACCGAGATGCACCCCGAGACCGAGGAGGTGCTTGTCGATGACTTCGCCGATGTTCTCGACGGTCACCTCGATGACGTTCACCTTGACGCGCGGGACGTACTGCTTGACGACGATGCTCACTGTGACTGTCCTTCGCGGTCAGGCGGTGGCTCGATGGATGAGTTCGCGGTGATCGAACGCGATGGGCAGATACGACAGGTCGTTCGGGTGAACCCAGCGGGCGTCGGCGGCGTCGTCACCAGCGGCGAGCATGTCGTCCACGTTCTTCGGGGCGACGGCGACATACACGATGCTGATGGCGTGACCGCGCGGGTCACGCCCCGGCTTGTCCGCGACCGTCATGAGACGCAGTTCGGAAGCCGGGATGTCGATGCCGGTCTCCTCGCGCAGTTCACGAGACGCAGCCTCGGCCGTCGTCTCACCTGCGTCCACGAAACCGCCGGGCAGGGCCCAGTGGTCCTTGAACGGGTAGTTGCCGCGCTGGATGAGCAGCACCTCACCGAATCGGTCATCGACACGACCGATGAGGACGTCGACGGTCACCATCGTGACGGGGTACTTCTTCGGGTCGTACTCGGCGAGGAACTTCGCCTCGTCCGGGCCGGACGGAACGTAGTCGTTCATGAGTTCTCCTTCACAGGCCAGACGACCTCGGTGGTGTACGCGGGTTGGTACTTCTCGGCGGGGACGCTCGGGTCGGAATGGATTCCGATGAGGGCGTCGAAGTGCTCGTCGAACACGAGGACGTACCCGACGGCGAACGCCTCACCACCGGGGATGACCCAGTAGGCGACCCGGCCACCGGTGTGCGGGTGCACCTTCTGCCAGCAGTCGCGGCCGTTCACGAACTCGATGACGTCAGCGATGTTGTCCTCGGTGACCTCGATGGTCGCGACCTTCGGCAGAGGCTTGGGCTCCTGCATCGTGAACGAGAGACGCTCGTAGGTGGTCATGACTCATTCAAGCCCGGCCGGGGCTCGAGGTTCGATCAGTGCTCGTCGACCCGCTCGTACATCGCGTTCAGGTCGTACTGGTTGGTCGACTTGAACCATCCGCCTTCGCTGTTGAACAGCAGGACGTCACCGACGGTGAACGCGACGTCGCCGGTCGACCAGTGAACGGTGGGTCCGCCGTCGAACTTCGCGAACGGGCTCTGACCCGCGCTGATGTGTTCGGCGAGGGTTCCGATGTTCGCTTCGGTGACCTCGATGGCCTGAACGTCGGGCTTCGGCTTGGGTCGGTAGGTGATGAACGTGAGGTTCTTGGCGGGATCTCCGCTCACGTCTGGCTCACCCTGCCAGCAGGAACCTTCGGGCCGAGCCACACGTCGAGCACCTCATCGACAGGTGTGGACAGGTTGTAGGTCTTGCCGGACATCGTCTCGATAATGCAGCCGAGCGACTCACCTGTGTCGGGGTCGGTGATAGGCATGACGGACTCGATGGCGTTCACGCCGAGCACGCGACCGTTGCTCATCTTGATGGCGGCGGTCCGGGTGACGCTGGTGGTCCACGTGCCGAGCGGGTGGGGATGCGGTTCACGCACCTCGGACTCTGCCTTCTCGGTGGCCTGCTGGGTTCGGAACCTCATGCGCGCTCGTAGTACTTCTTGAAGATGTCCATGCGGTGCGGCTCGTAGACGTGCGCGACGGCGCCGTCCTTGCGGAGCACGAGCAGGTCGCCGACGTCGAGAGCAGCCATGTCGGTGCCCTTGCGGTACGCGGTGGTGTCGCCGGACGCGTACTCCCAACCCCGATCGTCACACTGGTTGACGTAGGCGACGACCTCGGCGATGTTGTTGGCGGTCACCTCGATGACGTCGAAGCGTCGGTCGTCACGGGGTCGGTACTCGGTGAACTTCAAACTCATGCTGCGACCTTCCTCTTGCGTCGTGTCTTCGGCTTGGATGTCTCATCGACGGCCTCCTCCTCCTCGGCCTGCACCTCATCGAGGAGTCGCTGCTGCTCGGCCTCCCACTCGGCACGGGCCCGCTCACGCGCGATGGCCTCGTCGATGAGCCGGTTACCCACGTCGGATCCGGTGTGGCAGACGCACTCGCATCGGGCGCCTCCGGTCCACGGGCCGGGCATGCACTTGTGATGGGGCACCTTCTCCCCTGAACACCATCCGGACTTCGCCACGGTTCAGCCCTCCACCGCGTTGGTACCGAAGAAGACCTGCAGCATGTCCATCGGGGCGATGTCCATTGCGGCGGCGAGTTCGATCATGAGCCCGTCGATGATCCTTAGGGTCATGGCGGTCGCGTCGGTGAAGTCGGTCCAGCAGTCGGCCGGGTCGAACTCGGGCCCGGGTCGGCCAGCGGCCCGGGCGGAGTCGAACGCGAACAGCAATTGCCGGGCGACGATCAACGCTGCGGGTCGGTCGGGGTGACGGTCGAGCGCCTCGACGATGGGGTTCACGATGTCGAGTTGGGTGCGGTCGGTCTCGTCGGAGACGTGGTGGACGAGCGCAGTCAGGAAGCCAATCGTGGAGCCGAGGATGGTCGCCGAGGAGAAGTCGTCCCCGGCGTCTCCGATGATGGAGTGGATTTGCCGGTCGAAGAAGTCGATGTCCGTGTCGGTCTCGGAGTGGGACTTCGCCATCTGCGCGGTCACCAGCGAGGTGACGGTCTCGACGAGTTGCAGGTCGATGCCGGTGCGGTCGCTCACGCGTGGGCCTTTCGGTTGCTCATACGGGTTCCAAGGCCGGTGGTGTGCGGTGACCGATCAAGGATCGTGCATTCCAAAACGGAATAATGTTATGCACAGGCGGCTGTGGACAAAGTGGTGCATAAGTGGTAGCGGGGTCTGGTGAGACGCTTGGCTCCAGTGGCTCCAGCGTGGCTCCAGAAAATCGAGGGAATCTGGAGCCAAGATTCTTACTGGCATTGGAGGG
>NZ_JBFOKO010000015.1:0-52198 GCF_047246605.1 Aeromicrobium jepli
GGACGACGCCACACAGCCCTCGAAGGACTACCCCCGATCAGCCGACTGTCATGAACGTCTCAGCCGAGTACATCTAGCCGCGGCTGAGTGAGACGGGCCCCGGCAGGCGCAGCTTGTCGGGGTTGCGCACGATGTGCATCGTCGTCACGACGCCGTCCTCGACGACCGCGGTCGCCACCGACGTGATCACGCCGGCCTCGCGGAAGACCAGGCCCAGCTCGCCGTTGACCCACTGCGTCTCCATCGTGACCTCGGCCGGCATGACCGCGGCGAGGAAGCGCAGCACCTTGTCGCGGCCCTCGATCGGCCGGCGGGCCGCCGAGACCTTGCCGCCGCCGTCGCTGACGAGCACCACGTCGGGCGAGATGACGTCGAGCAGCTGCTGCAGGTCGCCTTCGGTCACCGCGCGCTGGAAGCGGGCGACGACCTCGGTGCGCTCGTCGGCCGTCACGTGCGTGCGGGGCCGCCGGGCCGCGACGTGGGCGCGGGCCCGGCGGGCGATCTGCCGCACGTTCTCGGGCGTCCGGTCGACGGCGGCGGCGATCTCCTCGTACGGCAGGTCGAACACCTCGCGCAGCACGAACACGGCGCGCTCGGTGCTGCCGAGCGTCTCGAGCACCAGCAGCATCGCCGTCGAGACCGAGTCGGCCAGCGCGACGTCGTCGGCGACGTCGGGGACCGTCTCGAGGGGCTCGGGCAGCCACGGGCCGACGTACGACTCGCGCTGCCGGGCCAGGGTGCGGAGCCGGTTCAGCGCGAGCCGCGTGGTGATCCGCACGAGGTACGCGCGCGGGTCGCGGACGTCGCCGCGGTCGTCGGCGCTCCAGCGCAGCCACGCCTCCTGGACGACGTCCTCGGCGTCGGCGGCGGACCCGAGCATCTCGTAGGCGACGGTGAACAGCAGCGCGCGGTGCGCCGTGAAGTCGGCCAGGACGTCGGTCACCGGGCGTCCGCCAACGGCAGCTCGCACACGTCGCTGAAGCCCTGGCTCGCCAGTCCGGCGGCGTAGTTGAAGCGCGATCGCTGGTTCTCCACGGCCACCATCATGGTCAACTCGACCAGCGCCTCGTCGCCCAACGCGCCGCGCAGGCTCGCGACCTGCTCGTCCGTGACGGTGGGCGGCGTCGCGGTCATGGCCTCGGAGTAGGCCATGACCTCGCGCTCGAGGTCGGTGAAGACGTCCGAGTCGCGCCAGCGCGGCACCTCGCGGACCTTCCGCTCGTCGAGGCCCTCGCCGTGCGCGAGGTAGTAGCCGAAGTCGAGGCACCAGCTGCAGCCGATCGACGCCGCCGAGGCCATGACGGCGAACGTCTTCAGGTGCGGGTCGAGCGTGTCCCACGTGGCGATGCGCCGTTCCCAGGCGAGGTCGGCGCGCAGCACCTTGCGGTGGTGCCACAGCACCGGGACAGTGTCGGGGACGCGGCCGTACATGCGGCGCGCGACGGCGCTCACGAGGCGGGCGGCCGGCGAGTCCATCGCGGCGGCGGGGATGCGGAACGTGCTGGGCATGGTGCCTCCTTCGTCGGACCTCGGGCGAGGTCACTCGACATGGAGACACCGGCCGATGCCGATCCGTGACAGCCGTCGTCCAGATGGCGGTCCCGCCGAGCCCGCGTAGCCTGACAAGGGAACCCACCCGAAGGAGAGATCCATGAAGCTGAGCCACGTCCCGCTGCGCGTCGCGACCGGCGCGTACATCCTCAACAGCGGCCTGGTCAAGCGGAACCTGTCCCGTGAGACGGCCGAGGGCATGCAGGGCATGGCCGCCGCCGGAGTGCCGCAGGTCAAGAGCCTGGACCCCGGCACCTTCGGCAAGGCGCTGAGCGCCGGCGAGATCGCGCTCGGCGCCGCCCTGCTCACGCCGTTCGTCCCTGCGACCGTCGCCGGTGCGGGCCTGACCGCGTTCGGCGCCGGCCTGGTGAACATCTACCTGAACACGCCCGGCATGACCGCCGAGGGCTCGAAGTTCCGCCCCAGCCAGGAGGGCACGGGCCTGGCGAAGGACGTCTGGCTCGTCGGCGCCGGCCTGAGCCTGCTGATCTCGGGCCTGACGTCCCGCAAGAAGATCAAGATCTGATCGCTCAGGCGTCGCCCGGCTCCTCGCTGAGCCGGGCGACGTTCTCGAGCACCGCGCCCGCCGCCTCGCCCAGCACCTTCACCTGCTCCGGTGTGAGCACGTCGAAGAACAGCTCGCGCACGCGCGCGACGTGGGTCGGGGCGGCGGCGTCGATCGCGTCGCGTCCCGCCTCCGTGAGCGAGATGCACGGATGACCTCCGTCCTCCCCGCCCTCGCGCTCGACCAGGCCGCGCTCCTCCAGCAGGCGGACCTGCTCGTCGAGGCGCTCCGCCGGCCACTGCAGCTCGAAGCACAGGTCGGGCGAGCGCAGCTGCGCGTCGGGAGCCTCCGAGAGCATCGCGAGCACCTCGTAGTCCGACATCGACATGCCTGCGTCGGCCCTGAGGGTCAGGTCCATCGCCGTCATCAGGTTCGAGTGCATCCGCAGGATCCCGCGCCACGCGGCCTGCTCCGTCTCGTCGAGCCACTCGGTCATGCGCGCTCCTTCGCGACGAGCTCGCGGACGGCCGGGGCGACCTCGGCGGCGAACGTCTCGGTGGTGGTGGTGTCGTCCGAGGCCAGGATGAAGGCGCTCGTGCCGTGGGTCAGGGCGATCTCGGCCAGCTCCTGTGCCCACTGCGCGGGCGGGCCGTCCAGCAGCCCGTGGCCCTGCTCGCGGAATCGGCCGTTGATGTTGAGGAGACGGCGGATGTCGCTCGGCTTCCGGCCGGCCTTGAGCGCGGCGTCGTCGATGCGGCGACTCATGCCGGCGAGGTCGGCGGGGCCGTTCTCCAGGTACGACAGCGACGGCAGCCAGCCGTCGGCGAGGCGGCCGGTCAGCCGCAGGATGCGCGGCTTGTAGGCGCCGACCCAGATGCCGACGTCGTGCGCCGGGGCGGGGCCGCGCTTGGCGCCGACGACCTCGTAGTGCTCCCGCGGACCGAGAGGACGCTCGAGTCGGACGCGTCCCAGATGCCGCGGATGACGGCGATGGCCTCCTCGAGCGCCTCGATGGACTCGCCGGGGGTGCGACGCGGGCCGCCCATGGCGACGACGCCGTCCCAGAAGGCGCCGGCGCCGAGGCCGAGCTCGATCCGGCCGCCGCTGAGCTGGTCGAGCGTCGCGATCGAGCGGGCCAGCACGGCGGGCGGGCGCAGCGGGAGGTTCGTGACGTTGGCGGCGAGGCGGATGCGCTCGGTGCGGGCCGCGGCGAAGGCCAGCAGCGTCTGGGTGTCGTGGAACTTCGCGACGTAGGGGTGGTCCTGAAAGGTCACCAGGTCCAGGCCGGCGCGGTCGGCGACGACCGCCTGCTCGACGGCTTGGTGGACGGGCCGGTTCGTGGGCGTGACGAACGTGCCGAACAGCAGGTCGTGACCGTGGTCCGGGCCCGAGAGGCCACCGGGTGACATGCCTCCACCCTAGGTCCGCTCTGGTTGAACGCGAGTGAGCGACGCGAGTCGGGCTCAGACTCGGCTGAAGACGACGTGCACCGTGCCGCTCTCGGCGGTCTCGGTGGACACGGCGTAGCCCTCCTCGAAGTGCCGCAGGTCGTCCCACAGGCGGATCCCCTGACCGAGCAGGATCGGCGCGATCGCCACGTGCAGACGGTCGACGAGTCCGGCCTTGAGGAAGTCGCGCACCACCGTTGCCCCTCCCCCGATGCGCACGTCCTGGCCGTCGGCGGCCTCCCTGGCGCGCTCGAGTGCCTCCTGCGGCGTGGCCGTGATGAAGTGGAAGGTGGTCCCGTTGTCGAACGCGATGTCCTCGCGCGGCGCGTTGGTCAGGACGAAGACGGGCACGCGGAACGGCGGCTCGCCGCCCCACCAGCCACGCCAGTCCGGGTCGTCCCCGTGCAGGTGCAGGCCGAACATGCCGGCGCCCATGATCTCCGCGCCGATCCCCTCGAAGTAGGCCGCGGCGTACTTCTCGTCGACGCCCGTCGTCCCCTGGCCGCTCGTGTCGCCGAAGACCCGCTCGCGGAACGTGCGCGTCGCCGCGTACGCCGCCGTCAGCTGCCCCCAGTCCTCCCCCATCGGGTTCTCCGGAGTGCCGTCGGCGGTCGTGGCGAAGCCGTCGAGCGAGATGTTCAGGTCAGCGCGCACCGTCATGGGCGCCAGTCTGGCCGGGCTTCGCCGCCGCGTCGAGACCTTGTGTTCGCGGCTTGCCCCATCATCGGACCGCGACCGGCCACGTGACTAGGGGCGTGTTCCAGTCCTGAGGGTGGAAAGAACTTGAGTTCCAGATATGTGCGTCAGTGCGGTCGGACGCATCTTGCATCTTTCTTTGAACGACCAAAATGACACGTCTGATCACTGTTTCAGAGCCAGTACGTCTTGTACGGTGTCGCGTCCTTGCCCATCACTAGGAATGACAGGTCCAAGCCAACCCCTTGGAACGCGTCGGTAATTTCTTGGTTCTTTTCCAGCGCCGTCTTCACAGCACGCATCTTTGCGTCGCGGTCGAACTCCGCAGTCCATACCGGATGGTCCACGATCCGCTTAACACTCACCGCAAGTTCTGCGCTTTGTGACTCGGTGAGTTCTGCGGACATAGGACTCTTCGGCGTCGCCGTGATCACAACGCGCTCGTACATTCGCCGGATGAGGTCCGCGACATATGAGAGCGCGCCTTGGTAAGACATACGCCGTGCGCGCTCTACTTCGACCTCGGTCAGCGCGACGCCGTCTTCCGTCGGTTCGAAGGCATAGTCGTTCAGGAGGTTCAGAAGCGCGACAACATTCATCGCCTCGATGTCCCGGCTTTCTTGTGCGGCCACACCCTTAGATGTCTGGGCCTCCCGCGCGACCAAACGCTCAATGACCTTTGTCTTCAACGCCTGCTCGGTGAATCCAAACACCCCCGCCGGGCTGCCAGGACGCCTCACATGCGCTGTTATGCGTAGATCACTGGAACTCAGCACGTTCTGTACCAGTGCAGCCTGCAGCGCGGCCTTTCCTCTTGCCCGCTCGGTCTGCGGTAGCCATGCCAAAAACCCGGCCTCGGACACTTCGGAAATGCCTACCGATTCCTCGTATTCGGCGAACTTGTTCTCCCACTCGTCGGCCATCTTGCCTGCAAGCTCAAACGGCGACAACGGGAGTTTCTTGATCTTTGCTTGGATCGAGTTGACCAGTTCATTTGCTTGAGAAGCGGTCATATCGAGGTACACCTTCGAGGTGACCCCTTGGCGATCCATCATCCAACTGGCGAGCGTCTTGTGTTGGCCATCGAACATGAGAAGGCGCGTCGGCTTTCCCATCTCCAATAGCTCGACGCGGCAACTCGGCGGTTCGTGGAGGACGTTCCGTTGCATGTCGGCATAGATGGACCAGGCGTGATCCGTCCGGACTACACGCGGCTGGCAATCGTCGTCGTTGTATATGGCTGTTCGGGGCAGTGTCAAGAACACGTACCGCTGCGTGCCGACCTTATTGGATTCTTCGAAGACCGGTACGGCGACCACCGATCCGTCCGGCAGCTCGAAGGTCGCTACGCCGTCGTCCACTGTCACAACGCTCGGCTGGGGTTCAATCCCGAAGTGCTCGAGGAAGCCGTCGTACTTTATACGACCTCCCTTCTTTCGCGCATAGGCAAGCAACTTGAGATACGGCCGGATGGGAACAGTCTTCGCATTCCGCTTCGCCTTATTGCATGACGCGTGCGCCAGATTGAGGTTCCCCAAATCCGTCGTCCCGCCGTCAGACTCCGGCACATCATGGTCCGCTTGGATATCGTCGGCGGACCGATTGAGGGGTTCCTCGCAGAGGTGGCATCGCCCGCCCGCCTTGTCCCACAGAGCTTGCTCGATGCTCGAGCGTTCGTCTTCGGGCAGCTTTTTTCGCATTACCTGCGAGATGTTGATGGGCACCAAGTTCTCCTTCGTCTGAAACACCCTAGCCATGAAGCAGCGCAGCCCGCCGCAACAGAGTTCAGGCGCGTCCTTCCGGGCTTTGGCGAACACGCGACGACCACCCATCTCAGGCCGCTCTGGAGCGCGGAGTATCACCGCGAATACGAACTAGCCGCCGACCTCGAGAATGAAATCTGTTAACGTCCAGAGCCACCCCTGCTGTGCAGGCGTGTAAGTCCGATGCAACTCCCTCGGCAGCACGAGCTGCACCCCAAGTGCTCGCATCTCGCTCGTCTGAGCCTCGGAGATCGCCGGCTGAAGGCTCGCCAGGTGCTTCACCGGGATCCGGTCAGCCTCGGTCAAGACTTGCCGCCATCGGTCCTTGGAGGTCGTCTTTGCTCCGAGCATACGTAGTTCCGAGCCAGGAAACGTTGGATCCGTGTAGGCACGTGAAGATGGGAACAAGAAATCCGGCTTGGCCTTGCGCTCAGTGACTGCGCCCCTTTCGTACGCGACGCCTCTGGCCGTGAAGATCGCCGCGAGATGATTCTCGAACGCGTGCCCAGAGCGAGATTTCCGGCGGTTCTGGACACCAAGCGAGAATGAGATGAAATCCTCGACTGCTTCACTGCCGGAAAACCCGACCGCCAGCCGCTTCTCGACGATGCTCCGCTCGAGTGCCTGGAACAGCCTGTACTCAGTCTCCCACCATCTGATGAGGCATGCGTCCGCGTCGTCACGAGGATCGGGCGCGTCCGACTGCTCGCGCGCGAACGCGGAGAATTCGGCGGTCGACGGGAACGCGTCACCGAACCTTGCTTCGACCAATTCGACGTCCGACTCGTCCGAGAGCGTCGCTTCGATGCCAAGCACATCAAGAAGCACTTCCGCATCAAATGAGGTCAGCCGCTCCTTGAACGTCGCATCATCCGCCGCGGTAAACCGCTGAGTCTGATTACGATCGAAGTTGAAAAGCCAGAGGAGTTGGGTGGCAGTCGAGCATCCCGCCCTCGCGATGATCACGGCGGCATCACCGTCAGGACGCACAGCGAACACCAAGACGTCGCCCGGTCGCGCGACGCGAATCACCTTGTTGTCCGGGTAATAGATCCTCGCCTCGCTACGGCTGGGGTGGCGTTCCCGCGCGTCGTAGTACTTGACGATCACGTCACACACGAGCGGCGGCTCATCATCGTCGAGGTAAACGAACCTTGTGGCGATCTCCCGGCGCGGCACTGGCGGCCCCAAGAATCGCTGCATCTCGATGGTCGCTTGGAACTCGTGCTGGTTCGAGGACGTGGGATCGATTTCCACCGCGGACAATCTCTTCGCCGCAGCCCCGCGGAACCACCGGGATAGGTCTGCGCTCATCCGGCGAGGCTCCCGGAAACACTCCGGGCCGCTGGCGAGATGTGGTGCGCCATCAATTCAGCAACGGCTGAGATGGCGGGCACCACCACGCTGTTACCGAATTGCTTGTAGGCCTGAGTGTCGCTGACAGGGATGACGAAATCGTCATCGAAACCCATCAGACGGGCACACTCCCTGGGGGTGAGGCGTCGCGGATTCCTACCGGTCTGGGGGATCAGAATCTCGGAGCCGTCTTTGTAATAACGGGCGGACAAGGTTCGCGTCGTCCCATCAAGGTCGACGAGTCCGAAGCCGAATCCATTTCCGGCTGCTCGGTGCTTCGCAGCGTAGTTCTGTAGATACGTCCAGAGGTGATCCGTGAGTGTGTACTTGTCGTTCACACGGCCAGTCGTCGGGTCAACAAAACGACCACCGTCATGAGAGAGGTCGGCATCGGACGGCTTGTGAAGCACATCACGGACCGTGGATGGGTAGTCCTCGAGCGCCAACTCGTCGAAGTCGAAATCTGAGCCTTCCCGGAAACCCACCAAGATGATGCGCTCACGATTTTGCGGCGTGAAGTGCTTTCCGTTGATGACGCGCGTGTGCAGCTCATACCCAAGCTCCTCTTGGAGCGTCGCTCGTATCACCTCGAAGGTCCGGCCCTTGTCGTGCGACTTAAGATTCTTCACATTCTCTAGGAGAAACGCGGCGGGTCGCTTCTCGTCAATGATCCGAGCGACGTCGAAGAAGAGCGTTCCCTGCGTGGCATCCGCGAACCCGTGGGCACGTCCAAGCGCATTCTTCTTCGAGACGCCGGCGATCGAGAAGGGCTGGCAAGGAAACCCGCCCACCAGTACATCGTGATCGGGGACCGCGGACGCTTCGACCGCGGTGATGTCGCCCGCAAAGACGTGCTCGCCATACTCGTCGTCGGGGAAGTTGGCCTTGTAGGTCTGTTGCGCCCAGCGATCCCACTCGCTGGTGAACACGCACTCGCCCCCGATGCGCTCAAAGGCAGTGCGGATGCCGCCGATGCCAGCGAACAGGTCAACGAACGTGAACGCGCGGGGCGCACTGCTGGTTCGTCCGAGTCGCAGGAACTCCTTGAGCGCCGGAACCGCGAGTGAAGGGATCGAGGTGTTGCCAGCCTCCCAGCGAGCGACCGTTCGGTCGTTCACTCCCAGCGCCTCAGCGATCTGACGCTGAGAGTAGCTTTCGCGCGCGGCGCGGAGAAGGTCAAGTGCTGCAGTCACCAAGAACTCCAAGGGTAGATTGAACGACATTTTGTCAGGTGTTTGTCCCGCCGAGCCAAGCGACACGCGGGTGCAGGCTGAAACACTAAGCGGAGGGTCCGACATTCGGATGGGCGAGAATCTGGGCATGCCGAAGCCGGCGAACGAACATGTGCGGCGACGATTCGCGGCGCAGCGCACTCGCGACACCACCGCGGAGATTCAACTGCGCAGGGAGCTCCACCGGATGGGCTACCGCTATCGGGTCGACACGGTCGCAGAACCCTCGATCCGCTCCAAGCCCGACATCGTCTTTCGACGCAAGAAGGTGGCCGTCTACGTGGACGGGTGCTTCTGGCATGGCTGCCCCGAGCACTTCATCCCTCCAAAGAACAACGCTGCTTGGTGGGACGAAAAGATCTCGGCGAACCGGCATCGGGATGCCTCGACGCGCGCGCGCTTGGTCGAACACGGATGGAGAGTGTTGGCGTTCTGGGAGCATGAGGACGTTCTGGTGGCTGCGAACGTCGTTGCCACTGCCTTGCGGTCTGATCCGCCTGTCGGTCAGGATGACGAATCGTGATCGGAGCCCGCCCCGGGACTTGAACCCCAGAAGCTCCGCGGTGCGAGTCGCCGATGCCTCTGACGAGGCGTTGAACGGGGAGGTGCCGCCGTCGGCGCCGCAAGTCCGAGACCTCTAGGCCCGACTCACCTTCCACACGCCCAGCAGGAACAAGCTGATCGCCGAGGCGATCGCCACGGCCGTCCAGAGGGCGCGGGCGTCGGAGACGGCGCCGGCGCGCGCCGGGCCGAGGCTGATCAGCGCGATCAGGGCGGTCGCCCAGGCGAGGAGGGCGACGACCACGGCGATGCCGAGGACGATCCCGCCGAGGCGCGACGGTCTGGTCTCCTCGCGGTGGAGCTGGTCGTCGGGCATCCCGACGTGCGGGTACCAGACGTGGACGTGAGGCAGGTGGAGATGTGCGTTGGCCATGATGCTCTCCGTTCGACTCGAGGTCGCATCGACCGGTGATCCTTCGAATGTACGCCTGCGATTCCGGCACGACAACGCCCTCCGAGCGGCGCAAACCCGGGCACGACGGGCCCAACACGGGCATGCTTGCGCCATGACGATCCTGGACGACAACCGGTACGTCGCACTGGCTCGCCTCGTGCGCCGCTACGGCCGGTCGGACCTGCTCGCCGGCGCCCACCTCGATGAGTTCGACATCGACGACGAGGCCCCGCTCGGCGACACGGAGCGCGCCGAGGCCTTCGCCGACGACCTCGAGAAGATGGGCCCCACCTTCATCAAGCTCGGCCAGCTGCTGTCCACCCGCTTCGACCTGCTGCCCGCCTCGTACACGACCGCGCTCGAGCGCCTGCAGGACGAGGTCGACCCCATCGACTTCGACACCGTCCGCGAGGTCGTCGAGGCCGAGCTCGGCGCCACGCTCAAGGAGCGGTTCAGCGACTTCGACGTCAAGCCGCTCGCGGCCGCCTCCCTCGGCCAGGTCCACCGGGCGGTCCTGCGCAACGGGCGCGAGGTCGTCGTGAAGGTCCAGCGACCCCACGTCCGCGAGACCGTCCGCGAGGACATGAAGGTCCTCGGCCGCCTCGCGCGGCTCGCCGACAAGCGCACGGACGTCGGCCGCAGCTTCGGCTTCGGCCGCCTGCTCGACCAGTTCCGCCGCTCCCTCGCCGGAGAGCTCGACTACCGCCGCGAGGCCCGCAACCTGGTCACCTTCGGCGAGCTCACCGCCGGCTACGACCTGTTGGTGGTCCCCCAGCCCGTCGAGGCGTACACGACCTCGAAGGTCCTGACGATGGACTACGTCGAGGGCCGCAAGGTCACCGACATCGGGCCGCTCGGGCTCACCGACGTCGACGCGCGCCCCGTCGTGGAGCAGCTGTTCAGCGCCTACCTGCACATGATCCTGGACGCGGGCCTCATCCACGCCGACCCGCACCCGGGCAACCTGCTGCTCACCCCCGACGGCCGCCTCGCCCTGCTCGACTTCGGCATGACCGCCTCGGTCCCGCCGCGCATCCAGCACCACATCATCAAGCTGCTGCTGGCCATCAGCGACGGCGACGGTGAGGAGACCGCCTCGATCCTGGCCACCATGGGCCACCCGGTGGACGGCTTCGCGCCGGCCGCGTTCCGCGACGACGTCGCCCACCTCGTCTCCGAGGCCATCGCGAGCGGCGCCGAGGTCGCCGTCGGCGCCGTGCTGGTCGACCTCAGCCGGCTCTCCGGCGCCCACGGCTTGCGCCCGCCCGCCGAGATGTCGATGGTCGGCAAGGCGCTGCTCAACCTCGACCGCGCCACGACGCACCTCGACCCGGGCTTCTCCCCCGCCGAGGCCATCCGCGAGAACGTGAGCGACATCTTCGCCGCGGGCCTGACCATGTCCACCGGGGGCGTCGTCGCCGCGGCGATCGAGTCCAAGACCTTCCTCGAGCAGCTGCCCAAGCGCGCCAACCGGATCATGGACTCGCTCGCCGACGGCGAGTTCCAGCTGACCGTCAACGCCATCGACGAGCAGCGCCTCCACACCGTGCTGCAGCGCATCGCCAACCGCCTCACGCTCGGCATCATCATCGCCGCCACGATCCTGGGCGCCGCGATGATGATGCGCGTCCCCTCGACGTGGACGCTGTTCGGCTACCCCGGCCTGGCGATGCTGTTCTTCCTCTTCGCCGTGCTCGCCGGTGCCGCCCTCGCTGCGTGGGTCGTCATGACCGACCGCCGCGTCGCGAGGTCCGACCACCCCGCCGGGCCGCCGTCCTGACTCACTCCGCCGGCGCCGGCTCGTCCTCCCGTGTCCACGCCTGCGTCTGGGTGAGCCAGAACAGGTAGCCCAGGGCCGGCAGCACGATGATCGCGGCCAGCAGGGCCGCCACCACGAGGGCCCACAGCGTCGCGGTCGCGCCGGCCGCCTCGGAGATCGTGACCTCGTCCACGAGCATCCACGGGTACTGGCCGACGCCCCAGCCCGTGATGACCGCACCCACGGCCACGACCGCGGTCACGCGCGCCACGGCGTACCGGCGGGTCCACAGCAGCCACAGCGTCGCCGCGCCGGCCAGCGCGGACACGATCATGAGCGGCAGTGCCCGGCCGGTCAGCCCCTCCCACAGCGTCGGCGCGTCGTCGCGCAGCGGGATGAGCCCGGCGAACACCACGAGCCCGGTCACCACGCCGACGATGAGCGTCCGGCGGTGAAGGTACGCGACGAGGTCGGCCCGATCCGCGCGTGCGGCGTCGGCGGTCAGGAACACCCCCGCCAGGAACGAGCACGTCCCCACGGCGACCAGTCCGCCGACGATCGAGGTCGGGTGCAGCCACGAGGTCCACAGGTCGCCGCGCCCGTCCATCGGCACGCGCCCCGACGCGATCGCCCCGGCCACCGTGCCGAGGAAGAACGGCGTGATGACCGAGGAGGTCGCGAAGAACGCCCCGAACACCTGCGCCTGCCGCAGCGTCGCGGCGTACTTGCGGAACGCGAACGAGGCGCCGCGCAGCACGATCCCCAGCAGCGCGAACAGCAACGGCAGGATCAGCGTGTCCATGGCGGCGGCGAACGACCTCGGGAAGCCCGTCCACCACACCACGAGGATGTAGATGAGCCAGACGTGGTTCGCCTCCCACACCGGCCCGATGTGGTGGTCGATGTGCGTCCGCAGCGCCGCGCCCCGACGCGCGTTGCCGGCCGTGAGGTCGTAGAAGCCGGACCCGAAGTCCGCGCCGCCGAACAGCGCGTACGCGACGACACCGACGAACATCGCCGCGGCCACCACGATCTCGACGTTCATCGCGGCCCCGGATCCCCCGACGCGCTGTCCGCCAGCTGCGGGCCGTACGGACTCGGCAGGTCGTCCTCGCCGGACCGCCAGCGCCGCGCCATCGACCTCAGCACGATCACCGCGCCGACGGTCATCCCCGTGTAGACGACGACCGTCGCGGCGAGGAGCCACCACAGTCCGCTGTTCTCACCCGCGGCGTCCGCCGTGCGCAGGTACCCGTAGACGACCCACGGCTGCCGCCCGACCTCGGTGGCGATCCAGCCCATCTCGAGCGCGACCACCGACAGCGGGCCGGCCAGCACGACGAACCTCAGCCACCAGCGGTTCTCCAGCAGGTCTCGCCCGCGCCACCGCACGAACCAGAAGAAGATCACCGAGAGCATGAGCAGCGTCCCGATGCCCACCATCGACTGGAACGCGATGTGCGTGATGTTGACCGGTGGGCGCTCGTCCTCGGGGATCGTGTCGAGTCCCTGCACGGGCTCGGTGAAGGAGTTGCGCGCGATGACCGAGCCGAGCCGCGGCAGGTCGATCGCCCCACGGACCTCGCCGTCGATGAGGACACCGCCGAGCCGCAGCGGCGACGGGCTCTCGGTCTCGAGGGCGAGCTCGAACGCGGCGAGCTTGGCCGGCTGGGTCTCGGCCACGCGCAGCCCCAGCAGGTGCCCCACGAACGGCTGCGCGATCGCCGCGACGGTCGCGAACGTGAACGGCACGATGAAGCCGAGCCGGTGGTGCTCGTCGCGCCGCCCGCGCAGCATCCCGACGGCGTAGACCGCGGCGATGAGGAAGCCCACCACGACGAACGCGCCGACCCACATGTGCGCGAAGTGCAGCCACACCTGGTCGTTGAACATGGCCCGCCACGGGTCGACGTCCACGACCTCGCCGTCGACGATCCGGAACCCGGCGGGATCGTTCATCCACGCGTTGACCGACAGGACGCAGAACGTGCCGACGATGCCCGCGAGCGCCATCGGCACGAGCATCAGCAGGTGCCGCTTCGGAGGCATCCGGCCCCACCCGTACAGATAGATGCCCAGGAAGATCGCCTCGACGAAGAACGACAGCCCCTCGAACGCGAACGGCAGGCCGAGCACGTCGCCGTACGTGCCCATCAAGCCGGGCCACAGCAGGCCCATCTCGAAGCTGAGCACCGTCCCGGACACCGCGCCGATCGCGAACAGGACCGCCGAGACCTTGGCCCAGCGCTTGGCCAGCCCCAGCGCGATCGGGTCGTCCCGGAAGATGCCGCGGGCGTGGACGACGAAGATCATGGTCGGGAACGCCACCCCGAAGCACGCCAGCACGATGTGCCAGCCCAGCGAGAGCGCCATCTGCTGGCGGGCAGGCAGCAGTCCCGCAGGCGCGTCCTGAGCGGCCGTCAGGGCGAGTTCGAGCAGGGACATGAGTCCTCCTGCCGTCCAATGTACGGGCGAAGCGCCGGGACCGCCCGGGCCCGGACGACGGCCGTCCCCTCGGCCGCCGCCCGAGCCCCGACATGACGCAGGGTGGCCCGCGAGGGGCCACCCTGCGGGTCCGCCGTCGTGGTCGGCGGACCTGCAGTAGGGAGCGACCACGAAGGGTGGGAGCCGCTCCCCCTGCCGATCAGAAGCGCGAGAACGGCTTCGGCGTCGCGTAGCCGAAGGTGGCGTTCTCGGCGAAGGCGTCGACCCCGAACGTGGCGTTCAGCGCATCGGCCGCCGTCTTGGTCAGCGTCAGCCTCACCAGGCCGAGGTCCCGGCGGTCGGAGGCGCGGATCTTGAACAGGTCCACCCGACCGACGTTGCCGACCGTGCCGACGACCTTGCCGCTGACGCGCAGGCGGGCGAGGTCGATGTTGAAGTCCGACACGGTGATCGTCGCCGAGCCGGCCGCGAGGTTGAGGCCGCCGCTGTGCTTGATGCGCAGGCCCTTGAGGCGGTAGCCGGTGATCGGGAACGTGGCGGCGATGGTGTCCTTGTAAGCGCCCGCCTTGGCGCCCTGGACGGGAGTCGGCGTGATGCCGGCGCCGGCGATCAGGTCGTACACGGGGGGCGCGACGACGACCCGGGTGTAGCCGACCTTCGAAGAGCTGCTCTTGGCGGTCGCCGCCTGCGCGGGCGACCCCAGAGCGGTCGTCATGCCCACTCCCAGCACGACGGTCAGCAACGCGAGAATTGCCTTCTTCATGATTTCCCCTTTGTCAGCGGCCGGGACTTCCGACCTCCTGACATTGCTTCGGGGCGCCCGCGAGTTCGGATGAGTCCCATCTCACAGTCTGAGAATGCCTGAAAGATCAGGGAGAACGTTCACTTCCGGACGAGGCGGACCCCGTCAGGACGCAGACCGCAGCGCCCTGCGGACGATGCCGTCCGTCACCGCGTCGACCACCCGGCGCGGCAGCAGTCTCGTCAGCAGCAGGGTCCGTCGGGCGGCGCGGCCCGGGACGATCACGGCACGGCGGCGGTCGATGCCGCGCAGGATCTCGCGCACCGCCGGCTCCAGCTCGAGCGTGCCCGCCATGCCCTTGAGGGCGCGGGTCGCCGGCAGCATGGTGCGCCGCTCCTCGTCGACCATGGGCGTCTCCACCTCGGGCGGGCACACCACCGAGACGTCCACGCCGCGCGGCCGCTGCTCGATCCGCAGCACCTGGCCCAGGCCGACGACGCCGTACTTCGACGCGGCGTACGCCGCGTACCCGTAGTTCGCGACGAGGCCGGCCATCGAGGCGATCAGCACGAGGTGCCCGCCCCGCCCGAGCCGCGGGAGGACCGCCGCGGCGACGTTGCGGCTGCCGACCAGGTTGATGTCCACGACCCGCCGGAACGCGTCCTCGGACAGGTCCTCGAAGCGTGCGGCGTCCTGGACTCCGGCGCAGTTCACGGCGACGCCCGGCGTGCCGAGGGCCTCGATCCCCCGCGCCACGGCGGCCTCGACCGCGGCACCGTCACGCACGTCGACGTCCTCGGTGTGCAGCCGCACGGTCGCCCGCCCGAGCCGGTCGCGCGCCTGCGCCGAGAACGCCACGTCGAGGGCGATGACGGCGTGCCCACGCTCGGCGTAGAGCTCGGTCAGGCGCAGGCCCAGGCCGGAGCCGGCGCCGGTGACGAGGACGGGTGCGAGGGGGGACGTGGGCGAGGTCACGTCCGTAGCGTAGGACCCTCGTCACCGCGCCCGGCGGCGGTCACCCGGTGACCATCACCTGGGCCGCGGTCTCCTTCACCTTGGCGTTCGCCCAGCGCATCTGGCGCAGGGTCTGCGGGTGGCACTCCTCGGCGACCGCCAGCAGGTCCGTGTCCTGCATCGCCTGGGCGGTCTGCGCCAGCACCTCCCAGTCCAGCGAGACCCCGGCGGCCATCCGGTGGATGTGCCGCAGGTCCGCCAGCAGCAGCAGCGAGGGCTCGTGGAACCGGCCGACCAGCTCGGAGCCCTTCTGCTTCACGCGCGCGACGAGCGTCGACTCGTCCTCCGGCTCGGGATCGAGGTCGAGCCCGTACGCGTGCCCGATCTCGGCGAGGCGGCGCACGTGCTCCTGCGACCACCGCGCGATGTCGCGCGCCACGTGGAAGATCTCATGGTCGGTCCGCTGCTGGTCCGACAGCGTCAGCAGCGCGCCCGCGAGGTTGTTCTCGGAGCGGTGCAGCTCCTCGATCGCGGCACCGACCTTGTTGCCGTGCAGGCTGCGGAGCGTCTGGGTGAGTCTCATCGGCGTCCTCCGAACGTCTCGGTGACCCCCGCAGCGGCGGTCCCGCGCGTCGGCGGGACGGAGCCCGAGACGGGTCGCGAGGCGGTGGTCGTGGGTGCGGGTGCCGCGCGGCCGCCGGACCCCGAGACGCGCTCGGCCCGCGCCGCCGCGGTCTTGAAGATGGGCTGCTTGGACGCGGGGTCCCAGTCCGTCAGCGTGAGCTCGTTCGCCGCGCGACCCTCGTGCTCGGGCTCGTGCCCGCCGGGCGTGTCCCAGTAGCCGTAGTGGAACGGCAGGAACAGCACGCCGGACCGGATGCCGCTGATGCGCAGCCGCGCGGTCACCTCGCCGCGCGGCGTGGTCACCCGCAGCACGTCGCCCTCCTGCCAACCGGCCGCCTCGGCGTCGGTGGCCGACGCCTCGACCCAGACCTCGGGAGCGGCCGCCTGCAGCTGCGGCGCGCGACCGGTCTTCGTCCGGGTGTGGAAGTGGTAGAGGGTGCGCCCGGTGATGAGCTGGAACGGGAGCTCCTCGGACGGCGGCTCGTGCGGCGGCAGGTACTCGGCGGCCTTGATGACCGCTCGGCCCTGCGGGTTGAGCGCCTTGTACTCCGTCGGCGAGACCGGCGCACCGGTCACGAGGTCGCGTCCGTAGCTCTCGCACTCGTCGGGATGGGCCCAGAAGCGACCGTCCGCGTAGATCCGCTCGGTCCCGTCGGGATGGTCCTCGTTGCACGGCCACTGGATCCCGCTGCCGCCGCGCAGCCGTTCGTAGGTGATGCCCGTGTAGTCGCAGGGACGGCCGCGGCTGCACTCCTTCCAGGCCTCGAAGGCCTCCTCCGGCGTGCTCCACGTGACCAGCGGGCCACCGTCCTTGTCCTGCAGCCCGAGGCGGTGGGACAGCTCGACGAGGATGTCGAGATCCGGTCGCGCCTCCCCCGGCGGCTCGACCGCCTTCTCCGACAGGTGCACGGTCCGGTCGACGTTCGTGAAGGTGCCCGTCTTCTCGCCCCACGTCGCGGCGGGCAGGACCACGTCGGCGAGCTGCGCCGTCTCGGTGAGGAACAGGTCCTGCACCACGAGGAACAGGCGGTCCTGCGAGAGGATCGAGCGGATCCGCCCGAGCTCCGGCAGCGAGACCGCCGGGTTCGTCCCCGAGACGTGCAGGAACCGGATCGAGCCGTCCTCGACGTATCGCATCATCTGCATGAGATGGGTCGGCGCCGTGTAGTGCGGGATGCTCATCGGATCGATGTTCCAGACCCGCGCGAGGTCCTTGACGTGCTCCTCGTTCGACCAGTTGCGGAATCCCGCGAGGTCGCCGTCGGCGCCGCACTCGCGGGTGTTCTGGGCCGTCGGCTGGCCGTTCATCTGCAGCACGCCGCAGCCCGGCCGGCCGAGCATCCCGCGCAGGATGTGCACGTTGTTGACCTGCACGGCTGCGGCCGTGGCCTGGTGCGACTGGTAGAAGCCCTGCAGCACGGTCGACATGAGGCGCTGCGACGTGCCGATGAGGCGGGCGGCCTCGCGCAGGTCCCGGGCCGGCACGTCGCACACCTGCGCGGCGCGCTCCACCGTGCAGTCGCGCAGCATCTTCACGAGCTCGTCGTAGCCGACCGAGTGCGCCTCGACGTACTGGTGGTCGACCCAGTCGTTCTCGATGAGCTCGTGCAGCAGCGCGTTCATCAGCATGACGTTCGTGCCCGGCCGCGGCGCCAGGTGGACCGTGGCGTGGTCAGCGACGGGTGTCTGCCGCGGGTCGACGCACACGATGCTCGGTGGGTTGGCGCCCGCGAGCCGGTCGAGGATACGGGTCCACAGGACCGTCTGGGTCTCGGCCATGTTGTGCCCGTACAGGCAGATGACGTCCGCGTGGTCCACGTCGGTGTACGAGCCGGGCTGGCCGTCGCAGCCGAACGACTCCTTGAGCGCCTCGGCCGCCGTCGCGGTGCACAGCCGGGTGTTGCCGTCGACGTGGTTGGTGCCGATCCCGCCGTGGGCGATGACGCCGAGCGTGTAGTACTCCTCGAGGAACAGCTGGCCCGTCGTGTAGAAGCCGATCGACGAGGGTCCTCGCTCGGCCAGCAGCTCCTTCATCCGGGCCGCGACGGCCTCCATGGCGGTGTCCCAGTCGGTTTCGACGAGCTGGCCGTCGCGCCGGACCAGCGGCCGGGTCAGCCGGTCCGGCGAGCCGTTCGCCTGCCACCCGTAGAGGTCCTTGGGACCGAGACGACCGTGGTTGACCCGGTCGACCGCGCGCCCCCGCACCCCCACGATGCGCCCGTCCTTCACGGCGATGTCCATCGCGTCGCCGTTGGAGTGCAGGATCGACGCCGACTGCGCCCAGTGGTCGACGTCCTCGGGTGCGAGGCCGTCCGCCAGGTGCGTGTCGACCCGGATGGGCCACGCCTCCCCCGCCGCGTACGGCGTCCTCGTCCCCCACGGCTGTGCGATGCGATCGACGTCCATGGAACTCACTGTCGCGCGCGGACGAAGGTCTCGCACGTGCTCACAGCGCGGCGAGCAGCGCTCGGCAGGCCTCCTCGCAGCGCCGGCACGCCTCCGCGCAGATGCGGCAGTGCTCGTGCATCTCGGCGTGGTGCGCGCACTCGTCACCGCAGGCCTTGCACGCCGCGGCGCAGGCCTCGAGCAGCGCCCGCGTCACCGGGGTGGACGAGCCGCCCTGGCGCGACAGCACCGTTCCGGTCGCGCGGCAGATCTCGGCGCAGTCCAGGTCGGTCCGGATGCAGGACACCAGGTCCGCGACCATGTCCTCGGCCAGGCAGGCGTCGGCGCACGCGGTGCACGTCTGCGCGCACGCGAAGCACGCCTCGATGCACTCGGCGAGCTGCTGAGCGTCGAAGACCTCGACGTCCTTCGGATGGCTCTCGAGCATCTCCAGTGCTGTCATCGTCCCCTCCTCCTCGGCGCGGGGCCGCCGTCGGCGACCGGCTGCCGCGCCGTCACGAGGGAGGCGTACCCACGGGCGTGGCCGTCACCGCGGAGCCGGACGAACGATGAGGCATCGCGCCCCGCTCAGGCACCCGAATGCATCATCGTGCGTCACACGGAGGCGCGCGGACGCCGCCGGACCGGACGACGGATCACCGAGCCGGGCTTGGAGGCCAGCAGCGGGTCCCAGTCCTCGGTGATCTCGGTCAGCCGCGACTCGTCGACGAAGACGGCGCCGTCCCTGACCTCCTGCTCGAGGTCGCGCCCCAGGATCGTCCCCGCCGACTTCATCCCGCCCCAGATCGTGGCGTTGATGCCGAACATGTGCTCGGTGCTGGCGCCGGCCAGGAACAGGCCCGGGATATGCGTCGTGACGCGCGGCCGCCACGGGCCGAGGTTCCGCATCAGCGGAGCGATGCCGTAGCACGAGCCGTCGGACGTCAGCGTGAACCGCTCCTGCGTCATCGGGGTGGACGCCTCGCAGAACACCATCCGCTCGCGCAGGTCCGGGATCAAGATCGAGGCCGTGTCGAGGACCCGCTCGGTGAGCTCCTCCTTGAGCCGGCGGTACCGCTCGTCGCGGCCGTACTCGGCGCCCTCCTTCGGGTCGGTCTCGACGTTCCAGAAGGCGTGCTCCTTCGGCGCCCAGCTGACCAGCTCGAGCGTGGAATAGCCCGGCGGTGCCGAGTGCGTGCCGTGCGGGTCCTTCGCGGTGGGGCAGCTGATGCCGACCGGCATCTGCTCGGGGCAGCGCCCGGCGGCGACCTCGCGGTAGTAGCCGTCGACGTCGTTGTTGGGCCACACCCACGCCAGCGGCGGCGTCCCCCGCTCGCGCAGGTCCACGTCGAGGGCGACGTACACGGCGAACATCGGCTGGGTCATCTCGAGGCTCGCGAGGCGCCGGCGCAGCCGCCGCGTGAGGTGCTCGTCGCCGACCAGCTCGGTCCACGTGAGCTTGTAGTCGCCGGCGGCCACGACGATGCCGGCGCGGATCTCCTCGCCGCCGCGCAGCCGCACCCCGACGGCACGGCCGCCCTCGATGAGGATCCGCTCGACGCGCGCCTTCGTGCGCACGCGACCGCCGTGGGTCTGGATGACGTCGGTGAGGTGCGCGCCGATCACCTGTCCCCCGCCCCTCGGGTAGTACGCGCCGGCCTGCAGGTAGTGGTGCAGCAGTCCACCGTGCATGACCGCCGGCGTGCGGTGCGGCGGCCACGTGTAGTCGCCGTTCTCGGCCAGGATCACGGCCTGGACGTCGGCGCTGAGGCCGCACGCGTCCATGAGCCTGGTGATCGGACGGATTCCCCAGCGCAGCAGCATCCACGGCCTGCGGCGCGGCTCCTCCCCCGCCGAGACGATACGGAGGATGCGGACGCACCGGCGGATGCCGGCCTCCTCGTCGGGGAACGCCGCGACGAGCCGCTCGAGGTAGGCGTCCCAGCCCGTCGGCGTGTGGAACGTCGTCCCCGGGATCATGACCTGGCAGTGCCGGTCGGGATCCTGCCGGAGCCAGTGGATGCGCTCGGTGAGCGCGAGACCGGACAGCGCGGTCTGCATCCGGCCGCCGGGGTGGCACTCGCCGACGTAGTGCGTGCCGACGTCGAACTCGAACTTGTTGCCGGCGCGGCGGAAGACCTGCGTGCTGCCGCCGACGACCTGGTTGGCCTCGAGCACGAGCACCCGCTTGCCGTTGGCCGCGAGGTAGGCGCCGCACGTCAGGCCGCCGGGGCCGGCGCCCACGACGACGACGTCCCACGTCTCGCTGGTGGAGCCGTCCGGCTCGGGTGTCTGGCTCATGGTGCGCCGCTCTCGTCGAGTGATCTGGAGTCGGACTCCAGTCAACCCCCTCGGCCGCTCCACGTCACCCCCGCCACGCTCAGTCGGCCGGCGATGGAGGGATCAGTCCGGCGAGCAGGACCAGGCCCGACTCGGTCACCGTCGCCTCGACGCGCGCCGGGTCCAGGGCCAGCGCGTCGCGCCGCAGGGCCAGGGCCGCCACGCCGTTCCAGGCGCTGAAGAGGAAGAACGACATGAGCTCGGGGTCGACGCGGCGGATCGCGCCGGACTCGACGGCCTCGCGAATGCTCTGCTCGAACTCGCACCGCAGCTCGCTGAAGCGCTCGACCACCTCGGCCTCGATGCGCGTGCGCGGCCCCCGCTCCCCCGTCACCGTCAGGTACTTCACGACGACGGGATGGTCCAGCAGGAGCCGCAGGTAGGCGACGCCGATGCCGGCGAAGCGCTCCAGCGGCGACACGTCGGCCGCGTAGGCCGCGCGCAGCGTCTCGGTCGCCACCCCCAGGACCCGCTCGGTCACGGCGGCGAGCAGCGCGTCCTTCGTGCCGAAGTGCACGTAGACCGACGCCGCCGAGATGCCCGCCTCCGCGGCGACGTCCTCGACCCGGATCTCCTCCGGCGCACGCTGCGACACGAGCCGCTCGGCCGCCTCGAGCACCGTGGAGCGAGTCCGCTCGCGGCGGCGGGCACCGCGCGCGGCGGCATCGTCGGTCACGCCCTCAGCCTAGGCCTGTGGGCGCGCGACGGCCCCTCAGCCGAGCGCGGCCTCGGTGAGCTGCTCGGCGGCGCGGCCGAACAGGTCCTGCAGCCCGCCTGCCGGGTACCGCGCCGCGAGCTCGGCCGCGGCCAGCGCTCCACCGAGGAGGACCGACGGGTCGAGCTCCTGGCGCGGATCCGGGAACGGTCCGGGCTGGGGCTTGGGCCAACGACGCGGCCAGCCGGTGCCGCACCAGTCGTCGATGTCCTCGAGGAACGCCCGGTGGGCGCTCTCGTCGCGACCGCCGACGACGATGATCCCGCGCGCCACGACCGTCAGCAGGAGTCGCCCCGCGTCGACGGGCGGCAGCGGCTGCGGGTTGAGCGCGACGTGGGCGAAGCGGGCGGACAGGCCCTGCGGCCCGCCTCCGACGAGCTCCCAGATCCGGTCGTCGAACAGGGCGAGGAGCTCCAGCCGGTCCGAGCCGGACAGGCTGGCGCGTCCGTGCGCGATGGCGCGGATGAGGTCTGATGCGGTGGCCATGGTGGTCCTCCTCGGTGCGGGACGGCCGGGACGGCTCGTCACCCTCGATGAGCAGGAACGGACGCGGGTGGATACGGGCGACGCGTCGTTTGTCCCGCCGGGCCACGGGTACCCGAGAGGGACCGACGGCGAAGGGATGGGCATGAGCGACGACGGGACGCAGGACCACGACGAGCTCCTCGTGGCGGACCTGGTCGTGGAACGGCTGCGGGCGTGGGGCGTGCCGCGGGTCTTCGGCTACTCCGGTGACGGGATCAACGGCCTCATGGGGGCCCTGCGTCGCGCCGGCGGCGACCCCGCGTTCGTGCAGGCGCGGCACGAGGAGAACGCAGCGCTGATGGCGGTCGGCCACGCGAAGTACACCGGGGGCGTCGGCGTCGTCGTGAGCACGCAGGGGCCCGGTGCCGTTCACGTCCTCAACGGCCTCTACGACGCCAAGCTTGACCACCAGCCCGTCGTGGCGATCGTGGGCCAGCAGCCGACCACCGCCCTCGGGTCCGAGTACCAGCAGGAGGTCGACCTCACGACGCTGTTCAAGGACGTGGCCGCGCAGTACGTGCAGGCCGTCCTGTCGCCCGAGCAGGCGGGGATGGTCCTCGACCGGGCCTTCCGGACCGCGCTGGCGACCCGCTCGCCCTGCGTCGTCGTGCTGCCGCACGACGTGCAGGTCGCCCCCGCCCCCGAGGTCCCACCGCACGAGCACGGCGTCGTGCCGACGGCGCCCGAGTGGCGGCGCCCGCGCGTGCTGCCCACCCAGGCCGACCTCGAGGAGGCCGCCGCCGTCCTCAACGCCGGCGAGCGCGTCGCGATCCTCATGGGCCAGGGCGCGCGCGACGCCGGCGACCAGGTGCGAGCGGTGGCCGAGCGCCTCCATGCGGGCGTGACCACGAGCCTGCTGGGCAAGCCGTGGTGGGACGAGACGCTCCCCATCAGCTGCGGCGTGATGGGGCACCTCGGCACCACGGCGTCCGGCTGGCTCATGGACCAGTGCGACACCCTGCTCATGATCGGCACGAACGACCCGTGGACCGAGTTCTACCCGGCGCCCGGACAGGCGCGCGCCGTCCAGATCGACCTCGACGGCCGGCACCTGGGCAATCGCTACCCCGTCGAGGTCGGCCTGACCGGGGACGCGGCCGAGACCCTCGACGCCCTGCTGCCACTGCTGCGCGAGCGGACCGACCCGGCGTGGCGCTCCGCCGTGACCGAGCAGGTCGAGCGGTGGCACCGCATCGCCGCCGAGCGCGCCGGGTCCTCCGCCGCCTCGCTCAGCCCCGAGCACGTCGTGCGCGCCCTGACGCCTCGCCTGCCCGCGAACGCGCAGGTCAGCGTCGACGTCGGCTCGGTCGTCTACTGGTACGCGCGCCACCTGACCCTGCCGACCGGCGTGCAGGCGCACCTGTCCTCGACGCTCGCCTCGATGGGATCGGGGCTGCCGTACGGTCTCGCGGCGAAGCTGGACGACTCGGACCGGCCGGTCGTCGCGCTCGTCGGCGACGGCGCGATGCAGATGAACGGGATCGCCGAGCTGGTGACGGTCGAGTCCCGCTGGCGGGACTGGGCAGACCCGCGCTTCGTCGTGCTCGTGCTGAACAACCGCGATCTCGCCGAGGTGACGTGGGAGCAGCGCGAGACCGAGGGCGACCCCCGCTACGACGTCAGCCAGTCCCTGCCGGACTTCCCGTACGCGGGCTACGCCGACCTGCTCGGGCTGACCGGCATCCGCGTGGAGCGGCCCGAGGACGTCGAGTCCGCGTGGGACCGGGCGCTCTGCGCGGACCGGCCGGTCGTCCTCGAAGCGGTCGTCGACCCCGACGTCCCGCTGCTGCCGCCGTTCCCCGCGGGCGAGGAGAAGCTCGAGTCGTTCCATCGCGCCCTCGACCAGGAGCAGGACGCGGAGCACGCCCGCGAGCTGCTGGACCAGCAGGCGCGG
Organism: Aeromicrobium jepli; assembly: GCF_047246605.1. Taxonomy (NCBI): domain Bacteria; kingdom Bacillati; phylum Actinomycetota; class Actinomycetes; order Propionibacteriales; family Nocardioidaceae; genus Aeromicrobium; species Aeromicrobium jepli. The sequence goes on from NZ_JBFOKO010000015.1 coordinate 23,890, forward strand.
CAGGAGGAGCGGTGAGCTACCCGAGCAGGCGGCGGGTGGCCTCGTCGGCCGGGTAGAACGCCTCGATCGCGAGCTCGGAGAGCGTGACCTCGCGCGGCGTGCCGAACACGGTCGTCGTGGAGATGAACGACAGCACCGCGCCCTCGGGGGTCCGCAGCCGCAACGGCACCACGAGGGCCGCGGAGTCCAGTGGCGCGACGCCATCGCCGACGACCTCGGCGCGCAGCTCGGCGAGGAACGGATCGCCCGTGGCCTCGTGGTCGCGGTGCAGCCGCTCCGCCAGGTGGGCACGCCACTCGTCGAGGTTCACGATGCGGCCGCCGAGGCCGCGCGGGTGGACGGAGAGCCGGATGACGTTCACGGGCGGCTCAAGCAGGTCCGGGTCGATGCCGCCGAGCAGCGCGTAGGCCGCCTCGTTCGCGGTGACCAGCTCCCAGCGGCGGTCCACCACGAGCGCGGGGTACGGGTGGTGCGCGGCGAGGATCGCCTCCAGCGCGCGGTTGACCTCGGCCATCGGCGGGTCGGTGAGCCCGTGCTCGGGGTGGACCGGAGCGTGGCCGGCCGCGAGCAGCACCCGGTTCTGCTCGCGCAGCGGCACGTCGAGGTGGTCGCACAGCCGCAGCACCATCGCGCTGGTGGGGCGGCTGCGGCCCGTCTCGATCCAGCTCAGGTGGCGCGTAGAGACGTCGGCGCCGGACGCGAGCTCGAGCTGCGAGAGCCGGCGGCGCTGTCGCCACGTGCGGATCAGGGTGCCGGCCGAGGTGCTCACGAGCGTCAACCTAGCCGCGCGAGGGCATCGTCGCCATGACCTCCGAGGTCATCGACTCGGGCCCGGCCGGCGCGGTGGGATCGGGCCATCACCCCGACCGAACGGAGACCACCATGAGCACGCATCCCGCCTACGCCATCGCCCACCTGCGCAGCGTCGACCTCGGCGCCGAGATCGTCGAGTACATCGAGCGCATCGACGCGACGCTCGAGCCGTACGGTGGCCGGTTCATCGTCCACGGCGGCGCCCTGACGCCGATCGAGGGCGAGTGGGACGGCGACCTCGTCATCATCGAGTTCCCGGGCGCCGACGCCGCCCGCGCCTGGTACGACTCGGACGCCTACCGGGCGATCCTGCCGCTGCGCACCGAGCACTCCGACTCCGTGACGTGCATCGTCGAGGGAGTGCCGGCGGGCTACCGCGCCGTCGACAAGCTCGCGACGCTGCTCCCCTGAGCGGATGCGCCCGCCCGCCGCCCGCCCGACCATGAGGTCATGCGGGGAGGGCGAGCACGGCGGGACGTGGACGCGACGGTCGCCGCGTGCGGCGCCGTCGCGTTCCTGGCATCGGCCGTGGCGTTCCGCGGCACGCCGCGTGGCCCCGAGCTGCGCCTGTTCGGCGTCGTCAACGAGTGGCCGGACACGCGCCTGCACCGTCTTCCCCAGCAGGTCGGGACGCCCTGGGCGCCACCGCTGGTCGGCGCGGCGCTGTGGCTCGCGGGCCGCCGGCGGGAGGCGGTCGCCGCGTTCCTGTCCCTGCCCGCCTCGAAGGGCGTCGAGGTGGCGGTGAAGAAGGTCCTCCAGCGGCCGCGCCCGCTGTACGAGACGCCGACCGTCCTGCGCGACGACGCGCCCGTCGAGGGACCGTCGTTCCCATCAGGTCACGCGGCGCTCGCCGCCGCGGCGGCTTACCTGGTCTGCCGCGCCGCTCCCCCGGTGACCCTGCCGGTGGCCGCGCTGACGACGGCCTCGTCGCTCGTGCGCGTCCATCAGGGCGCGCACTGGCCCTCCGACGCGCTCGCCGGGACCGCACTCGGCGTCGGCGTGGCGGCGGGCCTGCGCCTGTCCGTCATGCGGATCGGCCGCCTGAGCGACCGATCCGCATGACGTGACCCAATGCGTCAGCGGCGGACGTGCACCGGGATCCGGTGCAGTGTGTTGCCGACCTTGACGCCCAGGACCCAGTCGCCGCGGCGGCTCATGCCTCGGTCGATTCGCACGGGCAGCGTGTGACGGACCAGGCCGCCCTGCTTGCCGGCGCGGCGCAGGAAGCTGCCCGACGCCGTCGGCGTCGAACCACGCAGGGCGGCGTTGAAGTACTGCGGGCGGGCCGTGCCGGTGGTCAGCGCGACCACGGCATAGGTGTGGCCGTCGCGCACCTGGTAGGCGCCGTTGCGGAACGGCGCCCCGGCCACGTAGAAGCGCGCGACCGTGTACCGGGCCGTGGTCGTGCGGGTGTTGCCGGCGCGATCGGTCGCGGTCGCCCGGACCGTCACGGACTCGCCCTTGACGCGCTTGGTGACGCGGCACCGCGCGACGCCGGACACGCCGTCCGCGCTCGCGCAGCGCGCCTTGGGCGCCTGGCCGGGGTACGTCGCGCCGCGCTTGACGCCCTTGATCGAGACGCGCGGGGCGCCGCGGTCCACGTTGATGCCCGAGACGGTGACGGTGGCCGCGCCGCCGTCCTCGGCGAGGATCGTCCGCGTGACCGACTGGCCGGCGCGGTTGGCCGACAGCGTGACCGGCTTCGGGCACGGGGCGCTGAGCTGCGCGCCCGCGGTGGTGCAGCGGAACGTCACGGTGACCGCCGTGCGGTACCAGCCGTGGCGCGACTTCGCCCGAGCGCTGGAGACCTTCGCGGTGATCGTGGGATCCCGGCGGGCCGTGGAGCCCGACGAGCCCGTGTAATCCGCGTCGCCGGAGTAGGTCGCCGCGACGGCGCGCGCCTTGCCCGCCGGGAGCCGGTGGGCGAGGGTGGCGACGCCGTCGACGAGCGGCGCGGTGCCGACCGCCGTGCCGTCGACCGAGAAGGTCACCGAGCCGGTGGGGGTGCCGGCGCCGGGGGCCTTCGGCGTGACGGTCGCGGTGAGGCGCTCGCCCGTGACCTTGAGGTCGGTCGTGGTGGCGGCGGCCGTGACGGCCACGGTCTGGCTGGCGGTCGCCGCGGCGTACCGGCCGTCACCGGACTGGTCGGCGACGATCACGCACGAGCCCGGGTGGCGGAACGTCACCCGGTTGCCGTCGAGCGAGCACACGCCGGCCGCATCCTCGTGGATCGCGAGGACGACGGGGTTCGCCGAGGCGCCGCCCGTCGCGGTGACCTCGTAGGTCTGGCCCACGACGGCGGCCGTCGGCGCGGTCGACGTGAACGCGACCGCCTGCGAGACCTTCGCGACCGTGAGCGTCAGCGTCTGGCTGGACGACAGGACGGCGTTCGCCGCCGTGACGGTGATCGGGTAGCTGCCGGCGGAGCCGTCGGCGGGCGTGCCCGACACCGTCGCGGTGCCGTCGCCGTTGTCGGTGAAGCTCATGCCGGCAGGCAGGTCGCCCGTCTGGGTGAGCGTGGTCTTCGCCGGGTACCCGGCGGTCGTGGTCACGGCGAAGGACCCGGCCTCGCCCACGGTGAAGCCGGCCGAGGGCACGCTCGAGACGGCGGGCGCCTCGTTCACCGTCACGTCCAGGGTCTGGCTCGCGTCGTCGCCGATGCCGTTCGCCGCGGTCAGGGCGAGCGAGTACTGGCCGCCGGTGCCGGGCGCGGGCGTGCCGGCCAGCGTCGCCGTGCCGTTGCCACGGTCGGTGAGCGTGATGCCGTCCGGCAGCGCGCCGGTCGACGTGATCGCCGGCTTCGGGTGACCCGTCGCCTTGACGGTGAACGAGCCGGCCTCCCCGGCGGTGAAGTCGGCGGACGCGGCGCTCGTGAGGCTCGGCGCGTACTCCAGCGAGCTGGTCAGCGCGTTGACCAGGAGCCGGGTGCCGTCGGTCGAGGCGTCCCAGAAGTCGGCCCGGATGGCGCTCGACGGCGGGAAGAAGTTGACGACGACGACCTCGTCCTTGAAGCCGACGAGCGGCTCGCCGGTGCTCCAGCGGGCCACCTGCGTCGCACCCTCGGCCAACGTCATGCCGGTGCCGCGGTAGCTGGAGGCACCGCCCCGGAAGGTGGTCACGCCGGCGAGCAGCGGGTGGTCCGCCAGCTCGGCCTCGAGCGAGGCGGGCTCGCCGCTGCGATAGCTGTCGAAGACGTACGGCAGGTAGCCGCCGGACACGATGCGTCCCTGCGGGCCGTAGGAGGTCGAGGTCGCGAAGGTGCTGACCACGAGCCGCCCGCCGTGGTCGACGTAGTCCGCGAGCCGGTCACCCAGCCGGGCCGGGTCGGCGAGGGCGCAGTCGGTCCACAGCAGCACCGCGTCGTACTGGTCGAGCTCCTCCACCGTCGGATCGGTGAAGGTGCAGCCGTTGGACGGAGTCAGCGTGGCGACCTCGGCGAACGCGCCGGACCTGGTCAGCTGGTCCTGCACGTCGATCATGTAGTCCGCGCGCTCGTAGCCCAGCAGCAGCACCCGCGGCAGCGGGTCGGGCTCGGCCGCTCCGGCCGGGCTGACGGCGACCGCGAAGGTCGAGGCCACGAGGGCGAGGAGCGCGAGCACCGCGCTCCACGGCCGGACGCGCGAGACGGCATGACGATGCATCGAGGACTCCCGAGAGACGACGACCTGGTGTTCGCGTCGCGAGGGGACGGGATCCGAGCCAAGGCCTCCGCAAGACTAGGTCGGCCGGACCTCCCCTGTCCCGGGAACACCTCAGGTTGCAGCTGTGAGCGCGCATGACGTGCCTCACCCGGCCCGACAAGCATCAGGCCCGGAATCCAGTGGATTCCGGGCCTGATCTTCGTGGTAGCGGGGGCAGGATTTGAACCTGCGACCTCTGGGTTATGAGCCCAGCGAGCTACCGAACTGCTCCACCCCGCGTTGCGAGAACAACATTACCGGAGGGTTTCGGTCGACCCAAACCCGGGGTCCCCGATGTGCGCGGGCTCACCCTCGCCGGCGCGATACCGGTCGGACAGCAGGCGGTAGGACCGAGTGCCGAACACGGCGAGCGATGCCACGACCATGATGGCGCCGGCGAAGAAGAACACGAGCGCGATGCCGCGGGCGTCGCCGTGCCCCACGAGCCACGCCCACCGGTCGGCTCCCTCGTCGGTCTCCAGGTACGGGATGACCCAGAACTCGGCGATCGGGGCGATCAGGAACGAGGTGACGGGAGCCGCGGCGGACTCGAAGGCCTGGGCGAAGCCGAAGACGCGGCCCTGGCTGGTGAACGGCACGACGCGCTGGATCACCGTCTGCTCGGCGGCCTCGACCGCCGGCATCAGCAGCAGGAACACCCAGATGCCCAGGATGCACAGCCACGGCCACTCGCGGATCGTGAACGTCGCGTTGATGACGCCGAGCACCGCCACGACCAGGAGCATCGTCCGGATGGGGTTCGCGCCGAGCCCGAAGCGGGCGATGACGAGCCCGCCGATGATGAAGCCGGTCGAGCCGATGCCGAACACGATCCCCCACCACTCGACGCTGAACAGCGTCAGGCCGTACGGGTCCATGAGCGCCATGAACACGCCCGAGATGAGGTTGTTGAACGTCGTGAAGACGATGAGCGCGAACAGGCCGGGGACCTGGTGGATCGCCGTGAGCGCGCCGCGCACGTCGACTCTCGGCGCATGCTCCCCCGTCGCCTCAGGGCGCTCCTCGGGGATCCGGACGAAGAACAGGTGCAGCACCGTCAGCAGGGTCAGCACGTTCGCGACGACGAGCGTCCAGCCCATCCCGAGCTGGCCGATCGCCAGCCCACTGAAGACGCTCGTGACGATGAACGCGAGGCCCTGCACCGTGCCGACGAGCCCGTTCGCGCGGTCCCGCCGGTCAGCGGGCACGAGCAGCGTCACGAGGGTCGACAGCGTGATGTTGCGCATGCTCTCGACGACCGAGCCGAACAGCACGATGCCGGCGAACAGCCAGAACCACGGCCCGGACATGTCGACGATCGCCGCCGGGCCCACGACGGCGTACATCAGGCCCGCGACCGCGAACGAGGCCATCGTGACGACGCTCGAGCCGACCAGCACGTCGCGCTTCAGGTGGCGGTCGACGATCGTGCCGAACAGCATCGCGAACAGCGCCAGCATGAGCATGTACGCGCCGCCCACCACGCCCGTGGCGAGCACGGACCGCGTCTCGAGGTAGACCCAGAACGTCAGCGCGAACCACAGGAAGCTCGTCGTGACGTTCGCGACGAGCGTGTTGAGCAGGACGTGACCGAAGACCCTCGCTCCGTCACGCGGTGCGACCGGGGAGGACACGGGGTCAGCCCGGCAGCTTGACGTCGGAGTCCTGCAACTCCTCGACGTTGACGTCCTTGAACGTCAGCACCTTGACGTTCTTCGCGAAGCGCGCGGGACGGTAGATGTCCCACACCCACGCGTCGGCCATCGTCACCTCGAAGTACGCGTCGCCGGACTCCGAGCGCACCTTCACGTCGACGGCGTTGCACAGGTACAGCCGGCGGTCGGTCTCGACGACGTACTTGAAGATCGAGACGACGTCGCGGTACTCACGGTAGAGCGCGAGCTCCATCTCGTTCTCGTACCGCTCCAGGTCCTCGGCGCTCACCCGGCCACCGCCTCTCGCGTCGTCGTGTCGGCCATCGTAACCACCGTCTCGGGGCTCGGGGTGCAGCCCGGCAGCGACCACGAGCGACGGTGGTGGACCGTCGGTCCGTGCTCGGCGAGCGCGGCGATGTGCTCGGGCGCGGAGTAGCCCTTGTTGAGCTCCCAGCCGTACTGCGGGTGCTCGGCGGCGAGCTCGACGAGGATCGCGTCGCGTGCCGTCTTGGCCAGGATGCTGGCGGCCGCGACCGCGGCGCACTTCATGTCGGCCTTGATCATCGTGGTGACGGGCGGCAGGTCGTCACGCAGGTCCGGCGGGCCGAACAGCGCGGACTGCTCGGGCACGCTGAGGTAGTCGTGGTTGCCGTCGAGCAGCACGGCGTCGGGTTGCGTCGCCAGCTGCGCGAGGGCGCGGTGCCCCGCCAGCCGCATGGCGGCGATGATCCCGTACTGGTCGATCTCGGCGGGACTCGCGTGCCCGACGCCGTGGACCGGAGCCCAGCGGCGGATCTTGGGGACGAGCGCCTCGCGGGCCGCCGGCGTCAGCAGCTTGCTGTCGCGGACGCCCTGCGGCGCGGTGCGGGTCTGCTCCGTCACGACGACGACGCCGATCGTCACGGGCCCGCACAGGGCTCCGCGGCCGACCTCGTCGGCGCACGCGAGAGCGACGCGCCCCTCCCGCAGGAGCCGGCGCTCGATGCGCAGGGACGGCGCGGTGCTCATGGCACCTCGTCGAAGGCGTCCGTGCCCGGAATGAGGCCGAACCGGTCGAGCGGCCACACGCGCAGCCACGCCTTGCCGACCACGTCGTCCTCGGCGATGAACCCGCCGCCGGGCTGGCCCAGGTGCGCGCGCGAGTCCGCCGAGTTGCCCCGGTTGTCCCCCTGCACCCACAGGTAGCCCTGCGGCACCTTCACCTCGAAGGTCTGGTCGGCGTTCACGCTCTTGTCCTTCAGGTACGGCTCGTCGATCCCCACACCGTTGACCGTCGTACGGCCCTGCGCGTCGCAGCACTTGACGGTGTCGCCACCCACGCCCACGACGCGCTTGATCAGGTGTCCACCCGACGGGAACAGTCCCACGACCTCGAGGGCGTCCTGGATCGCGTTGCCGTCGGCGGCGGACTCGTCCGGACCCAGCCAGTTGCCCGGATCGCGGAACACCACGATGTCACCACGCTCGGGGCCGCCCGTCCAGTACGACCACTTCTGCACGAGCAGCTTGTCGTTCTTGACCATCGTCGGGACCATCGAGTCCGACGGGATGTAGAAGGCCTGGAAGAAGAAGGTCTTGACGATCAGCGCCAGCACGAGGGCCGTCGCGACGAGGAGGAGGGACTCCTGCCACAGGGGCAACTGGCGCTTCTCCTCGGACACCCGAAGAGCCTAGCGGCTGGCCCATCGGGTTCGGCGCAGGACTCAGCCCTTCGCCGGCGCCGGAACGTCGTCGAAGGCTCGCGTGGCGGCCGGCGGCCCGAAGCGCCCGAGCGGCCAGACCCGCGACCACACGCGCCCGACGACGTGGTCGACCGGCACGAAGCCGCCCGACGGTCCGTCCATCTGCAGGCGCGAGTCCTCCGAGTCGCCCCGGTTGTCCCCCTCGACCCAGAGCCGGTCGCGGGGCACGGTCACCTGGAAGGTCACGTCGGCGTTGGCCGTCGCGTCGGCGAGGTAGGGCTCATCGATCGCGCGCCCGTTCACGAGCGTGCGTCCCCGCGCGTCGCAGCAGCGCACCTCGTCGCCCGGCAGGCCGATGACGCGCTTGACCAGGTGCCCGCCCTTGGGCGCCAGTCCCAGCTCCTGCGTCAGCCGTCGCAAGACGGACACCCTCTCCTGCTCGTCCAGCCACTCCCCCGGGTCGCGGAACACCACGACGTCGCCGCGCTCGGGCAGGCCGGACCACGTGGACCACTTCTCCACGACGATGCGGTCGTGCTTCACGAGCGTGGGCCGCATCGAGCTCGACGGGATGACGAACGCCTGCACGAACCAGGTCGTCACCACCAGGGCGCAGCCCAGCGCGAGGGCCAGCGCGAGCGGGATCTCCAGCCACCAGGGGACGCGGCGGCGGCGCGGCTTCGTCACGCCCGCGAGCCTAGGTGAACGACGACGCCCCCGCCCGAAATCCGGGCGGGGGCGGCGAGGAGGGGCGATCAGACGTCGCGCTTCTCCTTGATCTTGGCGGCCTTGCCGCGCAGGTTGCGCAGGTAGTACAGCTTGGCGCGACGGACGTCACCGCGGGTCGCGACCTCGATCTTCTCGATCACGGGCGAGTGGACCGGGAACGTGCGCTCGACGCCGACGCCGAAGCTGACCTTGCGGACCGTGAAGGTGCGGCCGATGCCCGAGCCCTGCACCTTGATGCAGACGCCCTGGAACAGCTGCACACGCGAGCGGTTGCCCTCGACGATGTTGACGTGCACCTTGAGGGTGTCGCCAGCGCGGAACTCGGGGACGTCGTCGCGCTTGCTCTGGGCTGCGATCTGGTCGATGACGTTCGTCATGGTCTCTCCTCGCCGGTGCCACAAGTCACCTGCGGATGTCGGTGTTGCTACGAAGAATGTGTGTGGTGCTGCATGGGGACTCCCTCGTGGCAGAGCCGTCCGGCACCAACAGTCAATGATGCCACAGCGCCCCGCCCCCGACGAAATCGGGAGCGGGGCGCCACCGGCGATCGAGTAGCGGCGAGGAACGAGCCGCGTATCGAGATCCAGATGTGGTCTCGATACGCCGGCTCGTTCCTCGCCGAGCTACTCGACCACCGTCAGTCGAACTTGTAGGCGGCGCCGCCGTGCAGGACGTTGTCCAGGCCGGCGACCTCCTCCTCCTCGGTGACGCGGAAGCCGACGGTGGCGTCGATCGCCTTGCCCAGGCCGAAGGCCACCGCGAAGGAGAACACCGCGACGACGACCGACGGGATGATCTGCGCGATCAGCTGGTCGAGGTTGCCGCCCGTGAACAGGCCCGTGTCCGTGGCGAAGAAGCCCAGGTAGAGGCAGCCCAGCAGGCCGGCGACCAGGTGCAGGCCCACCACGTCGAGCGAGTCGTCGTAGCCGAGCTTGTACTTGAGATCGATCGCGAAGCAGCACAGCGCACCGGCGACCAGGCCCAGGACGATCGCCCAGAACGGCGTCAGGTTGGCGCAGGCCGGCGTGATGGCGACCAAGCCGGCGACGATGCCCGAGGCGGCGCCGACGGCGGTCGGCTTCCCGTCCTTGAAGTGCTCGACGACGATGTAGCCGATGATGCCGGCCGCCGGAGCGGCGATCGTGTTGAGGAAGATCAGCGCGCCGGTGTTGACGTCCGTCGCGGCGCCGGTGTTGAAGCCGAACCAGCCGAACCACAGGATCGCGGCGCCGATCAGGACGAGGGGCACGTTGTGCGGCTCGGCCGACTCCTTGGCGAAGCCGATCGAGCGCTTGCCCAGCACGATCGCCAGGGCGAGCGCGGCGGCACCGGCGCTGATGTGGACGACCGTGCCACCGGCCCAGTCGATGGGAGCCGCGTCGCCGATCGTCAGCTTGCCGATCCAGCCCGAGAGGTTGCCCTCGCCGTCGAGGCCCCACACCCAGCCCTGCGACGGGAAGTAGACGATCGTCGCCCACAGGCCCGCGAACAGCATCCACGGGAAGAAGCGCGCACGGTCGGCGACCGCACCGGAGATCAGGGCGGTCGTGATGACCGCGAACGTCGAGGCGAACGCGACGCCGGCCAGGGCCGAGGCGCCGTCGCCGGTGGCCAGGTCCTGCAGCGCGAAGTCCGAGAACGGGTTGCCGAGCCAGCCCGAGATCCAGTCGCCGTCCCCGATCGTGGTCATGTTCGAGCCGTAGAGGATCCACAGCACGAACACCAGACCCATGGCGCCGAAGCTCAGCATCATCATCGAGATGACGCTCTGGGCCTTGACGAGGCCGCCGTAGAAGAACGCCAGCCCCGGCGTCATGAAGAGAACAAGGGCTGCGCAGATCAGCAGCCAGATCGTCCCGGGTTCCATATCAACCTCTTCGCAGTAGGTAACTCGTGGGAAGCGCCCGGGCTCCCTTGCCTCGGCGCGTCACCGATCCTGCTGACCTGCGATTACGTGACGGCACCCCAGCCGTTACGAGCGTGTTACTCGACGCGGTCGCGGGTTAAATCCGGACGACGCTGCGCCGTCCGGAGCTGCGACTGCTCGCGGCGCCACGCGGCGATGCGCCCGTGGTCGCCCGAGAGCAGGACGTCGGGGACGTCGAGGCCGCGCCACTGCGCGGGCTTGGTGTAGACGGGGTACTCGAGCAGCCCGTCGGCGTGGGACTCCTCGGCGAGGGACTCGGGGTTGCCCATGAATCCGGGCAGCAGACGCACGACGGCCTCGATGATCGCCAGGGCGGCGACCTCGCCTCCGTTCACGACGAAGTCGCCGAGCGAGATCTCCTCGAGGTGCCAGCGCTCGCCGGCGTGGTCGAGGACGCGCTGGTCGATGCCCTCGTAGCGGCCGCACGCGAACACGAGCTGCTCGGCCTGCGACAGGCGCACGGCGTCGGCATGCGTGAACGGCTTGCCCGAGGGCGTGGTGACGATGACGACCGCGGCATCGGTGCACACGGCGTCGAGCGCCTCGCCCCACGGCTCGGGGCGCATGACCATGCCGGCGCCGCCGCCGTAGGGGGTGTCGTCGACCGTGCGGTGACGGTCGTGGGTCCAGTCGCGCAGGTCGTGCGCGCGGAAGTCGACGAGGCCGGACCGTCGCGCCTTGCCCGGCAGCGACAGGTCCAGCGGGGAGAAGTAGTCGGGGAAGATCGAGAGGGCGTCGATGCGCACTAGCGGGCCTCGTCGGCTTCCTCGGGGTTCAGCAGGCCCGGCCGGTCCAGCACGGTGAGCGTTCCGGCGGCCAGGTCGACATCGGGCACGATCGCCTCGACGAACGGGACCTGCACGCGCCGGCCGTCGACGGCGAGCAGCAGGGAGTCGTGGGCGGGCAGGTGCAGCACCTCGAGCACGGTGCCGCGCTCGGTGCCGTCCACCAGGACCCTCAGCCCCACGAGCTGGTGGTCGTAGAAGGCGTCGTCCTCGTCGGGGACGTCGGCCGGGTCGACCTCGACCTCGAGCACGGCGCCGTGCAGCTGCTCGGCGGCGGTGCGGTCGGGGACCTCGTCGAACGTCACGAGGAGCTTGCCCGAGTGCGGGCGGACGGCCGCGACCGTCAGGACCCGGTCACGACACAGGACCGACGAGCCCGGCGCGAAGCGCTTCTCGGGCTCGTCGGTCCTGGGGTCGACGGACAGGTCGCCACGGATGCCGTGGGCACGGCCGATCCGGCCGACGACGACACGCATGTCGGTCAGCGGCGGCGGTCGACGTCCACGAAGTCGATCCGCGCGCCGCCGCGGCCGGCGATCGCCGACGCGACGGTGCGGATCGCCGTGGCCGTGCGGCCCTGCCTGCCGATGACCTTGCCGAGGTCGCTGGGGTTCACGCGGACCTCGAACAGCTCGCCGCCACGGGTCTGCTTGGTGCGGACCGTGACCTCGTCAGGGTGCTCGACGATGCCGGCGACGAGGTGCTCGACGACCTCCTGCATGGGTGCGGCCACGATCAGGCCTCGTCGGCCTTCGCGTCCTCGGCGGGGGTCTCCTCGGCGGGAGCCTCGGCCTGCTCGGCGGCGGGCGCCTCGTCCTCGGCCTTGTCCTTCTTGGCCTTCGACGTGGTGGCCGACTTCTTCGGCTCGGCGTGCAGGTCCTTCAGCGCGGCCTGGAACGCCTCGGCCTTGTCGGCCTTGGGCTCGGGCTGCTTGAGGGAGCTCTCGCCACCGATGTCGCCGGTGAGCTTGAGGATCGCGGCGACCGACTCGGTCGGCTGCGCGCCGACGCCGAGCCAGTACTGGGCGCGCTCGGAGTCGACGTGGATCGTCGAGGGCTCCGTCTTGGGGTTGTACGTGCCGATCTCCTCGATCACGCGGCCGTCACGCTTGGTGCGGCTGTCGGCGACGACGATGCGGTAGAACGGCGTGCGGATCTTGCCCATCCGCTTGAGGCGAATCTTGACTGCCACGAGTGTGGTGTCTCCTTGATGTGTCGATCTGTGGGTGATTCCGACCAGGCGTGTGGGGCATGCCGGTCATCGTCGTGGGGCCGGGCACGAGCGGTGAGAGGGCCGCGCGTTCCGGACGCAATCACCCATTCTGCCAGACGTGGCCCCGCGGCTCCAACCCGTGTCAGCGCTGCGCGAGGCCGACGATGTGGTCGATGACCTCGTCGAGCGTCAGGTGCGTGCCGTCGACCACGACGGCGTCGTCGGCCTGGGCCAGCGGCGCGGTCTTGCGGGTCGAGTCGATCGCGTCGCGGCGGGCCAGGGCCTGGCGCATCGCCTCGGCGTCCTCCACCCCCAGTTCGAGGGCGCGGCGCTGCGCGCGGGCCACGGGATCGGCGACGAGGTAGACCTTCAGGCTCGCGTCGGGCGCCACCACCGTGCCGATGTCACGCCCCTCCACCACGATGCCGTCCGCGGCACCGGCGATGAGCTCGCGCTGCAGGTCGACGAGCTGCTGGCGGACCTGCGGCACCGTCGCGACCGGGCTGACGGCCGCGGTCACCTCGTCGCCGCGGATCGGCTCGGAGACGTCGACGCCGTCGGCGTGGATCGTCGGGTCCTGCGGGTCGGTGCCCGAGGTCAGCGTCACGTCCGCCGCGGCGGCCGCGACGGCGTCGGCGTCGTTCACGTCGATCCCCCGCTGCAGCATCGCCCACGTCATCGCGCGGTACATGGCGCCCGTGTCGAGGTACGCGTACCCCAGCTTGGTGGCCACCCCGCGCGAGGTGCTGGACTTGCCCGAGCCCGAGGGCCCGTCGATGGCGATGACGTGGGTCACGGATGTCTCCTCAGCGGAACGCGGCCCAGCCGCGTTCGATCAGTGCGGTGTGCAGGTCGTCGGCGACGCCCGCGCGGACCACGACCTCGACGATGCCGACCATGCGGCCGAGCTCGTGGTCGATGCGCATGTCCTCGATGTTGACGCCCGCGTCGCCGATGTCGGCGAACAGGCGCGAGAGCTCGCCGGGCGTGTCGTCGATCGAGACGAAGACGCCCTCGACGGCGGTGGGGTGGGCACCGTGCTTGCCGGGGACGCGCTGGACCCCGGCGCGGCCGCGGTCGAGGTGCGACGCGACGGAGCCGTCGGCCGAGCGGACGGCCGCGCGCAGCTCGTCGAGGCGCACGGCGAGGTCGTCGAGGATGTCGCCGACCTGGCGGGCGTTGCTGCCGATGATGTCGACCCACAGGCCGCGGTCGCTGCCGGCGATGCGGATGACGTCGCGCAGGCCCTGGCCGGCCAGCAGCAGGTCGTCGCCGGGCGCCTCGGTGAGCAGGCCCGCGGTGAGCGCCGAGACCAGGTGCGGCACGTGCGAGACGAGGGCGACGGCGCGGTCGTGGGATGCGGCGTCCATGCGCCGCGTGACGGCGCCGAACGACGCCGCCATGCGCTCGACGACCTCGATCGCGGCGGGATCGGTGTCCTCGGACGGGACCACGGCCCACGCGCGGCCCTCGAACAGCAGGCCGGAGGCGGCCATCGGGCCGGAGCGCTCCTTGCCCGCCATGGGGTGGCTGCCGACGAAGCGCGGGTCGGTGACCTCGGCACAGATCGCGCCCTTGACGCTGGCGACGTCGGTCACAACGGCGCCCGGGAACTCCGTGAGCGCGGCGCGGACGGTCTCGACGACGGCGGACGGCGGGACGGCCACGACGACGAGCGCGGGAGCGTCCACCGGGTCGGCCGTGCCGGCGCCGACCGAGACCGCGAGCTCGACGTTCGAGGGCCGGGCGTCGCGCAGGTGGACCTCGACGTCACGGTCGCGCAGGGCGAGGGCGACGGAGGTGCCGATCAGGCCGCAGCCGATGACGAGGACCGGTCCGGGCACGACGGCATCGGACGGCGCACTCATGCCTCCACGCTATCGAAGAGCGCGCCGAGCTCGTCACGCGACAGGTCGCGCATGGCCCCTACCCGCAGGTCGCCCAGGCGCAGCGGGCCGAAGGCCGTGCGGGTCAGCTCGATCACGGGGTGTCCGACGGCGGCCAGCAGCCGGCGGACGATGCGGTTCTTGCCGCTGTGCAGGTCGAGCTCGACGAGGCTCCGGCCACGGCTGCGGTCGCGGACGACGAACCGGTCGACCTTCGTCACCCCGTCCTCGAGCTCCACTCCCCCGAGCAGCGTCCGCCCGATCGCGGGGGCGACGGTGCCCTCGACCAGGGCGACGTAGGTCTTGGTCACCTCGAACGACGGGTGCGCCAGCTGGTGCGCCAGGTCGCCGTCGTTGGTCAGGATCAGCAGCCCCGACGTGTCGGTGTCGAGGCGGCCGACGTGGAACAGCCGGTCGTCGCGGTCGGCGAGCAGGCCGGACAGGTCGGGGCGGCCCTGCTCGTCGGCCATCGAGCACACGACGCCCCGCGGCTTGTTGAGCAGGACGTAGGCGTGCTCGGACGGCGGCGGGATGCGGACGCCGTCCACGCGGATGACGTCGGTGGCCGGGTCGACGCGAGCGCCCATCTGGGTGACGACCTCGCCGTTGACCTCGACGCGGCCGGTCGCCATGAGCTCCTCGCAGCGGCGGCGGCTGGCGACGCCCGCCTGCGCGAGCGCCTTCTGCAGGCGGATCGGCTCACTCACGGGCATCGCCCGCGCTCGCGTCGGCGGCCGGCTCCTGCGGCACGGCCTCCTTCTCGACGGTCTCCTGCGCGACGCGCTCAAGCTCGCCGTCGAGGTCGTCGAGCTCGGGCAGCATCGGCGCGAGCGGCGGCAGCTCGTCGAGACCGCTCAGCCCCATGCGCTCGAGGAAGTAGGTGGTGGTCCCGTAGAGGACCGCGCCGGTCTCGGCGTCGTTGCCCAGCTCGACGATGAGCCCGCGGGTGACGAGCGTGCGCACGACGCCGTCGACGTTGACGCCGCGGATCGCCGAGATGCGCGAGCGGCTGATCGGCTGGCGGTACGCGACGACCGCGAGCGTCTCGAGCGCGGCTTGGCTGAGCTTGGCCTGCTGGCCCTCGAGCACGAAGGCGGCCACGACGTCGGCGTACTCCTCGCGGCTGTAGAAGCGCCAGCCGCCCGCCAGCTCGCGCAGCTCGAAGCCGCGGCCCTGCTCGGCGTACTCGGTGGCCAGCTCGCGCAGCGCCTGCTGGACGTCGGCCGGCGGGTGTCCCACGGCCTGCGCGAGGACGAGGTGGTCCAGCGGCTCGTCGGCGATCATGAGGACGGCCTCGAGCGCGGGACGCAGCGCGACCGGGGGTCGCTCGTCGATCGCGTCCGTGCCCTCGGGCACCTGGTCGTCAGTCTCGGTCATCGTCACTTCCGGTCGTCTCGGTCTCGTCCTGCGGCGCGGGCTCGTCGAACTCGTCGCCCACGTCGATGTCGCCCTCGTCGCTGCCCGTCCAGCGCACCGTCAGCTCGCCCAGCGGGACGGCCTGCTCGAACGCCAGCATGCCCTCGCGGAACAGCTCGAGCAGGGACAGGAACCGCGCCACCTTGGTCTGGCCGTCCGGCGCGTCCTGCACGAGCGCACGGAACGTCAGCGACCGCTCGCGGCGCAGCCGGTCGACGACGAGGTGGGCCTGCTCGCGCACGCTGACCGCCGGTGCGTGCAGGTGCGCCAGCGACACGAGCGGCGGCTGCTTGGGCGCGAGCGCGCCGGCCGCCAGCTCGGCGAGGTCCTGCGGCGTCGCGCGGATCTCGACCTCGGGCAGCAGCGTCGCGAAGCGCGGCTCGAGGGTCACGGCCCGCGGGTGGCGCAGCAGCGCGTTCTCGTACCGCTCGGCCAGGATCGCGGCGACGGACTTGAACGCGCGGTACTGCATGAGCCGGGCGAACAGCAGGTCCCGGGCCTCGAGCAGCGCCAGGTCCTCCTCGTCCTCCACCTCGGCCTGCGGCAGCAGGCGCGCCGTCTTGAGGTCGAGCAGTGTGGCCGCGACGAGCAGGAAGTGCGTGGTCTGCTCGAGGTCGTCCTCGAGCTCGCGCGTGTACGCGATGAAGTCGGACGTGACGACGGACAGGGCAACCTCGGTGATGTCCAGCTGGTGCTTCGCGATGAGCTGCAGCAGCAGGTCGAACGGGCCCTCGAAGTTGCCCAGCGAGACCGAGAACCCGGCCTCGGCGGACTCGGCGGGCGCCGGCTCGGTGACGGACACCGCGACTCAGTCCTCGGTCAGGCGGCGGGCGAGCTCGCTCTGCGCGCCCCGCGTCTCGAGGTCGGCCAGCGCCCCGGCGATCGCGGCCCGCACGAGGCGCCCGCGGTCGATCTTGCGCCCCAGCACGGAGCGCAGCTCGAGCCGCGCCTGCTCGATCGCGAGCAGCTCCTCGCTGGTCAGGTAGACCGTCATCTTCTCGTCGTGCTTGACCCGGCCGCTGCCGGCCGGCGGGACGACGGGGGCGTCGTCACCGCGAGGAGCACTGGGAGCGGTCGGCCGGAAGAGCTCGTCCGCACCCGGGAGGTTCACGCGTCGGGGCACCGCTGCAGCACTTCCCTGACCAGTTGACGGTAGGACTCGGCGCCCGGCGACGACGACGCGTACTCGGTGATGGGCTCGCCCGCGACGGTCGAGTCGGAGAACTTCACGGTGCGGCGGATGACGGTGTGGAACACCGCGTCGCCCCAGCCGTCGACGAGCGTCTGCAGGACCTCGCGGCCGTGCAGGGTGCGCCCGTCGAACATCGTGCCCAGCAGGCCGATGACGCGCAGGTCGAAGTTGGTGCGGTCGCGGACCTTCTCGATCGTCTCGTTGAGCAGCGCGACGCCGCGCAGGGCGAAGTACTCGCACTCGAGCGGGACGATGACGCCGCTCGACGCGGTCAGCGCGTTGACAGTGAGCAGGCCCAGCGAGGGCTGGCAGTCGATGAGGATGACGTCGTAGTCGTGGCGCACGTCGCGCAGCGCACGGGCCAGCACCTGCTCGCGACCGACCTCGGTCACGAGGCGCATCTCGGCGGCGGACAGGTCGATGTTGGCGGGGACGAGGTCGAGGTTGTCCACGGACGTGCCGAGGATGACCTCCTTCATGGACAGCTCGCGGTCCATGAGGACGTGGTAGATGCTCTGCTCGATCTCGTGGGCGTTGTAGCCCAGGCCGACGGTCATCGAGCCCTGCGGGTCGAAGTCGACCAGGAGCACGCGGCGGCCCAGCTCGGCCAGCGCGGCACCGAGGTTGATCGTGGTGGTCGTCTTGCCGACGCCGCCCTTCTGGTTGCACATCGAGATGACGACGGCGGGCCCCTGGGAAGTGCGCGGACCGGGATCGGGCAGGTCGGGCAGCGGTCGACCGGTGGGTCCGATTTCCGTGCTGGGCATAGCGGACACTGTACCGCTCACCCGAGCGCGCGGGGATGGGACGCCGCATACGTCTCCCGCAGCCTGTCGATCGTCACGAGGGTGTAGATCTGGGTGGTCGTGACCGACGCGTGACCCAGCAGCTCCTGCACCACGCGCACGTCCGCTCCCCCGTCCAGCAGGTGCGTCGCGAAGGAGTGCCGCAGGGTGTGCGGGGACACGTCGACGCTGATCCCGGCGCGCTGGGCGGCCTTGGTCAGGACGGTCCACGCGCTCTGTCGCGACAGGCGTCCGCCGCGCGCGTTGAGGAACATCGCGGGGCCGCTGCCGGTCGCCGCGGTGAGCGCCGGCCGGGCCTTGAGCAGGTACCGCTCGATCGCGTCACGCGCGTAGGACCCGAGGGGCACGATGCGCTGCTTGGAGCCCTTGCCGGTGAGCAGGACCGAGCCGTTCTCGAGGTCGACGTCGTCCACGTCGAGCCCGACGGCCTCGGAGATCCGGGCGCCCGTGCCGTACAGCACCTCGAGCAGCGCGCGGTCGCGGATCGCCAGGGCCGTGCCGGGCTCGCCCGCCGCCGCGAGCAGCGCCTCGACGTCCTCGAGCGGGAGCGCCTTGGGCAGCCGGGAGGCGGGCCGCGGCGGGCGCACGGCGGCGGTCACGTCGTTCGGGACGATCTGCTCACGCAGGCAGAACTTGTGGAAGCCGCGGACGGCGACGACCGTCCGCGCCACGCTGGACGTCCCCAGCGGCGGATGGTCCTCGTCGCCCGTGCGCAGGGCGGCGGCGAACGCGGTGACGTCCGCCTCGGTGACGGCCGTGAGGTCGTCGATGCCGCGGTCCGTGAGGAACGCGGCATAGCGGCGCAGGTCGCGGCGGTACGACGCGAGCGTGTTCTCGGCCAGGCCCCGCTCCACCCCGAGGTGGGACAGGTACTCGGCCACGACGCGGTCGACCGCCGCCTCGGTCACGCCCGCGCCACCGTCAGCAGGGCGATCACCGTCTTCGCGTCGACGATGCGTCCGTCGAGGCACGCCCGGACCGCCTCGTCGAGGTCGACCCACCAGTGGGCCATGTCGGCCTCCTCGGCCTCGCGCTCGGTGCGGTCGTCCTCGTGGACCTCGCTCAGGTCGGTCGCCTCGAACAGCGTGATGAGCTCGGTCGAGTAGCCGACCGACGGCGCCACCGTGATGAGCTCGCGCCACGTCGCGGCGACGAGGTCGGCCTCCTCGGCCAGCTCGCGGGCGGCCGTCTGCTGCGCGGCCTCGCCCTCGACGTCCATGACGCCCGCGGGGATCTCCAGCACGCGCCGGCCCAGCGGGTGGCGGTACTGCTCGACCAGCAGGACGCGACCGTCCTCGTCGAGGGCGACGACGCCCACGGCGGGGCGCGGCCGCACGACGACGCGGCCGTGCTCCTGCTGGTCGGGACCGACGATCGTGTCGACGGTGAGCGTCAGGTAGTCGCTGCGGAAGCCGACCTCGGAGCGGGCGACGGGCCAGTGCGCGTCGTCGGTCTGCCAGGACGTGACGAGGCGCCCGGGCAGCCGCGGGTGGGCGCTCATGCCTGCTCGACCGGCAGCCGCATCTCCAGCTTGCGCTTCAGCGCGGCCTCGACCAGGCCCGCGAACAGCGGGTGCGGGCGGGTCGGGCGGGACCGGAGCTCGGGGTGCGCCTGGGTCGACACGTAGAACGGGTGCACCTCGCGCGGCAGCTCGACGAACTCGACGAGCGTCGAGTCCGGCGACGTGCCCGAGAACACCAGGCCGGCCTTCTCGAGCTGGTCGCGGTACGCGTTGTTGACCTCGTAGCGGTGACGGTGGCGCTCGTCGATCTTGTCGCTGCCGTACAGCTCGCCCACGATGCTGCCGGGCTTGAGGCTGGCCGGGTACAGGCCCAGGCGCATCGTGCCGCCCAGGTCGCCCGCGCCCTCGACGAAGGCCTGCTGCTCGGCCATCGTGGCGATGACCGGGTGCTCGGTGGACGGGTCGAACTCCGAGGAGCTGGCGTCCTCGATGCCCAGCTCGGTGCGGGCGTACTCGATCACCATGCACTGCAGGCCCAGGCACAGGCCGAGCGTCGGGATGCCGTGCGTGCGCGTGTAGTTGAGCGCGCCGAGCTTGCCCTCGATGCCGCGGATGCCGAAGCCGCCGGGCACGCAGACGGCGTCGGCGTCGGCGAGCTGCTCGGCCGCACCGGCCTCGGTGGCGCACTCGTCCGACGGGACCCAGCGCAGCTTGACCTTGACGTCGTTGGCGAAGCCACCGGCGCGCAGCGCCTCGGCGACCGAGAGGTACGCGTCGGGCAGGTCGATGTACTTGCCGACCATCGCGACGGTCAGCTCCTCGGCCGGCTCGTGCACGCGGCGCAGCAGCGCGTCCCACTCGGTCCAGTCGACGTCGCGGAACGGCAGGTCGAGGCGGCGCACGACGTACGCGTCGAGGCCCTCGCCGTGCAGCACCTTCGGGATGTCGTAGATCGAGGGCGCGTCGATCGCGGTGACCACGGCCTCCTCGTCGACGTCGCACATGAGCGAGATCTTGCGCTTCACGCCCGCCGGGACCGGGCGGTCGCTGCGGCACACGATCGCGTCGGGCTGGATGCCGATCGAGCGCAGCGCGGCGACGGAGTGCTGCGTGGGCTTGGTCTTGAGCTCGCCCGAGGGGCCGATGTACGGGATGAGCGAGACGTGCAGGAAGAAGACGTTGGCGCGGCCGACCTCCTGGCGGACCTGGCGCGCGGACTCCAGGAACGGCTGGCTCTCGATGTCGCCGACCGTGCCGCCGATCTCGTGGATCACGACGTCGATGTCGGGTCCGCCCATGCTGAGCATGCGGTCCTTGATCTCGTTCGTGATGTGCGGGATGACCTGGACCGTGTCGCCCAGGTAGTCGCCGCGGCGCTCGCGCGCGATGACCTCGGAGTAGACCTGGCCGGTCGTGACGTTGGCCCGGCCGACGAGGTCCTCGTCGAGGAAGCGCTCGTAGTGACCGATGTCGAGGTCGGTCTCGGCGCCGTCGTCGGTGACGAAGACCTCGCCGTGCTGGAACGGGTTCATCGTTCCGGGGTCGACGTTGAGGTACGGGTCGAGCTTCTGCATCGTGACGCGCAGGCCGCGCGACTTGAGCAGACGGCCGAGGCTCGACGCGGTCAGGCCCTTGCCGAGCGACGAGACGACGCCGCCGGTGACGAATACGTGCTTGGTGACCGCGTTAGCTGCCAAGGTGACTCCCGTGGATCCGTTTCGGATGCGGAACCGGGCGATGCCTGCGGCCGCACCCGTGGGCTGAGGATCGATCCGTGATCGATGCGACTCTGGGTTCCACGGAACTCCAGCCTACCACCGGCGGACCACGCCCGAGACCATCTCGGGCATGGCCCCGGTCTCAGTTGGGGACGGGCCCGTCGCCGGCGCGCGACGTGCCCCACGCGCCGGACTGGCCCGCGGCCTCGCGCACGAGGCCCAGGATCGCGGCGACGCGGCCCGTGCCGGTGTCGGTCACGTCGACGGTGGAGACGGTCGCGGCGGCGTCGCTGCTGCGGACCGCGTTGACGACGCCGTCCTCCCCCGACGAGACCGGCCCGACGACCGCGACGCCCTGGCTGCCGGAGTCCAGGCTGGCGACGATGCTGGAGATGACGGTGCCCTCTCCGCCGGCTCCCGCGCCGGACGGGCCGGAGACGACGAGCGCGAGCTGGGCCGAGACCTCGGGGTCCTGCTCGGGCGCCAGCAGGCCGCCCTCGGTGAACGCGGAGCGGATCGTCAGGGCGGTGTCATCGAGCGAGCCGTCGCCCGTCGTGAGGTAGCCGCGCGCGATCGCCGTCCCCACCTTGGCGTAGTCGCTCGTGGCGGTCGCGGCGTCGGGGTCGGCCTGCGTCGCGACGCCCTCGGCGAACTGGCGGTTGGACGGCGAGAGCAGCTTGCCCGTCATCTCGACCTCGCCCGTGACGCGCGCGCCGGCGGTGGTGAGGTTCTCGATGAGCGAGTCGATCTCGCTGTCGCGGGCACCCGGCGTGGTCAGCAGCAGGACGGTGCGGTTCTTGAGCTTGTCGCGGAGCAGGCCCGGCGAGGTCAGCGTGGCGTAGCCGGCGTCGAAGCCGGCCAGGGCCGAGCTGATCTCGGCGCTGTCGTTCGCGCCGCCCGCCTCGGCCGTGTCGCTCTCGTCGAGCACCCCGGCGCCCAGCGCGATGCCTGCCGCGAGCGCCAGCAGGACGGCGGCCAGGGAGATGACGTGGTAGCGCAGGTTGATCACGAGACGAGTCCTTCGGTCCAGGAGGTGACACGGTCGGCCACCGGCGCGAGCCAGTCGTGACCGAGCGGGGTGGTGGCGATGGCGGCGACGACCGCGACGGCACCGGCGAGCAGGAGCAGCAGCGGGACGAACCAGCTCAGCCGCTGCCGCGCGAACCAGGACACGGCCTGGGCGTCGACGACGCGCGAGCCGGCGCGCAGCCGGGCGATGAACGTGCCGGCGGCGTCCGCCGTGTCGCCGTCCACCACGTCGACGAGGCGCGAGGGCGCGCCCACGAGGACGATGACGGCGGCGTCGTTCTGGTCCGCGAGCAGCACCGCGAGGTTCTCGGGGGCGCCGGCGGCGGTGAAGACGACGGGCTGGCGGCCGTGGGCCTCGAACTGCTCGGGGCGCTCGAGGCGTCCGGCGGCCGAGACGATGACGACCTCGCCGGAGCGCTCGATCATGCGCGGCGACAGATCGTCGCCGCGGCCGATCACCACGTGCGGGCGCAGGCCCGCGCCGATCAGCAGCTCGGCTCCCTCGGCGACGCCGATCAGCACGGGGTCGTGGTCGCGGATGAACGCGCGGATCGACCGGAGGTCCTCCTCGGCGTCGGGGCCGGCGCTGACGACGACCACCGGGCGTCCCTTGATCTGCGTGGAGACGGCCGGGATGCCGGCTCCCTCGAGCAGCATCGCCCGGTCGCGGCGCAGCGTGTTGGCGGCGTTCGTGACGATCGAGTCGAGCTGGTTGGTCAGGCCGGAGGACGCCTCGTCGAGCTGGTCGCGGACGCGGGCCGAGGTCATCTCGACGCCCGTGGCGACGGTCGAGTCCCCTCGGAAGACGGTGCCTTCGTGCACGCGCACGACGTCGCCGCTGCGCAGCGACTGCCACACGGCCTCGCCGACGCGATCGACCAGGACGACGCCGGCGTCGGCGAGCACCTGGGGTCCGAGGTTCGGGTACCGGCCGGACGAGGAGGGCGAGACGTTCACGACGGCGGCGACCTGGCGCTCGACGAGGCCCTGGGCCGTGTCGGCCTCGAGGTCCGTCACGTCGAGCACGACGACGTCGCCCGCGCGGACCGTGGACAGGTCGTCGAGCCGGCGGCACAGCCGCGCGGGGCCGGTGACGCCCGGCCCTTCGGGCACGGCGCTGTTCCTGCGCTTCAAGATGGGCATGATGCCTTCCATGGAAACGCTCCCGCCGCCGCGAGCGTCTCAGACACGCCGGGCGGACCGGGAAAAGGTCGTCACACTCAGGGCGTGCGGGCCAGCTCGAGCAGCTCGCGGGCGTGCTCCTGGGCGGCGGCGGAGTCGTCCAGTCCGGCCAGCATCCGGGCCAGCTCGTCGACCCGGCGGTCGTGGTCGAGGCGCACGACGCTGCTGCTGGTGATGCTGCCGTCGTCGGACTTGCTGACGACGAAGTGCGAGTCCGCGAACGCCGCGACCTGCGGCAGGTGGGTGACCGCGATGACCTGCGCGTGGTCGGCCAGGCGCGCCAGGCGGCGGCCCACCTCGACCGCGGTGCGGCCGCCGATGCCGGCGTCGACCTCGTCGAACACGAGGGTCGGCACGGGGTCGCGGCCGGCCAGCACGACCTCGATCGCGAGCATGAGGCGCGAGAGCTCGCCACCGCTGGCGGCCCGGCCCAGCGGACGCGGCTCGGCGCCGCTGTTGGCGGCGAACCAGATCTCGACGTCGTCCGCGCCGTGCGGGCCCGGGTCGCCCGGGACCACGCGGATCTCCAAGTGCGCCGACGGCAGGGCGAGGTCGGCCAGCTCGGCACCGACGGCCTCGGAGAGCTGGGTCGCCGCGGTCGTGCGGGCCTTCGTCAGGCGGCCGGCGAGGTCGACGACCGTCCCTCGCACCTGGGCGAGCTCCTGCTCGAGCCGCTCGACGGCGGTGTCGTCGAGATCGAGCTCGAGCACCTCCTCGCGCGCGTGCTTCGCCCACGCGATGACCTCGTCGAGGCTGGGCCCGTAGCGGCGCTGCAGGGCCGTGATCGCGGCGCGGCGCTCCTGGACGGTGGCCAGCCCGGCGGGGTCGAGGTCGATGTCGGCGGCGTACGCGGCCAGCTCGGACGCGAT
The DNA here is from genome assembly GCF_047246605.1 of Aeromicrobium jepli. Classification (NCBI taxonomy): domain Bacteria; kingdom Bacillati; phylum Actinomycetota; class Actinomycetes; order Propionibacteriales; family Nocardioidaceae; genus Aeromicrobium; species Aeromicrobium jepli. The sequence continues at coordinate 47,933 of NZ_JBFOKO010000015.1, forward strand.
GTCGGTCAGGTCGATCGCGGCGCGCGTGATGCGGTCGGCCAGCTCCTCCAGGCGCGGGTCGTTCCCGGCGACCGGATCGACGACGGCCTTCGCGGCGGCGAGCGCGGCCGCGGCGGACGCCTCGTCCTCGGACAGGACGGACGAGGCACCCGTCGCGGCGGCGGCGAGCGCCTCGGCGTGGGCGAGGCGGTTCTCGCGCTGGACGAGCTCCTCGTCCTCGCCCGGCTGCGGGTCGACGGCGTCGATCTCGTCGAGGCCGTGGCGCAGCAGGTCGAGGCGCTGCAGCCGCTCCCCCGCGTGCGTGCGCAGGTCGTGCAGCCGGCGCTTGAGCTGCTGCAGCCGCTCGTAGGCGGGCTGGTACTCGCGCAGCACGTCGGCGACGGCGTCGCCGGCGAACCGGTCGAGCGCGTGCCGCTGCTCCTGCGGCCGGACCAGCCGCTGCTGGTCGGACTGTCCGTGGACGGCCACGAGGCTGTCCGCCAGCCGTGACAGCAGGGCGGCCGGGACGGTGGCGCCGCCGGCGAGCGCGCGGCTGCGGCCGGCGCTGGTGAGCACGCGCGCGAGCAGCAGCTCGTCGTCGACGTGGCCGCCGGCCTCCTCGACGAGGCCGCTCACCTCGGGCGTGGCCGCGACCGACGCCTCGATGCGCGCGCGGTCGGAGCCGCGACGCACGAGGCCCGTGTCGGCACGCTCACCACGCAGCAGGCCCAGCGCCGTGACGACCATCGTCTTGCCGGCGCCGGTCTCGCCGGTGATGACGGTGAACCCGGGTCCGAGGTCGAGCTCGGCCTCCTCGATGACGCCCAGCGACTCCAGGCGCAGGTAGTTCCACATCAGCGCCCCCCGGCGGCCCGTCGCGCCTCGGCGGAGCCGCGCCACCCGGCAACGGGGAGCTCGAACTTGCGGACCAGGCGGTCCGCGAACGATGCAGGGTGCACGCGGGCGAGCCGGACGGGCTCGGCGCCCCGGCGCACCTCGACGCGCGCGCCGATCGGCAGCTCGGCGGCGCGGCGGCCGTCGCACCACAGGATGCCGGTGGACGACTGGCCGACCACCTCGACGGCGAGCGTCGACTCGGGCGAGACGACCATGGGCCGGGCGAACAGCGCGTGCGCGCTGATCGGGACCATGAGCAGGGCCGAGACCTCTGGCCAGACGACCGGGCCGCCGGCGCTGAAGTTGTAGGCGGTGGAGCCGGTGGGCGTGGCACAGACGACGCCGTCGCAGCCCATCCGCGAGACGGGACGGCCGTCGATCTCGGTGATGACCTCGAGCATGCGCTCGCGCGACGCCTTCTCGACGGAGGCCTCGTTGAGGGCCCAGTTCGTGGCGACGACCTCGCCGTCGTGGAACACGAGCACGTCGACCGTGAGCCGCTCCTCGACCGTGAGGCCGCCGGCGATGACGTGGCGCGCGACGTCGTCGAGGTCCTCCTCGTCGGCCTCGGCCAGGAAGCCGACGTGACCCAGGTTCACCCCGAGCAGCGGGGTTCCGGTGCCGCGGCAGACCTCGGCGGCGCGCAGGATCGTGCCGTCGCCGCCGAACACGACCGTCAGCTCGCAGCCCTCGGAGGCGCCCGGCGCGGCCGGGACGCACACGAGATCGGTGGCACCGGCCTCGGTGAGCTCGGCGATGTCGGTGTCGAGTGCGCGCACCTCGATGCCCGCGTCCTGCAGGACCTTGGCGAACCCGGCGGCGATGAGCGGCGCTCCCTCACGCGCGACGTGGACGGCCAGCAGCACGCTCCTCATGCCCCGCCTCCTCCGGTCGCTGCGAGAGGCCCGGCCGCCACGGCAGCCTCGGCCGCCGCGAGCTCGGGCTCGGGCGCATCGGTCCTCAGCCAACAAAAGTACTCGACATTGCCCGCGGGGCCCGGCAGCGGACTGGGCGCCAGGGCGCGGGTCCCCCAGCCGCCGGCCCACGCCGCGGTGGTGACGCCGTGCACGGCCGAGGCGTGCAGCGCCGGGTCGCGGACGACCCCGTTCTTGCCGAGGTTCTCGCGGCCCACCTCGAACTGCGGCTTGACCATGAGCACCATGTCGCCGTCGTCGCGGCACACGGACATGAGCGCCGGCAGCACGAGGGTCAGCGAGATGAACGACAGGTCCGACACGACCAGGTCCACCGCTCCCCCGATCACCTCGGTGTCGATGGAGCGGATGTTGGTGCGGTCGAACACGTGCACCCGCTCGTCGGACTGCAGCGACCACACGAGCTGGCCGTAGCCGACGTCGACGGCCACGACCTCGCGCACGTCGCGGCGCAGCAGCACGTCCGTGAAGCCCCCCGTCGAGGCGCCGGCATCGAGTGCGCGGCGGCCGGCGACCGTCAGGCCCATCGGCTCGAAGACCTCGAGGGCGCCGAGCAGCTTGTGCGCGCCGCGCGAGGCCCAGCCGGGGTCCTCGCTGTCCTCGCGCACGACGATCGGCTGGTCGGTCGTCAGCTGGGTGGCCGGCTTGCTCGCCGCGGCGCCGTTCACGAGGACACGGCCCGCCTCGATCAGGGTGGCGGCCTCGCCGCGTGACCGCGCGAGCCCCCGGCGGACGAGCTCGGCGTCGAGCCGGACGCGTCGGCTCATGCGGTCACGCCTGCGCGCCGGGGTTGCCGGCGAGCTGGTCGCGCAGGACGCGATGGATGGACTCGAACACGGCCGGGTGGTCCTCGACGGGCAGCTCGGCGAGCGAGTCGAGCTGGGCGACGGCGGCCTCGATCGGTTCGCTGGTCATGCGCCGATTGTCTCATCGACGACCGGCGTGACGCCTGATTCGTCACGGCGGGCCCAGCCCAGTGCGACGACGGCGCGCAGCGTCTCGGTGGACGTGCCGGACGCGACCAGGCCGATGCGGTCGTCGTCGATCTCGGCCACCGCGTCGCCGCACCGGGCGCGCTTGCCCTCGAGGACGACCTCGGGGTGCGGCTCGTGCAGGGCGGCCAGGCCCGCACCGACGAAGTCCGGACGATCCTGCGGCTCGGCGCCGACGACGTCGGCCACGGTGTTGACACCCGTCGCCACCCACAGCGACGGGATCGCGGCCGTGCGCGCACCGCGGATGTCGGTGTCGAGGCGGTCGCCCACCATGAGCGGCGCGTCGACGCCGAGGCGCGCCATCGTCTCCTCGAACAGCGGCGCGTAGGGCTTGCCCGCGATGACCGGCTCGACGCCGGTGGCCAGCTGGACGGCGTGCACGAGCGCGCCGTTGCCAGGGGCGATGCCCTCGGCGGTCGGGATGGTCAGGTCCGTATTGCTGGCGTAGTGCGGCAGGCCGGACTCGATCGCGTACGCCGCCTCGGCCAGGTCACGCCAGCCCAGGTCCGGCGCATAGCCCTGCACGACGGCGGCGACGCGCGGATCGTGGCGGTCGTCGAGCGGCACGAGACCACGTTCGGTCAACGCGGCGCGCAGGCCCTCGCCGCCCACGACAAGGACGCCGCTGCCGGCGGGGAGGTCGCGGGCGATGACGCCCGCGATCGCCTGGGCCGAGGTGATGATGTCCTCCACCGCGGCGGGCAGGCCGAGCTCCTGCAGGTGCTCGGCGACCGTCTCGGGGCGGCGGTTCGCGTTGTTCGTCAGATAGGCCAGGCGGGCGTGGGTCGCGGACTCGAGCGCCTCGACCGCGCCGGGCACGGCGTGGGCGCCGCGATACACGACGCCGTCGAGGTCCAGCAGGACCGCATCATGGGCGTCGACGAGCGCGCCCTCGGTCGCGGCCAAGGTCATGTCGTCGAGGCTACCGGGACGGCGGGGAGCCGGGTCAGCGACCCGAGGTCCACGTAGACGCGACTGGAGACCCCTCCCCCACGGCTGGAGAACAGCCGGCGCAGCTCGCCACTGATCTCGATGCGGTCACCCGGCTGCAGCCGCAGCGCCTTGGTGCGCAGCCGCGACGTCCACGCCGAGCAGTCGAAGGTGTCGACGAGCTGGCGCGAGCGGCGCTTCGCCGCCGCACTGCGATCGACGATGAGCCGGAACGAGACGACCTCGTCCCCGCTGGGCAGGGTGCGCTGCTCGGCCACGTCGGCGACGCGGCCGCGCAGCAGGACACGGTTGTCCGCGTCCGTGTGCTCGGTGTCTGTCATGACGACGAGCCTGCCGTGACGACCGGCGTGCCGACAGGCGTCAGTCGCGAGCTGTGGACGAGGCGCGGAGCGGCCGAGACCCCTGTGGACCGATCACTGCTCGCCGGTCTGTCCCTGGAGTTGGGTGAGGCGTTGTTCGGCGTCGGTGAGGTGGTGGGCGTCGGTGCCGGCGACGCGGTGGAACCAGGT
>NZ_JBFOKO010000016.1:0-17328 GCF_047246605.1 Aeromicrobium jepli
CATCTCCACTAAGCCGGGAGGTCCTCCTCTTTCACAAGCCCCGTGTCACCAACGTGTCTGCCGAGTACACCTAGAGCGCGGGCATGAGGCGGTCCGCGGTGGTCAGCGCGAACAGGTCCTTCGGGTCGCTCGGCTCGGCGATGAGGTCGAGCCATGACACCAGGTCGGTCCCGGCGACGGCCCGGCGCGCGTACGACAGGGCCGCGAAGTCCTCGACCGCGAAGCCCACCGAGTCGAACACCGTGATGTCGGCGGGGGAGCGGCGCCCGGGCGCCTCGCCCGTGACGACCTGCCACAGCTCGGTCACCGGGAAGTCCTCGGGCACCGCCTGGATCTCACCCTCGATGCGGGTCTGCGGCTCGAACTCCACGAAGACGCCCGCGCGGTGCAGGATCGCGGGGTCGAGCTCGGTCTTGCCGGGGCAGTCGCCGCCGATCGCGTTCACGTGGACTCCGGGCGCGACCATGTCGTCGGTGAGGACGAGGGCGCGTTGCTTGTCGGCCGTGCACGTGGTGACGACGTCGGCGCCGCGCACCGCGTCGCGCGCGTCGGCGGCCACGTGGATGTCGAAGCCGAGCGGCTCGAGGTTGCGCACGAGCTTGTCCATCGCGGCCGGGTCGACGTCCCAGATCCGCAGCGAGCGGATGCCCAGCGCCGCGCGGAACCCGAGCGCCTGGAACTCCGACTGCGAGCCGGTCCCGATCATCGCCATGACGGCCGAGTCGGGGCGGGCGAGATGGCGCGCGGCCATCGCCGAGGTCGCCGCTGTGCGCAGCGCGGTCAGCAGCGTCATCTCGGCGACGAACGTGGGGTAGCCGGAGGCCACGTCGGCCAGCACGCCGAACGCGGTGACGGTCTGGAAGCCGCGCGCCGGGTTGGCGGGGTGGCCGTTGACGTACTTGAAGCCGTAGGCCTCGCCGTCGCTCGTCGGCATCAGCTCGATGACGCCCTCGCGCGAGTGCGAGGCGACGCGCGGCGTCTTGTCGAACTGCGGCCACCGTCGGAAGTCCGCCTCGATCGCGTCGGTCATGCCGGCGATGATCGCCTCGGCGCCGGTCTCGCGGATCCAGCGGGCGGTGGCGGCGACGTCGAGGAAGGGCACGTGACTCATGGGATCAACGGTACGGACGCCCCACGGCGCAAGACAATCGCGAAACCTTGCGGGTGTTCCGACGGATTCGAACGTGATGGCGGCTCCCACGCAACGATCCGCCGGTCCGGGTGAGGCGCTTGGTACTGGTGGGGTGAAAAACCCGGGAAAACGCCGCAAGGCCCGCCGTTGCAGGGCTAACCTGTGCCGCGTGACCGAGGAGAACCTGTCCCTGCTGCCGGAGCGGCTCGGCCTGCCCCGCGGCCGGGCGGCGCTGCCGGAGTCGCAGGTGGCCCAGTCCCAGCGCGGGCGCATCCTGCAGGCCGTCACCGACGAGGTGGCCGAGGTCGGCTACGCCCGCGCCACGGTCGCCGGCATCACGAAGCGGGCGCGGGTCTCGCGGACCACGTTCTACCAGGCGTTCTCCGACAAGGAGGACGCCTTCGCGCAGGCGTACCTGGCCGTCAGCGACCAGATCGTCGACCGCATCCGCGACCGGGTCGCCGACGTCGACGACAAGGCGTGGGAGGAGCGGATCGAGCTCGGCGTCCGCGCGCTGGTCGAGAGCCTCGAGACGATCCCGGCCTACGCCCGCAGCTACATGGTCGAGGTGCACGGCGCGGGGGAGCGGCTCATGCGCCACCGCGACGACGTCGTGGAGCGCCACTCGCGCAGCCTCGCCCGCGTCGCGTCGCTCGCGCGGGCCGTCGGGGAGCCGGTGCGCGAGCCCGACGAGCTCGAGGCGATCGGCGCGATCGGCGCCACCGAGGAGCTCGTGGGTCGCGCGGTGCGCAGGACCGCGCGGGGCGAGGACCTCGACCTCGACGGCATCGTGCCGCCGATCGTCACGATCCACACGGCCGTCCTCCGGGCTGACTGACCGTCATTCGGCCTCGAATGGCAGGCCGAAACACGGGTCGAAAGAAATCGTTGAAAACGTACACACATGTGTACCGGACGTGTACTTTTGTGCTGCGGCCCTCGTGAGACCACACCACATGAGGCAGCCGGGAGGGAGTGTTCGGTCCCCCAGCCGAACCGTCTGTCAGTGAGTCTGGCGTCCCCCGCGAACCCCCGATGGCGGGGGACGCCAGACTCCTCCCCGACGCCGCGCGCCCGCGCCACCGAACCTGCCCCGACGGGTCATCTGACCTACCGTGGAGCCATGACCAAACCCGCGGTGCGCCGTCGCGTCACCGTCATCAACGCGTCGGGCGCGCATCGCCGCGAGGACCGCCTGACCGGCGAGGAGCCCCTCGAGATCCGCGTGAACGGCCGCGCTCTCGCCGTCACGATGCGCACGCCCGGCCACGACGTCGAGCTGGCCCTCGGATTCCTGGTCTCGGAGGGCGTCATCACGCACCGCGGGCAGGTCCACACCGCGCGCTACTGCGCCGGCGCCACCGATGAGGGCGTCAACACGTACAACGTGCTCGACATCCAGGTCGGCGCCGGGGCCCACGTCGACCACCTCGCGCTCGAGCGGCACGGCGTGACCTCGTCGTCGTGCGGGGTGTGCGGCAAGACGAGCATCGAGGCGGTCACCACGAAGTCCGCGTTCGCCGTCCACGACGATCCGCTGCGCGTGGCGACGACCGCGCTGTCGGCCATGCCCGACCGGCTGCGCGAGGCGCAGCGCGTGTTCTCCCAGACCGGCGGCCTGCACGCGGCCGGCCTGTTCGACGGCCGCACCGGCGAGGCCCTCGTGGTGCGCGAGGACGTCGGCCGTCACAACGCGGTCGACAAGGTCGTCGGCTGGGCGCTCGAGCACGAGAAGCTGCCGCTCGCCGGCTGCGTCCTCATGGTCTCGGGCCGGGCCGGCTTCGAGCTGGCGCAGAAGGCGTCGATGGCCGGCGTGCCGATGCTGGCCGCCGTGTCCGCCCCGTCGTCGCTGGCCGTCGAGCTCGCCGAGAGCGCCGGGCTGACGGTGGTCGGGTTCCTGCGGGGCGAGTCGATGGTCGTGTACTCGCGACCGGATCGGGTGGAGGTGGCGTGAAGCGCAGCAAGGTGGTCGAGGACCCCACGGACGAGGGCATCGAGGTCGGTGAGCCGAAGACGTGGGCCGCGGGCCTCCCGGGCATCGTGCACGCGATGGACCACGCGCTCAGCGGCATGGGGGTGCGGCGCAGCCTCGCCCTGCTGAGCACGATGAACCAGAAGGACGGCTTCGACTGCATGAGCTGTGCCTGGCCGGACCCGAGCCAGCACCGCGCCGCCGCGGAGTTCTGCGAGAACGGCGCCAAGGCCGTGGCGTGGGAGGCCACACCCGTCACGGTGCCCTCGGACTTCTGGGCGCAGCACCCGGTCTCCGAGCTGGCCGAGCGCAGCGAGTACTGGCTGGGCCAGCAGGGCCGGCTGACCGAGCCCGTCTACAAGGCGCCGGGGCAGGACCACTACGCGCCCGTCTCGTGGGACGAGGCCTTCGCGCTGGCGGCCGACGCGCTGAACGCGCTCGACAGTCCCGACCAGGCCTCGTTCTACACGTCGGGCCGGGCGTCCAACGAGGCCGCGTTCCTCTACCAGCTGTTCGTCCGCGCGTACGGCACGAACAACCTGCCCGACTGCTCGAACATGTGCCACGAGTCCACGAGCGCCGCGATGGCCGAGACGGTCGGGGTGGGCAAGGCCACGGTCACGTACGAGGACTTCGGCAAGGCGGACCTCATCGTCATCATGGGTCAGAACCCCGGCACGAATCACCCGCGCATGCTGACGGCGCTCGAGGAGGCCAAACGCGGCGGCGCGTCCATCGTCGCGGTGAACCCGCTGCCCGAGGCCGGGCTCATGCGGTTCAAGAACCCGCAGAAGCCGCGCGGCGTGGTCGGGCGGGGGACGCAGCTGGCCGACCAGTTCCTGCAGATCCGCCTCGGCGGCGACGGGATGCTGCTGCAGGCCGTCATCAAGCGCGTGCTCGAGGCCGAGGACGCCGCGCCCGGCTCGGTGCTGGACCACGACTTCCTCCAGACGCACACGCAGGGTCTCGACGAGCTCCGCGCGAACCTCGCCGACCTCGACGAGCAGGCGGTGCTCGCCGCGACGGGGCTGACCAGCGAGGAGATCGACCGGTTCGCCGAGCGCTACCTGGCCGCCGAGCGCGTCATCGTCACGTGGGCCATGGGGCTGACCCAGCACACCGACTCGGTGTCCACGATCCGCGAGATCATCAACCTGCTGCTCCTGCGCGGGCACATGGGCCGCCCCGGCGCGGGCGCCTGCCCCATCCGCGGGCACAGCAACGTGCAGGGCGACCGCACGATGGGCATCTGGGAGCAGATGCCCGACTCGTTCATCGACGCCCTGCGCGACGAGTTCGGCTTCGAGCCCCCGCGCGAGCACGGGCTGGACTCGGTCGACACGGTCCGCGGGATGCAGCGTGGGGACATCCGGTTCTTCATGGCGCTCGGCGGCAACTTCGTCTCGGCGATCTCGGACACCGAGGCCGCGAAGGCGGCGCTGCGCGGCACGGCGATGACGGTGCAGGTCTCCACGAAGCTGAACCGCTCGCACGCCGTGACGGGCGACGCGGCCCTCATCCTGCCCACGCTGGGCCGCACCGAGATCGACCGGCAGGCCTCCGGTGAGCAGTTCGTGACGGTCGAGGACACGGTCTGCGCCGTGCACGCCTCGCGCGGCCAGGTCGAGCCCGTCGGCCCGGGCCTGCTGTCCGAGATCGCCATCATCAGCCGGCTCGCGCGCGCCACGCTGGGCGACCGCGTCCCGATCGACTGGCAGGCGTTCGAGGCGGACTACAGCCGGATCCGGCACCGCATCAGCCGCGTCGTCCCCGGCTGCGAGGACTACGAGCGCAAGGTCCGCACCCCGGGCGGGTTCGTCCTGCCGCACGGCGCGCGCGACTCGCGGACCTTCTCCACGCCGACGGGCAAGGCGATGCTGACGGCGAACACGTTCTCCCCGCCGCAGGCGCCGCCGGGACGGCTGCTGCTGCAGACGGTGCGCGCGCACGACCAGTTCAACACCACGATCTACAGCCGCAACGACCGCTACCGCGGCGTCAAGGGCGGCCGCGAGGTCGTGTTCGTGCACGCCGACGACCTCGCCGAGCGAGGACTGTCCGACGGCGACCTCGTCGATGTCCACAGCGAGTGGCCCGGCGAGCCCGACCGCGTCCTGCGCGGCTTCCGCGCCGTCGCGTACCCGACGGCGCGCGGCTGCGCCGCGGCGTACTACCCGGAGGCGAACGTGCTGGTGCCGCTGGACTCCACGGCGACGACCTCGAACACGCCGGTGTCCAAGGCCGTCGTCGTGCGTCTGGAGCCCGCGGCGGGCTGACTCAGTCCGCGGGCGCCGTCACGTGCCGCGGCAGGGACCGCGCCACGAGCAGTCCCGGCACGGCCCACGCGGCGAGGACCGCGAGCGCCGCCACGGGATCGCCGATCGCCACCTGCACCGTCAGCACGACCAGCACGGCACCGAGGTTCCCGGCCAGGAGCAGCAGCGCCGTGACCGTGCCCGCGCGCGCCGGGCCGACGTGCAGCTCGGACCACTCGAGCACGACCGGCAGCGTCCCCATCAGGGCGAAGCCGACCAGCATGAGCCCGCCGTACACGAGCCACACGGGCTGCGCGATCGTCAGGGCCACCATCACCGCGGCGAGGCAGCCGGTCGCCACCATCGCCACGGTCCGCCGCGCGTCGTGCCGGGCGGCCAGGCTGGGCAGCACGGCGGCGCCCACGACACCGGCGCCCGTCATGGCCGCGATGACCGGTCCGGCCAGGTCGCGGTGGCCGAAGTCGACGAGGATCGCGTCGAGCCACGTCGCGATCGCGTTGTAGGCGCCGAAGCCGAGGAACAGCAGGCCGGCCAGCCGCCACACGAGCGGGTCCGAGCGCAGGAAGCCCAGCGGCGTGCGCTGCGCGTCGGTGGCGTGAGCGGGCGCGCGCAGCGACAGCAGCACGAGCGCGGCCGACAGCACCGCGAGGACGGCGTGCGAGACGAGCAGCAGGCCGAACCCGCCCCTGTCGACGAGCCAGGCGGACGTCAGCACCGCGACGAGGATGCCCGCGTACTGCGCGCCCGCCGCGATCGAGATCGCGGCGGTCTGCTCCCGTGGGGGGAAGTGCCTTGCGGCGACCTTGGTCAGCGCGCTCAGCACGAGCGGCTGCCCGATCGACATGATCACCTGGCCCGCCAGGATCACGCCGTAGGACGAGGGATCGAGCGCCCGCACGACCGCGCCGGCGGCGGTGAACAGCGCCCCGGCCGCGAGCGCTCGCTCGTACGAGCGGTCCATCCAGCGGCCCGCCGGGATCGCCAACAGCACGAAGGCGGCGGCGTTGACGACGGCGAGGTCGCCGACCGCGCCCTCCGAGACGCCGAGGTGGTCGGCGGTGCGCGTGGTCACCGAGGCGAAGGTCAGCCACAGCACCTGCGTGGTCATGACGAGGGAGGCGAACGCGGCCAGCGCGGGCCACCGGAACGCATGGACGCGCGCCGCGTGGTCGGCGCGAGGGGGGCGGGCCATGCTGCGCACGCTACGGCCCGGAGCGCCCCCTACGGTGGAGGCGTGAACGTCGATCCCCTCCGTGCCGCCGAGATCATCGGGATCGTGGCCTTCGCGGTGTCGGGCGGGTACGCCGCGGTGCGCGCCGGCATGGACTGGGTCGGCGTCCTCGTGCTGGCGGTCGTCGTCGCGGTCGGCGGCGGCACCACGCGCGACCTGCTGCTGGGCATCGAGCCCGTGTGGTGGGTGACCGCGCCCGGCGACCTCGTCCTGGCGATGGTGACGGCGGCCGTCGTCATCGCCGTCGCGACGCTGCACCCGCAGTCCAAGCCCGACACGTGGCGCACGGTCCTGTACGCCGACGCGGTGGGCCTGTCCGCCTTCACCGTGATCGGCACGTCCATCGCGCTCGACCACGACGTCAGGCCGTGGATCGCCGTCTTCTTCGGCGTCATCACCGGCACGGGCGGCGGCGTCATCCGCGACGTGCTGGTGCGACGCAAGCCGCTCATCCTGGTCGGCGAGATCTACGCCCTGGCCGCCGCCGCCGGCGGCGTCCTGTACGTCGTCCTGCGCGGGCTCGACGTCGAGAGCAGCGTCGCCGCCGGGTGCGGCGCCGCGCTCATCCTGGTGGTGCGCGTCATGGCGATGCGCTGGCACTGGGCCCTGCCGCGGTTCCCCGAGCCGCACGCCTGAACCCACCCCCGAGGAGAACGTGATGTCCGAGCGCGCCCACCGTGCGCCGTTGGAGGAGCTGTGGCGCCGGTACCGGCGGTACCGCGGCCGCCTCGTCCGAGCGGTCGTGCTGTCGACCGTCAACAAGGTCGCCGACATCGTCCCCGAGCTGCTCATCGGCGCCGCCGTCGACGTCGTGGTGCGCGGAGACGACTCGTTCGTCGGCGACGTGCTGGGCGTCGAGTCGCGGTTCGCCCAGCTGGGCTGGCTCGCCGCGATCAACGTGGTGGTCTGGATCGTGGAGTCGGCCTCGCAGTACCTCGCTGCCGTCGCGTGGCGCGGGCTCGCCCAGTCGGTCGAGCACGACCTGCGCGTCGAGGCGTACGACCACGCGCAGCGGCTGGACGTGCACTGGCACGAGGGGCGTCCGCAGGGCGCGACGCTCGCGACGATCAACGACGACGTCAACCAGCTCGAGCGGTTCCTCGACCTCGGCGCGCCCGCGATCCTGCAGACCGCGCTCAACGTGCTGCTCGTCGGCGCGGTGTTCGCGGCCGCCTCGTGGGAGCTGCTCGTGCTGGCGTTCCTGCCGATCCCGCTCATCGTCTTCGGGTCGCTGTGGTTCCAGCGCCGGCTGCAGCCGCTGTACGCCGCGGTGCGCGAGCGCGTCGCCGAGCTCTCGGGCCTGCTCGCGGCGAACCTCGGCGGCATCACGACGATCAAGGCGTTCACCGGCGAGGACCGTGAGCGCGACCGGGTCGAGCGCGCGTCGGCCGCGTACCGCGACGCGAACGTGGACGCGATCCGCTCCTCGGCGGCGTTCGTGCCGCTCGTGCGCATGGCGATCCTCGTCGGCTTCACGTGCACCCTGCTGTTCGGCGGCTGGGCCACGCTCGAGGGCGACCTCGAGGTCGGCCTGTACTCGGTGCTCGTGTTCATGACCCAGCGCCTGCTGTGGCCGCTCACCGAGATCGCCGAGATGCTCGACCTCTACCAGCGCGGTCGCGCCTCGACCGCGCGCATCCTGGCGCTGCTGGACGAGCCGATCACGGTCCCCGCCGGCGACGTCGCCCTGCCGACGCCGGTCGCGGGCCGGCTCGAGCTGCGCGACGTGCGGGCGGGCTACGCGGACGGCCCGGACGTGCTGCACGGGATCGACCTCCTCGTTCCCGCGGGGGAGACGCACGCGATCGTCGGGCCGACCGGCGCGGGCAAGTCGTCGCTGCTGCGCCTCATGCTGCGGTTCGACGACCCGCGGTCCGGCGAGGTCCGCCTCGATGGCCGCGACCTGCGCGAGCTCGAGTGGGAGTCGCTGCGCGGCTCGATCGGCTACGTCTCGCAGGACGTGTTCCTGTTCGCCGGCACGATCTCCGAGAACATCGCGTACGGCCGGCCCGACGCGACGCGCGAGCAGGTCGAGCACGCGGCCCGCCAGGCCGCGGCGCACGACTTCGTCGCGGCGCTGCCCGGTGGGTACGACACGTGGGTGGGGGAGCGCGGCGTCACGCTCTCGGGGGGCCAGCGGCAGCGGCTCGCGCTCGCCCGCGCGCTGCTGCGCGACCCGGCGGTGCTGATCCTCGACGAGGCCACGAGCGCCGTCGACAACGAGACCGAGGCCGCCATCCAGCAGTCCCTGCGCACCGCGACGCGCAACCGGACCGCGATCACGGTGGCGCACCGGCTCTCGACCGTCCGCCACGCGCACCGCATCTGGGTGCTCGACGCGGGCCGCATCGTCGAGTCGGGAACCCACGACGAGCTCGTCGCCGCCGGCGGCGCGTACGCCGCCCTCTGGCACGTGCAGACCGGCGAGGTCGCCACCGGCGCCCGCGACCTGTAGCGGGCTCCGGGCGCGGAACGCCACACGTCCGTCCGGCCGAGTCGGAGCTCAGCAGGTCGTGGTGGTGGGCTTGGAGGCGAAGCGGTCGGCCGTCCAGGTCAGCAGCTCCTCGACGAAGGGGCTCTCCTCGCGCAGCAGGTCACCGTGGCCGCGGCCCTCGTACGTCCGGTAGTCGAGCGACTGTCCCGCCTCGCACCGCTCGCGCACGTAGGCGTCCTGCAAGCGCTGGGTGACGACGCGGTCGCTGCCGCCCTGCGCGATCAGGACGGGCGCGGCGATCGCGCCGGTCGCGTCGTTCTCGGCCAGCCGGCGGGCCAGGCCGCCCTCGTAGAGCGACCCCTTCACGAACCGGTCGGCCATGATCCGCGCCTGCGCGAGCGACACATGCTTGACGCGTGACCGCAGGCAGCGGTCGGCGATGCGCTCGAGCGGGATGCGCGCGCTCGCACGCACGTGGTCGCTCGCGTGCACGTCGTCGTACGTCGCGTCGTACGCGGCCAGCGCGTAGGCCACGAAGATCGTGCCGACGGGACGCCGCTGCAGGTCGCGCAGGAACGTGGTCGGGTTGCTGACGGGCGACATCGCGGCGACGCCCGCGAGGGGGACGTCGGGCGCGTACTCGGGCTGCGACATCGCCGTCCACAGCGCCGCGTGGCCGCCCTGCGAGTGGCCCCATACGGTCGTGCGACGGCCGAGGTTGAGCTGGGGGATGCGGCGCGCGGCACGGACCGCGTCGAGCACCGAGCGAGCCTCGCCCGAGCCGATCAGGTACGGCTGCACGCCGCGGGTGCCCAGGCCGGCGTAGTCGGGGGCGACGACGGCCCAGCCGCGGTCCAGGGCGGCGTGGACGGCGTCGACGCCGCCCGCGCCGATCGTGTGGCGGGTCTTCAGGCTCGGCGCGCAGCGGGGACGGAAGCCGGTCGTGCCGTGCGCCCAGGCGATCACGGGGGCGCGCCCCATGAGCTCGTCCCGCGGCACGGCGACGAGGGCGCTGGCCACCGTCGGCTCGTCGTCCGCGCGCGTGGTGCTGTAGAGGATCCGCCACGCGCGGGCGCCGTCGGGGACGTCGGTCGTGAACGGCTCGGCCTTGAGCAGCAGGCCCGGGGACCGGGGCGTGTCCGGGGGAGCCGCGTAGAAGCCGTCGGGCCGCGGCGCGGACGACACGACCCACACGGTGCAGCCCGCGAGGACGACCGCGGCCGTCAGGACGACCGTCGCCGTCACCGGCGTGGGCACGGTGACCCGCGGGAACGCGAGCAGCACCAGTCGCAGCCCCACCAGGACGCCCATGGCGAAGACGGCGACGTCAGGCCACGCCAGCGCGAGGACGCCCAGCACGACGAGCCCCACGCCGAGCGACCGGTCGGACCACGTCGGTCGCCGGAGCCGCTGCAGACCGCCTCCGATCAGGATGGCGCCGAACGCCCACGTCAGCAGCCGCACGCCCCACAGCGGCTGGAGCGCCAGGACGAGCGCGCCGACGAGCAGGGCCACCCCGACCGCCCGGTCGCGGCGGCGGTCCGCCGTGACCAGCTCGTGCCCGCCCGTCAGCGCGATCCCGGCCGTCGTGACGAGCAGCAGCGCGTCGACGCCGGTGAGGGGCCGGACCACGAGGAGCACGCCGAGCGCGACCGCGGCGGCCGCGAGCACCGGGCGGACGCGGCGGTCGTCGGGGGTGGCGGGGCGCATGACCTCCCACGGTAGACGCATCACCGTGCCATGATCGGCAGATGGCGCGTGCGGTCGTGGTCGGCAGTGGTCCCAACGGTCTGGCCGCCGCGATCCGGCTCGCGCAGCGCGGCGTCGAGGTCACGGTGCTCGAGCGCTCCGACCGTGTGGGCGGCGGGACGCGCACGTCCGAGTCCACCCTGCCGGGCCTGCTGCACGACGACTGCTCGGCCGTCCACCCGATGGCGGTCCTGAGCCCCTTCCTCGTCTCGCTGCGGCTCGAGCGGCACGGCCTGCGGTGGCGGTGGCCCGAGATCGACCTCGCCCACCCGCTCGAGGACGGCCGGGCCGGACTTCTGTCGCGCGACCTCGACGTGACCGCCGCCAGCCTCGGCGCCGACGGGGATGACTGGCGCCGCCTGTTCGCGCCGCTCGCCCGCGACCTCGACGCCGTGCTGACCGACATCTTCCGCCCGCTCCAGCACGTCCCGGGGTACCCGCTCGCGCTCAGCCGCTTCGGCCTGCGGGCGCTCGCGCCGGCGACCTCGTTCGTGTCGCGCTGGACGGATCCGGCGGCGCGAGCCCTGTTCATGGGCTCCGCGGCGCACGCCTTCGGTCGCCTCGACCTGCCGCTGAGCGCCTCGGTCGGGCTGCTGCTGACGACCGCCGGGCACCGCGGCGGCTGGCCGGTCGCCGAGGGCGGCTCGCGCGCGATCTCCGACGCGATGGTCGCCGTCCTGGCCGAGCTCGGCGGGATCGTGCGCACGGGTGTCGACGTGACCCGTCTCGACACGCTCGCGGACGAGGCCGGCGGCGAGCCGGACGTGGTCCTGCTCGACACCTCGCCGACCGCGGCCGTCGCCATCGCCGGGGAGCGCATCGCGCCGCGCGTCCGCCGCTCGCTCGAGCGCTACCGCTACGGCCCGGCGGCGTTCAAGGTCGACCTCGCCCTGGACGGCCCCGTCCCGTGGACGAACCCGGACGTTCGGCGGGCGGGCACCGTCCACGTCGGCGGCACCGCCGCCGAGATCGCGCACGCCGAGGCGATGACGAGCCGTGGCGTCATGCCCGCTCGGCCCTTCGTGCTCGTGGCGCAGCAGCACGTCGCCGACCCGACCCGCTCGCGGGACGGTCACGTCCCGGTGTGGGCCTACGCGCACGTGCCGCACGCGTGGGAGGGTGACGCGACCGAGGCGATCCTGGGCCAGGTCGAGCGGTTCGCGCCGGGCGTGCGCGACCGGGTCGTCGCGGTCGCGGCGCGCGGCCCGGCCGAGCTCGAGGCGCACAACCCGAACTACGTCGGCGGCGACATCGGCACGGGCGCGAACGGCCTCACCCAGCTGCTGGTGCGGCCGCGGCTCGCCGTGGACCCGTACCGGCTGGGGGAGGGGCTGTACCTGTGCTCGGCCGCCACGCCGCCGGGTGCCGGCGTGCACGGCATGTGCGGCTTCCACGCGGCGGAGTCGGCGCTGCGGGACCTGCCTACTCGCCGGGCAGCACGACGCCCAGCCGGCTCCTGACCTCGTCCATGAGGCCCATGACGCGCAGCGTCTCGCTCCACGGCAGGAGCGGGGACTCCCGCCGGCCGTCCTCGACGAGGCGCGCGAGCTCGGCCGCCTCGTGGCGCAGGCCCAACCGGGCGTCCGCCTCGTCCGCGTGCCACGTGTCCACGACGCGGCCTGTCGGGTCGACGAGGCGCAGCTCGCTCGGCCGGTAGAAGTGCCGGGCGAGCTCGATGCGGGCGGTCGTGCCCGCCACGCTGCCGATCGTCGCGGTGCTGGCGGACATCGTGGCCGAGAGCGCGGCGATCGCGCCGGAGGCGTCCCGGAGCGAGATCGTCTCGTGCTCGTCGACCCCGAGCGGCGTCAGGGTGCCGACCGCGGTGATCTGCTCGATGTCGGGCAGCAGCATCGCGGCGAGGTGGATCGGGTAGACGCCCAGGTCCAGCAGTGCGCCGCCGGCGAGCTCGGGCCGGGACAGCCTGGCCGGCCCGTCGGGGTAGAGCAGCTGTCCGTGGTCGGCCTCGATGAGCCGCACCTCGCCGAGCAGCCCCTCCTCGACGGAGCGGCGGATCACGTCGTACCCGGGCAGGAAGCGCGACCACATCGCCTCGACGCACGTGACGCCGGCCGCGCCGGCGGCGTCGATCACCTCGCGGGCCTCGGCGGCGTTGCGGGTGAACGCCTTCTCGACGAGCACGTGCTTGCCGGCCGCGATCGCGAGCAGGGCGTGGGCGCGGTGCTCGGAGTGCGGGGTGGCGACGTAGACGGCGTCGACCTCGGGATCGGCGACGAGGTCCTCGTACGAGCCGTGCGCGCGGGCGATGCCGAACCGGTCGGCGAACGTGCGGGCGCGCTCCAGGTCGCGCGATCCGACGGCCACGACCTGCTGTCGCGTGCCCTCGAGCAGCGCGGTCGTCATCGTGGTGGCGATGCCGCCGGCGCCGAGGACGCCCCACCGCAGGACGGGGGCGTCGAGGGGGTCGGGCGTGCGCGGCGCGGGCAGGCTCATGCCCGCATGGTAGGGCGATGGCAGGATCGGGGCATGGACCTGACCCTGAACGAGGACCAACGCGGCTTCCGCGCGCTCGCGCGCGAGTTCCTTGACAAGGAGGTCGTGCCGTATCGCGCCGAGTGGGACCGCGTCGAGTCGGTCGACACCGCGATCATCCCCAAGCTCGGCCAGATCGGCTTCCTCGGGCTGACGATCCCCGAGGAGTACGGCGGCATCGGTGGCGACTACGTCACCTACGTGCTCGCGATGGAGGAGTTGGGCCGCGCGGACTCCGCGATCCGCGGCATCGTGTCGGTCTCGACGGGCCTGTTCGGCAAGTCGGTCCTGCAGTTCGGCACCGAGGAGCAGAAGCAGCGCTGGCTGCCGGGGATCTCGTCGGGCGAGCTGCTCGGCTGCTTCGGCCTGACCGAGCCCGACAACGGCTCCGACGCCGGCAACCTCAAGACGCGCGCGGTCCGCGACGGCGACGACTGGGTCATCAACGGCTCGAAGATCTTCATCACGAACGGCACGTGGGCCGACGTGGCGCTCGTGTTCGCGCGCACCGGCGGGCCGGGTGCGAAGGGGGTCTCGGCGTTCCTCGTCCCCACGGACACGCCCGGGTTCGAGGCCACCGAGGTCAAGGGCAAGCTCGGCCTGCGCGGCCAGGCCACCGCGGCGCTCTCGTTCGACGACGTGCGCGTGCCGGCCGACACCCTGCTGGGCGAGGAGGGCCAGGGCTTCCGCATCGCCATGACGGCCCTCGACAAGGGCCGCGTCGGCATCGCGGCGAGCTGCACGGGCATCGTGCAGGGCTGCCTCGAGGCCACGGTGGAGTACGCGACGGCGCGCGAGCAGTTCGGCAAGCCGATCGCCTCGTACCAGCTGGTGCAGGACATGATCGCCGAGATGTCCGTCGACGCGGACGCCGCGCGCCTGCTGACGTGGCGCGCCGCCGACCTCATCGAGCGGGGCGAGCGGTTCAGCGTCGAGGCGTCCAAGGCCAAGCTGTTCGCGTCGGAGGCGGCCGTGAAGGCCGCGAACCTCGCGATCCAGGCGTTCGGCGGCTACGGCTACGTGGACGAGTACCCCGTGCAGAAGTACATGCGCGACGCGCGCGTCATGACGCTGTACGAGGGCACGAGCCAGATCCAGAAGCTCATCATCGGCCGGTCCGAGACCGGCATCAGCGCGTTCTGATGGAGGGCTTCCTGCTCGACCTGCTGGTCGGGCTGGCGATTCTGTTCGGCCTCGTGGGCGCCATCGTGCAGGTGGTCCCCGGCGGCCTGGTCGTCGCCGGGGCCGTCGCGATCTGGGGCGTCGTCACGGGCGGCACGCTGGGCTGGTCCGTCACGATCCTGGCGGTCGTGCTGGCCGGGCTGGCGATGGTGCTCAAGTACCTGCTGGCGGGCCGGTACCTGCAGCGGCGCGGCGTGCCGAACCGCAGCATCATGATCGGTGCCGTGCTCGGCGTCATCGGCTTCTTCGTCATCCCGGTGGTGGGGCTGTTCGTCGGCTTCGTCGGCGGCACGTACGTGGCCGAGCTGCAGCGCCTGCGCGACGAGCCCGCGGCCCGACGCGCCACCGGCCACGCGCTGCGCGGCGTCGGGATCTCGATCCTCGTCGAGCTGACCGGCGCGCTCGTCACCACCGGCATCTGGCTCGCCGCCCTCCTCGCGACCCGCCTCTGAGCCCCCGGTGATCGAGTGCCGGGCGAGCGCTAGCGAGACCGGTGTATCGAGATCACGCCCGAGGAGTCGGTGGTTTCGATATGCCGCTCCTTCGTCGCGAGCTACTCAACCACCGGGGCGGGGTCCGGTGATCGAGTGCCGGACGAGCGCTAGCGAGACCGGTGTATCGAGATCACGCCGAGATGGGCAGGGGTCGGTACCGAGTGTTCTGCACCCACTCGCCGCGGATCTTGAACTCGGGCATCCCCTCCGTGAACCGAATCGGTATTCCGACGTTGTGCACGTACCGGTGGTGATGAGCACACAGCAGCACGCCGGAGTCGGTGTTGGTCGGTCCGCCTTCTGACCACGGGATCGCGTGGTGGGCCTCGCACCATCCCGGTGGCCTGTCGCATCCGGGATAGGCGCACCCGCCGTCACGTTGCGCGAGCGCCAAGCGCTGCGCCTCGGTGTGGAGTCGTTGGGCTCGTCCGACGTCGAGTGGTTGGGACTTTCCGTTCATGACCATCGGCAGGATCGCCGCGTCGCAGGCGAGTTTCCGTAGTTCGCTCGCGCTGACCGGGGTGCCGAACTCGGTCACCCCGGCGCGGTCGCATTCACCGCGCAGGGTCTTCTCGTCGACCGTCACGACGAGCGTGGCGGCGACGCCGCCGTGGTTGCCGTACGCCTCCCGCGGCAGGTGGCGGACGATCTCGGCGAACGCCTCGCCCGCCTTCTCTGTCGGGGCGAGCGAGCCGTGCGGCTCGCTCTGCTTGCGCGGCGCCGTCTTCGATTCGATCACCGCACGCAGGACGTCCGCGGTGAACTGGTCGGTCTTGCCGCCGAACGGCACGAGGCCGGTCTCCTCATCGGGACGGCCGATCCAGAACTCCGAGAGTCGCCGCTGCGCGTTCTCGTCACGCTCCAGCCGGTCGTTCTCGATCCGATCCGCCCGGGCCACGTCCACCACCTCGACCGCGCGACGAGACTTCCGGCGGAGCTGCTCGGCCGACATCACCTGAGCCGCCTCGGTCAGGTCCGCCTCGACCCGGTCGCGCTGCTCACGCGTCAGATCCGACGGCAGGTCCGCCAGCGCACGCGTCACGATCGCGGCCTTCTGGGTCGACATGCCCGGCTTGGCCAACGCGTCCTTCACCCGCGGCGCCGCCTCGATCCGCTCCGCCAGGCGCACCTGCTGCGCCGCCTCACGACGCGTCACCCCCGCCTCACGCGCGATGAACCCGGTCATGTCGACCGCATCGGTCGTCTTGTGGGCCTGCTGCCGGTTCGCCTCAGCCAGCAGCGCCATGTGCAGAGCGTCCGCCTCGCGGCGCAGCGCCTGCACGGCGGCCGCCTCCGAAGCGAGGTCGGCGGGAGACAAACTCGCGAGGTCACGAGCGCGCGCGTCAGCCAGGAACCGCTGCCCTGACTGGAGCCCACCGATGACGTTCACGAATCCCCCGATTCACCCGAACTGATGTTCTGAGTTTACCGCATTGGGCCCAATGGGGCAAGCACTTTCGTGATCTCGATACACCGTCTCGCTGCGCTCGCCGGCACTCGATCACCGGGCGCGCCGGCACTCGATCAGCGGGGGGTGGGGGGTGAGCCTGTCCTGACCGGACCGGTGTGGGCCTAGTCTGCGGACATGACGCATGAGGAGCCGCACGGCGGGGTGACGTCGCAGAAGCTCAACTGGCTGCGCGCGGGCGTGCTCGGCGCGAACGACGGCATCGTGTCCGTGGCCTCGCTGGTCGTGGGCGTCGCCGGCGCGACGAGCGACACCGGCGCGATCGCCACCGCCGGCACGGCCGCCCTGGTCGGCGGCGCCGTGTCGATGGCGCTGGGCGAGTACGTCTCGGTGAGCAGTCAGCGCGACAGCGAGCGGAACATGATCCGCGTGGAGCGGCGCGAGCTGCGCGAGGACCCGCAGGGCGAGCTGGAGGAGCTCGCCGAGATGCTGCAGGAACGCGGCATCTCGGATGCGACGGCGCGGCAGGCGGCGCGTGAGATGACGCAGCACGACGCGCTCGCGGCGCACCTGGAGGTGGAGCTCGGGATCGACCAGGAGGACCTGGTCAGCCCGTGGCACGCCGCGTTCTCGTCGGCGATCGCCTTCACGCTCGGCGGCCTGCTGCCGCTCGTGGCGATGCTCGCGACCGACGTGTCGTGGCGCGTGGGCGTCACGATCGTGGCCGTGCTCATCGCGCTGGCCATCACCGGCTCCACGGCCGCGCACATCGGCGGTGGCCCGAAGGTGCGGGCCGCCGCGCGGCTCGTGCTGGGTGGCGCACTGGCCCTCGCGCTGACGTACGCGATCGGCAACCTGCTGGGGACGACCGGCGTGGTCTAGGTGTAGTTCCCCGTGAGGTTGTGAACGCGGTCTGAGGGCGTGAGGCCGCCGATGCCGGTGTGGGGTCGGTGGTGATTG
>NZ_JBFOKO010000017.1:0-13041 GCF_047246605.1 Aeromicrobium jepli
GGACGACGCCACACAGCCCTCGAAGGACTACCCCCGATCAGCCGACTGTCATGAACGTCTCAGCCGAGTACAGCTAGCGCAGGACGCGGTAGCGCAGGAACACGCTGCCGGAGTCGAAGCGGCGCGTCTCGAGCAGCTCGAGGTCGGCGCGGCGCTCGTCGTGCGCGAAGTAGCGCAGGCCGCCGCCGACCAGCACGGGACACAGCCGCAGCCGGTACTCGTCGATGAGTCCGAGCCGAGCGGCCTCGGCCGCGACGGTCGCGCCGCCGATCGCGATGTCGCCCGGCTCGGGCGACTCGCGCAGCCGCGCGATCTCGGTGGCGAGGTCGTCGGTCGCCAGCCGGGCCGCTCCGTGGACCGACTCCAGCGTCGTGGACAGGACGAGCTTCGGCAGCGGACTCCAGCGGTCCGCCCAGGTCTGCTCGAGCTCGCTCATGCCGTCCCGGTCGGTGGTCTCCCAGTAGAGCATCGTCTCGTGCAGGCGGCGGCCCATCACGTGCACGCCGACGTCGTCCAGCCGTTCGAGGAAGAAGCGGAACTCCTCCTCGGTCGGGGCGCCCCAGTCGAACGTCCCGTCGGGACCGACGACGTAGCCGTCGAGCGACGCGCTCATCTCGTACGTCACCTTGCGCATGGATCCTCCTACCGCACGAACCGCCAGTGTGGCGGCCGTCCCGGCACGTGAGCAAGGGCCGTCAGGGCTGGCGCCGTCGCGCGGTGCGGGTGATGCTGGCTCCATGACGAAGGCCGACCTGACGACGATCCTCGACGCGGACCTGGAGGACTGGCGTCCGCTCGTGCACAGCTTGCACGCCCGGTTCCGCACCGGGGACTTCGCCACGGGCCTGGACTTCGTGGTCGACATCGGCGCGGCCGCCGAGGACGCGAACCACCACCCGGACGTGAGGCTGACGTACACGCACGTCGACATCGAGCTGATCAGCCACGACACCGGCGGCATCACCGACCGCGACCTGGACCTGGCCCGCACGATCAGCGACCTCGCCCGCGAGCGTGGGCTCGAGGCCGAGCCGACGAACGTCGCGAAGCTCGAGATCGCGCTCAACGCCGGCGACGCCGTGCAGCTCGGCCCGTTCTGGGCGGCCGCGCTCACCGGCGACGCGCAGAACTTCGACGGCGAGCAGGTCGTCGACCCGGCGGGTCAGGTGCCGCTGATGTGGTTCCAGCCGACCGAGCCGCGTGCCGAGGTCCCGCCGATGTGCTTCCACCTCGACGTCTGGATCCCCGCCGGGCAGCTGCCCGCCCGGATCGACGCGGTCGTGGCGGCGGGCGGTCGGGTCGTCGACGACACGGAGTCGCCGTCGTTCGTGGTGCTGGAGGACGCCGAGGGCAACAAGGCGTGCCTGTGCACCGTCATGGACCGCGACTGACTCAGGCGTCCGCCGGCCGCTCCGCCTTGCGCTCGAGCCAGGCGCGCTCGCGCTCGTTCGACGCCAGCGCCGCCGCCTCCTGGAACGGCTGCCGCGCCCGCTCGTCCTGACCGGCGCGCTGCAGCAGCTCGGCGTGGACGCTGGGCAGCAGGTGGCTGCGCGGCAGGGCGCCCGACGCGGCGAGGTCCTCGACCTCGGCGAGGGCCGGAGGGAGTCCGTCGGGCAGGTGGGCCAGCGCAGCGGCCCGGTTGAGCCGGACGACGGGCCCCGGCGCGAGCTGGGCGAGCGCGTCGTACAGGACGACGATCCGCTCCCAGTCCGTGCCCTCGAAGTCCGGCGCCGTCGCGTGGCACGCCGCGATCGCCGCCTGCAGCGCGTACGGGCCGCGACCGCGACCCAGCGCGTCGACCCGGTCGAGGGCGGCGACCCCGCGCGCGATCTGTGCGTGGTCCCAGCGCCGGCGGTCCTGGTCCGCGAGGACGACCGGGTCGCCGTGATCGTCCACGCGCGCCGCGAACCGTGAGGCCTGCAGCTCCATAAGTGCGAGCAGTCCGTGCACCTCGGGCTCGTGGGGGAGCAGGCCCGCCAGCACCCGGCCGAGACGGAGCGCCTCGTCGGCCAGGTCGCGACGGACCCAGCGATCGCCCGACGTGGCGGCGTAGCCCTCGGTGAAGACCAGGTAGACCACCGTGAGCACGGCGTCCAGGCGCGGACCCCACTCCGTGTGGTCGGGGACCTCGAACGGGACCCGCGCCTCGGACAGCGTCCGCTTCGCGCGGACGATCCGCTGCTGCACCGTGGGGACGGAGGTCAGCAGCAGCCGCGCGATCTCGGGAGTGGACAGGCTCGCCACGACGCGCAGGGTCAACACGACGCGCGCCTCGCGCGACAGCACGGGATGGCACGCGGTGAACACGAGGCGCAGCAGGTCGTCCTCGATGGGCTCCCACGCCAGCTCCGCCTCGTGCTCGAGCCGGTGGGCGATCGCGCGGTGGCGCTCGTCGAGGGCGGCGCGACGCCGCCAGCCGTCGATGGCACGGCGCTTCGCGACCGTGGTGAGCCACGCGCCCGGCCGGGTGGGCACGCCCGCCGTGGGCCACGTCGACAGCGCCTCGGCGAGCGCCTCCTGGGCGAGGTCCTCGGCCTCGGCGAGGTCGCCCGTCACCCGCGCGAGCGCGGCGACCACGCGCGAGCCCTCGATGCGCCAGACGGCGTCGAGGGTCGCGGCCAGGTCCGTCCCGTCACTCGGTGCCGAGCTGCTCACGCCAACCCGACTCCTTCTGGACGTACTCGTTGTCGGCGAAGTCCTCGAAGTCGGACTCGTCGCTCACGCGGCGCACCTCGAGCTTGCTGCCGGGGCCGAGGGGGCAGCGCTTCGCCCACTCGAGCGCCTCCTGCGCGGACGCGACCTTGAGCATCCAGAAGCCGTTGAACAGCTCGTGCGTCTCGCCGTAGGGGCCGTCCGTGACGAGCGGCTCCTCGCCGGAGAAGTCGACGACGAACCCCTCGGACGGGTCGGTGAGCCCTTCGCCGCCGATCATGACGCCGGCGTTCATGAGCGACTCGTTGTAGGCGCCCATCGCGTTGATGATCTCCTCGAAGTCGATCTCCTTGGAGGCGGCGAGGGCCTCGTCCGACGTGCGCATGATGAGCATGTACTTCTTCATGATGGTTCCTCTCGGGTGGGCGCACCCTGCGCCCTCTTCACTGACACGTCGAACGGGACGGACGCGGATCGACAGCGGTCCGGAACATTTTTCCTGTCGATTCTCGTCGGCGACACGGTATAGGTTCACGACGACACAGGGGAGGACCTTCGCATGACCCATCCGGCCGATCGCCACGACCTCATCCGCGTCCACCGCGCCCGGGTCAACAACCTCAAGGACGTCAGCGTCGAGCTGCCCAAGAGGCGGCTCACCGTCTTCACGGGCGTCTCGGGATCCGGCAAGAGCTCACTCGTGTTCGGCACGATCGCCGCCGAGTCCCAGCGCCTCATCAACGAGACCTACAGCGCGTTCCTGCAGAACTTCATGCCGTCCACGGCGCGGCCGGACGTCGACGTCCTCGACGGTCTCACCACGGCGATCCTCGTCGACCAGGAGCGGATGGGGGCCGACCCGCGCTCCACCGTCGGCACGGCCACCGACGCCAACGCGATGCTGCGGATCCTGTTCAGCCGCCTCGGGCAGCCCCACATCGGCTCGCCGCAGGCGTTCTCGTTCAACGTGGCCTCGATCAGCGGCGCCGGCGCGGTGTCGTTCGAGACGGGCGGCCGCACCGTGAAGGAGCGCCGTGAGTTCTCGGTGACCGGCGGCATGTGCCCGCGCTGCGAGGGCAGGGGAGCGGTGTCGGACTTCGACCTCACCGCCCTGTACGACGAGACCAAGTCGCTCGAGGACGGCGCCCTGACGATCCCCGGGTACTCGATGGAGGGCTGGTACGGCCGGATCTTCCGCGGCTGCGGGTTCTTCCCGGCCGACAAGCCGATCAAGGACTTCACGAAGCGGCAGCTCGACGACCTGCTCTACAAGGAGCCCACCAAGATCAAGGTTGAGGGCGTCAACGTCACGTACGAGGGACTGGTCCCCAAGATCCAGAAGTCGATGCTGTCGAAGGACCGCGAGGCGATGCAGCCGCACATCCGCGCGTTCGTCGACCGCGCCATCACGTTCCAGACGTGTCCCGAGTGCGACGGCACCCGGCTCAACGAGGGCGCGCGCTCGTCGAAGATCCGCGGCATCAGCATCGCCGACGCCTGCGCCATGCAGATCACGGACCTCGCGGCGTGGGTGCGCGAGCTCGACGAGCCCTCGGTCGGCCCCCTGCTCGCGGTGCTGGGGGACACGCTCGACTCCTTCGTCCAGATCGGCCTGGGCTACCTGTCGCTCGACCGCCCGGCCGGCACGCTGTCCGGCGGCGAGGCGCAGCGCACCAAGATGATCCGGCACCTCGGCTCCTCCCTGACCGACGTCACGTACGTCTTCGACGAGCCCACCGTCGGCCTGCACCCGCACGACATCGACCGGATGAACCAGCTGCTGCTGCAGCTGCGCGACAAGGGCAACACGGTGCTCGTCGTCGAGCACAAGCCCGAGGCCATCGCGATCGCCGACCACGTCGTCGACCTCGGGCCCGGCGCCGGCAGCGGCGGCGGGCAGATCATGTTCGAGGGCACCGTCGACGGCCTCCGCGCCAGCGACACGGTGACCGGCCGGCACCTCGACGACCGGGCCCGGCTCAAGGAGTCGGTGCGCCGGCCGACCGGCCGCCTCGAGGTCCGCGGCGCCGATGCGCACAACCTCAAGGACGTCGACGTCGACATCCCGCTGGGCGTGCTGGTCGTGGTGACGGGCGTCGCGGGCTCGGGCAAGAGCTCGCTCATCCACGGCTCGGTCGCGAGCCAGGACGACGTCGTCGCGATCGACCAAGGTGCGATCCGCGGCTCCCGGCGCAGCAACCCCGCCACCTACACGGGCCTGCTCGAGCCGATCCGCAAGGCGTTCGCGAAGGCCAACGGCGTCAAGCCGGCCCTGTTCTCGGCCAACTCCGAGGGCGCCTGCCCCAACTGCAACGGCGTCGGCGTCGTGTTCACCGACCTGGGCATCATGGCCACCGTCGAGTCGCCGTGCGAGGTGTGCGAGGGACGCCGGTTCGACGCCGCCGTGCTGGAGTACAAGCTGGGGGAGCGGGACATCAGCGAGGTGCTCGCGATGCCCGTCGCCGAGGCGCACGCGTTCTTCGGCAAGGACGGGGTCAACGTCGCCGCGGCCGCGAAGATCCTCGCGCGGCTCGAGGACGTCGGCCTGGGCTACCTGACGCTCGGCCAGCCGCTGTCGACGCTGTCCGGCGGCGAGCGCCAGCGCATCAAGCTCGCCACGCACATGGGCGAGAAGGGCGGCACGTACGTCCTCGACGAGCCGACGTCCGGCCTGCACCTGGCCGACGTCGAGCAGCTCCTCGGGCTGCTGGACCGCCTGGTCGAGTCCGGCACGTCCGTGATCGTCATCGAGCACCACCAGGCGGTCATGGCGCACGCCGACTGGATCATCGACCTGGGTCCGGGTGCGGGCCACGACGGTGGCCGCGTCGTGTTCGAGGGCACCCCGGCGGACCTCGTCGCCGACCGCTCGACGCTGACGGGCCAGCACCTCGCCGCCTACGTCGGCGCCTGAGGGGCGGAAGTGACGCGAGTGTGACCTGTCCTACACTCGGGCCATGACGGCCGAGGTCCCCCAGCGCACGCGAGAGCACGAGGGGCCGGCGACCGTCGCCGGGGCGCAGGCCGCCCGACGGCGGACGGGGTTCGTCGTCGTCATCGTCGCGCTGACCGTCTTCCTCATCGGCGCGAGCGCGCCCTCGCCGTTCTACCCGGTCCTGCAGGAGCGGATCGGGTTCTCCTCGGCCACGATGACGCTGATCTTCGCCGTCTACGCCGTGGCGATGCTCGTCACCCTGCTGCTCACCGGCTCGCTCTCGGACCACCTCGGCCGGCGCCCGGTGATGGCCGCCGGGCTGCTCGTGCTGGCCGGCAGCATGGCGGCCTTCTGGCACGCCGACAGCGTCGGCGTGCTGATCACGGCGCGCGTCGTTCAGGGGTTCGGCGCGGGACTGCTCATGTCCTCGATGTCCGCGGCCGTGGTGGACCTCGAGCCCGTCAAGCGGCCGGGGATCGGCGCCATCGCGAACTCGGTGACGCCGCTGGCCGGACTCGCGGCCGGCGGGCTGATCTCCGGGCTCGTGCTCGACCACGTGCCCGGCGAGCCGCTGACCGCCGTGTTCGGCGTGCTGACGGCGCTGTTCGTCCTGATGGCGCTGCTGGTGTGGGTGGCACCCGAGACCGCGGCGCGGAAGGCCGGCGTGCTGGCCTCTCTCCGGCCCGAGGTCGGCGTGCCGCCCGAGGTCCGGGGCGCGTTCCTGCGCGCGCTGCCCGCCCTCATCGCGGGGTGGGCCACGAGCGGCTTCTACCTCTCGCTCGGCGCGCCGCTGGTCGCCCAGGAGCTGGGCGGGTCCAGCCACGTCGCCCAGGGCCTCGTGATCACCGCGATCAACGGAGCGGGCGCCGCGATGTGCTTCGTCGCGCGGAACTGGACCGGTCGCCGGATCACCCTCTACGGCACGACGACGCTCGCCACCGGCACCGCGCTGACCCTCGTGGCGCTCGGCTTCGGCAGCCTGCCGTGGTTCCTCGCCGCGGCGGTGTTCGCGGGCACGGGCTTCGGCGCCTCGTTCATGGGCATCATGCGCTCGGTCACCCCGCTCGCCCCGCCCCACCGACGCGGCGAGCTGTTCGCGGCCGTCTTCGTCGCCAGCTACCTCGCGTTCGGCATCCCCGCCGTCCTGGCCGGCTTCGCGGTCGGCGAGTTCGGTCTGATGGCCACCGCGATGACCTACGGCGTGGTGGTCGTGCTGCTGGCGGCCACCGCGGCGGCGCTGCGCCGGTTCGCGTCGTCCGACTGAGCCGGCGCCGGGCGCGCGATCACGAGGTCGCCCGTGGTGCGGGTCATCGCGACGTAGCGATCCACCGCGGCCGTGACGCCGTCACCCCACGCGTCGGGGTCGACCAGGACGACGAGGTCGAACTCCAGGCCCTTCGCCAGCGTCGGCGTCAGCGAGCGCACGCGGGGGCGCTCCGCGAACGTGGGGTCGCCGATCACGCACGCCACCCCCTCGTGGTGCCCGGCGACCCACGCGTCGACGACGTCGCCGACCTGCGAGACCGCGGCGTGGCGGACCGGCCACCCGTTCGAGCGGATGGACGTGGGCACGTTCGCGTCCGGGACCGCCGCGCGGATCACCGGCTCCGCCTCGGCCATGACCTCGCTGGGCGTGCGGTAGTTGACGGTGAGCGTCGCCGTGCGCACGTCCGGGAGTCCCACCCGGGCGAGGCGGTCCTGCCAGGACTCGGTGAACCCGTCGCGCGCCTGGGCGCGGTCACCGACGACCGTGAGGCTCCGTGACGGGCAGCGGCGCACGAGCATCGCCCACTGCGCGTCGGTGAGCTCCTGCGCCTCGTCGACGATCACGTGCGCGAACGGGCCGGCCAGGTCGTCCGCGTCGGCCGACTCCAGCGCGGACTCGTCGACCAGCGCCTCACGCAGCCCGGCCTGGCGCAGCGACGTCCAGAGGCCCTCGCCGTCGTCGTGGTCCATCGCGGCGAGCAGGTCGTCGACGACCAGGTCCATCCCGGCGCGCTGCGCCGCCTCGCCCGCACGCCGCGAGGCGGTGCGCCGCTCGTGCCGCGGGTCCCCGAGGCGGTGGCGCGCCGCGTCCAGCAACGGCAGGTCCGCCGTGGTCCAGGGTGCCCCCTCGGGACGCCGCAGCAGGGCCCGATCGGCGTCCGTCAGCGTCGGGGCGCAGTGCCGCAGGTAGGCCGGGACGGCCCACAGGTCGGCCACGACGTCCGTCGGCTCGAGCAGCACCCACGCGCGCGTCAGCGTCTCGCGCAGCTCCGGGTCGCGGCGCAGCACGTCCGTCACGGCCTCGACGTCGAGGTCCTCGACATCGAGCCGGTCGCGCGCGATCTCACCGAGCGCCTCCCAGACCGCCTCCCGCGCGAGGTTGTGCGGGACGGCGGTGCCGGGGGCCGCGAACGCCTCGGCCCAGTCGGTCGGTACGAACCGGACCTCACCCCACGGAGTGTCCGTGACCGTCACGTCACCGGGGGGCTCCTCGTACACCGCGACCGCCGCGTCGACGGCCCGCACGAGGGCGAGGTCGGCCTTGAGCGCGGCGACCCTCGGGTCGGCCTCCTCGACCGCGTCGATGCCCTCGGGCACGAGATCGCCTGGGGTGCAGGTCAGGACGCCCTCCTCGCCGAGGCTCGGCAGCACGTCCGCGACGTAGCTCAGGTACGGGTCGTGGGGTCCGACGACCAGGATGCGTCCGCGGCCGCGGGCCAGGCGCGGGTCCTCGTGCAGCAGGTAGGCGGCCCGGTGCAGCGCCACGACCGTCTTGCCGGTCCCGGGACCGCCGTCGACGACGAGTGCCCCGGAGGAGTCCGCACGGATGATGGCGTCCTGGTCGGCCGCGATCGTGCCGAGCACGTCCCGCATCGCGGGGGAGCGACTGTCCGCGAGGCCGGCGAGGAAGGCGGAGTCGTCGTCGAGGGCGAGGGTCGTGGTGTCCGCACCGGGGGAGAGGACCTCGTCCCAGTAGTCGACGATGCGTCCGTCCCGCCAGCGGTAGCGGCGCCGGCTCGCGACACCGTCGGGTCGCGCCGTCGTGGCGGCGAAGAACGGCGCGGCGGCGGGGGAGCGCCAGTCGACCAGCAGCCGGTCGCCCGCGCCGTCCCCCAGGCCGAGCCGCCCGACGTAGGTGACGTCGCCGTCATCGCGGACGAACCGGCCGAGGCACAGGTCGAGGCTGTACCGCCGCAGGAGCCGGTGACGGCTCTCGAGCCGGCGCACCTCGTCGTCGCGGTCGAGCGCGCGCTGACCGGTGCCGCCGGGCCGGCGCAGCGCCTCGTCGAGGTCGCGGGCGACCTCGGCGAGGGCCTGGTCCAGGCGCGCCGCCACGGCGGCGAAGTGCCGCTCGTCGGAGGCCACGCGACGGGGGTCCTGCTTGTGCCGCAGGGAAGGGGAAAGTGCGAAAACTGCCGTCATGGCGGTCGATTCTGGACCCCGTGGGGGGTCTTGCGGCAAGCCCCCATCCGCGATATACGTTGAAGAGGGAAGGGCGATCGCCCTTCCCTTCGTCATGCTCCCGGCCGACAGGACCAGCGTCGTGGCAGTGATCCTCATGTGCGGTGCCGCGGGCGCGGGCAAGACGACCTACGCGCGCCGCCTGGAATCGCAGGGCTGGCTGCGGCTCTCGGTGGACGTCGAGACGTGGCGGCGCGGCATCACGACGCTGCCCGCACCGCGCGACCTGCTCGAGGAGATCGAGGACGACCTCGTCGGCGAGCTCGTGGACGCGGTCGCCGCCGGCCGCGACGTCGTGCTCGACTTCTCGTTCGCGACGCGGGCCCTGCGCGACGACTACCGCGAGCTGATCGCGGACCTCGGCACGGTCGCCGAGACCGTCTACCTGCCGGTCGACACCGAGACCGCGCTGCGCCGGGTCCGGGCACGCGGGGGAGAGGGGCCCGACGACTACCGGCTGACCGACGAGGTCGTCCGCGCGCACGTCGAGGGCTTCGAGGCGCCGACCTTCGCCGAGCACCCCGTGCGGATCGTGGATCCGGACGTGGAGTTCCGCCAGGCCGGGCCCGACGAGGTGGATGCGCTGCTGGCGTTCTGGTCGGGTGCCGCCGAGAACGAGGGACGGCCGGCGGACGACGCGGGACTCGTGCGCCGGCTCCTCGAGCGTGACCCCGCGGCCGTGATCGTCGCCCAGGACGGGGGCGTCATCGTCGGCACGGTCGTCGGCGGCTGGGACGGCTGGCGGGCGCACCTGTACCGGCTCGCGGTGCACCCCGACCGGCGCGGGCAGGGGATCGCCCGGCGGCTGCTGCGCCATGGGGAAGACCGGGCCGCGGCGCTCGGCGCGACGCGGGCGCTGGCGATGGTGCTCGACGCGAACGAGGCCGGAGCGGCCGTGTGGCGCGCGGCGGGCTACGCGCCGCAGGGGGAGTGGACCCGCTGGGTCAAGCCTCTTCCGCGCCCCTGAGCACGCAGAACTCGTTGCCGTCCGGGTCGCGCATGACGACCCAGCTGACCCGGCCCTGGCCGATGTCGGTGCGCGTGGCGCCGAGCGCCTCGAGTCGCGCGACCTCGGACGCCTGGTCGTGCAGCGGGCGCACGTCGAGGTGCCAGCGGTTCTTCGGCGGCTTGTCCATGAGCGGCGGACCGCCCCACGCGATCTTCGTCCCGCCGTGCGGCGACTGGATGGCGGTCTCGTCGTCCTGGTCCCAGACGAGCGGCCAGTCGAGCACGGCCTGCCAGAACTCGCCGACGGCCCGCGTGCCGTCGCACTCGACCGCGCCGATGCGGCCGCAGCCGGCGGTGAAGCGGTTGCCGGCCTGCAGGACGCAGAACTCGTTGCCCTCGGGATCGGCGAGGACGACATG
This sequence comes from Aeromicrobium jepli, assembly GCF_047246605.1. Taxonomy (NCBI): domain Bacteria; kingdom Bacillati; phylum Actinomycetota; class Actinomycetes; order Propionibacteriales; family Nocardioidaceae; genus Aeromicrobium; species Aeromicrobium jepli. Next base: position 10,402 of record NZ_JBFOKO010000017.1, read on the forward strand.
GGGCTCGTCGGGCAGCTGACCGACGTCGAGGTGGCTCGCGCCGAGGGAGAGGGCCCGCTCGACCTGCGCCTGCTGAACCTCCTCGGAGGCGCTGGTCAGGTCGAAGTGCATGCGGTTGCGCATCGTCTTGGGATGGCGCGTGGGCTCGATGTCGATCGCGAACGTGTACGGCTCGTTGGCCGGCAGCGTGATGACGCCGTCGTCCTCGGGCTCGGCGGCGTCGCGGTCCAGCATCGCGGCCCAGAACGCCGCCAGGCGGGCCGGGTCGTTCGCGTCGATCACGAGTGCTTCGAGTCGGCTGGTCATGTCGTCACGCTACGACCGCGAGGGCCGGTCCGTCAGCCCCACGGCAGCCACCGCCCGCGCCGGGTCGTCGACGACGAGCACCTTGCGCCCGTCGTGGTCGGTGTACTGGACGTCAAGCCGCACGCCGGCGTCGACGAGCTGCCGCATCAGGCGCCCGAGGGCACCGGGAACGTCGGCGGACAAGGGGACCAGCACCACCTCGCGGACGGCGAGCACCTCGATGTCCGCGTCCTGCAGCGCCCGGGCGGCCGTCTCGGCGTCCTCGACGAGGTAGTGCGCGGTGCGCTCCCACAGTCCGCCGCCGAGCAGGTCGACCCCGGCATCGCCCAGGACGGCGCCGATTCGCGCGAGCGAGGCCGCACCGTCCGGGGCCGCGATGGCGAGGTCGTGGCTCATCGGGCTACGTCGATCGTGTGTTCGATCCGGACGGTCGTGTTCAGGGAGTTCGCGACGAAGCACTGCCGGTGCGCCTTCTCGACCAGTCCGGCCACCGTCGCCTCGTCCGTGCCGCGGACCGTGATCCGGGGCCGCAGGACGATCTCGGTGAGGCGCATGCCCTCGGCCGCGTCCGGCATGACGGCCAACGCGTCGTCCTCGTAGGCCAGCACGTCGACCTTGGCCAGCGCCGCGACGGCGAGGAACGACAGCAGCTGGCACGAGCTGGCGGCCGCGAGCAGCAGCTGCTCGGGATTGGTCAGGCTCTCATCGCCGCGGAACGCCGGGTCGGCGCTGGCGGGCAGCGTGCCGCCGGCCAGCGCGATGTCGTGTGCACGGTCGTACGCCCGGTAGCCGTCGCCCGTGGATCCGTCCCACGCCAGTCGCGTGGAGTACTCGTGAGTGGCCATGTGCCGACCGTAGTCCCGGACGGGGACAATTCAGAGGGGGCGACAGTGCCCGGAGCCCCTCTCGGCGCACCTGCGTAGTTGTCCGATAATGCACATTATGTCATTTCGATGAGACGATCCCCGGGGTGTGCCGTGCGCATGGCGCTCCCCTCGCCGGTCCCGCCGAGACGTCCTAGGCTCGCGCCATGACGACAGGATCAGCCAAGGACGCCGCGCGCGCGGTCGACGACCACCCGGCACTGGACTACGTGGCGCGTGCCGGGCTGGTCGCGTTCGGCATCGTGCACCTCGTCATGGGCTGGCTCATCGTGCAGCTCGCGTTGGGCGACCGCGAGAACAGCGCCGACAGCGCCGGTGCCGTCCGCGAGCTCGCCCAGCAGCCGTTCGGCGAGGCCCTCGTGTGGGCGGTCGGCGTCGGGATGGTGCTGCTCGCGCTGTGGCAGGTCGTCGAGGCCGCCGTCGGGCACCGGCAGGACGACGGCGCCGCCCGGGTGCGCAAGCGCCTCACGAGCCTGGGCAAGGTCGTCCTGTACTCCGTCATCGCCGCGACGGCGTTCAAGGTGGTCACCGGCTCGGGCTCGTCGGGCGGGAACGGCACCGAGTCGCTCAGTGCGAAGCTGATGAACCTCCCCGGAGGCCAGGTCCTCGTCGGGCTCGTGGCGATCGGGATCGCAGTGGTCGGCGGCTACCTGATTCACAAGGGCGCGACCGAGCGCTTCCTCAAGGACATCGAGGCCGGTGGGGCCAGCGGCCGCGTCGGCTCGGCGTACGTGTGGCTCGGCAAGATCGGCTACATCGCCAAGGGCGCCGCGGTCCTCGCCGTCGCCGCCCTCTTCGCGTATGCGGCGATCACTCACGAGCCCGACAAGTCAGGCGGCATCGACGAGGCGCTGCGGACCGTGCTGGACCAGCCCTTCGGCTCGGTCGCGACCGCCGTCGTGGGCCTGGGTTTCGCGGCGTTCGGCCTCTTCTGCTTCGCGTGGGCCCGCCACATCGACCGTTGAATCGGTCCTTCATCGAACACACGTTCTACTATGACCCCATGGGTCACAACCGGCGGTACGGCGACCCACTGAGCGCGCTCGATCCCCCGGCCGTGACTCCCCCGCCGCGCATCCGGCCCCAGCACGTGTGGGTCAACCTCTCCACGGTCAAGCACGCGCCGGCGGACTACCCGGGCGTCCTGGTCGAGTGGCGTCCCGTCGTCAACGGCTGGGAGGCGCTGTGCACGTGGGCGTCCCCCGACGGCGTCGTGCACACCGGCTGGCTGCCGGCCGCGAGGCTACGGCCGGCAGCGCGCTGACGATCAGCGACGCACGATCCTGCCGGGGCCGCCCTCGCTGAGCCCGCCCTCGACGTCCGCGCCACGCCAGACGTACAGGTGGCCCCAGCCGCGCTCGCGGGCGCCGCCGTCGATCTCGGCCGAGGCGAGGACCCGCAGGTGGCCGTGGTCGAGCTCGGTCACGTTCCCGTCGACGTCTCCCCTGAC
>NZ_JBFOKO010000018.1:0-8906 GCF_047246605.1 Aeromicrobium jepli
TCGATCTCGGCCGAGGCGAGGACCCGCAGGTGGCCGTGGTCGAGCTCGGTCACGTTCCCGTCGACGTCTCCCCTGACGTCCACGTTCCCACGGCCCTTCTCGGCGACATTGCCGTCCACGGAGCCGGAGGCGGCGATGACGACGGATCCGCGGCCGAACTGGCGCACGTTCCCGTCCACGTCGCCACGGACGACGACGCTTCCGTTGCGGAGGGTGACGTTGCCGTCGACGTCGCCGTTGATCACGAGGCGGCCGTTGCGGACCGTCACGTTGCCGTTGATCTCGGTCCCCTTCTTCACCGTGTGGTTCCCGGTGCGGTTCACGTCGCGGCGCGGTCCGTCGTCGTCGGCGGACGCCATGGCGGGAAGGCCGGCGAGCAGGACTCCCCCGGCGACGGCGAGGGCGAGAGGCGTGGTCTTCATCGTGCGCTCCTTCGATCGGTTCAGGTGTCCCCACCGTCCTGCGCCGACATGAACAGGCCGTGAGGCGAAGATGAGAGATGTCTCATGTCCTCGTGCCATCCATCCGGCCGTCCGCGACGAATCCCCCTCATGAATCGCCACTCACTCGCCCTCGGGGCGGCCGCGGGCCTCGTCTCCGCCGCCGCGGGACTGGCCGCCGGCCACCTCGTGGCCGCGCTGACGACCCCGTCCGCCTCCCCCGTGCTGGCCGTCGGCAGCACCGTCGTCGACCAGACGCCCACCCCGCTCAAGCAATGGGCCGTCGAGACGCTCGGCAACGCCGACAAGCCCGTCCTGCTCGGGACCGTGCTGGTCGTGACGCTCCTGCTGGCCGCGGTCGGCGGCGTCCTGGCGCGCCGCTCCTTCCCCGGGGGCGCGGCCGTGGTGCTCGTCCTGGTCGGCGCCGCGGGCTGGGCAGCGCTCGCGCGACCCGCCGCGCGACCGGTCGACGTCCTGCCGTCGCTGGCCACCGCCGTGGTGGCGCTCGTCGTCCTGAGGCGCCTGACGACGGTCGCCTCCCCGCCCGTCGACGCCGGGGGCCGCCGCCGGTTCCTGCGGCTCTCCGGCGCCGTGCTGGGGGTGGCCGCACTGGCCGGCGTGCTCGGGCAGTGGGTCGTCCAGCGGGCCCGCGAGGTGACCGACGTCGTGCTCCCCCGCCCCCGCAGTCCCCTGCCGCCCGTTCGACGCGGGCTGGAGGCGCAGTTCCGTGGCATCACGCCGTTCCAGGTCGCGAACGAGGACTTCTACCGTGTGGACGTCAACCTCACGACGCCCGTCGTCGACCACGACTCGTGGACGCTGCGCATCGACGGCATGGTCGACCGCCCGTACGAGCTCACCTTCGCCGAGCTGCTCGACCTGCCGATGATCGAGCGCGACATCACGATGGCCTGCGTATCCAACGAGGTCGGCGGCCCGTACGTCGGCGGGGCCCGCTGGCTCGGCGTGCGCGTCGCGGACCTGCTGGAGCGGGCCGGCGTGCAGGACGGTGCCGACCAGATCCTCAGCACGGCGTTCGACGGCTTCACCATCAGCACGCCCCTGACGGCGGCCCAGGACGGTCGGGACATGATCGTCGCCGTCGGCATGAACGGCGTGCCCCTCCCCCGCGCCCACGGCTTCCCGGCCCGGCTCATCACCCCCGGGCTCTACGGCTACGTGGGCGGGACGAAGTGGCTGACCCGGCTGACCGTCACGACCTACGACCGCGACCAGGCGTACTGGACCGAGCGGGACTGGGCGATCGACGGCCCCATCAAGATCGCCTCGCGCATCGACACCCCGGGCGGCGCCCGCCCGGTCGAGCCGGGGCGCGTCGTCGTCGCGGGGGTCGCATGGGCGCCGGGACGCGGCATCGGCGCCGTGGAGGTCAGCATCGACGACGGCCCGTGGCAGCCCGCCCGGTTCGGCCCCGACGCGGGGATCGACTACTGGCGCCAGTGGTGGCTCCCCTGGGACGCCGAGCCCGGCCGCCACAGCCTGCGCGTGCGTGCCAGGACGGTGGACGGCGAGCTCCAGACCGAGGAACGCGCGACGCCTTTTCCCGACGGTTCCAGCGGTTTGCAGCAGATCGTCGTCCGCGTCGGCTGACAGCACCCATCCGGATGGGCGCCGGCCCCGAATGACTCATCGACACCATCACCACAGACTCACCGAGAGGCACGACCATGAACCGCTTGATCCACCGCCGCTCCGCCGCCGCTGCCGCCGCGATCGTCATGTCCATCGGCCTGGCCGCCTGCAGCTCCAGCGACGACACCTCCTCGTCGAGCAACGACTCCACCCCGTCCGCCTCCGCCTCGGCGAGCGAGGACATGATGGCCTCCGGCCCGTTCGGTCCCGGCTGCTCGGCCGTCCCGACCTCCGGTGAGGGCTCCGTCGAGGGCATGGCGGACGACCCGGTCGCCACCGCCGCCTCGAACAACCCGCTGCTCACGACGCTCGTCAAGGCCGTCACCGCCGCGGACCTCGTCGACACCCTCAACGGCGCCGAGGCCCTGACGGTCTTCGCGCCCACCGACGACGCGTTCGCCAAGATCCCGGCGGAGGACCTGAACGCCCTGCTGGCGGACAAGGAGCAGCTCACGACGGTCCTGACGCACCACGTCGTCGAGGGCAAGCTGTCGCCCGAGGACGTCGCCGGCGAGCACACCACGCTCGCGGGTGACACCATCACCGTGGAGGGTTCCGGCGAGGAGTTCACCGTGGGCGAGGCGAACGTCATCTGCGGCAACGTGCCGACCGCCAACGCCACGGTCTACGTCGTCGACTCCGTGCTGATGCCCTGATCCACGAGCGAGTGAGGCGAACTGCCGTGAACCACCTGCGAGCAGTGCCCTCGGGCGGCGAGGAATCGCCGCCCGAGGGCCTCGCCGACACCCTGCGACGATGCGGGCGCGGCGACGAGGCGGCCTTCGCCGCGCTGTACGACGAGACGTCCCCGCGCATCCACGGACTGGTCCGGCGCATCGTGCGGGACCGGGCCCAGAGCGAGGAGGTCACCCAGGAGATCTACCTCGAGGTGTGGCGCCAGGCCGCTCGCTTCGACCCGGCGCGGGGCTCGGCGCTCTCCTGGCTCATGACGATCGCGCACCGTCGTGCCGTGGACCGCGTCCGAAGTGCCGAGGCCGCGACCGCCCGCGAGACGCAGCACGCGCACCGCAACGCGACGATCGAGCACGACACGACGAGCGAGCTCGTCGAGGCCCGGCTGGACGCCCAGCGCGTGCGCCGCGCGATGGCCGGTCTCACCGAGACGCAGCGCCAGGCGATCGACCTGGCCTACTTCCGAGGATGTACCCACACCGAGGTGGCTGCCATGCTGGACGTACCGGTGGGCACGGCCAAGTCCCGCATCCGCGACGGCCTGATCAGACTACGAGACACGATGGGAGCAGAGCGATGAGCGACGTGCACGCCCTCTCGGGCGCCTACGCTCTGGACGCCGTCTCCGAGACCGAGCGCGAGAGCTTCGAGCGGCACATGGCCGGCTGCGAGGCCTGCCAGGCCGAGGTCGCCAGCCTGCGCGAGACCGCCGCCCTGTTCGGCGAGCTGACCGTCGAGGAGCCGCCGCCGTCGCTGCGCTCGTCCGTGCTGGACTCGATCAGCGAGGTCCGCCAGCTCCCGCCGCATCCGCCGGCGCCCGCGAGGCGTCGCTTCGATCCCCGCATGCTGGTCGCCGCCGCAGCGGCGGTCGTGCTGCTCGCCGGAGGCGTCGGCTACGCCGTCACCGAGTCGCTCCGCGACGACGGACGGAGCCAGGTGGTCACCGCCGCCGACCGTGTCCTGAAGGATCCCGAGGCGCAGCGCGTCACCCAGACGTTCGACGACGGTGCCAGCGCCACGGTCGTCCGCTCGGTCGCGCAGCGTCGCGCCGTCATCGTCACGAAGGACATGCCGGCGGCGCCCAAGGGCCACTCGTACGTCGTGTGGCTGCAGCAGGGCGACGAGATGGTCAAGGCCGCGACGATGCCCCAGGGTCCGGACAACACGGTCCTGCTCGAGGGCGACGCGCTCACCGCGTCGGCCGCGGGCGTGACCGTGGAGACCAACCCCGAGACGCAGGAGCCGACGTCGGAGCCGATCGCCCTGTTCGCGTTCTGACGGTGCCGTGCGGCAGGCTCGACCCGTGTACGAGTTCGAGTCCACCGTGTGGCGCTGGCGTGACGACGGCGCGTGGCACTTCCTCACGCTCCCGGACGACGTCTCCGACGACATCGACGACCGCACCGCCCTCAAGGCGGGCTTCGGCTCGGTGAAGGTCGAGGTGACGATCGGCTCCAGCACGTGGCGCACCTCGATCTTCCCGAGCAAGGAGGCCCGCGCGTTCGTCCTCCCGGTGAAGAAGGCGGTGCGCGTCGCCGAGGGCTGCGAGGACGGATCGCGTGTCCGGGTGCGGCTCCGCGTCGAAACGTAGACTCGGGAGCATGGCCGACGATCCCCGCCATCGCGCCGCCCGGTACCGCCAGGGACCGGATGCGGAGCCTGCCGGGGACGAGGCCGAGGCGTCGAGGCCGCAGCGCCGTCCCGAGGACCAGGCGCTCTGGGTGGACCAGCAGATCCGTGCGGCGATGGCGCGGGGCGAGTTCGACGACCTGCCCATGGCCGGCAAGCCGATCCGCCACATCGACACGCGTAGCGACCCGGACTGGTGGCTGCGCCAGTTCATCGAGCGCGAGAACATCACCGGCGTCCTGCCCGAGGCGCTGCAGCTGCGCAAGGACGACGCGGTGCTGCGGGACGAGCTGGACGGCCTGCGGTCGGAGGACGCCGTGCGCACCGCGCTGGAGGACTTCAATCGCCGGATCGTCGCCGCGCGACGTCAGCTGCAGGGCGGGCCGCCCGTCGTGACGCCGCTGCGCGACGTCGAGGCCGAGGTGGACGCGTGGCGCGAGCGCCGGGCCGCACGGTTCGCCGTACGGGATGCGGCCCGGACCCCCGCTCCCCCGCGCCCGTCCGTCACTCGAAGGGCGTGGGATCGCCTGCGCCGACGCGCCTGATCTCGGCGAAGCCCTCGGACAGGTCCACGACGGTGGTGGGCTCGCCGATCACCTCGTCGCCGGAGTCCACGACGGCGTCCAGGCGGCCGTCGAGCTCCTCCGCGATCTGCCACGCCTGCGTCATGGGCTCGGTCTCGCCGGGCAGGATCAGCGTCGACGACAGCAGCGGCTCGCCGAGCGCCTCGACGAGCGCGAGGGCGACCTTGTGCTGCGGGATCCGGACGCCGACGGTCTTCTTCTTCGCCTGGAGCAGGCGCTTGGGGACCTCGGGGGTGCCGGGGAGGATGAAGGTGTACGGCCCGGGCGTCGCGGCCTTCACGGCCCGGAACACGGCGTTGTCGACGTGCACGAACTGTCCCAGCTGGGAGAAGTCGCGGCACACCAGCGTGAAGTGGTGCTTGTCGTCGAGCTGGCGGATGGTGCGGATGCGCTCGAGCGCCTCGGCATTGCCGATCTGGGCCCCCAGGGCGTAGCCCGAATCGGTCGGATAAGCAAGCAACCCGCCGCCCCGCAGCAGCGCGACCGCCTGGTCGACGGTGCGCTGCTGGGGGTCGACGGGATGGATGTCGATGTAGCGAACCATGTTCGCCACCCTAGGCGCTCAGCGTCAGGTGAACAGGCTGACGCCGCCCGGCCCGACCAGCAGGGCGATGACGATGAGCACGGCGCCCATCACGAAGTCGCGCTGGACGAGACGGATGATGCCGAAGATGCCGATGATCAGTGCAGCAATCCACAAGATGGTGTCCCACATGGGGGTGACTCCCTTCGTTCGGTTCGACTCCACCCTGCCGTGACTTCGCATTGTTCGCATGTTGGACGAGTTCTGGACGTCTCCTCGATCGAACTAGTGTCGAGATCGTGAGCACTCCCACGCTGGCCGAGCGGCGCGAGCGCCAACTGGCCCACACCCGCGAACGCGAGGCGCATCTGGCCGCCCGGGCCGCCCATCCGCGGCCCCGCCGGTCGCGCGAGGAGCTGCGCGAGATCGCCGAGTCCGCGGCCGTGCGCTTCGCCGACGGCGACACCGAGGCCGTCCTGGCGTGGGCGGCCGAGGAGTTCGGCCACCTGACGGCGGTGGCCTGCTCGATGGCCGATGCGGTGCTGCCGCACGTCGTGGCCCGCCACATCCCTTGGGTCGACACGCTCTTCCTCGAGACCGGCTACCACTTCGCCGAGACCGTCGGCACGCGTCACGCCGTCGAGTCGTCGATGCAGCTGACGATCGTGGACGTCATGCCCGCGCAGACCGTCGCCGAGCAGGACGCCCAGTACGGCGAGCGCCTCTACGAGCGCGATCCGGCGCTGTGCTGCGCGCTGCGCAAGGTCGAGCCGCTCACGCGCACGCTGGGCCAGTACGAGGCGTGGGTCACCGGCGTCCGCCGGGAGGACAGCCCGCTGCGCGCCGACACGCCCTTCGTCACGTGGGACGAGAAGAACGGCCTCGTGAAGATCAACCCGCTGGCCGACTGGACCTTCGACCAGCTGCTCGCGTACGCCGACGAGCACGACGTGATCCTCAACCCGCTGCTCAACGACGGCTACCCGTCGATCGGCTGCGCTCCCTGCACCCGCCGGGTCGCGCCGGGCGAGGACCCGCGCGCGGGCCGCTGGGCGGGCCTCGACAAGACGGAGTGTGGCCTGCACACATGAGCTCGCCGACCCCGCAGCAGTTCCCTCTCGGTCTGCGGCTCGCCGGGCGGCGCGTGCTCGTCGTCGGCGGCGGCCACGTCGCGACGCGGCGCGCCTTCTCGCTGGCCGAGGCCGGGGCCGACGTGCACGTCGTCTCCCCCGAGGTGTCGGACTCGCTCGCCTCGGCCATCGGCCGCGGCACGATCACGTGGCACGAGCGCGGCTACCGCACGGGCGACCTCGACGGCGCCTGGCTCGTCCAGACGGCCACGGACACCCCGGCCGTCGACGACCAGGTGGCGAAGGACGCCGAGGCGGCCCGCGTCTTCTGCCTCAAGGGCGGCGATCCCGAGAACGCCACGGCCTGGACCCCGGCCGTCGCCCGCGTCGACGACGTGACGATCGCGGTGAGCGGCGGCGGCGACGCCGGCCGGGCCGCGCGTCTGCGCGACGCGGTCGCCACGGCCCTGCAGACGGGTGACCTGCCGTTGCGCCACCGCACGCACTCGCGCGGGTTCGTCGCGCTCGTGGGCGGCGGGCCCGGCGATCCGGGACTCATGACGGCACGCGGGCGCCGGCTGCTCGCCGAGGCCGACGTCGTCGTCTTCGACCGGCTCGCCCCGCAGTCCGCCCTGGCCGAGCTGGCGCCCGACGTCGAGGTCATCGACGTCGGCAAGCAGCCCGACCACCACCCCATCCCGCAGGAGCGGATCAACCGGCTCCTCGTGGACCGGGCGCTCGAGGGCAAGGTCGTGGTCCGGCTCAAGGGCGGCGACCCCTACGTCTTCGGCCGCGGCGGCGAGGAGCTCATCGCGTGCCGCGAGGCCGGTGTCGAGGTCGAGGTCGTGCCGGGCGTGACGTCCGCGATCGCCGTCTGCGCGGCCGCCGGCATCCCTGTCACGCACCGTGGCGTCGCGCGCGGCTTCTCGGTCGTCACCGGCCACGAGGAGCTCGGCGAGCTGCCGCACCGCGGCGACCACACGATCGTGATGCTGATGGGCGTCAAGCGCCTGCGCACGACCGCCCGGGAGCTCGTCGCGGCGGGCCACGACCCCGAGACGCCCGTGGCGGTCATCGAGCGCGGGTTCGCTCCGGACCAGCGCACCACCATCGGGACGCTCGCCACGATCGCGGACCGCGCGCGCGACGCCCGCTCCCCCGCGATCACCGTGATCGGCGACGTGGTCAGCCTCGCCGCGTCAGCCACCGATTGAGCCGGCGCTCCCCCGAGCGCATGACGAGCCCGTGCGCGGCCTCGAACGCGGGCCGCAGGACGCGCTCGCTGCGCACCATCCACGGCCGCGTGACGTCGACGTGCCAGTCGATCGTCAGCCGGGTGCGCCCCGCAGCCGCCGGCGCGAACGTCAGCAGCGCCGAGCCCTCGAGGTCGCCGCGCGACGAGAACCGCATCGTGCGCGGCGGCTGCAGGTCGAGGTCGTGCACCGTGAACCGGAGCCGGTAGCCGAAGGCGCTGCGCGCCACGAGGTCGATCGCGTCGTCGCGATGGTCCGTCACGGTGACGGCGTCCCACCACGGCATCGGGTCGTCCTGCTCGAGCAGCTCCTGCAGCGTGGTCCAGAGGCGGTCGGGCGGCTCCGCCACGTCCCACACGGAGCGGAACTCGTACGCGCGGGACACGGGGATCAGGGCTTCCGGGCCGTGCGCCGCAGCCACCACAGGCCGATGAACGGCAGGACGAGCGGCACGTAGCCGTATCCGGCGCCGAAGCCGGACCACACCGTCTCGTCCGGGAAGAGATCGGGATCGACGAGGCTCAGCAGGCCGACCCCCAGCACGCCCACCAGCTCGAAGCCGATCGCCGCCGTGGCGACGCGCCGGTTCGCGGTGGCCAGCGCCCACGTGGCGACGCCGTAGACGACGCCGGCGACGGCGGAGAGCGCGTACGCGACGGGAGCCTCGTCGGCCTTCGTCACGAGCTGGTAGACCGACCGCGCCGTCGCGGCGATCGTGAAGACGGCGTAGACGGCCACCAGGGCGCGCCCGAAGCCGTGCTGCGTGTCGTGCTCAGCCATGTCCCACCCAGATCTGGTGCGTGCGGATCAGCATGACCGACACCGTGAACAGGCCCACCGCGACGACGCCCGTCCCCCAGCGCGACCGGTCGCCCACGCCCCACAGCACCGCGGCGGGCGGGATGAGGACGGTCGTGACGAGGTAGGACAGGAACAGCCCCTTCTGGACGTCGCGGTCGGTCCCGGTGGCGGCGACGATGCCCCACACGAGGGCGACGAGCAGCAGCACCTCGACGGCCGCGATCGCGTAGAAGAGCGGGTTGCTGAAGCGGTACGACCTC
>NZ_JBFOKO010000019.1:0-6507 GCF_047246605.1 Aeromicrobium jepli
CCCTGGAGTTGGGTGAGGCGTTGTTCGGCGTCGGTGAGGTGGTGGGCGTCGGTGCCGGCGACGCGGTGGAACCAGGTGATGGCGTCGTGGGTGCGGCCGGCGGCGTGGAGGGTGTCGGCGTAGGCGTAGCGCAGGCGGGTGACCCAGTCGGCGCGGTTGGTGGTGTGGAGGGGTTCGGTTTCGAGGAGTTGGAGGGCGGCGTCGGTTTGGCCGAGGTCGCGGCGGGCGCCGGCGATGACGATGGTGAGTTCGATGTTGCCGGCGTCGTCGAGGTGGGCGCGGGTTTCGGGGGTGTCGTAGTCGAGGGCGCGTTCGGGGCGGCCGAGGGCGCGTTCGGCGTCGGCCATCATGGGGGCGTAGATGTGGCGGCCGGTCATGCGGCGGGCGGCGCGGAATTCGGCGAGGGCTTCGGCCCAGTTGCCGAGGGCGTAGGCGGTTTCGCCGACGGCTTCGCGGACCAGGCCGGTGCGGGTGGCGCGGGCGCGGGCGGCGAGGGCGTGCTTGTGGGCGGTTTCGGGGTCGGTGTGTAGGAGGGTGCCGGCCATGACGAGGTGGCGGGCGACTTTGTCGGCGAGCTTGTCGGGCAGGCCGGACAGCTCGGCGCGGGCGTGCTTGTCCAGGTCGCGGGCGGAGACGTCGTCGGGGATGGGGGGTCCGTCGTAGGCGCGCTGTTCGGCGGTGCGCTCGCCTGCGCGGTCGGTGCGGGGGCTGCTGGTGCGGGGGCCGCGGGCCGGGCCCTGGCCGCGACCGCCGGCGGGGCGCGGGCCGCCGCCGGTGGTCTTGGCGGCGCCCGAGCGCGGGCCACCGCTGGTCTTGCCGCCACCGGGCTTGCCGCTGGTGTTCCTGCCGCCGGTCTTGCCGCTGGTGTTCTTGCCGCCGCCGGTGTTCTTGCCGCCGCTGGTGGGGCGGTTGGTGGGGCGGTTGGTGCGGGGGCGGCGGTCGTCGGCCATCGGTGGGGTCCTTCTTCAGGGGTGCTGCTCGCAGGCTGCTGCGGACGAGAGGGTGTGTGTGGTGGGCGGCTTCAGGGGTCCTGGTGTCGAGGATAGAAGGGCCCGGAAATGCAGCAAGGCCGCTCCCGAAGGGAGCGGCCTCGCGCATCAATGGTTGTCCGGCGACGTCCTACTCTCCCACACCGTCTCCAGTGCAGTACCATCGGCGCTGAAGGGCTTGACTTCCGGGTTCGGAATGTAGCCGGGTATTTCCCCTTCGCCATGGTCGCCGAAACTCTATGGAGATATCAACTAAACCTTGGGAGAACACTCGTTGGTGTTCTCTCGTGGTTCCCGATCATATCTCGGGAACCTCACAGTGGACGCGTGCGATCTGTGTAAGAAACAAGCCCTCGGCCTATTAGTACCGGTCAGCTCCATGCATTGCTGCACTTCTACTTCCGGCCTATCAACCCAGTGGTCTGCTGGGGGCCTTACCTCCTCGAGGGAGTGGGAAACCTCATCTTGAAACGTGCTTCCCGCTTAGATGCTTTCAGCGGTTATCACTTCCGAACGTAGCCAACCAGCCGTGCTCTTGGCAGAACAACTGGCACACCAGAGGTTCGTCCACCCCGGTCCTCTCGTACTAGGGGCAGCCTTTCTCAAGTTTCCTACGCGCGCGGCGGATAGGGACCGAACTGTCTCACGACGTTCTAAACCCAGCTCGCGTGCCGCTTTAATGGGCGAACAGCCCAACCCTTGGGACCTGCTACGGCCCCAGGATGCGACGAGCCGACATCGAGGTGCCAAACCATCCCGTCGATATGGACTCTTGGGGAAGATCAGCCTGTTATCCCCGGGGTACCTTTTATCCGTTGAGCGACGCCGCTTCCACATGCCAGCGCCGGATCACTAGTTCCGACTTTCGTCCCTGCTCGAGCTGTCACTCTCACAGTCAAGCTCCCTTGTGCACTTACACTCGAAACCTGATTGCCAACCAGGCTGAGGGAACCTTTGAGCGCCTCCGTTACATTTTAGGAGGCAACCGCCCCAGTTAAACTACCCATCAGGCACTGTCCCTGATCCGGATAACGGACCTAGGTTAGATGTCTAGTACGACCAGAGTGGTATTTCAACGGCGACTCCACCCGAACTGGCGTCCGGGCTTCACAGTCTCCCACCTATCCTACACAAGTCGAACCAAACACCAATACCAAACTATAGTAAAGGTCCCGGGGTCTTTCCGTCCTGCCGCGCGTAACGAGCATCTTTACTCGTAGTGCAATTTCGCCGAGTTCATGGTTGAGACAGCGCCCAAGTCGTTACTCCATTCGTGCAGGTCGGAACTTACCCGACAAGGAATTTCGCTACCTTAGGATGGTTATAGTTACCACCGCCGTTTACTGGGGCTTAAGTTCTGTGCTTCGCTTGCGCTAACACGTCCCCTTAACCTTCCAGCACCGGGCAGGAGTCAGTCCATATACGGCGTCTTTCGACTTAGCATGGACCTGTGTTTTTAGTAAACAGTCGCTTGGGCCTGGTCTCTGCGGCCTTCAACGCTTCGTGGAGCAAGTCCACTGACGAATCCGGCCCCCCTTCTCCCGAAGTTACGGGGGCATTTTGCCGAGTTCCTTAACCATGATTCTCTCGATCACCTTAGTATTCTCTACTTGACCACCTGAGTCGGTTTGGGGTACGGGCGGCTCTGAATCTCGCTAGATGCTTTTCTCGGCAGCATAGGATCACTCACACTCCACTAGGTGGGTGGCATCGGCTCTCAGGCACATGAGTGACGGATTTGCCTATCACTCGCCCTACGACCTTACCCGTGGACAACCATCGCCACGGCTGAGCTACCTTCCTGCGTCACACCATTGCTTGCCTACTACCAGATCGGGTCATGCGCTACGCCGCACCGTGGTCTCCGAAGAGACGGTAGGTGCGGTTTCGGGCACTTAGCATCACTGGATTCAGCATGGGCGATTCAATGCCGGTACGGGAATATCAACCCGTTGTCCATCGACTACGCCTGTCGGCCTCGCCTTAGGTCCCGACTTACCCAGGGAAGATTAGCTTGACCCTGGAACCCTTGGTCATTCGGTGGAAGAGTTTCTCACTCTTCATTCGCTACTCATGCCTGCATTCTCACTCGTGTCGCATCCACGGCTGGGTTACCCCGCCGCTTCACTCGCGACACGACGCTCCCCTACCGATCCACACGGCTGGACCACGAAGGCCTACCACATGTGTGAATCCCATAGCTTCGGTGGATTGCTTGAGCCCCGCTAAATTGTCGGCGCGGAATTACTTGACCAGTGAGCTATTACGCACTCTTTCAAGGGTGGCTGCTTCTAAGCCAACCTCCTGGTTGTCTCTGCGACTCCACATCCTTTTCCACTTAGCAATCGCTTTGGGACCTTAGCTGATGGTCTGGGCTGTTTCCCTCTCGACTACGGAGCTTATCCCCCGCAGTCTCACTGCTGCGCTCTCACTTGCCGGCATTCGGAGTTTGGTTGAGTTCAGTAAGCTGGTAGGCCCCCTAGCCCATCCAGTGCTCTACCTCCGGCAAGAAACACGCAACGCTGCACCTAAATGCATTTCGGGGAGAACCAGCTATCACGGAGTTTGATTGGCCTTTCACCCCTATCCACAGCTCATCCCCCCAGTTTTTAACCTAGGTGGGTTCGGTCCTCCACGCGGTCTTACCCGCGCTTCAACCTGGCCATGGATAGATCACTCCGCTTCGGGTCTAGATCGTGCAACTCAAACGCCCTGTTCGGACTCGCTTTCGCTACGGCTACGGCACTCGCCTTAACCTTGCTACACAACGCTAACTCGCAGGCTCATTCTTCAAAAGGCACGCTGTCACAGTTCACAAGGAACCGCTCCAACGGATTGTATGCACATGGTTTCAGGTACTATTTCACTCCCCTCCCGGGGTACTTTTCACCTTTCCCTCACGGTACTTGTCCGCTATCGGTCATCGAGGAGTATTTAGGCTTAGCGGGTGGTCCCGCCAGATTCACACCGAATTTCAGGGGTTCGGTGTTACTCGGGATGACGCACAAGAGCCATGAGCTTACGGTTACGGGGATCTCACCCTCTGTGTCGCGACTTTCCAGTCAGCTTCACCTTCACTCATGGTTTATGACTCTTCGACTGTCCGGCAGAACAGTCAGTGCGGTCCCACAACCCCCTGGATGCAACGCCCGCCGGCTATCACACACCCAAGGTTTGGCCTCTTCCGGTTTCGCTCGCCACTACTCCCGGAATCACTGTTGTTTTCTCTTCCTGTGGGTACTGAGATGTTTCACTTCCCCACGTTCCCTCCCAACGCCCTATGTGTTCAGGCGCAGGTACTCAGACTTTCCTCTGAGTGGGTTTCCCCATTCGGACATCCCCGGATCACAGCTCGGTTGTCAACTCCCCGGGGCTTTTCGCAGACTCCAACGTCCTTCATCGGCTCTCGATGCCAAGGCATCCACCATGTGCACTTAGTAGCTTGTTGTTACTACAAAGATGCTCGCGTCCACTGTGAAGTTCTCAAAATACGATCGGTCCCGCACCCAGATCCACGCCTACCCGACCAAGGTCGAACGGTTCGCGGGGGTATGCGGTCCAAGGGGTCCTGCACGAAACAACGTGCTGATCCCTCAGGACCCAACAGTGTGCCTGAGCTGCCCAACCGATCCGACCGAGGTTCCACGCTCTCACGAGCAGTACTGACGATCCTCACGACCAGGCAAGTCAAATAATCGACGATCCACTAGTGAGCAGGACCCGCGCCAGACATTCGCTGACGAACGGTGTCCGCCTGGACCAGCCAAGCTGGCCAGATGCTCCTTAGAAAGGAGGTGATCCAGCCGCACCTTCCGGTACGGCTACCTTGTTACGACTTCGTCCCAATCGCCAGCCCCACCTTCGACGGCTCCCTCCACAAGGGTTGGGCCACCGGCTTCGGGTGTTGCCGACTTTCATGACGTGACGGGCGGTGTGTACAAGGCCCGGGAACGTATTCACCGCAGCGTTGCTGATCTGCGATTACTAGCGACTCCGACTTCATGGGGTCGAGTTGCAGACCCCAATCCGAACTGAGACCGGCTTTTTGGGATTCGCTCCACCTCGCGGTATCGCAGCCCTTTGTACCGGCCATTGTAGCATGCTTGAAGCCCTGGACATAAGGGGCATGAAGACTTGACGTCATCCCCACCTTCCTCCGAGTTGACCCCGGCAGTCTCCTATGAGTCCCCACCATCACGTGCTGGCAACATAGGACGAGGGTTGCGCTCGTTGCGGGACTTAACCCAACATCTCACGACACGAGCTGACGACAGCCATGCACCACCTGTATACCGACCACAAGGGGGCACCTATCTCTAGGTGTTTCCGGCATATGTCAAACCCAGGTAAGGTTCTTCGCGTTGCATCGAATTAATCAGCATGCTCCGCCGCTTGTGCGGGCCCCCGTCAATTCCTTTGAGTTTTAGCCTTGCGGCCGTACTCCCCAGGCGGGGCGCTTAATGCGTTAGCTGCGGCACGGAAACCGTGGAAGGTCCCCACACCTAGCGCCCAACGTTTACGGCATGGACTACCAGGGTATCTAATCCTGTTCGCTCCCCATGCTTTCGCTCCTCAGCGTCAGGTAATGCCCAGAGAACCGCCTTCGCCACCGGTGTTCCTCCTGATATCTGCGCATTCCACCGCTACACCAGGAATTCCATTCTCCCCTGCATACCTCTAGTTTGCCCGTATCGGAAGCACGCTCAGGGTTGAGCCCTGAGTTTTCACTCCCGACGCGACAAACCGCCTACGAGCCCTTTACGCCCAATAATTCCGGACAACGCTCGGACCCTACGTATTACCGCGGCTGCTGGCACGTAGTTGGCCGGTCCTTCTTCTGCAGGTACCGTCACTCTCGCTTCGTCCCTGCTGAAAGAGGTTTACAACCCGAAGGCCGTCATCCCTCACGCGGCGTTGCTGGATCAGGCTTTCGCCCATTGTCCAATATTCCCCACTGCTGCCTCCCGTAGGAGTCTGGGCCGTGTCTCAGTCCCAGTGTGGCCGGTCACCCTCTCAGGCCGGCTACCCGTCGTCGCCTTGGTGAGCCGTTACCTCACCAACAAGCTGATAGGCCGCGAGTCCATCCCACTCCGCCGGAGCTTTCCACCACCAGAGCATGCGCTCGATGGTCATATTCGGCATTAGCCAGCGTTTCCACTGGTTATTCCGATGAATGGGGCAGGTTACTCACGTGTTACTCACCCGTTCGCCGCTCGTGTACTCCCGAAGGAGCCTTACCGCTCGACTTGCATGTGTTAAGCACGCCGCCAGCGTTCGTCCTGAGCCAGGATCAAACTCTCCGTTGAAAAAATCCCGGAAGCCAAAGACTCCCGGTCAACAACTAGACAGTTCAACACTGACAAGATCTGACTGCTGGACAGTCATTTATTGTCGGAATTGTCCCTGCAACCCTGCGCGACACCAACCACAAGGCTGGCATCCTTCAGAGTCGCCGGGGTACTGATAAAAATTCGTCGACTTTTGACACACTGTTGAGTTCTCAAGGATCAGACGCACA
>NZ_JBFOKO010000020.1:0-1092 GCF_047246605.1 Aeromicrobium jepli
TGTAGTTCCCCGGGACGTTGTGAACAGGTGACGTAGCGAAGACCTCCGGGAACGATGTGGGTTACCACACTCACTTCATTCCAACGGAGGTCTTCGTGACTCACGCTAATGCCCCTTTGACTCCTGAGGGGCGCCGACGTCTTGCCGTGTTGATCGTTGAGCAGGGCTGGCCGGTCCGGCGCGCTGCAGAGCGGTTGCAAGTCTCGCCGGCAACGGCGTCGAAATGGGCGCGCAGATATCGGGACGGGGACTCGATGACAGACGTATCGTCGCGGCCCCGCAGGTCGCCGGCACAGTGCTCACGCCGACTCGAGCGGCGGATCGTCGCGCTGCGGTTCGCGAGGCGTTGGGGTCCACATCGGATCGGCTATCACCTCGGAGTGCCCCGCTCGACTGTCGGACGGGTGCTGACCCGGTATCGGATGCCGCTGCTTGCCTGTCTGGACCAGGCGACCGGGCTGCCCGTCCGCAAACCCAAACCGGTCCGTTACGAGGCCTCGGCACCGGGCGAGCTGGTCCACGTCGACATCAAGAAACTCGGCCGGATCCCCGACGGGGGCGGCTGGCGCGCCCACGGCCGCGGCTCGGCCCAGGACCGCAACGCCGGCGCTGCCCGCGACAGGGCCGCACGTCGGGGCGCAGCGCCCTCGCGCGGTTACACGTTTCTGCATCACGCGGTCGACTCCTACTCCCGCTTGGCCTACTCCGAGCAGTTGGCGGACGAGCGCAAGGAGACCGCCGCCGCGTTCTGGAAACGAGCCCGCGCATTCTTCGCCGAGGCCGGATTCGAGGTCAGTGCCGTGATGACCGACAACGGCGCCTGCTACCGGTCATACGTCTTCGCCGCAGCACTCGGCGAAAACGTCAAGCACCGCCGGACACGGCCATACCGGCCCCAAACCAACGGCAAGGTCGAACGCTTCAACCGAACCCTTGCCACCGAGTGGGCCTACGCCGAGACCTACTCCTCAGACGCCGCCCGCCAAGCGACCTACTCCGACTGGCTCCATCACTACAATCACCACCGACCCCACACCGGCATCGGCGGCCTCACGCCCTCAGACCGCGTTCACAACCTCACGGGGAACTACA
>NZ_JBFOKO010000021.1:0-1074 GCF_047246605.1 Aeromicrobium jepli
TGTACTCGGCTGAGACGTTCATGACAGTCGGCTGATCGGGGGTAGTCCTTCGAGGGCTGTGTGGCGTCGTCCAGTGTTGTAGAAGTCGAGCCATGGCGCCAGGGCGTTGGTTCGCGAGTCGTTGCTGGTGAAGACTTGGCGGTAGGCCCATTCGGTTGCGAGGGTGCGGTTGAACCGTTCGACTTTGCCGTTCTGCCATGGGCAGTGAGGGCGGATCGTGAGGTGTTCGGCGCGCAGCTGGCTGATCGCGGCAGCGAAGTCCGTTGAGCGGGTGTAGTTCAGGGCGTTGTCGCTCATGACTTGGCGGATCGTGACTCCCCGGTCAGCGAAGTACTCGGCGGCGCGCAGCAGGAAGCCCGCGCAGGTCGGGCCTTGCTCGTTCGGCAGGATCTCGGCGTAGGCGAGCCGGCTGTAGTCGTCGACTGCGGCGTGCACGTAGTCATAGCCCAGCCCACGTCGGGCTCGCGGGCGTTCACCACGTCCGTGGGCTTTCCATCCGCCTCCGTCGGGGATCTTGCCGATCTTCTTGACGTCGACGTGGACCAGATCGCCCGGGCTGTCGCGTTCATAGCGGATGGCGGTGGTCTTCGAGGCGCGGATCAGCTCGCCGGTCAACGGATCGCAATGACGCAGATACGGGACTCGGTGGCGACGCAGGATCGAACTGACCGTGCGGGGCGGGACTCCGAGCTCGGGGCCGATCCAGTCCTGGCCACGACGCTCCCGCCGCCGCAAGCTCACCACCGCCTCTTCCACTTCTGCCGGGGTCCGTCGGGGCTGGCGACGCGGCCGAGATGACCGGTCCGCCAAACCAGCCGCGCCTTCGACCCGGAACCGGTTGACCCAACGATGCGCGCACTGGCGCGAGACGCCGAGCTCCTTGGCCACGTGAGCGACCGGACGGCCATCATCGATCACCCGCGAGACGAGCAGACGACGACCATGAACAGTCAGACGAGCATTAACGTGGGACACGAGGACCTCCTGGGCGAGCGGTGACTTAGACATCTCCACTAAGCCGGGAGGTCCTCCTCTTTCACAAGCCCCGTGTCACCAACGTGTCTGCCGAGTACA
>NZ_JBFOKO010000022.1:0-737 GCF_047246605.1 Aeromicrobium jepli
CTGCTCGTCGCGGGTGGTGACGGCGCGGCCGAGCTGGACGAGCGCGATCAGGGCGATGAGGGCGGCGGGGGCGCCGATGACGAGGCGGCGGGTGTCCGGGTCGGCCAGGGCGATGAAGGCGTGGCCGATGTAGGGGACGGTGGTCCGGACGACGGGCTGCGTGCCGTCGACGAGGCTGAACTCCCACGGATCGGGGTCCGGGTTCGCGTCGCCCTGCGTGGTGAAGACGGTCCGGCCGTTCTCGCCCTCCTCCATCGTGAGGATGCGGTGCGTGACCAGGGTGCCGACGCCGGAGTCGGCCGGCGGGAGGTAGGTGATGACGTCGCCGACCTTCAGGTCCTCGACGGGGGTCGGCTTCTCGAACGCGATCGAGCCCTTCTCGAAGGTGCCCGACATCGAGCCGCCGGTGATGACGTAGCGCTCGTAGCCGAAGAAGCCCGGCACGATGTACGCGGCGCTGGCAACGGTGATGGCCACGAGCAGCAGCGAGGAGAGCAGGCGGCCCAGGCCGCGGGTGGTGGTGGCGAGCTGCTTCATCGTGACTCTCCTTCAGGGGGTGTCGGTCGTGCGGTGCTGGTCCCGGGGTGAGGGGCTGGGCGTGGCAGGGCGCCCAGTGGGGGATCGGCGCCGGAGGGGGGTGCGGCGCCCACTGGGGGGATCGCGCCCTGCCACTTCAACCCTGCGTTCCCCAGGAGGTGGGGTCTTACTGGTTGGTGGTGGTGCCGTCGAGCTGGACG
>NZ_JBFOKO010000023.1:0-665 GCF_047246605.1 Aeromicrobium jepli
CTGCTGTGGATCTGTGCTGCGTAGCGTTGATGACATCAACCCGGGCAGTCGCCCAGCACCGGCCGAACGGCCACCGATTCCAGGAGAAACCCGCATGCGCACCAAGAAGGTCCTCGTCCCCCTGGCCACCCTGCTCGCCGCCGGCGCGATCGCGGTCGGCTCGGGCGCCACGTTCAGCTCGACGTCGGGCAACACGATCTCGGCGGCCACCTCGGGCACGCTGACGCAGGCCAACAGCAAGGACGGCCAGGCGGTGTTCAACCTTTCCAACCTCAAGCCCGGTGACACGCTCAACGGCTCGCTGAAGCTGACCAACACCGGCTCGCTGCCGGCGGCGTTCGCGCTGACCGAGGTGTCCTCGGCCAACGGGTTCGACGGGGAGAACCTCAAGCTCGTCATCAAGAACACGACCAAGAACACGACCGTCTACTCCGGCACCTTCGGTGGCCTGGCCGACGGCACGAAGAACACGCTGGGCACGTGGGCCGCCGGTGAGGCGAACGACTACACGTTCACCGTCACCTTGGACCAGGCCGCGCCGAACACCCAGCAGGGCAAGACCGCCACCGCGGTCTACGCGTGGGACGCCGTCCAGCTCGACGGCACCACCACCAACCAGTAAGACCCCACCTCCTGGGGAACGCAGGGTTGAAGTGGCAGGGCGC